>JBBISJ010000001.1:0-200394 GCA_037441345.1 Chloroflexota bacterium
ATGATCACAACTAACGACCTGAAGCACGCCGTCCAGCACGGCCTGGCGTTCCTGCAGGGGCAGGACGACATCGCCGAGGCGGAGGTGTTCGCCTCCGCGAACGGGGTGCTGCTGACGCGGCTGAACTACACGTCGCACATCCCCTGCAACGGGGTGGAGGAGCCGAAGTCCGTGGTCAACTACGGGATCGGCGTGCAGGCTGTCTTCAAGGATCCTGCGACGGGCTCGGGACGAGCGGGGCGTGTCGGGTTCGGGTCCGAAACGTCGGACATCAGCCTGGACGGGGTACAGTCGGCGCTGGAGAAGGCACGAAAGGGAGCGACTAACGACCCGGAGTTCGTCTCCCTGGCGCGGCCGACTGGCGAGAAGCGGACGCTCACGGACTACGCCGACCCGGAGATCATGGACGTGAAGGACGAGGCGCTCTCGGAGGCTGGCTGGCGGGTGCTGAACGGCGGCCTGCGGGTGTTCGAAACGTCGGAGTCGCTGACGACGCTGGTGGAGCGGCCCGAGAAGCTGACGGAGCTGGGGCTGATCGTGAGCGGCGATGTGACGATCCTCCAGGAGCGGATGGCGATCGCCTCGACGGCGATGCCCGAGGTGCAGGCCGACGAATCGACGCTCGTCATGTCGTTCATCGCATCGATGGTGGAGCGGGAGGAGGCGAAGGGGAGCGGCTACGCGGCGACGACGCGGCTGGCGGAGCTGACGGACGAGGCAGGGCGGGAGGCGGCGCTGAACGCGATCGCGGGCGTCGGTGGCGTTCGGCTGCCGACGGGCGAGTACAACGTGGTGTTCGGGCGCGAGGCGGTGATGGAGATCCTGCACTACATCGTGATGCCGGGACTCGACCTCTCGACGTTCTACGCGTCGGCCTCGCCGTTCATGGGGAAGCTCGGGCAGAAGGTGGCGTCCAGCAAGCTCACGATCGTCGACGACGGCGCGGCGCGCGGGCTGGTCGGCTCGAAGGGGATCACCTGCGAGGGGCTGCCGACAGGCCGGACGGAGCTGATCAAGGATGGCGTGCTCGTGGGGCTGCTCTCGAACTGGTACGAGTCGCAGCGCATCCAGCGGGACCCGGCGGCGAAGGGGAAGCTGGGAGTGGACCCAACGCAGTGGGCGAAGGCGTTCATGCCACGTAACGGCTTCCGGTATGCGCGCGGTGGCGGGCGCCACTTCGACGCGCAGCCGGGCATCCACCCGACGAACGTGCTGGTGCCGGGCGATGTCGCGGATACGGACGCGATCTGCAAGATGGTCGGCAACGGCATCTACATCGGGCGGATCTGGTACACGTACGCGGTGAACGGCCTGCGCGCCGGCGACTTCACGGGGACGGTAGTGGCAGACTCGTACGTGATCAGAGACGGCAAGCTGGCGGAGCCGGTGAAGCCGAACACGCTGCGGATCAACGAGAACGTGCTGAACGTGCTCGGCAACGTCACGGGCGTGACGCGCGAGGGCAAGCCGGTGCTGGTCTGGGCGGCCGACGAGATCGTCCACGCACCGGAGATCGCGGTGAAGAACGTGCACCTGGACGCGATCGCGGAGTACATGGAGACGGTGTAGCCCCACGCCCCCGCCAGATCCTTCGACTTCGCTCAGGATGACAAGGTTGGGTGGGTGGAGAAGATGGATCCTACTCGTGGCCGATGTGCTGCGCGATGAACCAGCGGTTACCGGCGAAGTCCTGGAAGCCGGCGCGGCGGTCGCCGTATTCCATGTTTGACGGCGGCTCAAAGCCGGTGCAGCCGGCGGCGAGGGCGCGACCGTACAGCTCGTCCACGTGGGGCACGTAGACGTAGAGCATCGCCGTTCGCGGCTCCTGGCCGGGGCCGCCGCCGATGAGGACGACGGTGTCCCCGACCACGAGTTCGATGTGGACGCCGGTTTCGGACTCGAAGCGCATCTTCTCGGCCGCGCCGAACAGGTCGCGGACGAGGTCCCCCAGCCGCGGAGCATCGTCCGCCACGAGATACGCCATGACGGTGTTGTAGCCGGGTTGCTGGTAGGCGTTCCTCATCCCGTCTCCTGGCCGGGCTTCCGAATTTGATCTCGGCCGGCGGTCCGGCCGATCTGGTTGCGCAGGCTACTTCGCGTAGTTGGTGGCGCCGCCCCAGTCGATGCCGACGACGGGCTCGTTGCCCACCACCCAGGCGTCGTGCCCGGCGGGGATGACCATGACGTCACCCGGGCCGGTCTCGATCTCGCTGCCGTCGCGCATGACAATCTTCATGCGGCCGGAGACCTGGTACATGAAATGGGGCGCTTCGCAGAGGTCGGTGCCGGCGATCGGCTTGACGTCGTTGGACCACTTCCAGCCGGGCTGGAAGGTGGCGCGGCCGACTGTGCCGCCGCCGATCTGCACGACCTCCATCTGGCCGTTGGCGAACTTGCGTGTCTCGTCAGGCGACGCCAGGTTCTTCGTCTCAGCTCCCATGTCAGAACCCTCCCTCAATATGTGAGCGTTGGACGTGCGCATTATTCCCCGCCGTGCGGATTTCGTCAACGCTTTTCCGTGACTGGCGGTACACGACTGAGGCGCGCCGGCGTTCTACGATATGACCGATACACCCTGAACCCGGGAGATGAGGCATGGCTAATTCGAGGAACGGCACTCAAGACGGCATCTTCGATGTCACGATTATCGGCGCAGGCCCGACGGGGATCTTCGCGGCGTTCTACGCCGGGCTGCGCGGTATGCGGACGAAGATAATCGAGGCGCTGCCGGAGATCGGCGGTCAGCTGGCGGTGCTGTACCCCGAGAAGTTCATCTACGACGTGCCGGGACACCCCAAGGTGCTGGCGAAGGACCTCGTCAAGCTGCTCGCCGAGCAGATCCACATGTTCGAGCCGGCGATGGTGCTGGGACAGCGGATCGAGATGTTGACGCGCAAGGAGGTGGACGGCGAGGAGGTCTGGCGGCTGGGGACGCAGACCGTGGGCCACTTCTCGCGCACGGTCATCATCACGGCCGGCATCGGGGCGTTCGAGCCGAACAAGCTGGACAAGCCGGGCGTCGATGAGTACCTGGAGAAGGGCGTGTACTACTTCGTCAAGGATAAGCGGCCGTTCCGGAACAAGAACATCCTGATCGTCGGCGGCGGGGATACAGCAGTGGACTGGGCGCTGAACCTGAAGGACTGGGCGAAGAGCATCACGCTGATCCACCGGCGAGACGGGTTCCGGGCGCACGAGGCGAGCCTGACGGCGCTGCGCATGACGGAAATCCCGATCATGACGTTCTGGGAGTTGAAGCGGATCGACGGTGACGACAAGGCGCCGAAACAGGCGATCATCTTCGAGAACAGGACGGCGGAAGAGCGGACGATCCCGGTGGACGTCGTGCTGATCAGCACGGGCTTCAAGGCGGCGCTCGGCCCGGTGGCGACCTGGGGGCTGGAGATGCTGGACAACCGCCACATCAAGACGAATGTGTTCATGGAGACGAACCTGCCGGGCGTCTTCGCGGCAGGTGATATCGCGGCGGTCGAAGGGTCGACGCCCCTGAACCTGATCGTCACGGGCTTCGGCCAGGCCGCCGTTGCCGCGAACGCGGCGAAGGCAAAGGTGGACCCGAGTTCGCGGATGTTCCCGGGCCACAGCAGCGAGATGAAGCTGTAAGGGAAGCTACTCGTCGTCATTCCCGCGGAAGCGGGAATCCATGGATGGTAAGTAGCCCAGGGCTGGGGTCCCTGGGCCCACGGCGAACAACGCGGGATTACTTACTGTGCCTTTCCCGCTGCCGCCCCTGCTCCAGCCCGATCTGCTCCGCGGAGCGGCCGTAGATCTGGGGCGGGTCCCAGCCGCTAAGGCCGGCGTAGGTGTCGATCTGCGAGCGGTGGTGCACCTCGTGCTCGATGCACATCATGAGGATGCGCCAGCCCGAGACGGTGCCCTCGGTGTCGATCATCTCGATCCGGCGCTGCAGCCAGTCGGGCGGGGTGCCGGCGAGACGGGAGGAGAACTCCTCGAAGCTCTCCTCGAGGAGCGGCACCCAGTCGTCCTGCGTCTCAATCGGCCGTAGCGGGCCGCCGAAGATCCAGCCCTCGTTGCGATATGCGCTCGCGAAGTAGAGGCGGGCGCCGCCGATATGGGCGACGATCGCGCCGATGGACCAGGCCAATCCGCTCTCGCCGGCCCGTTCCGCCATCGCGGCCGGCGGGGTGTAGGCCGCAGCGTCCGGTGGGAGGGCGGCGATGTCGCGGATGGTGCGCTTGTTGAGGCCGCGGTAGTAGCGCAGGTAGTCCTGGATGTCGGTTAGCACGAGGGCATTGTAGCGGAAGCGGGCAAGGAAGAACGGAGATGTCCGGGAGCGGTGACACCGCGGCCTGATCACGGCGCCTGCCGGCGTGTATACTCAGCGCGCTGCAGGACAGATGGGAGGTAGCCATGAAGGCCACAAGTTTCGTCGTCAATATCACCAGCGACAACCCGGACCGGCTCCGCGCATTCTATGCCGACACGATCGGCTTCGAAGCGGATCCGAACAGCGGCTTACTGTCGGTGGTGCCCGGTGTGAGCCTGGCGATCGACGACCACTCGGAGACACATGGGGCGGCGAAGGAGCCGAGCCGCGTCCTCATCGACTTCTTCGTCGACGACGTAGCCGCCGAGGAGGCGCTTCTGAAGAGCAAGGGCGTGCAGTTCGTCCGCGAGCAGAGCCTGGAGTGGTGGGGTGGCATTATTTCGACGTTCGCGGACCCGGACGGCAACTACTGCCAGATCATCCAGTTCGACCCCTCACGCGCCACGGCGAACCCGGAAGGGTGACTCGGAGGCATGCTGAGATACGGACAATTCGCCGCGGCCCGGCCGGAGATGGCGGGTCTGTTGCGCCGGCTCCTGGAAATCGTCCCGATCTGCTATCTGGCCACGGTGCGGAAAAACGGCTCGCCGCGAGTACACCCGTTCTGCCCGATCTTCGCGGGCGATGGCATGTATATCGCGGTCAACGAATCTTCGCCGAAGCGTTGGGACCTGGCGAGCGACGGGAGGTACGCCATGCACGCCGCCAACCCGCCGCCCCGCGGCAACCAGGGCGACGACGAATGGTACGCCACAGGCAGTGCGCGGCAGGTCACTGACGCGGCCGAACGCCAGCATGTCGTCGATTCTGCGGGCCACACGGTGCACCCTCCGGATCGGGTG
Organism: Chloroflexota bacterium; assembly: GCA_037441345.1. GTDB lineage: Bacteria > Chloroflexota > Dehalococcoidia > SM23-28-2 > RBG-16-64-32 > DATKKM01. Next base: position 5,152 of record JBBISJ010000001.1, read on the forward strand.
TTCGAACTCCGCCTCGACTACGTGATGACGGCGTACTGGGAGAACTTCGCGCAGCCGGACACCTATGCTGTCCGCGAGGAGTGGCGCGCTAGCGACGCATGAGGCCGGACTGCCGAAGGGCGCCCTTCTGCGGAGAGAACACGAAAGCGAGCGCGAACAGCGCGGTCGCGGTAAGGACGATGGAGGCGCTGGCTGAGACGTCGGCGTGCCAGGCCACGTAAAGGCCGATGACCGAGGCGAGCGCGCCGACCGCGGCGCCCAGCAGCATCATCGACCAGAGGCTGCGTGTCAGCAGCTGGGCGGTGGCGGCAGGTGTGACGAGGAGGGCGACAACGAGGACGATGCCGACGGTCTGGAGGGCGATGACGGTGGTGATGGCGAGGCTCGCGAGGAGGCCGAACTGGAGGGCGTCGACGGGGAGGCCGCTGGCTGCGGCCATCGTCGGATCATAGGCTGTGAAGAGCAGTTCCTTGTAGAAGATGGCGACGAGGAGGACGATCAGCGCGCCGAGGGCGATGGTGAGCCAGACGTCGTTCCAGCTAACGCTGAGGACATTGCCAAAGACGAAGGCGAAGAGGTCCGCGGTGTAGCTGTCCTGGGTGCTGACGACGAGAATGCCGGTGGCGAAAGCCCCCACGAAGAGGATACCGATAGCGGTGTCGTAGCGGACGGTGCCGCGGCGGCCGATGAGGCCGATGAGCAGGGCGGTGACGAGGGCGGCGACCGCGCCCCCGAGGTAGAGGTTTGCGCCGAGGGCGAAGGCGATGGCGACGCCGCCGAAGCTGGCGTGGGGCAGCGCATCGCCGACGAAGGCCATCCCCTTGAGGATGACGAAGGTGCCGACGACGGCGGCGACGGCGCTGACGACGACGGCGGAAATCAGTGCGCGGCACATGAACTCGTAGGTCCAGGGTTCTTGAAGGAAGTCGATGATGGCTTCCATCACGAGCTTATGAAGGTGTGGTCGCCTGCGCGGAGGACCATGAGGTGGCGGGCAAAGGCGGCGTTGAGGTTCTCTTCGGTGAACACGTCCGCGGGGCGCCCGAAGGCGATGACGTGGCGGTTGAGGAGGACGGCGTGGTCGAAGTCCTCCGCGACGCATGACAGGTCATGCGTCGCGACGAAGAGGGTCTTGCCCTCCCGGCTCAGTTGCTTGAAGAGTTCGATAAGGTCGTGCTGGGCAGTGGCGTCGAGGCCGGCGAACGGCTCGTCGAGGAGGAGGAGGTCGGCCTGCTGGGCGAGGGCGCGGGCGATGAGGACGCGGCGCTGCTGGCCGCCGGAAAGCTCGCCGATGAGGCGTTTCGCGAGGTCCGCCATCCGCACGCGCTCAAGCGCGGCGAAGGCGATCTCCCGGTCTTGACGTGATGGGCGGCGGATAAGGCCGAGGCGGCCGTAGCGGCCCATGAGCGCGACGTCGAAGACGGTGACAGGGAAGCTCCAGTCGACGGCTTCAGACTGAGGGGTGTAGCCGACAGCGCCGCGGCCCGGCCGCCAGTGCTCGCCGAAGATGAGGACATCGCCGCGCCAGGGCTTGAGGATGCCCAGGACGGACTTGAGCAGCGTGGACTTGCCGGAGCCGTTCGGGCCGACGAGGCCGGCGAGACAACCGGGCTCGATGTTGAAGGTGACGCCTTCGAGCGCGGCGTGGGAACCGTAGCCGGTGGCGACATCACGGACATCGAGCGCCCATTTGGGCGGCGCAAGCCGCGTGCTCAACCTTCACCTCCCAGGCAGCGGGCGAGTTCGTCGGCGTTGAAGCGCATCATGTCGATGTAAGTGGGGACTTTGTCGTCCAGCGAATCGCTGTAGAGGGTGCAGACCATGACGCCTTCCTCGGCAGCGATGCGCTCAAGTGCCTGGCTTTCCTCGCTGATCTGGGGTTCGGCGAAGACGGCCGGGAGGCCATGTTGCTTCACTGCGTCTATGAGATCGGCGAGGTGCTGCGGCCCCTGCTCCTGCCCGGGCGCATTTGCGACGGCGCCGATCACCACGAGGCCAAGCGGTGCAGCGAAATGACGGAATGCGTCGTGCGTCGTGACAAGCGCGCGGTCCGCGGCCGGGATCTTTGCGACGGCCTCCTCGAGGTAGTCTCCAGCGTCACCGATGCTCGAGCGGAGTGTGGCGAGGTTCTGCTCGTAAGCGCCCTGGCCGGCTGGGTTGAGGGCGATGAGTTCGTCAGCGACCTTCTGTGCGTAGAGACGGGCATAGAACGTATCCAGCCAGTAGTGTGGGTCGTCTATGCCCCCGCTCGGTGGATCGACGTCTGCAGCCTGCGCGTACTCGCCGAGCAGGACCAGCGGAGCCTTACCGGGCAGGTTTGTTTCCAGGATGTTGAGACCGGGCACGTCGAGGTCCAGGCCGTTGGCAAAGCCGATGTCGGCGTCCTCCACGGCAGCCACGTCCTTCGGCCCCGGCTCCCAGGTGTGTGGGTCCGCCCCCGCGGGAAGGAGCGAGGTGACTTCGACCCGGTCGCCGCCGATTTGGCGGACAAAATCGGCGAAGAGTGGGAGCGTGGTGACGACCCTGGCGCGGCCATCGCCATCCGATGGGCGGTCGCTTGAGCACGCGGAAGCGGAAGATGCCAGGAAGACAATGAGACCGAGTATCAATGCCGGCGAAAAAAAACGGCTCATGCGGTGACCCCGGCGGGCACGGCGGCGCGGCAGGCGGCGCAGCGGCCGTACAGTTCGAGCCAGTGGCCCTCGACATCGTAGCCGGTGGCCTCGGAGAGATCGCGGATGGCGCCGGAGACGGCGCAGGCGTCAATGTCCTGGACGGCGCCGCAGCCGGTACAGACGAGGTGGTGGTGGTGGCCGCGCTCCGAGACCAGGTAGCGGAGGGCGCCGTCCTCCATGAGGACGCGGCAGACGGCGCCGATCTCCGTGAGGAGGCGGAGGGTGCGGAAGACGGTGGCGCGGCCAGCGCCGCGACAGCGGACCACGAGGTCATCGGCGGTGAAGTGCCCTTTGCGGGCGAGAATGGCGGCGACAACGGCGCGGCGGGACGGAGTGATGCGGTGGCCGCGCGCCTCGAGCTTGAGGGAGATGCGTTCCAGGTCAGACATGATACTCGGTCTCAGTGAGACACGGTATCAAATCTGTCTTGTGTGCGCAACCGGCATTATCGTGTGGGAGTGAATGCGGCGTAGAGCGCCCATCCGCTCGATGGTCCGGCTACGCCGCCGGGAACCGTCTCGACACTGACGCCCATGCCTGTTGGCCGGGTGTCGAGGAAGCTCATGTCCATCGTCACGAGGCACCAGCCGCCCTGCGACTGAAAAGTCGCGAGCGGGTAAACGTCCTCGCCCGCCTCGATCCAGAGCTCGTACACCTTGCCCGGCGGCAGGTCCGGCACATTTTCGCACTCGAGGATGCCGCGCCGGGCAGTGGGGCTCCAGGTGTAGGAGGCGAAGACGCTTGAGTCGGAGGCGGAAGCCACCGTCATCTGCTGGCGGTCGGAGTCTGACATCACGGCCGTGATGATCTCCTGTTCCTGGAGGCGGGAGTCGGCGGCGCGGAGCTGCTGGTCGAGGCTGAAGGTGGCAGCCTGGACTTCCGCCTTGAGGTCGTTGTTCTCGGCCTTCAGGTCGTCAAGGTCGTCCTTGAGGGTCGCGGAGAAGATGAGCGCGAAGATGGAGACGGCGCCGAAAGCGGCGGCGGCCGCCGGCCAACTCGGCCGCAGGCGCTGCCAGAGGCCGGGGCCGGATCGATGCCGGACGGGGATTGGAACTGCCTCGCGCTGTGCCTGGGAGATGATGCGCTCGCCGAGCAGACGGGGGGATTCGACCGATGGAACGCTGAGGGAGATGAGGTCGGCCGTCTGCTGCGCGCGATTCAGTTCATCCCAGCAGCCGACGCAGTCCGCGACGTGTTGCTCCAGGCTGGAGGCTTCTTCCGGGGCAACCGCGCCGAGGGCGTAGGCGTCCACCATGTCAAGGATCTCCTGGCAGTCCGGCTGTTGAGTGCTCATGTCAGTTGAGGCGTGAGTGCCGCCCTGAGCTTCTGCATGCCCAGGCGGATGCGCGTCTTGACGGTGCCGAGCGGCTGGCCGAGGCGTTCCGCGATCTCCTGCTGGGTGAGACCGCCGAAGTATGCGAGTTCTATGGCCTCGCGCTGCTCCTTTGGCAGGCCCTGGAGGGCGATGCGGATGAGGCGGCGCTGGTCCGAGATTTCGGCGCGGAGAGACGGGTCATCGTTTTCCGGGCCGGCGAAGTCCCTTTCCTGCTCCTCCGGGGAAGATGTCTCGTGGCGGAAACGGCGGTTGCGGGAGCGGATCTCGTCCACGGCGCGGTTGCGGGTCACGGAGGTGAGCCACGTGCCGAACCGGCCGCGCGTGGCCGCGTAGCTTTCGGGCTTCCGCCAGAGCCTTAAGAAGATCTCCTGCGACATATCTTCAGCCAGTTGCGGGTCGCGGACGACGCGGAGCGCGACCGAATAGACGAGGTTGCCATACCGCGCGTAGAGGGCGCGGAACGCAGCGAGATCCCGGTACGCCAGGCGCTGCATGAGCTCCTCGTCGTCGAGATCGCGGTAAGCAGTCTCGGTGTGGGATACGTCGCGCATGGAGATTCCAGATTCGTTATCGGACGTTCATTCTATCAGGGAGGCCGGAAGGGCCGGAGCGCCGTGATCTACGTTGCGCGCCCGCTCGCTTTAATGTCTCCTTAATGATGATGGGGCTATTCTGGCGGCGACTGCAATCAGCAGGGGTGACCGAAAGGAGCAGAGTGAAACGCAATATGACAGCGGTGCCGGTGGTGGCAGTACTGGCGCTGGTCCTGGCCATGGCGGCGGCATGCAAGAGCGACGGCAACGTCTCGTCCGAACCGAGTCCCACTCCGGGCGCGACGGCAACGGCGACGGATACGGGTGGAAGCGGCGGAGAGATCCGGGAGGACATCCCGAACACTGTGGAGCTGGTTGAGGCGCTGCGGCCATCGGTAGTTCACATCCTGAGCGAGGCGCAGAGCTTCAACGTCTTCGGCCAGGTGGTACCCCAGTCCGGGGTCGGGACGGGCTTCATCATCGATGAAGACGGGCACATCGTGACCAACAATCACGTGATCTCGGACGGGAACGGGAATGCGGTGGACAAGATCACCGTGACGCTGGCAGATGGCCGGCAGTTCGATGCCACGGTGGTGGGGCGCGATCGGCCGACGGACATCGCCGTGCTCCAGATCGATGCAAGGGACCTGCAGCCCGTGGCGATCGGTGAATCCTCCGGCCTGAAGGTTGGGCAGGATGTTATAGCGATGGGCAATGCGTTGAACCTGCCCGGCGGACCGACGGTGACCAAGGGCGTGATCAGCGCTGTCAACCGGCTGATCCAGGAAGGCGATGTGAGCATCCCTGACGCTATCCAGACGGACGCAGCGATCAACCCGGGCAACTCCGGGGGGCCGCTTGTAGATGCTGATGGCCGGGTCATCGGGATCACGACGGCGGTGATCCGCGGCAACGCCGAGGGCATCGGCCTGGCGATCGCCATCGACAGCGCGAAACCCATCATCGACGAACTGATCGCCAATGGTGTGATCGACCGCGGGTTGCTCGGTATCACGATCGTGCCGATAACAGAAAGTCTGGCGGCCCAGCTCAACCTGCCGGTGGACTACGGTGTTGGGATCCAGGGCGTGCAGAGCGGCGGCCCCGCCGACGATGCCGGGCTGGCGGAAGGCGACGTTATCGTTGGTCTCGAGGGTGCGGAGATCCGCACGAGCGGCGACCTTTTCAAGGCGCTATCCGAGCACCGCCAGGGCGACAAGGTGACAGTGGAGTACTACCACGGAAGCGAGCAGCTTGAGGCAGAGGTGACGCTGGGCTAGCGATGGCCGTCTACACGGACGCTCTCGGGCGACAGGTAGAAGTGGACGCCCGGCCGGAACGGATAGTGTCCCTGGTGCCCAGTCTCACGGAGGCGCTGTTCGCCTTCGGCGCCGGTGACCGGGTGGTTGGTGTGACCAGGTATTGCGTTGAGCCGGCCGAAGGTGTTCGCGAGAAGCCAAAGGTGGGCGGTACGAAGAATGTGGGCGTTGCGGACGTCATCGCCCTGGCGCCGGACCTCGTGATCGCGAACGTGGAAGAGAACAGGCGTTGTGACGTGGATGCGTTGATTAGCGCGGGGCTCACGGTGTTCGTGACGTATCCGCGAACGGTTGCTGGTGCGATCGCCGAGCTGCGGGTCATGGGTCAAATTGCCGGGATGCCTGCTGCCGCGGAGGCAATCGCCGGAAGCGCGGATGCTGAGGTGCGGGACGCCCTGGCGGATGACAGGCCGCCGCCAGTCCGGGTGTTCTGCCCGATCTGGCGGAACCCGTGGATGACGATCGGACCGGACACGTACATCCATGATCTCCTGAGGTTGTGCGGTGGGGAGAACGTTTACGGCGATTCGCTGGAGCGGTACCCGGTGATCACGCTGGGGGATGCTGCGGGGCGGGAGCCGGACGTGGTGATGTTGCCGGACGAACCGTACCGATTCGGCCAGGGGCACGCGAAGGAGGTGATCGCAGCGGCGCCCGGCGTTCGTATTCTTCTTGTAGATGGCAGGCGGTTGTGTTGGTACGGGCCGCGAATCGCGGATGCGATCCGGTATTTCAGGGGACTGCTGCGAGAGGAGACGGACAACGCAAGTGAAATTGTAGGGCTTACGGGAAAGGATTAAGCTAGATGCGAGGGACGTAAGTTCCGTCTCTCGAAGGTGATGGGAATTGAACAACGTTAAGACAGTCTTCCTGCTGGTACTCCTTACGGGGTTGCTGATCGGCATCGGCTATCTTGTGGCCGGTCCCGCCGGCGCGATCTTCGCGTTCATTATCTCGCTGGCGATGAACGTTGGTTCGTACTGGTTCTCGGACAGGCTGGCGCTCCAGATGACCGGGTCGCGGGAAGTAAGCCCGGACCAGGAGCCGCGCCTGCACGAGATCGTCGACCGGGTGACGGCGATGGCGGGGATGCCGAAGCCGCGGGTGTACATCATCCAGAACGATTCGCCAAACGCATTTGCCACGGGCCGCAACGCGAAGCACGCGGCGGTGGCTGCGACGACCGGGATCATGAACATCCTGGACGACAAGGAGCTGACGGCGGTGTTCGGCCACGAACTTGGCCACATCCGCAACAAGGACATCCTGGTCAACTCGATCGTGGCGACGGTGGCGGGCGCGATCACGTTCATTGCGACGATGCTGCAGTGGTCGCTGATCTTCGGTGGCTTCGGCGGCCGCGACCGGAACGGCGGAGGGGCCCTGGGTATCCTGGCGATCCTGGCAACCATCATCCTGGCGCCGATCGCGGCGTCGATCGTCCGGATGGCGATTTCGCGGCAGAGGGAGTATGGGGCCGACGAGTCCGGCGCGCACCTGACGCACACGCCGCTGGCGCTGGCGAGCGCGCTGCAGAAGCTGCAGGACTACTCGCAGGTGCGGCCGATGAAGGTGAACCCGGCTGTGTCGCATATGTTCATCGTGAACCCACTGGGCAAGATCAACATGGCGGCGCTGTTCAGCACGCACCCGCCGACCGCGGACAGGATCGCGCGGTTGAACGAGATCGCGCGGAAGACCGGCAACTTCGGATAGGCCGAAGGCAGGACCATGAACCGAGGCCCGCTGTTTTCAGCGGGCCTCCTGCTATCCGGGATTCAGGCGACGACCTCGACGCCGCTGCCGTCGATGACTTCGCCGATGGCCCAGGCGGTCAGGCCGGCGTCGCGGAAGCGGAGGTCGAGGTCACGGGCTCGCGCGGCGGGGACGGCGATGAGCAGGCCGCCGGAGGTCTGCGGGTCCCAGAGGATGTGCAGCATCTCGTCGCTGACCCCGGTGGTCAGGATGTGAGGGCTGAAGTGGCTGCGGTTCCGGTCGGCGCCGCCGGTGGTGAAACCGCCGCGGGCGTAGTCGATGGCGCCGGGCAGGACAGGCACGGCAGCCGCCGTGAAGCGAAGCCGTACGTTACTGGCAGCGGCCATTTCGTATCCGTGCCCGAGCAGGCTGTAGCCGGTGACATCCGTAAGGGCGCTGACGGCTGTCTCTCGCGCGATATGGGACGGGTGACGGTTGAGCGCCTTCATGTTCCGGACAGCGGCGGCGAGATGTTCCGGGGATGCAGCGTCTCGCATCGCGGCGGTGGTGACGATGCCGGTGCCGAGCGGCTTCGTGATGTAGAGCACGTCGCCAGGCCCCGCGCCACCCTTCGTGAGGACGCGGTCGGGGTGGACGAGGCCCAGGACGCACATGCCGTACTTCGGCTCCTCGTCGCGAATGGTGTGGCCGCCGGCGACAACGCCGCCGCCCTCGGCGACCTTGTCAGCGCCGCCGCGCAAGATCGCGCCGACTGTTTCGGGCGTCAAGCTGTCCGGAAAGGCAGCGACGTTGAGGCCGAGGACTACTTCTCCGCCCATGGCGTAGACATCGCTCATGGCGTTGGCGGCGGCGATCGCACCGTAGTCGTACGGGTCATCAACGAGGGGCGCGAAGAAGTCCACCGTCATCACGACCGCCTGCTCATCGTTCAGGCGGTAGACGGCGGCGTCGTCCGGCGCGGCCAGCCCGACGAGGAGGTCGGGCTGGTCACCGGCGATATCGGCGAAGTGGCGCAGGACCTGCGCCAGGGCTCCGGCCCCTGCCTTACCGGCTCAACCGGCGCAGGAGGCGAGTTGCGTCAGACGCGTAGGCTCGGCCATGCTGATCCTTTCCGGCGTTTCAGCCGTTGTTAAGTATATGCGCGATCGCTCCGGGCGCCGCGCGTTGTGATGATCATGCTCAGCCTCAAGACGAGTATCCCGCTGCTGGTGCTCCTGTTGCTGGTTGCGTGTGGCGGGGCAGAGGAGACGGACCCACCGGCGGTGCTTGTAGGCGGTCCGGGCGACCCGACGCCTGGCGGCAACACCGGTTCCGGAACGCCCGTGGTTACTCCCGTCCCCACGCCGACGCCAAAGCCAAGGCTGGTCTCGCTGGACTGGCTGACCGGGGACATCGCGGTGCCGGGGCTGGACTCCGGGGTTGCCGAGCCGGTGCTGGATGCGGGGCTCCAGGCGGCCGTGAACGTGGCGCTGGAGGGGTTCGAAGGGAAAGCATCGGTGGTGGTCCACAACCTGGCGGACGGGCGGTACGCGGCGGCCAGGGACTCCGAGGTGTACTACGCGGCGAGCACGTACAAGGCGGCGGTGCTGCTGGAGGCTTACCGGCAGAAAGAAGCGGGTGAGATCGACTTCGCCGATAAGGTGACGCTGGAAGAGAAGTACACGGAGAATGACCTGGGGACTCTCGAGTATCTGAAGATCAAGCCGAACGACAAGGTAAGCATCGGCGATGCGGTGAAGGGGATGATCGTCGTGAGCGACACGCCGTTGGCGCTGATGCTTATCGATCAACTGGACGCCAACAAGGTGGACGACACGATCCGGAGCACCGGCGCGAGCGTGATGACGATCAACGACCGTGAGCTGCCCACGACAGCGCTGGACCTGACGCAGCTCATGATCGCGATCGCCGCTGGACTGGGTGTGAGCCCTGCCTCGCGGGACGAGATGCTGGGCTACCTGGCGCAGGAGTGGTTCCGCGAAGGGATTGTCGCTGGTGTGCCGGACGGGACGACTCTGGCGCACAAGAGCGGGAACTTCACCGATGCCACGCACGACGCGGCGATAGTGTGGGGGCCGGCAGGGCCGTACGCGATCACGGTGCTGACAGACGGCAGCGGTGGCTGGGCCCCGATCGCGACGGTGTCGGCGGCCGTCTGGAACTACTTCGAAGCGAACCCCTAGACTGGGCCGCATGCCCCGAAGCCCCGCCACGCTGACGCCCGGTGAAGTGGTCGAGAGGCTTTCGCCGCTGTACGGCGAACCGGCATGGGCGCCCCACGGCGATCCGATGACGGAGCTGGTGCTCACGATCCTTTCGCAGAACACGAGCGACACCAATTCCGGCCGGGCCTTCATGCGCCTGGTCCAGCGCTACCCGGACTGGCAAGCGGTCCTGGAGGCGCCGCTGGAGGAGATCGAGCGGGAGATCGCCGTGGGCGGGCTGGCGAAGCAGAAGGCGCCGCGGATCAAGGCGGCGCTGGCGGCGATCAAGGAATCGCGGGGCTCGTTCGACCTGGAGTTCCTGCGCGCTATGCCCCTGGACGAGGCGAAGGGATGGCTGCGTGAGTTGAAGGGCGTCGGACCGAAAACGGCGGCGTGCGTCCTGATGTTCGCGCTCGGGCGGTCCGCGCTGCCGGTGGACACGCACGTGCACCGGGTGGCGCAGCGGCTGGGGCTGGTACCACTGAAAGCGACGGCGGAGCAGGCGCACGACATCCTGGAGGGGATACTGGCGCCGGAGATGATCTTCCCGTTCCACATCCTGCTGATCAAGCACGGGCGTCGGCTGTGCAAGGCGCAGCGGCCGCAGTGCGGAGAGTGTCCGTTGCTGGAAGGTTGCCCTTCGGGACGGGCGATATCTGGCCCGCCCCCGCGGGACTGAAACCCGGCAGTGAGCGCGAGGGGCTTATTCGCCGGGGCCAGCCGGGGGCTGGGGTTCCGGTGTCGGCGTTGGATGAGGCTCTGTCGCCGGTGTTGGCGTGGGTGAGGCTTCGGCCTCCGGCGTAGATGTTGGAACCGGGGAAGGCCCCGGCGTTCCCTCCGGTCCGGGATCAACAGGGGGCGAAGTCGGGACTTCCTGGTATACCGGCTGGTCACCCGGTCCGTGGTCGGTGGGGGTCGTTGAAGCGGTCGCCTCTTCGCTGTCCCGGCTCTGGTTCTGGAAAGCGTCGACCGCCGTCACCCTGTAATAATAGGTAGCTCCCTCGGGGACCGGGGAGTCGCGGAATGAGGTTTCGCGGCTGCTGCCGATGCCCTCGTAAGGGCCGCCCGGTGTCTCGCCGCGATAGATGTTGTAGTAGATTGCGCCTTCAACGGGTTGCCACGTGAGGTGGACGGACATGTCGGCTTCACTGAACGAGGCAGCCAGACCGACCGGTGGCCTGATCAACTGGCCCGGCGCACAGCGTGTGTCCACGTCACGGCCCGGCTCGCCCTGGCAACTGGCCGAACCGTTGCCGGTTCTGTCGTCGTCATCGCCGTCATCCTCGTCGCAGTCCTCGTCCTGATCCCCGGGCGGTCTTCCGACATCCTGGTCTCTGCCGCCCTCATGATCGTCCTCGCACCCCGCCGGAGCGAAGGAAGCGGCAGCCGCGACCCCGCCGCTGGTGGTGGTCGCGTCTGTGAATGACGCGCCACTACGTCCGAGCATGGACGCCAGCAGGGCGGAGGAGGCGACGACTGCTATGACGAGAGCGGCGAGAATCCACGGCAATGAGTGTCCTGCCGGGTCTCGCGCCGGTGCGCTGTCGCGTGGCCGCGCGGTCTCCGTGACCCTGGCCGGTCCCGACGCAGGGCGTGATGCTGCGATGAGGGTGACTGCGGCTGCCCCCACGGCCACGAGCGCTGCGAACGGGATAAGTCGTGACTTCAGCATTGGGCTCCGCCGCGCCTCCGCAACCTGCGTAGTTCGCGCATGATGTTCATCAGCTCGCTGGCGATGAGCAGAGCGGCCGGCGCGCCAACGGCAAGGTAGTATCTTTCGCGGTGTCTGAGCTCGTTAGCGGCGTAGCCCAGATAAGGCAGGTCAAAGCGTATGGTGCCGACGAGGTTCTCCGCGGGCACCAGCTGCTGGTCTGGAAGCTGACTGTTGTCACCCTTCGTACGGAAACGCAGGCCCGCAGGGTCATCGATCACCTCAATGACCCTGTGCGAGATCATCCGCTGAGGGTCTTTCAACGAACGGAAGGTGATGATGTCGCCGGTCTTAACGGAGCTCGGGTCAGTGCCGGGTTCCAGGTAAGCGATGCCTCCCACCTTCAGGGCTGGCTCCATGCTGCCGGTGAGGACCACAACTCCTTCCCAGCCCATCAGCCGCGGACCAACCATCAACGTGGCCAGTAGCAGCACCGCAAGGGCCGCCAGCGAAACTGTCAGCCATCCGGCTGCCTTCGTAATGATTCTCAGGATTGCACTCATGAGTAGACCTCCCCAGGGGGAAGGCTGCGAACCCTCCCCCTGGAGCCGCTCGTCACCCGTCTCAGGGTGTGGGAATGCTCACCGCCGTGACCATGATCCCAACCGATGCGCTGGTGCCCTGGCAGGAGTCGTCGTCCACCAGGGTGACGGACGCACTGATGGTTTCCGCCTCGGTGTTGCCGGCGGGCAATGTGCCAGGGGTGTTGCCGTCTCCACCGTTCGACGTGTCGAACGGTCCAGTGAAGGCTACATCGAAGCACGCCGTCTCGATCGTCGATGCCGCGTAGGTCAACCAGGAGCTACCGTCATTGCGGACGCCCAGGTTAGCCAGACAGACATCTCCGGGCGCCATGTTGTCACTGACACACGGAAGGATGTCCCACACGACCTCATCGACTCCCTTGAGAGTGTTGAGGCGAATGGAGATCCCGCCCGCTGCCGTCACGGTACCGCTGTCGGAGGCCGTGTCAGTGAACGGGGCGTGGATTCCGCCGACGGACATCACACCTACCGCGAGGGCGACGAAGATCAATGAGCCAAGGATACGCCTCACATGCGTTCCTCCCTCTTGCTCGTGCACACGCGTTCGCCGACCGCGCCTAGGTGTTGGTCGCGGTGACTGCGACACTCACCGTGCCGGTAGCTGCCTCACAGGTGTTGTCGGCCGATCCCTCCAGTGTGACCGTGACGGAGAAGGTCTCGGTTTCTCCGACGGCGAGGATGCCGTCGCCGCTGTACGTGCTCACGGTTGTGCCGAGGCTATCGCCGTCGCCGCAGGTTTCAAGAGCGCCGGACTCGCTCGGAACCGGTGCTGCAAGGGAAACCTCAAGGGTCCCGGTGTTCGTGACGCTGACAAGGGTGTCGTCGCAGGAGTCGCCCGGCGCCATGGTGTCGCAGTCCGTTGCAGTGCTGACGAATTCGAAGTCAAGTGACGCGCCGCTTCCGAAGACGTCGATCTCGACATCTCCTGCGGTCACGTCGCCCGAGTCGCTGTCGGTGTCTGTGAAAGGGGCGAAGGTTGCGCCGCCGGCCAGGAGCGCAATCGCTCCGCCGATGACCAGCAGGCTCGTAAGGATGCTTCTTTTCACCGTATTCTCCTTCCTGTCTTTTTTGGTTGTGTCTCTGGGTCGCCTGGACCGAGGCCCAGAAAAGAAAATGGCCGCGCTGAGGACATCACCTCCTTTCTCTGGTGAAGCCCCGCACGGCCCTCGTGGCAGGCTGGTCAGTTCTGTTTCAGTGCCCTATAATGCGTAAAGGCAGGGACTGGTGGTGCTCGCCATTGGTCTGGTTGCCTGCCCCGTGCGGTTACGACCCGTGCGGGGCTTCTCTTTTTGGCGATTGCTTCGCTGGTGTTATCTACCCCCTTGGTGAGTGGCGCAAACGCGCCGTAGTGGTGCCGGGACGAGTGTGGGAACCTATTTGTAGACCAGATGGACTCGATTGTCAAGACTTGAACAGATTCGATTCGGGAAGGCCCTTTCCAGGCCCGAGTTGTTGCGGGTGAAAGGTGCCGCGTCCGCAGTCGGACGCTGCCCCGCCGGACGGGCGATGGTCAGTTGACGGCCGGGATGTTCCCGGATGCATCGGCAGTGCGCTGGACGGCGTCCCTGTGGGTGAGGTAGTAGGCCGAGGCTGAGAGGACGCCGATGGCGCACATGGCAGCGAGAACGCCGACCGAACCCTGGACGCCGATGTGCTCCGCCATCAAGCCGGTGAGGTAGCCGCCGATGGGAGTGGAGCCGGCGAAGAGGAGCATGTAGAGAGACACGACGCGGCCCCGGAGGTGGTCGGGCGTGGCGATCTGGATGCTGGTGTTGGCGGTGGTGCCGAAGACGGCGCCGGCGGCGCCCAGGCCCACCAGGAGCAGCATACTCAGGAGGAGGTTCTGGCTCAGGGCGACACCTGCAAGGAAGCAGGTGAAGGCCGCCGCACCAAGGAAGAGCTGGTAGCGCGTCGCGTGCTTGCGGCTGGCCAGTGTCAGGGCGGTGACGAACGCCCCGAATCCGACGGAAGCCGTGAGAAAGCCGAGCGCGACCGATCCCTCGTGCAGGACGTAGCGGGTGATGAGGGGCAGCATCACCGTGAAGTTGTACCCGAACGTGCCGATGAGGGCGACGAAGATGATGATCAGCAGGGTAGCCGGGGTGCGCAGGGCGTACTTGATGCCGTCGCGCAGCTCGGACAGCGGGTGGGCAGGCTCTTCGCGGCGATCCGGCGTGTGAAGTTCGCTGGTTCGCATCGCGGTGAGCGAGAGGATGATGGGGATGAAGGAGATGCCGTTGAGGAGGAAGACGGTTTTGACCCCCGCCGCAGCGATGATGAACCCGCCGATGGCGGGCCCGATCAGGCGCGCGCCGTTGAACATGCCGGAGTTGAGGGAGACGGCGTTGACAAGGTCGTCCCGGCCGACCATCTCGATGGCGAACGATTGGCGAGTGGGCAAGTCGAAGGCGTTGGAGAGGCCCAGGATGGCGGCGAGGATGTAGACGTGCCAGAGTTCGACGACTCCACTGAAAACGAGCGCGGCGAGGGTGAACGCCTGCGCCATCGCGAGGCACTGGGTGAGAACAAGGAAGTCGCGCTTGGGGACGCGGTCGGCGATGACGCCGGCGAACAGGACAAGGATGGTGATGGGGAGGAACTGGAGCATCGTGACGACGCCGAGAGCCATCTTCGAGTCAGTGATCTCGAGGACGAGCCAGGCCTGGCCGACGGTCTGCATCCACGTGCCGATGAGGGAGAGGCTCTGCCCCGCGTAGAAGAGCCGGTAGTTGCGGTGGCGGAAGGCGCGGAAGCTATCGGCGAAGCGGCTGGAAAGGGCCGGCGTGGCGGCGGTGTCCGGATACTCGGCTACGCGCGGATCTCCCTCCATAGTCCGATACTGGCGCGGGAGCGGGCGTGATGCAAATGCGGGCTGCTGCGGACCGTCCTACGCCAGTGCCGACACGACCTTCTGTATCGCCCGGGCGTAGTCGTCCATGTCCATGACCGAGGCCGACGGGTGGACGAGGAGGGTGAAGAGCTCTCCGGAGAGGCGCTCGGTGACGGGGCAGGGCTGGCGCGGGACGTCGCGGAAGACGGGCTGGTTCGGCAGGGGAGTGGGGTAGCGGCGGGAGATGGGGAGGCCCTCCGCGGCAACGGCGGCGACGAAGCGGTTGATGTCGATGCCGGTCTCCGGGCGAAGGCGGCAGACGTACTTGTAGTAGCTGTGCAGGGCGTAGTCCGCCACAAACGGCGGGTCGACGCCTTCGACGCGGGCGAGGCGCTCGGTGAGGTAGGCGGCGTTGCGGCGGCGGGTGTCCAGGTACTCGCCCAGGTATCTCATCTGGACGAGGCCCGTCGCGGCCTGCATGGAGGTCATGCGGTAGTTGTAGCCGAGTTCGAGGTGGTGGTAGGCCCGCTCACCCTCGATCGGTCCTTCGCCGTGGTGGCGGATGCGCCGGAGGCGATCAGCGAGGGCGTCATCGGCGGTGATAACGGCGCCGCCCTCGCCGCCGGTGGTCAGGATCTTGTCCTCCCAGAAGCTGAAGCAGCCGGCGGCGCCGAACGTGCCCACGATCCGGCTCTGGTAGAAGGCGCCGACCGCCTGGGCGGCGTCCTCGATGAGGGCGATGCCCCGTTCCTGCAGGATCGGCGCCAGAGCCTCGAGGTCGGCGGGGTGGCCGTTAAGGTGGACGGCGATGATCGCCTTAGTGCGGCTGGTCAACCGCTCGCGCACGCTGTCCGGGGAGAGGCAGAAGGTGCGCTCGTCTATGTCGGCGAAGACCGGCGTGGCGCGCTGGTGGAGGACGGGCGTCGCGGAGGCGATGAAGGTGTGTGCGGGAACGATGACCTCATCGCCAGGGCCGATGTCGAGCGCGGCAAGCACGGTGTGGATGGCGGCGGTCCCGGAGCTGACCGCGACGCAGTTCCCGGCGCCGTGCCAGTCGCGGAAGGCGCGCTCGAAGTCCTGGACGTACGAACCGGTGAGCTGGGTGAGGTGGCCGGAGCGCGCGGCTTCGGACGCCGCGGCCCCGTCGTCGGCGGTGAGCTGCGGCCAGTGCGGGAACGGGGCCTGGCGGGTCTTCGGTCCGCCGTCGATGGCGAGTTGCTCGCTCACGCTGCAACAGTAGAACAAAGGGAGCAATTGGACAATGGAAGGGTGAGTGAGGAGTAAAGAGTAAAGAGTAAAGGGTAAAGGGTGGAGAGTGGTGTTAGCGGGCTCCGGCCTAGCAGGGCCCGTTGGGCAGGCGACCCCGTAGGGGCTACCGCTCGCCCTGAGGAGGCCCTGAGTCTGTCGAGGGCCGTCTCGAAGGGTCGCCCCGACCCGTCATTCCGGCGCAGGCCGGAATCCATGACGCACCTAACGCCTAACACCTCGCACCTAAACGAGCGAACAAACCCGCCTCGTTTCGTACTTGCTCCCGCATTTGTTTGGGGCGGGTTGTACCTGATTCCGGTTTGTTTGCGGTTGACGAAAACGGTTTTTCGCCCCCCTCGCCGCACTGTCAGGTTGGAAACCTGACCCCCGGATGGTGCTTCCGGTGATTTGAATGTCCAACAACACGTAGGGACTCGCATTCAATTCCCCCGCCTGTGCCGGGTTTTGCGGGCGTCTGTTGTGAAGGTGCTGCGTTCAGTGTAGGAGCTTGGCGCGGGATGTCCGAGGGGGGAGTGGCATTAGTGCGCTGCCAGGTGTGCGCATTAGCACCTGATTTCGTTTTGCATTTTCATGTGTTCCAACCGTCATTCCGGCGGAAGCCGGGATCCATAACGGTACGCCCGCACTACGCCGGCCCCAGCAAATCCGCCACCAAACCGTCGATCTCTCCGGCCACGCGGCCGCGTTGCGTCCCAGCGGCCCCAGCGGCACCTCTTCAACGACGCAGAGCATGCGCCCGATTCTATGGGAATGCCCAGCGCCTGTCGCGGGCACGCTGGCACCGCCAACAGCGCCGCCTGCCTGATTCCTGTGCCACTCACCCCTCGGACTTCCCGGCCCGCACCCCGTACCCTCAACCCATGACCCTCGACCTTCCACCCCAAACCCCATCCGTGTCATCCGTGAAATCTGTGGACCAAGCCCCCGCTCTGATTGATGGCAGCGTCCCGAACCTGGATGGACGCTCAATCAAAGAAACTTACAGGCGGGCAGCACAAAAAGTCGGTTTTTCGCTCCCGACAATTAAAGCGCAGGAAGGGAATGCTACGTTCTATCGATTTTCAGATAGCAACGGTAACGCCGAAAATCGCCGAAAATGCGCGTTTTTCGTGGATTCCGGCTTGCGCCGGAATGACGGGATGGCGACGCGCGCCGGCCACCGGTGGCCCCCCGGCCCCACCGGATCCCTCGA
The DNA here is from genome assembly GCA_037441345.1 of Chloroflexota bacterium. Taxonomy (GTDB): domain Bacteria; phylum Chloroflexota; class Dehalococcoidia; order SM23-28-2; family RBG-16-64-32; genus DATKKM01. The sequence goes on from JBBISJ010000001.1 coordinate 22,485, forward strand.
CTGCGCTCGGGATGACAGGGTGGGGGGCGCTTGGGATGCGCCCATTAGTGGATTCCGGCCCTGCAGGTCCGTTGAGCGTTCGCCGGAACGACGCCATTCTAGGTGTCACCGATGTTTCTGAACGAGATCGTGGAGAGTGGAGAGTGGAGAGTGGGTGGCACTGTTGCTCGGCCGCTTTCCTGTTCTATTGTTCGGTTGTTCTCATGCTTACAGCGGAGGTTGGCCATGGACCTGGGTATTAGAGGGCGCGTGGCGCTGGTGACGGGCGCCGGACGCGGGATAGGCGCGGAGATCTGCCGGACGCTGGCGGGGGAGGGGGTGAAGGTCGCGGTGAACGACCTGTTCCAGGAGCGCGCCGACGAATCCGCCGAGGCGATCCGGGCTGATGGCGGCGAGGCGATGGGAGTAGCGTTCGACGTGACGGACTATGAGTCGGTCGCTGGCGGTGTCAGGAAGGTGGAGGGAGGGCTGGGGCCGGTGGATATCCTGGTCAACAACGCGGGAATCCCGGCCGTGACGGCGGTGGACGCGATACCGTCCACCGGGGGGCTGTTCTTCGGGACCGACCGGGAGCAGTGGGACCGGACGATGGGACTGATCACGTACGGAGTGCTGAACTGCTCCAGGGCCGTGATCGAGGGGATGAACGAGCGCCGCTGGGGGCGGATTGTGAGCATCATCTCGGACGCCGGCCGGGTGGGAGAGCCGCGTCTGGTGGCTTACTCGATGGCGAAGGCCGGCGTCGTGGGGTTCTCGAAGGCGCTGGCGAAGGAAGCCGGGCGGAACGGCGTCACGGTGAACTGCGTGTCGCCGGCGACGACTCTGACGGACGCGACACGGGAGTGGATCGAGGCGCAGGGCGAGCAGATCCTGCGCTCGTATCCTCTTGGGAAGGGGCTGAACCGCCTGGGGCTGCCCAGCGATATCGCGAACGCGGTGGTGTTCCTCGCCTCGGCCCGGGCGGAGTGGATCACCGGGCAGGTTCTGAGCGTGAACGGCGGCTATTCGATGGTCGATTGAGGGGGATACCTCAACCAATTCTAAACTTTGCCCGCCGGCGGGCGGATTTCGCTGTAACGGGGCAAATCCGGCGCCCGTCTCGTCATATGTGTCAAGCCCTCAGATAGCCTGGACGGCCCGCAAGGCAGATCCCTCGGTGCGCTTTCCTCCGGCACTGCGTGTCCTGGAGGCGTCGGCGTCGTTCGGCGCTATCCTGGTGGTCGGGGGGCTGGTGGTGCTGGACGGGGACATACCCAGCGCGTTCACGATCCTGTTCTTCATGCCGATCATCGCCCTGGCGTACCGTTTTCCCCAGCCCGCCGGAGTGATGGGGGTGGCGCTTGCCACCGTGTTCAGCAGCCCGGCGATGACGCTGGCCGGTGCGGAGATCGAAGACAGCGTGATGCCGGTGCTATGGCTGGGTTGGCCGGCCGTGTACCTTTTCCTGGCCGTGAGCCTGAACCAGTGGGCGAGCCTCCAGGAGCAGCGCAGGCACCTGGAACAGACGAGGGAGCACCTGGACGACGTCAGCGCCCGCAACCGACAGCGTGAAGAGGAGCTTGACACGCTCTCGTCCATCCACAAAACGATCGTTACGGACAGGGATGAGACTGCGGTGATCGCGGAGATCACGCGCAGGGTCGCGGAGGTGTGCGGCGCGAAGGCATGTTCCATCTCCTCGCCGGACGGACAGACAGATATTGCACACGCGCCCTTCCTTCCGGATGGGACGGCGGAAGACCTGTTTCGGCAGGTGTTCCCAAACGGGGTGCCGCCCGGGGAAGGAGTTGCGGGCTGGGCGATGGTTCACCGGCGCGTGACGGCATCCAGCAACGTCTTCCGGGACCCGCGATACGACCGGCTGAGGGAGTTCGCGGCGCTGGTCGGCTATGTCTCAGCAGCCGCGGCGCCCGTGGAACTCGATGAAGGCAAGCCGGGGGCGCTGGTGATCTTCTATCCGGAGGAGAGGGAGTTTCCCCAGGAAGAGCTAGACCGGCTGGAACGACTGGCAAGGCAGACGGAGATTGCGCTGCGCAGCGTTCGCCAGAGAGAGTCCCTTTCGCGGTTCGCCTTTGACACCGCCCTGGCACTGACGGAAGCGATCGAAAGCCGCGACCCTTACACGGGCGACCATTGCCGCCGGCTGGCGGGACACGCGGCGCAGATTGCCGAGCGGTTGATGCTGCCACCGGCCGAGATCGAGGTTGTCCGGCTGGGGGCAGCGCTCCACGACATGGGCAAGATCGTGGTGCCCGACTCGATCCTGAAGAAGCCGGACAAGCTGACACCGGAGGAGTATGCGATCGTGAAGCAGCACTGCTATTCCGGTGGGCAGATCTGCAAGAAGGTGGGATTCCTGATGAGCGCGTATCCCATTGTCTACCACCACCACGAGCGGTGGGATGGCAAGGGATACCCGGACGGGATCGCCGGCGAGCGCATTCCGCTCGGAGCGAGGATCGTAGCGGTGGTCGACGCGTACGATGCGATGACGACGGATCGGCCGTACCGGGCGTCCATGGAGCTTGCGGCCGCTGAATCGATCCTGCGGGATGGGGCCGGCAGCCAGTGGGACCCGCAGATCGTGCGCGTCTTTGTCGAGACAGTGAAGGAGCAGCGCCGGGTCCCCGTCACGCACGAGCACGGCGGACATGGGGGCGAGAGCCATGACGAAAGGCTGCCCTACTGACGCAGGTGCCTAGTGCCAGAGCGCCAGCTGGCCTTGCCGCTGCCGGGCAAGGCTGAGGTTCGTGCACTGAATTCCGATCAGGCGGTACTCGTCGCCGGGCTCGGTGACCGCGTCGAGGAGCGAGGCGGCGGTTGTCGCGATCTCGGATTCGTCGTCCGTGGGCTCGTCGCGGCTTGCCTGGCGGGAGATGGTCCGGAATCCAGCGTAACGGAGCTTCAGCGACGTGGTGCGGGCGACGAGCCGCTTCTGCCGGAGCCTTGCGGACACTTCGGCGGCCAGCCGGAGTAGCTGGGCGCGCAGTTCCGGTCCGTCTGGGAGGTCACGGGGAAACGTGGTCTCCGCGCCGACTGATTTGCGGTCGTGGTTGACGGTGACGGGCCGGCTGTCGCGCCCGCTGGCCATCTGCCAGAGCTCGCGCCCCCGGCTGCCGAAGAGGCGCTGCATCCGGTCCTTCCCGGCGCGGGCGATCTCTCCGACGCGGACCAAACCAGCACGCTTGAGGGTCTCCTCTGACTTCGGGCCCACACCCCACAGGGCACGCGTGGGAAGGGGCGCAAGGAATTGGGCCTCGCCTCCTGGCGGGACGATCACAAGTCCGTCCGGCTTCTTCATGTCGGAGGCGATCTTGGCGACGGTCTTGTTCGTGCCGACACCGATTGACACGGTCAGACCGGTCTCGCGTTTGACCTCGCCTTTCAGGTAGAGGGCGAGCCCCTTGACCCCACCGTGCTCATCGTGACGGCCTGTTACATCGAGGAATGCCTCGTCCAGCGAGAGCGGCTCGACGAGCGGAGTCACGGACCGAAAGATGCTCATCACGCGGCGCGAGACCTCGGCGTACCGATCGAACCGGGGGGAGACGCGGACGGCTTCAGGGCAGAGGCGGAGGGCGCGGCTCATGGGCATGGCGGAGTGGATACCATGCGCCCGTGCTTCGTAGGAAGCGGCCGCGACGACACCGCGGGATTCCGGTGAACCGCCGACAACGACGGGCCGGCCGCGAAGGTCCAGGTTGTCCAGTTGCTCCACCGATGCGTAGAAGGCGTCCAGGTCCGCGTGGATGATAGTGCGCATCGTCCGCGCCCATGATAAGGCCCAGGATGGGGCGCTCCCACGTGGCGGCGTCACTACGTGCCGGCGCGTGTAGACTGGAAAGCGATGGCTGAGCGAGTCCCGCCGGTGCGGAAGACATACAGCACGGGCAACCCGGAGATGGACGCGAAGATCGCGGCGCTGGTGGCGGTGAGCGAGGCAGGCGACGACTCTGACCTGCTCCAGGAGATGATTACGACCTGTCTGCGGCTGGTGAGGGATGAGGCGGACAGAGGCGAGATGAAGCTGGTGAACGCGGCGCTGAAGGAGTTTGCCTATTCGTTCTCCGTTTTCAAGAACTGGCGCAGCTACCGGAAAGTCTCGATTTTCGGATCGGCGCGCACGGTGCCGGAGGACCCGGCGTACGACTACACCCGCCGTTTTGCGGCGGCGATGGCGGAGCGGAACTGGATGGTGATAACGGGCGCCGGGCCGGGGATCATGGCGGCGGGCCATGAGGGAGCGGGAGCGGAGAAGAGCTTCGGCGCCTCTATCCGGCTGCCCCTGGAGGCGGAACCCAACTTCTTCATCCAGGGGAACGACAAGCTGATCAACTTCAAGTACTTCTTCACGCGGAAGGTCACGTTCATCAAGGAGTCGGATGGGTTCGCGTTGCTGCCGGGGGGGTTTGGGACGCTGGACGAGGCGTTCGAGTTGCTGACGCTGATGCAGACGGGAAAGAGCGATGTGCACCCGATAGTATTGCTCGAGGAGCCGGGCAGCACCTACTGGGCCCGGTGGCTGAAGTTCCTCGAGGAGGAACTGGTGAAACGGGGGCTGATCTCGATCGATGACCTGCACCTGGTGAAGCATTGCTCCGCGATCGAGGACGCCGTCGAGGAGCTGGACTGCTTTTACCGGAACTACCAGTCTCAACGGTTTGCCAGCGGCAAGCTGATCCTGCGGATGTTGAGGCTACCGCCGGAGGGTGAGATCAAGGCGATGGCGGACGCGTTCGCGGACATCATCGGCCCCCGCGGGATGCGGTCCTGCGAGGCGACCCCGAGCGAGGTCAGGGACGGCGATGCGCTCGAGTTCAAGCGGATTGCGCTGGACTTCAACCAGACCAGCGTTGGGCGCCTGCGCAGGCTGATCGACTCGCTGAACCGCTTCTGAGCGGATTGAGGCGGAGACGAGGCAGGCTCTTAACTTAGCACAGGCTAGAATTGCGAGCGCGCCAGCATGGCGGAATGAGAAAGCGCGAGGCGGCAGATATTCGAGGATGACCGAGAGGAACTATATTCCAGAAATTGTTGAAAAAGCGGCCGCGCGCTCTTGACTTACGTTATTGCGCGACTATGCTATGCGCCAACGTATAGCCCGTATATACGGGGTAAGGAGGACAAAGTATGGAAGGCTACTGCCTCAAGTGCAGGACCAAGCGAGAGATAAGCGGGGCGCAGCAGGTAACGCTGAAGAACGGACGCCCGGCGACCCAGGGCAAGTGCCCGGTCTGCGGCACCAAGATCACCCGCATCGGCAAGTCCTAGCCAGAGACGCCCTTCGGGGTATGCCAGATGCTGGATCGTGTCGATCGCATTCAACTGGCCGTCCTTGACCGGTCGTTTGCGGTCACCACGTTCGGTGCTGTGCTGGGAGCCGAGAAAGTCAGGGAGGATGAACTCGGTGCCCCATACAATGCTCGCCGTGCCGTAGTTCAGGCCGGCGACAGCGAGTTCGAACTGCTGGAACCGGCTGGCGAAGGTCTCATCGCGGACCACCTGGAGCGGTGGCGCGAGGGGATCTTCGCCGCCGGTTTTTCATCTCCCGACCTGCAAGAGGTGACGGCGCGCCTGAATGCGGCCGGCGTGCAGCACAGCGAGCACGGAAAGCAAGTGTTCATCGAGCCGGACCAGACACGGGGCATGCGCACGGTGTTGCAGGCAAGTGAGGCGCGAGAACGCAAGGGCTCGATCAGCGGTCTTTACGAGGTGACGAACATCGTTAGCGACCATGAGGAGGCCGCGGGCTTCTATACGGAGGCATTTGGCCTGGACCGGTCGCGCTTCAGCCCGATCACCAGCGAGATGTTCGGCTACACGGGCACCCTGACACTGTTTGACCCGCCGGCAAAGCTGGACCGCATCGAGCTAACGCAAATCACTGACCCGCGGGGGGCGATGGGCCGATTCTTCGACCGGCGCGGTCCATCGATATACATGTGTTTCGCGGAGACCGCCGACGTGGGTGCGATCCAGCGTGCGCTGGAGATGCGCGAGGCGCGCTTTTCGCCAACGGGCGACTACCCCGGCGCGGGGCTCTTCATCCATCCGACGGCGCTGCACGGCATGCTGATGGGTATCAGCGTGACAAACGCGGCCTGGCGCTGGTCCGGGCGTCCGGAGCTGGCGCCCAAGCGCCCGGCCTGACGCCCCTTATTCCTTGCCGGCATCCGGGATGAATAGCGGCTCTCCGTAGTCCTCAACGCCGAATGTCCCAATCGTCTCCTGCGTGTCTGCCGAGGCGAGGAAGGCGGCGAAGGCGCGGGCCCCTTCAACGTTGACCTGCGAGTGCTTGGCCGGGTTGACGACGATGACGTGGTAGTTGTTGAAGAGGGCGGTGTCACCTTCGGACAGGGTTTCCAGGTCGAGATTGTCCTTCTGCGCAAGGTAGGTCCCACGGTCCGTGAGTGTGTAGCCGCCCTTGTCGCTGGCCACGGTGAGCGTGGCCCCCATGCCCTGACCGGTCTCCTGGTACCACGATTCGCCGGATGGATCGATGCCGGCCGCCTCCCAGAGCGCAAGTTCCCTGGTGTGCGTGCCGGAGTCATCGCCCCTGCTGATGAACAGCTCCCCTGCTGCCGCGATGGCGGCGAGGGCGTCCTGGGCGGTGGCGGCGTCCCCGACCCCGGCCGGGTCGTCGGCAGGCCCAACGATGATGAAATCGTTGTGCATTATGGCAGCGCGCTCAATGCCGTCACCGGCGGCAACCATCTCCTCCTCGGCTTTGGGCGAGTGCGCGAGGATGACATCCGCCTCGCCTTCCTGGCCGAGGCGGATCGCCTGGCCGGAACCGACGGCTATCACCTTGACGTTGTAATCGTTCGCCTTCTCGAAGGCGGGCACGAGGACGTCCAGGAGGCCGCTGTCCTGGGTGCTCGTGGTGGTGGCCAGGATCAACTCCTCCTTCGAGCTGCCACAGCCCAGCGCTACGGCGAGCAGTGTTGCCAGGGCGGCTGCGATCAACAGCTTCTTCAATTGCTACGTGCCTTCCCGAATTCGGCGTCGAATCGTTCCTGCACCAGTTGCTGAATACCCTGCTGGATACGATCGAAGCCCTCGACGACGGCCCGCCCGTCGGGCGTTAGCCGGCTGGCGCCACCTGCGGAACCGCCGCGCACGGTATGGAGCAAGCTCAGGCCGAGCTGGGTTTCGATCTCCTTGAGCTTGTGCCAGGCGGTGCGGTAAGGGACGCCCATGCGCTCGGCGGCGCCCGCCAGCGATCCGGTGGCATCCACGGCCCGCAGCAGGTCCACGCGCCAATCGGACAGCGCGACCTTGCCGCCGAGTTCAACCCAGACCTTGGAGCGCACTTCGAGGGGCGTTGATTTGCGGGCGGGCATAGCGATATGCAGACGTTAGCATATCGCTATGCCACAGGAAAACGGTCAGGCGGCGGGCAGGGTGACGGTTACAATCGTGCCGCGTCCCACGGCGCTGTGGATCTTGATGTCGCCGCCGTGCGCTTCGGTGATCCAGCGGGCGATGGCGAGCCCCAGGCCGGTGCCCCCCATCTCCCGGGAGCGGGCCTTGTCGGCGCGATAGAAGCGGTCGAAGACGTGGCGGAGCGATTCCTCGGGGATGCCCCGGCCGGTGTCGGTGACTGTGAGGACGGCCTGGTCGCCCCGGGTCTCGGTGCGGACGGTGACGGCGCCGCCCTCGTCCGTGTACTTGATCGCGTTGTCGACGAGGATGATCGCAAGCTCCCCCAGGCGCTGGATGTCGCCCTGGACGATCGCCTGCCCTTCAGCGTGGCCGCCGACGGAGATGCGCTTCTCGCTGGCGAGGAGTTGCATCTGCCGGGCGACGTCGCCCGCCACCGCCCCCAGGTCTACTCGTTCGACGTCGAGTTCCGCGGCAGCGGCGTCTGAGCGGGCGAGGGTGAGCATCTGGCCGACGAGATAGGCGAGGCGGTCCGTTTCCGTGATGATGTCGTCCACGAACGCCGGGTCGGGGGGGCTGTCGCCCGCGCGTTTCAACATCTCCGCGTTCGCGCGGATGAGCGACAGGGGGGTGCGGAGCTCGTGCGATGCGTCGGCGACGAAGGTGTGCTGGGCGTCGACCGCGTGCTGGATCGGGCGGAGCGCGCGTCCGGCGAGCCAGTAGCCGCCGGCGATGGCGAGCGCCAGGCCCGCCAGTCCGGCGGCGCCTGTGATCAAGAACAGGCGCCGGAGGGCTGCCTGCTCCGGCTCTATGCTGCGCCCCACCTGGAAGAAGAAGGACTGGCCGCGGATGCCGGTTACGGGCTGGACGTAAAGGCGGAGGTCCTCACCGTCCGCGCTGCGCGTGTCGAAGTAGGCGGGGCTGGTCCCGGCGCGGCCCTTCAGCGACTCCAGCGACGGGAATTCGACATCCTGAACGCTCTCGCTCCCCTGGAGCACGTTGCCGCCGGGGCCGGTCACGGCGAAGAAGTATCCGCCGGCGGTGGCGAAGCGCAGCACTTCGTTCCGTCCCGGGTCAAACGGGCCGCGGAGCGAACGGAGGAGAGCGTCGGAACGGGTGCGGAGGTCGTCATTCACCTTGTCGTAGAGGGCCGCGCGGCTGGACAGGAGGACCGCGCCTCCGATGAGGACGAGGATGAGAGCGAAGGCGCCCGCGAACCAGAGCGTGAGGCGCCAGCGGGCCGTGCTGAACATGCGGGCTAGTCTCCCAGCGCGTAGCCGACGCCGCGGATCGTGCGGATGAGCGGCCGGGGCGATTCCTTGTCCACCTTTCGGCGGAGGTAGGCGACGTAGACGTCTACCAGGTTGGAGTCGGTGGCGAAGTCGTAGCCCCAGAGGTGGTCGAGGATCTGGGTGCGGGTGACGACGCGGCCCTGGTTGCGCATCAGGAACTCCAGGAGGCTGAATTCCTTGGGGCTCAGCTCGATCTGGCGGCCATCGCGCTTTGCTTTGCGGCGGCGCAGGTCCAGGACGAGGTCTTCCACCTGCATCTGCTGCGGCTCGCGGCCCTCGACGCGGCGGCGGCCGAGCGCGCGGATGCGGGCGAGGAGCTCCTGGAAGGCGAAGGGCTTGGGTAGGTAGTCATCGGCGCCGGCGTCCAGTCCGGCGACCCGGTCGTCGACGCTGTCCAGTGCGGTCAGGAGGAGGACGGGGGTGTCAACGCGACCGTGGCGCAGGGAGCGACAGACATCGAGGCCGTTTATCTGCGGAAGCATGATATCGAGGACGATGACGTCGTGGGTGCCCTCGAGGCTCATGTGCAGCCCCTCTTCGCCATCGTAGGCGAGGTCAACGGTGTGTCCTTCTTCCTCGAGGACGCGTCGCACCAACTGGGCGAGCCTGCGCTCGTCTTCAACTACAAGGATGTACATCGGCCGTCTTCAAGCTAGACGCTGTTCATTAAAGGAACGTTAAAGAGGGCGGCCCTGGATCGGCGGATCGGTGGCGAGGGCCGGGGGTTGAAACGTGAACCGGGGGCGCTCGCCGCGGCGAGCGCCCCCGGTGACTCGGCTGATGTGAGTGTTATTTGCGTGACCGGCTGGCCGAGTAGGCGCCGGCGGCGACGGTGGCCGCAGCCAGGCCGATGAGCATGATGCCGATCGTAAGCGCGGCGCTGGAAGTGGCGCCGGGCGCGCCACCCGTGTTGGGCAGCGCCGCGGCCGCCTTTGCGGTCGGCGACGGCGAAGGCGTCGCGGTGGCCGGGGCCGCCGTGGGCGTCGGCGTTACGGGTGGAGCGCAGTCTGGATCTGCGGCGTCAATTAACTCGTCGGCGTCGTTGTCGACCTGGTCGGAGCAGGTCGGGTCGCCGAAGGGGCCTTCCGGCAGGACGATAACCTGAGCGCCGCCGATCGCCGCAGCCTGGCCGAAGAACAGCTCTTCACTGTCGTCCTGGGTGGCCAGCACCTGGAGGAAATCGGGGAAGACTTCGTAGGTGTCGTGCCAGCAGCAAAGGTCCAGGTCGTCGGTAATACCGAGCGCCGTGCCCTCCGCCGTCGGAGCGATGAGTGCGTAACCGAGGTCGATATTGACGGTGAAGGAGCCGATGCCGCCGATGTAGGCGTATGGGTTGGTCATGCCGCTCTGCGAGAAGCCGAGGAGTCCGCCGCCGTTGTTGATGAACGCGGCGACGTCGCCGACGCGCGCCGCAAGGGCGTCGTTTTCCGCCTGGGTGAGGCCGCCCGAGCTGGTTTCTTCCTCGCCGCTGACGACGGCAATCATTGCGAACCCGTCGAAAGACTGGGCGGCGATCGCTGCATCGCCGGTGACGTAGGTGACGCCGTTGCCGGTGTCAGTGGCGATCTGGTCCCAGAACGCGGTGACGTCATCGCTGACATCCTTGCCGGCGCCGACCACGAGGATGCCGCTGCCGCCGTTCACGACGTTGGTCATCATGCTGGTGACGATCGTGTCGTAGACGGAGATGGGGCCGTGGCCACCAACGCCGCCGTCTTCGGCGTCGATGCCCATCAACACGACGGGTCCGCCGACAACGGCCTGCGTGCTGGTGGAGGACCCGAAGAAGATCAGTGCTGCCGCCAGCACGGCGAGTAGGGCGCCGGTGGCGCCAAATGTATACCTGGACATATTGCTGCCTCCCTGAGTTTTGGGTGTCTACAGACTAAAGTACCTAAGGACCTATGGCGGTTAAGTGAGAAGAACGAAAGAAATGTGTTAGAAAAGTTGAGATTTGGTCAAGACAACCGCGTCGCGCCCGCTTCGAGCGGGTTGCCGGTGATGGGCCTAAGCAGACGCGGGTCTGGCGTCGGCCGGCCCTGGCGCCGGCGACGCTGCCTGTTCGTACGTCATGCGGTAGAGGTTGGCGTACAGGCCGTCAAGCGCCAGCAGTTCAGCGTGGGTGCCGACCTCGGCGATGCGGCCGTCCTCCAGCACGACGACGCGGTCGGCTCCGCGGATGGTGGAGAGGCGGTGCGCGATCACGAATGATGTGCGGTTCTCCAGAAGGCGGTCGAGCGCGTTCTGGATGAGCATCTCCGTCCGCGTGTCGACGTTCGCGGTGGCCTCATCGAGGATGAGGATCCGGGGCTCCGCAATGACGGCACGGGCGAAGGCGATGAGCTGGCGCTGGCCCACCGAGATATTCTGACCCCGCTCGTGGAGGATCGTGTCGTAGCCGTTCCGGAGCCTCTTGATGAAGTCGTGGGCGCCGACGGTACGGGCTGCGCGTTCCACATCCTCGTCGGTCGCCTGGAGACGGCCGTAGCGGATGTTCTCGCGGACGGTGCCGGAGAAGAGGAACGGGTCCTGGAGGACGATCCCGAGGCGGCGGGCAAGCGATTGGCGGCGGATCTGCCGGATGTCGATGCCGTCGATCAGGACGCGGCCGGCGGAGACGTCGTAGAAGCGCGTGACCAGGGAGGTGAGCGTGCTCTTTCCGGCGCCGGTAGGCCCGACGATGGCGATCGTCTCACCGGGCTTCACGCGAAGGTCGATGTCCTGCAGCACCTTCAGCCCCGGCACATACTCGAACGACACGTGATCGAAGGTGACTTCGCCGCTGATGTCGGCGAGGTCAGTTGCGTCGTCGGCGTCAACGATATCCGGCTTCGTGTCGAGCACCTCGAAGATGCGCTGGCCGCCGGCCATCGCGCGCTGGAGCTGGGTGTACTGGAGGACGAGATCGCGGACGGGTTCGAAGAACTGCTGCACGTAGAGGGCGAAGGCGATGACGACGCCGACCGTGAGGGTGCCATCGATCACGCGGAAGCCGCCGAAGACGATGACGAGCGACGTGGCAGCGGCGACGAGGATCTCGACCACCGGCATGACGGCGGCCGTTACCCGTCCGGCGTCGACGTTGGCGTTGAGGTTATCGGCGTTGATGCGGGCGAAGCGGCGGGCGTTTTCGTCTTCGCGGGAGAGGCTCTGGATGACGCGCACGCCGGAGACGTTCTCCTGGAGGTTGGCGTTGACCACGGCGATCGCCTGCCGGACCCGGATGAAGGCCGAGCGGGCGCGGGATTGCCAGACCCACATGACGATGATTAGCGGCGGGATAACCGAGAACATCACGAAGGTCAGTTGCACATCCTGGATGAAGAGGAAGAAGACGACGATAAAGAGGCCGACGAAGTCGGCGAGGATTGTGAGGAAGCCGGTCGTCAAGAGTTCCTGGAGGACGGTCACGTCATTCTGGACGCGAGACATGACACGGCCGATCTCGTTGCGGTCCAGGAAGCTAAGGGAGAGCTTCTGGATGTGATTCCACATCTGGGTGCGGAGGGTGAGGAGGATACGGTGGCCCATGAAGGCGGTGAGGACTTGCTGCAGGTATTGCGCGCCCCAGCCGATCACGGCCAGCCCGAGGAGCGCGGCGCCGATGGTGGCGACGCCGTCCAGGTCCTCGTTCGGGATGAACCTGTCTATGGCGATGCCGATGAGGAACGGCTGGACGCGAGAGGTGACCGCGGAGACGACCATGGCGAGTGCGGCGAGGCCGGCCTGCCAGCGGTACGGACCAAGATACGGCACGAGCCGCCGGACGACGGCGTGGTCGTAAAGCCTCCCGAGTTCTTCGTCGTCCCAGCCGTCGGTGCTCCGCCGGAGGCCTGCGGTAGGTCTGCCGGGGATGTGGGAGTGACTCCAGCCGCCGGCGCCGCCCCCGAACCCGAGTCCCATCCCTAGCTGCCCCCCACTTCCGCCGTTTCGCCCGCGGGTTCCCTCTCATATGCCGCGAGCGCCTCCTCCTGGTCGCGCAGTTCGAGGTCGTAGATCTGGCGGTAGATGCCGTCGGCGTCGAGCAGGTCCTGGTGGGTGCCACGCTCCACGATTTCGCCGTCCTGGAGGACGAGGATCTGGTCGGCCATCTTGACGGTGCGCAGGCGCTGGGCGATGACGAAGGTGGTGCGGTTTTGCATGACGCGGGCCATCGACTGCTGGATCTGGTACTCGGTCTGTGTATCGACGCTCGAGGTGGAGTCGTCGAGGATCAGGACGGGCGGGTTGAGCAGGAGAGTGCGGGCGATGGCGACGCGCTGTTTCTGGCCGCCGGACAGGGTGATGCCGCGCTCGCCGACCCAGGTGTCGTAGCCGTCCGGCAGGGTGGCGATGAACTCGTGGATGTGGGCGGCCTTCGCCGCTTCCTCGATCTGTTCCTGGGTTGCATCGGTGGCGCCGTAGGCGATGTTGTCGCGGATGGTGGCCGAAAAGAGGAAGACGTCCTGCTGCACCGTGCCGATCGCGCGGCGGAGGGACGCGACGGTGACGTCGCGAATGTCGTGACCGTCGATGGTGATGCGGCCGCCGGTGACGTCGTAGAAGCGGGGCATCAGGTTCACGATCGTGGTCTTGCCGCTCCCGGTCGGTCCCATGAGAGCGATCACCTGGCCGGGGAGGGCGTCGAGGTCGATGTGGCTGAGGATCGCGCTGACGGCGTCGTAGCCGAAGGAGACGTCCTCGAACCGCACGTGGCCTTTGACGTCCGCGAGGTCCGGGGCGCCGGGTTTGTCCTTGACGGCGGATTCCGCGTCGATGATCTCGAAGATCCGCTCGCCGGCGGCGTTGGCGCGGGCCCAGAGCATGATGATCCAGCCCAGGACGCGCACCGGGGTCTGGAGCACCGTGATGTAGAGGAGGAAGGAGGTAAGCGCGCCGACCTCCAGGTTTCCGTTGGCGACCTCCGTGCCGCCCACCCAGAGGGTGGCGGCCGTGGCGGCCAGCCAGAGGCCGCTCATCATCGGCGAGTTAACCGCCTGGACTCGGCTTGATTCGTACGACTTCTCGAAGAGGTCCTGGGCCTCCCGCTGGAACTTCGCGCCTTCGTGCTCCTCACGGGCGAATGCCTTAACCACGCGGGCGCCGGACAGCGCTTCCTGCATCACCGTCGCCATACGGGCCATGCCCTCCTGGATGTTTGTCCAGATCGGCCGCAGGGTGACGGCCATCACGGTGGAGCGCCAGGCGATGGCGGGGATGAAGGCCCAGACGACCAGGGCGAGCTTCCAGTTGGTGAAGAACATGATGGTCATAATCGGTACCATCACCAGCACGACGTAGATGCCGCGCATGACGCCCATGGCGATGAACCAGCGCACCGCCTCCACGTCCTGGGTGGCGCGGGACATCAGCTCTCCGGTCTGCTGCTGGTCGTGGTAGGCGTAGGAGAGGCGCTGGAGGCGGTCGTAGATGCGATTGCGGATGTCGTAGGCGACCGTCTGCGAGAGCGCCTCGCCGAGGTACTGGTAGCCGTAGCTGAAGATGCCGCGCACCACGGCGGCGCCGATTAGAGCGGCGGCGGCGATGGCGAGGTAGTGCTTCTCGCCGGTGGCGATGTACTTATCGCCCGCCTTCTCAATGCCAAGCCCGTAGTCGATCGCCCAGCGGATGAGCTGGGGCATGGCGATGACGGCGGCGCTGGAGGCGATCAGGCAGAGGAGGAGGATGAAAGCGCGCGTCTTGTAGGGCCGGAGGAAGCCCAGGAGCCGGATCGAGTACATACGAAAAGAAGGCAGGTGCGGGGTGCCTGCGGTAAGAGGATTGTATCTGTACTCTGCCGTGCGCGTAAAGGTTGATGGTGCGGCGACCGGCATTCATTTGACTCGGAGGGGTTATCCACATACAATGCGCATAATTGTTTCCTCGATAGGGGAGACAGATATGGCATCGGCTGCGACAAGGAGCCAGTAGCGGAACGCCGGCTGCAGAGAACCGGGTCAATCCGCCGGGAGGCGGGGAGGCTGCGAGCCCGGGAGCAGGAGCACCGCGAAGTCGCCTGAGAGCCATCGGGTCGAAGGGGCAGGTCTGAAGACCTGCAGCTGCGGTAGGCCTGATCGGGTGCGCCCGTTACAGCGTTCTGAGAGCTTCGGGTTGAGCCGGCGAGCGGGCAACCCGGGGAATAAGGGTGGTACCACGAGGCTGACGCCCCGTCCCTTTGCGGACGGGGCTTTTTCATTGAAGAGTAAAGAGTAAAGAGTAAAGAGTGAAGTGGAAGTGAGATGGTGACGACACAACGACAGATGCCGAGCGATGCGGTGTACAGGGCCGGGTATTCCCGGGCGCCTGCGCGGTCGTACCTGCGGGCGATGGGGCTGTCAGACGAGGACATCGCGAAGCCGTTCGTGGGCGTGGTCAGCTCCTGGAACGAGACGACGCCCTGCAATATCGCGCTCAACCGCATGGCCGGCTGGGCGAAGCAGGGCGTGAAGGCCGGAGGCGGCACCCCACGCGAGTTCACGACGATCGCCGTGACCGACGGGATCGCGATGGGCTACGAGGGGATGAAGGCGTCGCTTGTGAGCCGTGAAGTGATCGCGGACTCGATCGAACTGTGCATGTTCGGGCACGGCTATGACGCGCTGGTCGGGCTGGCGGGCTGCGATAAGAGCCTGCCGGGGACGATCATGGCGATGGCGCGGCTGAACGTGCCGTCCGTATTCGTCTACGGCGGCACGATCATGCCCGGCCACTGGCAGGGCCGTGACGTCACCGTGCAGGATGTGTTTGAGGGCGTCGGCCAGGTGGAAGCGGGGCGGATGACGGAAGCGGAGCTGAAGGAACTCGAGTGCGCGGCCTGTCCGGGTGCGGGGTCATGCGGCGGCATGTACACGGCAAACACGATGGCCTGCGCCAGTGAGGCGCTGGGGATGGCGCTGCCGTTCAGCGCCTCGATGCCGGCCGAAGCGCCGGAGCGGACGGAGCTGTGCCGCTGGGCGGGCAGCCGGGCGCTGCAGCTGCTGAAGGCGGACATCCGGCCGCGCGACATCCTGACACGCAGGGCGTTCGAGAACGCGATCGCTGTCGTTGTCGCCATCGGCGGCTCGACGAATGCGGCGCTGCACCTGCCGGCCATCGCCCACGAGGTCGGGATCGAAGTCACGCTTGACGACTTCGATGAGATCGCGCGCAAGGTGCCGCATATCGCCGACATGCGCCCGGGCGGGCGGTTTGTGCAGAGCGACCTGCACGCGGCGGGGGGCGCGCCAAGGGTGATGAAGGAGTTGCTGGAAGCGGGGCTGCTGCACGGCGATTGCATGACGGTGACCGGCAAGACCGTTGAGGAGAACCTGCGCGGCATTCACCTGCCGCGAGAGGCGGAAGTTGTCGCGCCGATAGACCGGCCGATTGAGCCAACCGGGACGATGGTGGTTTTGAAGGGAAACCTGGCGCCGGAAGGCAGCGTAATGAAGATCAGCGGGTTCCAGAAGAAGAGCCACTCCGGCCCGGCGCGGGTCTTTGACCGCGAGGAAGCCGCTGCCGAAGCTGTCGCCCGGCAGGAGATCAAGCCCGGCGACGTTGTGGTGATCCGTTACGAGGGGCCGAAGGGCGGCCCCGGGATGCGCGAGATGCTGGGCGTCACGGCGGCGATCTCCGGGCAGGGTCTCGGGGAAGAAGTGGCGCTGATCACCGACGGGCGCTTTTCCGGCGCAACCAAGGGGATGTGCGTAGGGCACATCTCACCGGAGGCGAGTGTCGGCGGGGCGATCGCGGTGGTGCAGGACGGCGACACGATCAGCCTCGATATCGAGAGCCGGTCCGTCCGGGTCGAGGTGAGCGACGAGGAGTTAGAGCGGCGGCTTGGCCAATGGCAGGCGCCTGCGCCCCGGTACACGCAGGGCGCACTGGCCAAGTACGCCCGCCTCGTATCGTCGGCCGCCCGGGGCGCCGTATGCAGTTAGGCTGACCGCATACGGCACGGCGATTAGTCACAATCGGCCGATTCACGCGTCTATAACTCATTGATAAGGGAAGCGATAAAGGGAATCCACCATGGAAGACAGAACTGGAAAACTGATGACAGGCGCCCAGATGGTGATGGAGGCGTTCGTCCGGCATGGCGTCGACACCATCTTCGGGTTGCCGGGCGGCGCGAACCTGCCGCTGTACGATGTGCTGGAGGAAGGCGGAGTGGGAATCAAGCCCGTGCCGGCGGGCGTTGAACAGATCCGCTTTCCGATCAGGCACTACCTCGTGAAGCACGAGCAGAGCGCGGCTCATGCCGCCGATGCCTATGCACGGGTCAAGGGGACGGCCGGCGTCTGCTACGGCACGTCCGGCCCGGGCGCGACCAACCTGGTGACGGGAATCGCCAACGCCTTCATGGACTCGGTGCCGCTGGTCTGCGTGACCGGCCAGGTGATCACGGCGTTGATCGGGAGGGATGGCTTCCAGGAGGCCGATATCCAGGGGATCACGATTCCAATTACAAAGCACAACGAGATGGTCCTGGATGTGAACGACATTCCACGGGTCATGCAGGAGGCGTTCTACGTCGCGACGACCGGCCGCCCGGGCCCGGTCCTTGTCGACATCCCGCGTGACGTCCTGCAGCAGGTGGCGCCGTTCACCTGGCAGGACCGGGTGCAACTGCGCGGCTACCGGCCCAACGGCTTCAAGATCGACGCCGAAGAAGTGCAGAAGGCGGCGGACCTGATCGCGCAGGCGCAGCGGCCGCTGATCCTGGCCGGGCACGGGGTCATTATCTCGAAGGCCTACGACGAACTGCTCGAGCTGGCGGAGAAGACGAACATCCCGGTCATCACGACGCTGCTGGGGATCAGCGGCTTCCCCGGGACGCACCCGCTGTACCTCGGCATGCCGGGGATGCACGGGATGTACTGGAACAACCAGGCGATCAGTGAGGCAGACCTGCTCATCGGCATCGGCATGCGTTTTGACGACCGCGTGACGGGCCGCCTGAAGGATTTCGCTCCGAAGGCGAAGATCATCCACATCGACATCGACCCGGCGGAGATCGGGAAGAACGTCCGTCCCGCGGCGGCGCTGAACGGCGACGTGAAGGCCGTGTTGACTGACCTCAACAAGGCGGTGACGAACGGGAATGACCACAAGGCCTGGATCGGCTGGATCGAGGATCTCCGGGAGAAGCACCCGTCCATAGCGATCCGCGAGACGAGCGAGGTCCTGCCCCAGTTCGTGGTAGACAGCATCTACCGCGAAACGAACGGCGACTGCTACGTCGTCACCGGAGTGGGCCAGCACCAGATGTGGGCGGCGCAGTACTTCTGGTACGACAAGCCGAACAGCTGGATCACGTCCGGCGGCCTCGGCACGATGGGCTTCGAGGTGCCCGCGGCGATGGGCGTGCAGGCGGCCGTGCCGGGCGAGATGGTGTGGTCCATCTGCGGCGACGGCGGGTTCCAGATGACGCTGCAGGAGCTGGCGACGATCGCGGAATACGATTGGCCGATCAAGTTCGCCATACTGAACAACGGCGTGCTGGGCATGGTGCGGCAGTGGCAGACACTGTTCTATGAGAATAATCTTGTCGCAACGCCGCTGAAGAACCCGGATTTCGTGAAGCTGGCAGACGCCTTCGGGGTGCTCGGACTGCGCGCGGAGACGAAGGAGCAGGTGGTGCCGGTGATCCAGCAGGCGATGGCGCACAAGGGCCCGGTGGTCATCGACTTCAGGGTGAAGTTCGACGAGAACTGCTACCCCATGGTCCCCCCCGGCGCCTCGCTGTCAGAAACGCTCGACGCCCCGAGCTGGGCGCGAGATGAGGTCGCGGTCAGATGAGCGACGGAATCCCACCGAAAGCAGCAATCAGGCCGCACACGATTATCGCCCTGGTCGAGGACAGACCGGGCGTGCTCAACCGCATCGCCTCCAAGTGGCGACAGCGCGGATTCAACATCGAGAGCCTGGCGGTCGGCCATTCCGAGATGGATGGACTGTCGCGGATGACGTTTGTCGTGGACGCCGACACGAACGCCGAGCAGGTGGTTAAGCAGCTGGATAAGCTGGTGGACGTGGTCGACATCCGGGACGTCTCCCACGAGGACATCGTGGCGAGGGAGCTCGCCTTCATCAAGGTCAAGGCGAACAAGACGACCCGGAGCCAGATCATCGACATCGCGGAAGTGTTCAAGGCCGATGTCCTGGACGTGGGCCCCGAGACGATGATCCTGGAAGTGACCGGGGAAGAGACGAAGGTGGACGCGCTGGTCACGCTGCTGAGGGACTACGAGATCGTCGAACTGGTAAGGACCGGCAAAGTTGCGATGATGCGCGGCGCGGTGGTCTCGCACGAGATCCCGGAAGAGGAGCAGTTCGAGCGCGCACCGGGTGTGCATACGTGGTGATCCTGAATAGTGCATAGTGAATACTGGTTGGTGAAGGAGTAACCCCCATGGCGAAGATCTACTACGAGAAAGACGCGAACCTGGACCTGATCCGGAACAAGACGATCGGCGTCATCGGGTTCGGGTCGCAGGGGCACGCGCATGCCCTGAACCTGCGCGACAACGGCATGAGCGTGATGATCGGCCTTTACCCCGGCTCCAGGTCATGGGGCCAGGCTCAGCAGGCCGGCCTTGGGGTTGGGACCGTGGAAGAAGTGGCGCGCCAGGCGGACATCATCATGGTCCTGGCGCCGGACCAGATCCAGAAGCAGATCTACGACGAGAGCATCGGCCCGGCACTTGAGGCGGCGGGCCGCGGCAAGATGCTGATGTTCGCGCACGGCTTCAACATCCACTTCAACCAGATTGTGCCGCCGGCCGACGTGGACGTGACGATGATCGCCCCGAAGGCGCCCGGCCACAAGGTGCGCGAGTTCTTCACCGAGGGCATCGGCGTGCCGGCGCTTATCGCGGTGCATCAGAACGCCAGCGAGAACGCGAAGGAGCTGGCGCTGGCGTACGGTGCGGGCATCGGCTCCGCCAAGGCGGGGATCATCGAGACGACGTTCGAAGAGGAGACCGAGACGGACCTCTTCGGCGAGCAGGTCGTGCTGTGCGGCGGCGTGACGTCGCTGGTGAAGACGGCTTTCGAGACGCTGGTCCAGGCCGGTTACCAGCCGGAGATCGCCTACTTTGAGTGCATGCACGAGCTCAAACTGCTGGTGGACCTGATGCACGAGGGCGGCATGGCCTACATGCGCTACTCGATCAGCGACACGGCAGAGTACGGAGACTACACGCGCGGGCCGAAGGTGATCGATGAGCACGTGCGCCAGAACATGAAGCAGGTGCTCCAGAACATCCGGAGCGGCCAGTTCGCGCGCGAGTGGGTGCTGGAGAACCAGGCGGGCCGCCCGAGCTTCAACGCGATGCGGCGCCAGGAAGCAAGTCACCTGATCGAGCAGGTGGGCGGCGAGCTGCGCGGGATGATGCCGTGGCTGAAGAAGGGCAAGCCGGAAGTGGCGGCGCCGCAGCCCACGGCGGCGAGTTCCGCTTATGCTGCCCCTGCTGCACCCGAGGAAGGCGCGAAGACGCCCTGGTACGGTTCGTCGGGCGGCGGCTACGCCCTGCCGAGCGACGGCGGCCAGAATGAGGGCGATGGAGGGGCGCCGCCGGTGTAACGGCTCCCGCCGGACAGGCGTCGTGACAAGACGATGATTCACTTGACCCACAGCCTCAACCTTATCCGGCCCTCCATCCGCTGCGGCGGACGGGGAGGGCCTGACCGGTAATGCTGCGAACCACACGTACGGGCGAATGGCATTCGCCCAAGGAGGTTGAGTGAGAATGGCAAACGAAGACAGGGTACTGATTTTCGATACAACGCTGCGGGACGGCGAGCAGTCGCCCGGCGTAGCGCTGAACGTCGAGGAGAAGCTGGAGATCGCCCGCGCACTGGAGCGCATGAGGGTGGACATCATCGAGGCTGGCTTTCCGGCCTCATCGCCGGGGGACCTGGAGTCCGTCACGGCGATCGCGAAGGAGGTCCGGGGCACGGTGATCGCGGGCCTGGCGCGGGCAGTGGCGAACGACGTGGATGCCTGCTGGGAAGCGGTGCAGCACGCGGAGCGCCCGCGGATCCACGTGTTCCTCTCGAGCAGCGACATCCACATCATGCACCAGCTGGAAAAGGACAAGGAGCGGGTGCTGGAGATGGCCCGCGATAACGTGGCGCGGGCGAGGAAGTACTGCGAGGACGTCGAGTTTTCGCCGATGGACGCCACGCGCTCGGTGCCCGAGTACGTCTACCGGATGCTGAAGGAAGTGATCGATGCCGGTGCGACGACTGTGAACATCCCGGACACCGTGGGCTACGCGATTCCCGAGGAGTTCGCGCAGTTCATCCGGGACATCCAGGCTAACGTGCCGAACATCCACAAGGCGGTTATCTCCGTGCACTGCCACAACGACCTGGGCCTGGCCTCGGCCAACAGCCTCGAGGCGGTGCTGGCCGGGGCGCGGCAGGTGGAGACCTGCGTTAACGGCATCGGCGAGCGGGCGGGCAATGCTTCGCTCGAAGAAGTGGTGATGGCGATCAAGACGCGCCCGGACTTCTTCCACGTCTCGACCGGGCTCGACACCACGCAGATCCACCGCGCGAGCAGGCTGGTGTCACAGCTCACCGGCATGTCCGTGCAGCCGAACAAGTCGATCGTGGGCGTGAACGCGTTCCGGCACCAGTCGGGCATTCACCAGCACGGCGTGACGAAGATGCGCGAGACTTACGAGATCATCGACCCGGCGGACATCGGCCTGCCGAAGGCCACGCAACTGGTGCTCAACAAGAACAGCGGCCGGCACGGGCTGAAGGCGCGGCTGGACGACCTGGGGTACGAGTTGACGAACGCGGAACTCGACCGGTTGTTCGTCGCGTTCAAGGACCTGGCGGACAAGAAGGGCGAGATCGACGACCGCGACCTGGACGCGCTGGTGTCCGGCGAGCGCCGGGCGGTGGAGGAGGTCTACAAGCTGGACCTGCTCCAGGTGTCGTGCGGCAACCAGCTGGTCCCCACGGCCACCGTGCGCCTGATCGGCCCGGACGGCAAGGAGCACCAGACGACGGCAACGGGGACGGGGCCCGTCGACGCCGCTTACGAGGCGATTAACCTGTTGATCGGCGTCCCGAACCAGCTCCTCGAGTACGCGGTCAACGCCGTGACGGAGGGGATCGACGCGCAGGGCGAAGTGACCGTGCGCACGGACGTTGGCGGACGGACGTTCGTGGGCCGCGCCGCGGACACGGACATCATCGTGGCATCGTCGAAGGCGCTGCTTAACGCGCTGAACCGGGCGATCGCGTACATGCCGGACCACGCGCAGTCGCAGCAGGTGCTGACGAACCCGTAAGGGAGCAGCCGGTAGCCGGGCAGCCAGTAGCCAGACACTGGGTGACTGGGACAGCAGGGGCGCGGAACTCCGCGCCCCTGCTACATATGTGCCGTTCGGGCTATTGACTCCGCTCCCACGAATGGCTAATTATTAGCGCCGGGCTAAGTAATGCCCGGTGGGAAGCATGCAGAAGGACTTGCTCGCGAAGGCGATGGCCGGCTTCTGGCCGGCGCTGGGCGTTGTGGACCCCGTGCGCATCCAGGCGTGGGACGAACAGGGGCTGACGATAGGCCAGTTGCGGCTCATGTCGATGCTGCTCTTTGAAGACAGCAAGACGATGGGCGAGCTCGCAGACGACCTGGACGTGAGGATGCCGACGGTGACCGGTGTGACGGACCGGCTGGTGCGGCAGGGTCTGATTGAGCGCCTTGCCGATGCGGTGGACCGCAGGGTGGTCCGGGTCCGCCTGACCGAGGAGGGCCGTCGCGCGATGAGGGAGCTGGAGGATGCCGGGCGGGCGTTCCTCGCCCCGATATTCGAGCGTTTGGGCGCTGAGAAGGTGCGCGACCTGATTCGCATCTTCGACGAGTTCGTGGAGGCGGCGCGAGAGGTGCGCGAGGCGGCACGCGCCCAGGAGATGGCGGCCATGGAGGCCGGATCGTCATGAGGGAGCCGTTCCTCTTCAGCCGCTGGCCACGGTTCGCTGTCCGGCACCCGTGGTTCGTCATCCTGACGACGGTGTTATTCCTGGCAGTGTCGGGCGCCGTCTACGCGACTGTGGGTGGGGAATACGGAGATTCATTCGTGATACCGGGGGCGGAGTCGCAGAAGATGATTGACCTGCTGGAGGAGCGTTTTCCGTCGAACGCCGGAGACTCCGCGTATGTCGTGGTGAAGGCGGATGGGGGGCTGACCGATGGCGAGGCGCGGACTGAGCTGGAGGGGATGATGGCGCAGTTAGCGGTGCTTCCGGGTGTCGGCGCCGTGGTGTCCCCGTACGAGATGCCGGGCCAGGTGTCGGCGGACGGCAGGACCGCGATCGTCGATGTGCGGTACACCGAGTCCGCGGAGAATGTGCGCGTCTCGGACGTCAACGAGTTGCTGGACCTGCGAAGGGCGAAAAGCCGCGACGGATTCCAGGTGGAAGTCGGCGGCCCGGTCGTCCGTCCGGCGGAGCGAGAGGCGCCGGGCAACTCCGAAGTGATCGGGCTCACGGCGGCGGCCGTCGTGTTGCTGATCGTGTTCGGGTCTCTGGTCGCGATGGGCGTGCCGATCGCGACGGCTCTGATCGCATTGATTGCGGGCTTCTTCCTGGTGGGCTCCCTGGCGAGCCTTGTGAATATGCCGAACTTTACGCCGCAGTTTTCCGCGATGATCGGGATCGGCGTCGGAATTGACTACGCGCTCCTGGTCGTGACGCGGTTCAGGGAGGCGCGCTCGAAAGGCGAAGATGTCGACGCGGCGATAGGTACCGCCTCTTCCATGGCCGGAAGGTCCGTCCTTTTCGCCGGGTCGACCGTGGTGATCGCCCTCCTGGGGTTGTGGGCGGCGGGGCTGCCGGCGATCGGCTGGGTAGGCGTCGCGGCGTCGCTCGTGGTCGCGCTCTCGGTGGCCGTCGCGCTGCTGGTGCTGCCCGCGGTGCTGAGGCTGGCCGGTCCGCACATCGAACGCTGGCGGATCCCGGGCCTGGCGGTACCGGTTGCCGACAGCGAGACGGGAATGGGATACCGGTTGGCGCGGCTTGTCCAACGGCACGCGATGGTCTGCCTGGTGCTGTCGGCCGTGTTGCTCGTAGCGCTCGCGGCGCCGGTGCTGAGCATCGACCTGGGGAGTTCGGACGCAGGCAACAACCCCACGTCATATTCGTCAAGGCGGGCATACGACCTCCTGGCGGCGGGCTTCGGGCCCGGTTTCAACGGGCCGGTGATCGTCGGGTTCAGGATCGATGGCGGCGGGCCCGATGTCCTCGGGCCGCTGCCGGAGCGGCTGGCGGCGATGGACAACGTGGCGGCTGTTACGCCGCCGAGAATGAACGAAGATGGTTCCGCAGCAGTGATGACGGTGATGCCGAAAACGTCACCCCAGGACGACGCAACGGCCGAACTGGTCTCTGATCTCCGGCAAGACCTGCGCGACTCGCTGGCGGGTACGGGGGTGGAGGCGTTTGTCGGCGGGAACACGGCGATGTACATCGATGTCGGGAACCGGATGAGTGAACGGTTGCCGTATTTCCTGGCGGGGGTGATTGGCCTTAGCTTTGTGTTGCTCGCAGTGCTGTTCCGCTCGCTGGTCGTGGCGGCAAAGGCAGCGGTGATGAACCTGCTGTCGATCGGCGCATCTTTCGGGGTGCTGGTCGCGATCTTCCAGTGGGGCTGGCTGGGGAACGTGGTGGGCGTGCAGCGTGAGGGGCCGATTGAGTCGTTTCTGCCAATGATGCTGTTCGCGGTGCTGTTCGGTCTGTCGATGGACTACGAGGTGTTCCTGGTGAGCCGGGTACGGGAAGAGTACCTGAACCGGGGCGACAACGGAGAGGCGGTGGCCCGGGGCCTTGCTGTGACGTCGCGCGTGATCTCGGCGGCGGCGGCGATCATGATCGCGGTCTTCCTGAGCTTCGCACTGAGCGACCAGCGTGTCGTCAAAGAGTTTGGCATTGGTCTGGCGGTGGCGATCTTCGTGGACGCGACGGTGGTGCGGCTGGTGCTGGTGCCGTCTGCGATGCAGTTGCTGGGCCGGGCGAACTGGTGGATGCCCGGCTGGCTGGACCGCCTGATCCCGCGGATCGGGGTTGAAGGGCCGGCGCGACAGGCTGTCGGCGATGCAATCGCCGGCGGCGAGTAGCGACCAAGCGGTTGACGTGGTCGCTTGGCGGGAGATACGATTGCCAAGCGATGGGCAAAAAGATTCGTGGGGCGAGGCGCGACTACACTACGCGGACTCATACGACGACAATGTCATCCAAGCGGCAGATCACAATCCCCGCTGAAATCGTTCGCGAACTTGATCTGCAGCCCGGTGCCAAGCTCGCTGTTTGGGTTGACGACGGCGAGATTGTCCTTCACCCCAGGCCCCAGAGCTGGCTAGAACACGTGACTGGCCCTCCCCATGGCCTGTATGGGCGCACGAAGGAAGAGATTGACGCGTATATCCGGGAGGTCCGAGAGGGCTGGGATGAGCGTGCCCGGAAGATCGAGGGCGAACACTACCGCGGACCCGATGGCTGAGCGGCTAGCTTTCGACACGAACGCTGTCATCTACCTCGTCGAGGCCTATGAGCCGTACGCCAGCTGGCTGTCGCCGCTGTTCGCATCGGTTGAAGCGGGCCAAAGGCAGGCAGTGGTCTCCGCCATATCAGAGGCCGAGGCTATGGTGAAGCCCCTGAAGGCACGGGACGGTGGTTGGATCGGGAAGATGGCGGCATTCTTCGGGTCCTACATCGAAGTGGTAGACGTTGACCGCGGGATCGCGCGGGAAGCGGCGCGCATTCGTGCGGGACTGGATCTGTCGCTGCCGGACGCAGTTATCGTGGCAACCGCGATCGAGAGTGGGTGCGACGCTCTCGTGGGTAACGACTCGCGGTGCGCGCGGCGGGTGAAGGAGATCCCCTACCTGTACCTGGAGGACGTTGTGACGGGCAAGCAGCGCGCGCCGTGACCCGGCGCGGGCCTCGCCGGCTGCGCCCGGTCTGATATTCTCCCGTCCGGAAGCCACGCATTTTCGGAGGTGGAAGATGATTGTTACGACGACCCATGATGTCCAGGGAAAGACAATCAGCGAGTACGCCGGGATCGTGATCGGCGAGATGATCGTGGCGACGAACATCTTCCGCGACATCGGCGCAGCGTTTCGCGATATAGTGGGCGGCCGCTCAGGCGCCTACGAGAAGAAGATGAACGAGGCGCGAGAAACGGCGATCAACGAGATGTGCGAGAAGGCCAGCGCGCTCGGCGCAGACGCGGTTGTGGGTGTGGACATCGATTACGAAACCGTCGGCAACAACATGATGATGGTCTCGGCGTCCGGCACGGCTGTGCGGTTCGGCTGAGCGCGCGCGCTGCCGTGGCGCGCCCGCGGAGGCGGCCGCCGGGATTCATGACTTCTGGCCTTCCGGATGGCACTTTATCAACACTGTTGACAGGAGTATTATCCTCAGCGTCAGTTGCCGCCGTGCGGCCCCAGAGGGAGACTCAATGTACTACGACTCATATACGGGGGAGTCCAGGATCGGCGTATCGTCGGTCCTGTTGTTGATCATCTTCGTCTCCGCGGCCGCACTTATCATCGCAGCAATCGTCTGGCGTCCCTGGTTCGGTGACGACGACGGAAGCACAGCGCCGCTGACGATACCGGGTGTGGTGGTGGAGCCGGCGGATGCGTCGCCCGCCGCCCTCCAGGCCGACCAGCAGCCCGCGCCCACGCCGTAGTTGCGCCGGCGCCGGCCAGTGTTAGTTTTTGGATAACCCGTAAACGTCCCGTAACACAGCAGGTACTTCGTTCCTCTTAAGTCAGTGAGCAACTCCATAACAGGGGGAAGATTGACCATGCTTAAGCACATTAGAACCCTCGCACTGATCCTGATCGCGCTGATGACGTTCGTTTTCGCCGCCTGCGGGAACGACGGCGAGGGCGGCGGCGGTGGAGACGGCGCGTCCAACCAGGATGGGGATGCCAACGACGAGCTCTTTGTTTCGAACGCGCCGGAGGTTCTGTCGCGCTCGGCGTCTTCGTTCGGGAGCACCGACGTCACATCCATGAGCGGCGACATCTCCTTCGATTTCACGATGGGCACGATGGCTGTCAGCGGCAGCGCCGACTTCGCGATGCGGATGCCGGGCCAGATGCACATGGCGATGACGTTCGAGGGCGGGGACGGCCAGAGCCTGGTAGATCTGAGCCAGATGGGCACATTTGAGCTGCTGGCTCGCGACGGCGCGATCTTCATCAACATGCCGCTTCTGGGCGGCTGGTTTTCGTTGTCGCCGGAAGAGATGGACGCGGGGTTCACCAGCGTTGAAGACCTGATGGCTCAGGGGTCGCCGTTTGACTACGGTGCCTTCATCGAGAAGATGGGCGAGGCGGTGGAGTACGTGGGTGACGAGGACGTCAACGGCCACGATACGGCCCACTACGCGGTCACCGGTGACCTGCAGAGCCTGATCGCGTCGTTCGGCGACGCGCTGGGCGCCACGGGCGACAACGCCTTTGCCGAGCAGATCATGGGCAGCGAGGTCACAGGGCCCATCACGGTCGATCTCTGGATCGGAAAATCGGACTTCCTGCCGTACAAGATGACGGCGGACGGCGAGATTTCTGCCGGCGAACAGGGCACGCTGGTCCTGGATCTCTCGGCGGAGTTTGACGATTACAACGGTGACGTCACGATCCCGGAGGCGCCCGCCAACGTGAAGTCGTTCACCGAGATCATGGCTCAGCTGGGCCTGGACCCCTCGTCTTTGCAGCAGTAACCGCACCTCCGGGCAGTGCCCGGCGCAGTAGAACACGAGCCGGCCATCGGCATACACTGGTCGCCAGTAACCAGGAGGAGCCGATGGCCGACTGCATTTTCTGCCGGATTATCGAGGGGGAGATCCCGTCAGACCGCCTCTACGAGGATGACCTCGTCGTGGCTATCCTGGACATCCAGCCGCGGGCGCCGGTCCACTTCATGGTCATCCCCAGGGAGCACATCCGGGATGCGCGGGAGATCCGTGGTGAGCACGGCCCGCTCCTGTCGCGGATGTTCATCGTAGCGGCGAAGGTCGCGAAGGACGAGGGCGTCGGCGAGAGCGGCTACCGGCTGGCGTTCAACGTTGGGCCGGACGCGGGTATGACCGTGCACCACCTGCACCTGCACGGTGTCGGCGGCCGGCAACTCGGCCCGGAAGGGTAAGCGACGGGGGTGCCAGTTGCCCCTTTGAGGTAGTGTCCCGGGCGGCTAGAGTCGTCCTCACTGGTGTTTTCCTGGTGGATGGGAGGAAGAGGTGGCATCACACTGGCGGGCTGTCAGCGCAGCCCTTGACGCCGCCACGGCTGCGTGCGCGGGGCTGAATTCGGTCTATTTCTTGGTTCGTCTATTGTCCGACGCAGGGCGCCGTCCGGCGCGTCTTGCGGCGATCGCCGTTCTGGCGCTGTGGTCTCTGGGAATGCTGACGGAGGCGTTGGCGTTGCTTGCACTGGCGGCTTCTCCCACGGACGTGCGCGGCCTGGAATCGCCCGGCTGGACTGCGGGCCGCGTGTTGCCGTTCGCGGCATCCGCGGGCGTTTCCGCTCTTATTGCGCGCAGGATGGTGGGGCGATGAGTGCCGGGAACGCGACCCTGTCCGCTGCGATCGAACGGCGCGACTGGGAGTTGGTGGCGCTGGCTCTCCTTCTCGGCGTAAGCCGGGCGGCGCGACGGCTACCGCCGGAGACGCTCGACCATCTGGTGGAGGAGTTGACAGACGGGCTGGAGGCGCCACCCCGGAGGAAGAGGCGTTGCCGTGAACGGCGATAGAGGCGATGTTGCGAGCCCCGCCTATCGGGAGGCGTTCTACGCGGGCGCAGTACCGGAGGCAATCCGAGAGTTGCTCGAGGAGGCGAGGGGCGTGGATGGCCTGGCGGAGGAGATCGCCGTCCTGCGCGTGAAGCTGTACGAGGCAGTGCATGACCACCCGAACGACTTGCGGCTGATGACGCACGGGATCGGAATGCTGGTGAGGGCAGTGGCAACGCAGTACCGGCTGTCGCCCCGGGCGCGGCGTGACCTGGCGGAGAGCCTGGCATCTGTGCTGAACGGGCTGGGCGACCAGCTGCTGCCGGCGGACAGGTGAAACCGACGACTTTTTAGAACATTCGTCCGGGATATTGACGATAAAGTCTTGACGGCCTGAGAACAACCGTTCTATTCTTCGCACACACGTTCTACAGGACGGATGTTCTAAATGACCGACACTCTTGAGCGCGCCATCTCCCGCTTCCGGCCGGTCTCGCGCGACGGCGAGGAGCCGGTGCAGGCGCGGGTCACGGCGGCTGCCTTCCGTGCTGCCGTCGAGCAACGGCTGGCCGGCGTCGAACGGGACATCGGGGAGATCAAGTCACGGGTAAACGGGCTGATCTTCGTCGTCATTGGCGCCGTCATCACGCAGCTCGTGTTGAGGGTCGCCGCATGACCATCGTCACGCCTGCTCCGATTTCCGATTTCCAGTTCCCCGTTGCTTCACCGCCGGTCATCCACCCGCTTCCACCGTACCGCCTGCCGATGCTGCGGCCATACCAGATGGCGGCTGGCCGGGCGATCGTGGACTCCGCGCTGAACGGGCGCGGGCTGACGTTCACGGTGATGATGGCGCGGCAGGCGGGGAAGAACGAGATCTCCGCGCAGGTGGAACTGCTGCTGCTTGTGAAGAGCATGCGGCGGCAGGTGGATGGCGTGAAGTGCGCGCCCACGTTCAGCCCGCAGGGCGAGATCAGCATGCGGCGGCTGCTCTCCCGGTTTATTGAAGGCGGCCTGGCAGAGCTCGCCGATGTGGAGGCAGGGCGCGCCGTGCGTGTCGGCAACTGCCGGATGGTGTTCCTGTCCGCGGAGCCTGGAGCGAATGTGGTAGGGCACACGGCGGGCCTGATCCTGGAGGTGGACGAAGCCCAGGACGTCGACCGCGAGAAGTTCGACCGGGAGTTCCGGCCGATGGCGGCAACGACCGGCGCGACAACCGTCTACTACGGGACGCCCTGGGACGAATCGACCCTTCTTGAGCAGGCGGTCCAGCAGAACCTGGAGCTACAGCGGCGGGACGGCGTCCAGCGGCACTTCCAGGCGGACTGGATGGACGTCGCCGCGCAGAACCCGGATTACGCCCGCCACGTTGAGTTCGAGCGCGAGCGGTTGGGCGCCACGCACCCGATGTTCCTGACGCAGTATGCGCTCAAGACGGTGCCCGGCGCGGGCCGCCTGTTCAACGGTGCGCAGCGCGCACAGCTACAGGGCAACCACTCACGGCAGCACGCCCCGGCGCACGGAGGAATGTACGTGGCTGGCCTGGACATCGGCGGCCAGGGGGACGGCGATCATGACGCGACGGTCCTGACGATCGCCCGGGTCGTCGAGCCGCCGGCAGAGGCGCTGGTGCCCGAGCCGCGGCTGGAGATCGTGGAACAACTGGCGCTGACGGGGACTCCTCACGACGAACTGATCGCGCGGCTGGCCGACCTGGCCGGCCGGGTCTGGAACGTCCGGCGCCTGATGGTCGATGCAACGGGCATCGGCGAGACGATGGCGCGGCTGCTCCAGCGGCAACTCGGAGAGAGCGTCGTGCGGCCGGTCAAGTTCACGGCTGAGACGAAATCGAAGCTGGGCTACGCGCTGATCTCGGCAGTTAACGGTGGGCGGCTGGGGATGTACTCAGCCGACGGATCAGCGGAATACGCGGAGACATGGCGGCAGGTGGAACTGGCGCGCATCGCCTACCGGCCGTCGCGGCTGATGAATTTCTACGTCGACCCGGCCGAGGGCCACGACGACTACCTCGTAAGCATGGCGCTTGCCGTGCACGCGGTGGCGGACGGTATCGAGCCGCCGCGGATCGCGCGCGGGCGTGCGTCCGGGAGCTATTGAGTTGGCTACAGATCAGGAGGGAGGCCTGAGCATGCAAACGATGATCTTGACGACAGACCGGCTCATCCAGGAGCTACGGCTGCGCCGGGCGCGGCGGGAGCCGCGGCCGCGGATGCGGTTTGACGCGCTGCCGGAGAACACGCGCTACCGCGACGACGGGTGCGACATCGGCGCTTCGTGCCTGGACTGTCCGCTGCCCCGCTGCCGCTACGAGGAGCCAGGCGGGCTGCGAGGGGTCCTGAACCAGCACCGCGACAACCAGATGATCCAGCTGCGCCTGACCGGGATGTCGGTGGAGGAGCTGGCGAGCCGGTTTGGCGTCTCGCGGCGGACAGTGTTCCGGATCATCGGGGCGAAGGCGCGGCCGGCCGGCCGGCCCGGCGTGGAGTGCAACGAGCCGATCCCGATCCGGTCGCAAATGCTGAGGAAGGAGGCCAACTGTGCGTAACGTATTTGATGCGACGGTACAGGCGCTGGGTTATGCGGCGCTTACGGGCGCCGCGATCTGGGCGATATTCACCTACGTGCCGTAGGGACGGCAGCAGAGACGATGGAGGAGGGGAAGTGTGGAGGCGGTGATGGAGCCGGTGGCGCGACAACTGGGCAGCCTGGACGGCGACCGGATGAGGCGCTACCGGGAGGACCTGGAGTTCTACCAGGGAGTCCAGTGGACGACGGCGCAGCGCCGGCGCGAGAGACGGCTGACGTTCAACTACGCGCGCACCGTTATCGAGAAGACGGCGTCCTACACGATGGCCGGCGCCACTTTCGCGGTCGACCCGGCCGGGGACTCGGGCCGGGCGATCGAGCGGGCGCGCCGGACTGAGCAGGCGCTGCGCGATGCCTACGACGCCAACTCACTCGACCAACTCGACTTCGATAACGAGATCGATTGCTCGGTGCTGGGTGACGCGGCGTACAAGGTGACGTGGGACGCGCGCCTGCGGAAGGTGCGCATTACCGCTCCCGATGTGCAGGGGTTGTACGCGTGGCCCGCGCCTGATGATCCGTTGCGGCCGTGGCGCGTGGCGTACAGGTACCTGCTGGCCTGCGATGAAGCCGAGGAGGTACTGGGCGAACTCTTGCCGCCCCGCCTGAGCAAGGCGACGCGACGGGAGCACACCGTCGTCGAAGTGTGGACAGACGACGGGTTCGAACTGTGGCTGGACGGCGAGCTGCGAGAAGAACGGGGGAACCCGTACGGGTTCATCCCGTTCGTGATCTACCCAAACATCCGCGAGCCGAAGCAGTTCTGGGGCGTCTCCGACCTGGTGGCTCTAAAAGAACCGCTACGGGAACTGAACCGGGCGCTCTCGCAGCTGTCCACGATACTGGAGCTCTCCGGCAACCCGATCGCGGTGCTGGAGAACGTGACCGAGGCCCAGGACATTGCAGTGCAGCCGGGCGCGGTCTGGGAGATACCTGAGAAGGCACGCGCGTACCTGCTGGACCTGCTGCAGGGCGGCGGCGCGGGCCTGCACGTGGAGTACGCGAACCTGGTGCTGCGGACGCTACACGACCTGGCGGAGGTGCCGCGCAGCGCTTTCGGGGAAACGCGGCAAGCGCTGTCCGGGGTCGCCCTGGAGATGGAACTCGATCCGCTGCTCAAGAAGGTTGAGCGCAAGCGGTTGATCCGCGGCGCGGCTTTCCGCCGCCGGAACGAGATGGCGCTGCGCATCATCGAGCAGTTTACCGGCGAGACGTTTGGTGGCCGGCAGCGGATCGTCTGGGGTCCGGTGTTGCCGCAGGACCGGTCGCGCCTGGTGGAAGACGAGGTGCGGCTGGTGGGAGCGGGCATCCACTCGCGGCGGACGGCGGCGAGCCTGCTGGACGTGGCCGATCCGGACAGCGAATGGTCTCGCTGGCTAAGCGAGGAAATGCTGGTTGGAGGAGGAGAGGAAGGATGACCACGCAGCCACTTGGCCTGCCAAAAGGAAGCGTCCGCGCGCTGATGTCGCTGGCGGTTGTCGCCGGCGCGGCGGCGATCGGCCTGCTGTTGCTGCTGCGCGAGCCTGGATCGGACCTCACGCAAATGGTCGTAGGCGGCTGGGTTACCGCGCTCGGCAACGTGATCGGGTTCTACTTCGGGACGCGCAGCGCGGAAGGATGACGGGCTTTCAACGGAGACGAGTCACGGCGATGGGCTGGGCGTGGCGCCGCCTTCGAGGACTGCCACGTTCATCCCGGAGATGCGCAGCTTGACGGCCGAGGTGTTGTTGCCGTCATCGGTTTCCAGGAGGATGTTCGTGGGGTCCGCGGTGACAAGGAGCCAGTAATCGCCGTCCTCGACGGCGGAGATGTCGAGCGCCTGTCCCGGCAGGAACCCCTCGTAGACATCGCCCCAGCCCACGGAGATCCCCTGGGTGCTCCCCTGGCCGCACTTGTTGTACGCCTTCTTTTCCGCCGCGTGCTCGAGGTCCGGGTCGATGCTGTCGTCATCGACGAGGCAGAAGCTCACCTTGTTTGAAGAGGCTACGACGGAGTCACCGACCGAACCGTCGCCGGCGGCGGACCTCAGCTGGTAGCCGGCGAAATCGCCCAGGTGCCAGTGCTTGTGGCGCTCGTGGTAGGCAAAGACGCCGGCGAAATGCTCGCGTGCAAAGACGAGGTTTCCGTTGGCGTCATGCGTGTACAGACGCTGATAGGCGTACGTCTGCGCCCCGCCCGGGGGCGTGTCGGGACGCATTTCGAGGGGGCCGTCGCCCGCGTTCCACAACTCGCTTTGAAAGCGCAGCCAGCGAACGCCCGTGTCGGGACTCTTCGTGACCCGGATGTATGCGGCTGGCAGCGCGCGCAGGTCCGGGTAGTCGGCAAGGCCGGAGCCGTTGCTGCCGACGAAGACCGCCGTGAAGGCCGCCACCGCGCCAATGACGGCGATGGCGACGACGGCAATTGTGACGAGAGCGATCCGCTTCATGGCTGATAAGTGCGAAGGGGACGGCGTCGCCGTCCCCTTCGAGGATACGCGATGGGCGAATTAGCGGCTGCGGGCAAGTCGCCGCGCGGCGATCGCCGCCGCACCGGCCAGCGCCGTGATCGCGGCGAAGGCCAAGATCCAGCCGGCACCGTCTGCTCCTGACGTGCCCGGGGTGCCGCCCGTGTCAGGGAGTTGTACTGGTGTTGGCGATGGGCCCTGGCCACCGGCGCCGACGTCCACCGGCGTGGGAGATGGCGTTGGAGTCGGCTCCTCCCAGTTCTTGACCGCATTGGCCGGACCGAAACAGAAATTCCGGCCGGCTGAAACTCTGCCGCCGGGTACCCGGGCCAGCTGCTGGCCACAGAAACCGGTGATCGTATCAACGCAGGCGGCGCCGTTCTGCGCGCAGTCATCCACGTAGGACTGGCATTCAGCGGGGAAATCGCAGAATACCGCCAGGATGTTGTCCGTGCCGGGTCCACCCGAACCCGTGTATGTGAAGTCCGCCGTCCCGCCGGGGCCCATCGTGATCACCGCCCCCTGTCCGGCATTGGGGCCGTCGTACACAGCGAATCCGACCTCGAAGGTTGCTTCTCCCAGGGGGTTGCCGTCGATGGTTCCGGCGGCAGTGAGGGTGTGGTCGGTGCCCACGGGATTGGTGTCCGGGTCGGGCGTCAGCGTGATGCAAAGCTGGCCTTTCAGGTTCACGCAATACTGGTCGGCTCGCGCTGTGCCCGGCGTGAGCGTGATGAGAGCGGCAAGTGACACCGCGGCCAGGGCGAGTAACAAGGCAAGCGGCCTCAACCGCCTTGAGGTTTGGGTCGGCATCGGGAATCTCCTCCGTTTGATGTGGCGCAATGATATTTGGGAAGTATAACGCGGGCCACTGCGGAGTCGTTAGCCGTTTCGGGGCTGCGTATGTTGACGGATCAGGAACCGTGTCCGCGATCACGTTGTGCAACGAAGGCTTCCCACCGGCGGCGGAACTCGGCCTGGCCCCAGCGGTAGCCGAGCGCGTCGCCAAGGCTGTTGGCCAGATTCGCGGAGAAGACGTAGAAGAAGATCATCAGCCCGAAGAACAGCGTGACAGTCCACCACTGGACCCCTGCAAACGCCAGCGGGACGAGGGCCAGGGTTACGCCCAGGGTCAGGCCGCCCCAGGCGATCCCCCGCACCGCGCGGCCTTCCAGGCCGCGCCGCCGCCGGTGCGCGTCGACAATCGGTCGCGGGACCGTTTCAACGGGCGGCATGTCCGAGGTAACGGTCGCGCAATATGGACAGGCTGTCCGCTCGGGTGCGAGCGGGTGGTAGCAGTTGCCGCAGAACCTGCCGGTGTTGGGTGCGCGTCCGGCAAGCATCTCGTCGAGGAGGTCTGCCAGACGTCCCGAGATTATCCCGCCGTCGTCCGGCGGGAGCGGATCCGCGTCATTGACGGTGTTCGTTTGCGCGTCACGCCTCCATCGTGGAGATGTGCTCGGGCTGGATTGTGACGACGAGGCGAACCTCTCCGGGCTGCCGAAATGGGTAGGTGTCGACCCCCATGTACTTCTTCGCGAGCCTGTCGATGCCCGCGTCGCCGCCCTCGGGCGTGATGCTCGTGACACGGCCGCGGATGAAGGCGGCCCGGTACGGATTGGCGGAATCGGTTATGGAGATGGCTACTCGCGGGTCACGGCGCAGGTTGCGGGGCTTGGCGCGGCCCTCGGCGGTATTGACAACGATCCTGTCGCCCTCGATGTCAATCCAGACGGCTGTGTTTTGCGGTGATCCGTCAGCCATCAGCGTGGCGAGGTGGGCGAAGTTCTTGCCGGAGATGAGTTCGCGGACGAACGGGGTTATTTCTGCGGACATCTGGTGCGTCCCTCCTTCCAGCGTTCTACTTTACAGCCGATTCGCGGATTCAGGCTACGCTGGCTTTGTGGCCTTGATGGAATACAGGAGCGGCACCGACTCCGCGTGCTCCGGCAGCCGCCAGTAGCCATCGCCGGAGCGCTTCATAAAGGGGAAAGCCTGGTAGACGGTGAACGGGAACTCGTGGAGGAACTCGATGCGGAGCCCGGCGTCGATCAAGGCAGTGACGACGGCGCCGACCGGGTGCGGCCACTCGTGCGTGAGGGTGTGCTCTGTCCGTGCGTCCGGGTCGGCGTAGCTGCCGCCTTCGTCGAAGGTCAGGGGCTCTTCCGGTGTGAAATACGGGTAAGCGATCTGGAAGTCCGTCACCCACGGCTCGTTTTCGAAGATGCCCGTAAACGGGTGCATCTCCGCGAGGTAGAGGAAGCCGCCCGGCCGGACGTAGCGGGCGGCGACGCGCGCCCAGCGGGCGATGTCCGGCAGCCAGATGAGCGCTCCGTACGAGGTAAAGACGATGTCAAACTGCCCGTTCAGCTTCCCCGGAAGGGAGTAGATGTCGGACTCGATGAACGTGCCGGGCACGCCGGTTTCGGCGGACAGACGGCGGGCGGACTCGACCGCGGCCGGCGCGAAGTCGACGCCGGTGACGGTAGCGCCGAGCCGGGCCCACGAGAGCGTGTCGAGGCCGAAGTGGCACTGGAGGTGGAGGAGTGTCTTGCCGGTAACGTCGCCGACCTCGCCGCGTTCAAGGTTGTTCAGAACGACGGCGCCGTTGCGGAAGTCATGGGCCCGGTAGAAGTCCGAGCGTTCGTGAATCGGGACGAGCTCGTCCCAGCGTCGGCGGTTGGCGTCGAAGTACTCGTTCATAGCCGAACCAGTATAGCGAGATGCTTTGATATACTGCGCTTCACCCATGTCTGACACCCTGAAGACCCGCCGCACCACACCCGTCCGCCTGCCAGAGCGCGGTTCCCACGACTGGCCGACGATCGCCGCGATCCTGGACGAGGCGCTGTACTGCCACATCGCCTTCGAGGCGGACGGGCAGCCGTATGCGATCCCGACGACGTTCGGGCGCGACGGCAGGACGCTGTACATCCACGGCTCTTCCGCGAGCAGGATGATCCACCGGCTTTCCGAAGGAGTTCCGGTTTGCTTTACCGCGACGTTGATCGACGGCGTCGTCGTTGCGCGCTCGGTGTTCCATAACTCGATGAACTACCGCTCCGTGATGGTGCTGGGCACGGGAACGCTGGTGACCGACGCCGCCGAGAAACTGCATGGCCTGGAGGTGATCACCGAGCACTCCCAGCCGGGCCGCTGGGGGGAAGCGCGCCGGCCGACCGCGCAGGAGTTGAAGGCGTCGTCCGTGATCCGGTTGCCGATCGAGGAGGCATCCGCGAAGATCCGGACGGGCGGGCCGAAAGACGACGAGGACGACTACAGCCTGCCGGTGTGGGCGGGCGTGGTGCCGCTGCGGCTGTCCGCGGGCGATCCGGTCGATGACGGCCGGCTGGCGCCCGGGATTGTGCCGCCTGAACAGATCCGCCCCCGCGAACCTTGACCCTCGACCCGCGCCGCTCTGATACTCGCCACAAATGGCCCAACCGCCTGTCACCGCCACGCTCCTGATCTCCTGCCGCGACCAGAAGGGACTGGTTGCGGCCGTCTCGGACTTCCTGTACCGGAACAACGGCAACATCATTCACGCGGACCAGCACACGGACCAGGAAGAGGCCGTGTTCCTGCAACGCGTGGAATGGGAGCTGGACAGCTTTGCCCTGTCGCGCGAGGAGATAGGCGGGGCGTTCGGGCCGGTGGCCGACCGCTTCGGGATGTCGTGGCGGCTGCGGTTCTCGGACGAGGTGCCCCGCGTGGCCGTGTTCGTGTCAAAGCTGGCGCATTGTCTGTACGACATCCTCGCCCGCTGGCGGATGGGAGAGTATCGGGCGGAAGTGCCGCTGGTGATCAGCAACCACGAGGACAACCGCCCTGTGGCGGAGGATTTCGGCGTGCCCTTCCACTACCTCCCGGTGACACCGGAAACGAAGGTCGACCAGGAGGGGGCAGTGCTGGAACTGCTGGAGGCGGAGCGCATCGATTTGGTGGTGCTGGCGCGGTACATGCAGGTGTTGACGCCGGAGCTCGTCGCGCGCTACCCGCAGCGGATCATCAACATCCATCACTCGTTCCTGCCGGCGTTTGCGGGTGCGCGCCCCTATCACCAGGCGCATGAGCGCGGCGTCAAGATCATCGGCGCCACGGCGCACTACGTGACGGCGGAGCTGGACCAGGGGCCGATCATCGCCCAGGATGTCGCGCAGGTCAGTCACCGCGATGCCGTGGACGACCTTGTGCGCAAGGGCCGCGACCTGGAGAAGCTGGTGCTTTCGCGAGCGGTGGACCTGCACCTGCGGAACCGCATCGTCGTTTACGGCAACAAGACCGTGGTCTTCGACTAGGTGTGGTTCCCGGAGGAAGAACGCGGGACACCACGCGATGTGAGGCGAACGACGCCGGAATCTCCCAAAGCGCGTGAAAAAGCGAAGAACCGCGCCGGTTCCCGGTTGATTGTTGTCGCGCCTGCTCCTATTGACAGCCTTTAACGTTTCCGTAAGGATTACAGCACGGTTACAGCCGCGATTCGCCTACGCGGTACAGAGGGGTGATCACGTTGGCCGACATAGAAGGCCCCGGTTCTCGGCCCGTCTCCAGGGGGGGCAGGCCGCTCGTCGGCCGCCGCCACGAATGCGAGTGGCTCGGCGAGCAGTTCGGCGCGACGCTGGCCGGCGATCCACGGCTCGCGATTGTCTGCGGCGAGGCGGGGATTGGCAAGACGAGGCTGCTGACTGAGTTCCGGCCGCGGATGGAGCGCGACGCGGATGTCGTGATCGGAAACTGCTACGAGCACTCGCCACCTGCCTATCTGCCGGTGGCGCAGATGCTGGACCGGGTGCTGGCGTGTCACCCCGGGGCGCTGGACAGCCTGGAGGCGAATGAGGCCGAGAGTATCCGGGGGATCCTCGGGGGCAATCGCCCTGATACACCGACCACGCCGGAAGACGTTTCGGAATCCGGGCGGCTGACGCAGTTCATGGCGGTGTCGAGGCTGCTGATCCAGTGCGCCAGCAGAAGGCCGCTGGTGGTCGTGATCGAAGATGTGCACTGGATTGACCAGGCGTCGCTGGACCTCCTGACGGGTGCGGTCTCGGCGATCAGCGACCAATCGACTTCCAGCCGCATCCCTCTTCTGGCCGTCGCAACCTACCGGCCGGCGGACTCGCCGCCCCGGGTCGCGAAGGTGATCGCACGGTGGATGCGCCACCAGATCTGTCAGTCGATCGATTTGGGCGGCCTTGGCGAGGCGGAGGTGGCGGCGCTGATCAGGACTGTCGGATACCCTCAGCCCTCGCATCAGCTGGTGTCCATGATCTTCAGCGTGACGGGGGGCAATCCACTGTTTGTGCAGGAGGCGATGCGCTACCTGGCCGGGGCCGGCGCCCTGGCGCGCCGCTCCGGTTGGCTTGTGTCGACCGTGCCCGCGCACGAGATCAAGTTCCCTGCCGAAGTGACCGATGCGATCCGGGTGCGTGTCGAAGGGATGAAGGACGATCAGCGGGACCTCCTGGGCGTCGCCTCGCTACTTGGCGGGAGTTTCGACGCTGCGTTGTTGGAGGGATTGTTACCGGAGATAGGCGACAGTCTGCTGAAGGCGCTGGAGGACTGCGTGGAGGATGGGCTGCTGACGTATTCCGGTGGCCGGTTCATGTTTGGCCACCCGCTGATCCGGCACATCAGCCATGCGAGCGTAATCGGTCCGCGACGTCAGCGCCTGCACCGGCAGATAGCGGACAGGCTCGAGAAGCGGTATAGCGACGCGATCGATGAACACATCCCGGAGATTGCCCGGCATCTCATCGCCGCCGGACCCGAGGCGGATGCGGAGCGCACGATGGAGTTCGCGCGGAAGGCGGGCGAACGTTCACTCAGCCTCTTCGCCTGGGAAGACGCTGCCATGTACTACGAGGGCTCCCTGGCGGCGGCTGAACGCTGGGGCCGGTGCTCGCCGAGGGACTACGCGGAACTGCGCTATATGGCCGGCTACTCGCATTATCGCGACCTGGACATCGGCCCCTGCATGCACCATCTCCAGAAGGCGATTGACGGGTTCAAGGAGGCAGGGGATACCCGCGGTCTGGTCAACGCTTTGTGCCTGGACGTTCGCTCCCAGATGGTTCAGGTGGCTGGCTATGGGCGGCGCATGGATCTGAAGCCCATGGAGGAGGTGCTGGCCAGCCTGTCGCCGGAGGAAGATCAGTTCAAGGGGGAACTGATGTCCGTGATGAGCCAGGCGTTCTGGACGGCGCGCCAGATGCCTCAAGCCCTGGAAGCGGGGGCGACCGCGCTGAAGATCGGGGAGGCGCTGAAGGACGACCGGATCTGCGCCGACGCTCACCAGTCGCTCGCGTTGACGAGCCTCCAGTCGCTCGACGTGGACGATGCTGTTGAACACTGGCGCGAGAGTCTCCGGTACGCAAAGCGGCTGGACGATCCCTGGAGACAGAGCTGGTCGCTTGCCCGTATTCCCCTGGGGCTTGTTTCGGCCGGTCACCTGGCCGAGACGCAATCCGCGGTGCAGGAAGGGGAGCAACACCTCCGCCAAATGAACGACTGGGCGCAGTACTCAATTGCGGCGGGGGCGCAGACGTGCGCGGAGGTGGCGCGGGGTGAAATGCGGGCGGCGGAGGACTACGCGCATGAGGTTGTGATGGCGGTTCAGCGCTCCTCAGGATACCCGTGGGCAGGCCCCATGGCGTTGCCGGCGGTGGCAGGACTGCGGGCGTTGCGCGGCGAATTCACTGAGGCGGAGGACGCGCTCGATATGCTGACCGAACCGGGGTTGGTGTTCGAAGACCCGGGGGTAGTACTGCGCGCCGGAGTGCGGCTGTACAAGGCGTTGCTGGACGCGTATTCAGGAAACATGCCTGAGAAGGCTGAACTGGAGCAGGCGCTGGCGCTTTTCACCGGGCGCGAACCCGACTTTGCCTGGCTGCCATCGTTCGGGGTGATGGCCGAACTGGCCGGCCTCGATGGGAGCCGTGAACTTGCGGAAGCCGCAGCACGTGGCATCGCCAGGGCGTACGAGAAAGGCATCGTGTTCACGGTGGGCTGGGTGTTCTGCTTGCCGCGCCTGCTGGGTACGACGTCCATGTTGCTGGGCAGAGCGAACGAAGCCGAAAGACACTTCCAGGAGGCGATCGCCGTGACGGCGGAATCAGGCGCGCGGCTGGAGGCGGGGCGCGTCTGTCTTGACTACGCAAAGCTGATGTCGGCCGGCGGCGCCGCGCGGCGCGATGAGGCACGGGATCTGCTGTCCCGGGCGCGCGAGGTGTTTGAAGACAAAGGGGCCCTTACTCTCAGCGAGCAGGCGGCGCAACTCGGTGAGACGATCAAGGCGGCGCCGGTGAAGGTAGCGGCGCCGGTCTACCCGGACCGCCTGTCCGAGAGAGAAGTCGAAGTGCTCAAGCTGGTTGCCCGCGGCCAGACGAACCAGCAGATCGCGGACCGGCTGGTCCTGAGTACCAAGACGGTGGCGCGGCACATGAGCAACATCTTCGCCAAGATCCGGGTCGACAACCGTTCGGCAGCGACCGCCTACGCGTTCGAGCGGGGATTGGCGTAAGAACAGAACCGCGTCGGCTGCGCCTCCGACCCCAAAGCCCTGCGGCCCGCCAATACGCGGCGGGCAACCCAGACGTCCCGGTGGGTAGAAGTACCCACGGTCAGAATTCTCCGCGCGGCGACGCAAATGGGTAATCGTGCCGATGCCGGCCTCTTCGCCTCTCACCTAAGGTGATGGCATCACAGGCGAAAGCCGGAAAGAGGTGAGGAGATGACAAGCAACCACCAGGTCCTGAACGAAGCGCTCCCGAAGGTCCACGTGCCGGCTCCGTCGCTTGACGGAGTGGCCCGGGTGCTGACGGCGCCCCTGTCGCTGGCCGGACGGGCAGTGTTCGGGAAGGCGCAGGGACCGCGAGGTTACCGGCGCGAGGGTTTCCCCGAGCACGAGCTCTACCAGGTCATGTCGGGACGCCGCGACCGCTTCGGATCGTGATGGAATTCCCGCAGAATGGGTATTTCTTCCGATGCGCGCGTACCTGAGCGGGTCCTAGAGTGCGGGTAACAGGAGGCTTCCGGCCCGCCCCCGACGGGGAGCGAGCCACGGATCACCCCTCCCGGGGCCTCCTGCGCCGCACCCACGGCAAGCGGCGGCCGGAAATAGGCGTCCCGGTCGCCGCTTCGCTGCGGTTGCCGATACTGATGAATGGGGGGTACTGACGCTACCACACGGTTTGAACCAGGCCCGATTCGCGGATCGCCTTGTCGCGCGTGATGACGGCGATATCCTCGCCGACCACATCCTGAAGAAGTGCGGCCGTCGCCGTGATGATCGCGTCGTGCATTTCGAGGCCTGTGTCCAACCCGCGTACGACTTCTAACGTCAAGTCCGTAACAGCGACGCGGCGGTCGGTCAGCACGAAGGCTTCGACCTGTTCCCAGGTCACACCTGTTTCCCGGAAGCATTCATGTATAGCGCCTCTGCGTGCACGATGGTTGGGACAATGAGGTTACTGTCAGGGTCCTCCAGGACACGGCTCGCCTCTCCACCGAGGGCCGGGGAGTTCTCGAGAAGTCGAACGAGGGCGTGGGTATCTACTATGTGTGTCAATCAGGGAGATCTCGAACCCGGATCTTAGCGGCTTCGATCTCTTCGTCGGTGAAGTTCGCACCCTTCCATAGGCCTCGTGCCCTGGCGAGCGGTGGAATTTCGCCCGGGTGATCTTCGCGCCACTTTGCGGCGCGGGCACGGGCGTCAAGAATCTGCTTGCGCAGCTTCTTCATACCCGGCGTCAGTGGCTTCGATTCTGTGGTCATGACCGTAGTCCCCGCTTACGATCATAGACCGCTCACACCAGCCCGGCGACGTAGTCCCCCACCTGCGACGTGCCCATGCCCATCCTGCCGGCGGAGAGCGACTTAATCTTGCTGCTGGACAGGGCGGCGACGACGGCAGCCTGGATGCTGGCTGCTGCTGCGTCCTCGCCGAGGAGTTCGAGCATCATGCGGCCGGCCTCGATGGCGGCGAGGGGGCAGATGACGTCCTGTCCGGTGTACTTGGGAGCGCTGCCGCCGATCGGCTCGAACATGGAGACGCCCTGGGGGTTGATGTTGCCGCCGGCGGCGATGCCCATGCCGCCCTGGATCATCGCGCCCAGGTCCGTGATGATGTCGCCGAACATGTTCTCGACGACGATCACGTCGAACCACTCCGGGTTCTTGACGAACCACATGCAGGTGGCGTCGACGTGGGCGTACTCGCGGCGGATGTCCGGGTAGTCAGCATCGCCGACCTCGTTGAAGGCGCGCCACCAGGTGTCGTGGACGTAGGTGAGGACGTTGGTCTTGCCGACGAGGTGCAGCTGCTTCATGTCGTCCCGCTTGCGGGTGAGGTCGAAGGCGTAACGGATGGCGCGCTCGGCGCCGAAACGGGTCGTCACGTGGATCTGGGTCGACACCTCCTGCGGCGTGCCCTTGTACTGGAAGCCGCCCATGCCGCTGTATAGCCCCTCTGTGTTCTCGCGGATGACGACGAAGTCGATGTCGTCCGGGCCCTTGTCCTTGAGCGGGCAGTCCACGCCGGGGTAGAGCTTGACGGGCCGCAAGTTGATGTACTGGTCCAGCTCGAACCGCAGGCGCAGGAGCAGGCCCTTCTCCAGGATGCCTGGCTGCACGTCCGGGTGGCCGATGGCGCCGAGGTAGATGGCGTCGAAGCCGCGCAGTTCTTCAAGCACCGAGTCCGGCAGGATGTCGCCGGTGGCCAGGTAGCGGTCGCCGCCGAGGTCGTAGTGCTCCAGGTTGAGCTTGAAGCCGTGCTTCGCCTGGGCGGCCTCGAGGACCTTGAGGCCCTCGCGGACGACCTCCGGGCCGGTGCCGTCGCCGGGGAGGACTGCGATCTTGTAGGTGTTGGGCATGGGAGGACTCCTGGCGGAATAGTGAATGGTGAAGTGTGAATGGTGAAAGGGTAGCA
This sequence comes from Chloroflexota bacterium, assembly GCA_037441345.1. Classification (GTDB taxonomy): domain Bacteria; phylum Chloroflexota; class Dehalococcoidia; order SM23-28-2; family RBG-16-64-32; genus DATKKM01. The sequence goes on from JBBISJ010000001.1 coordinate 65,857, forward strand.
GGGATGGGGGTTACGGGGCAGGGCGATCAGGGCGAGGCCCTGGCCGGGGGCGCAGCTCCTTGCGCGCCAGGCCGCTGAAGACGCCGCGGAAGGCGATGAGCCCTGTCAGTCCGAAGACGAGGGTCAGCGGCCAGGCGCGCCAGTGCCTCAGGTTGCCCGCGCCCATGTTGACGCCCATCGTCCAGGCGGCGGCGATGAGACCGGGAACGAACCAGATGACGGCAAACGTGGCGGCGGGCAGGCCGAACCACCACTTCCGGAATCCGAAGCCGCGGTCGATGATGACGAACCAGAGCAGGCCCGCGAATCCAAGGACGCCAAGTGTGCGCTCGGCAATGTTGGCGCCGGTCGCACGCCACATTGTGAAGAAGCCGTTGGTGAGGGCGATCAGCGTGTTTCGGCCGCGGGGCTCCTCCTCACTTTCGGCGTCTTCCTCGGTGAAGTCGTAGATCTCCTCCTCGAACTTGCGGCCCCAGCCGCGGATGCGGTTCCAGATATCGCGAATCGGGTCAGATGGCATGACTAGGATTCCCCCACGGCCTGTGGATGCAGTTCGCCCTGGTACATCGGGTTATAACATGCCGCGAGATGGCCGGACGAGCCGATCTGGGACAGCGGTGGCGCCGGTTCGGCGCGGCACTCGCTTATCGCCTTCGGGCAGCGCGGAAGGAACGGGCACTGGTCCGGGAGGTCGATGAGCGATGGCGGCGTTCCCTTGATGACCGTGAGGCGCTCGCGGTCATCCCGGTCCAGGCGCGGACGGCTGGCCAGGAGGGAAGAGGTGTAAGGATGGCGCGGGCTCTCGAAGAGCGTTCGCACGTCTGCGTACTCGGCGACATGGCCGGCGTACATGACAGCGACGTCATCGGCGACCTGCGCGACCAGGCCCAGGTCATGCGTGATGAGGATGATCGAGGTGTTGTGCTCGCGCTGCAGGCGGAGGAGGTCGTCGATGATCGCCGCCTGCACGGTGACATCGAGCGCTGAGGTCGGTTCATCGAGGACGAGGACCTCCGGGTTGAGGGCGGTGGCGATGGCGATCATCACCCGCTGAGCCATGCCGCCGGAAAGCTGGAACGGGTAACGCCTGGCGATCTGTTGCGGCTCCGGAAGTCCCATGCGCTCGAGGGCGGCGATGGTGCGGCGCTTCGCTTCGCGGCGGTCGACCTCCAGGTGGGCGGTGATCGCCTCTTCGACCTGCTGGCCGATGGAGAGGACAGGGTTGAGGCTGGTGGACGCATCCTGAAAGACCATCGCGATCTCGCGGCCGCGTACCCTGCGCAGCTCTTCCGGCTCAATCGAGAGAAGGTCCCGGCCTTTGAACAGGACGCTGCCGCTGGTGATGATTCCCGGGTGCGGGATCAGGTTCAATATCGCCAGTCCGACTGTCGTCTTCCCGGACCCGCTCTCGCCGGTGAGGGCAAGCGTCTTGCCCCGGGACAAACGGACGCTGACACCGCTGACGGCGCGAACGATGCCTTCCGGGGTCTGGTATTCGGCGCGGAGGTCCTGGACCTCCAGGATCGGGTCTTCCACGAAGCGCCTCTCGGTGACCTGGGACGTAGCGCGGACCAGTTGGAGCGCGGCGCCATTATACCAGTGCAGGATATGAGAATTGACGATTCGCTGTAACGTCCGTACACTGGTCGTACGGACGGCAAGCGTACGGACATGAGCGAGCGATTCGAGATCAGGCTAAGCGACGAGTACCGGATGAAGATCCGGGAACTGGCAACTCACTACGAGACTACTGCCTCGGATGCGGTCAGGCGGGCGATCGACGAGCTGTACGAAGAATGGCGGATCGAGCAGCGACGGCTCCTGGTGGAGCGGATGCTGACAGGCGAACTCCCTGACGACGTTCCCGACCCCGAGGAACTGAGCCGGCAGCTCGATGCTACATATGACCTCCCGGATATTTATTGACACGAGCGTCGCGATCTACGCGTGGGGCCGCGATCACTCCCTGCGTGACCCCAGCCGCGAAGTGTTCAGACTGGCCCAGGGCGACCCGGAGAGGTACTTCATCAACGCCGAGGTCCTGCAGGAATTGCTGCATCGGTACATGTCGCTGCGGATCTGGGAACTGGCGAAACCGAAGTACCTCGATTTGATAGACGTGTTTCGCAATTGGACCGAGCCGGTGTTAGCTTCCGACGCCGAAGTCGCCGGACATCTGGCCGATATCCATCCGCAGCTCTCCGCCCGCGACCTGGTGCACGTAGCGGTCATGAAGCGCGTCGGCGCCACGGCGATTGTGTCGGCGGACAGGGGCTTTGACCAGGTGCCGGACATCCAGCGGCTGGACCCCGCGGACGTCATGAAGTGGCGCAGGCTTCTCGACTAGCTGTGTCGCCTCGACGACCTGTTCCGGAAACGGCTTCGCATTGAGGGCTTTCTACCGTCATCGGCCCGCTCCAATGCGGCCGGCACGTTGCCGCGTTCCATCTCGATGATCGGCTGACAGACGGTGATCAAGCGCGCGAAGCGCTGTGCGAGGTCTTCTGCCAGTTCTTCGGAAGGAGGGTCGTAAGGCACGGTGGTGTGAAGGCGGGCCCACGAGGCGGTCCATTCCTCCAGCTCGAACTCCGGTCCGAGATTGGCCTGGACCTCTTCCATATGCCCGGCGAGGAGTTCCGCCCAGCGATAGGAGAACTCACGGGGGCCCTCGAAATGCAGTCCGATCTCGATCCGCTCAGTCTTGCGTGCGAGCCAGACTTCGTAGTGCACCTTTGGGCTGTGGAAGTGGGCCTGGAACCAGACAAAGCGGACGCGCGAGGTGCATGCAGCGCGTAGTTCATCCGGCAGTAGCTCCAGGGTGCGGTCGTGAAGGACGGCCATGAAGTCGCGAACGCGCAGGGGCATGTTGCAAGGGTCGCGGGGTCAGGGGGCGCGGGTCAAGTGAAGCGCGCGTGCTACAATTCGGTGGATTTGGACGGTTTCGGCTGGGCCCGCAAGGCCGGGAGGAGTGAATGAGCACTCTCATCGTTCTCGCAATCATCGTCGTCATCGTCGTTGTCGCCGGGCTGATATTTGTCGGGATGTACAACGGCCTTGTGCGGTCGCGCAACCGCTGCAAGGAGGCGTGGTCCGGCATCGACGTCCAGCTCCGCCGCCGCGCCAGCCTGGTCCCCAACCTCGTGGAGACCGTCCGTGGATATGCCGAGCACGAGCGCGGAACGTTCGAAGAAGTGACTCGCGCCCGGGCTCAACTCGAACAGGCGGGTACGCCCGGAGACGCCGCCGCCGCGAACAACATGCTGACAGGCGCGCTGCGTCACCTGTTCGCCGTGGCGGAAAACTACCCGCAGCTCCAGGCCGCGGAGAACTTCCGCCAGCTCCAGGCGGAGCTCGCCGACATCGAGGAGAAGATCGCTTTCGCGCGGCAGTTCTACAACACCAACGTCCTCGACTACAACAACCGGATCCAGACTGTACCGTCCAACATCATCGCCGGTATGTTCGGCTTCACGCCGGAAGAGTTTTTCGAGGCGGACGAAGAGGGGCGCGCCGAGGTGAAGGTTGACTTCGGCGCAAGGGCGGGCGACTGATCGCACGGAACAACATCGCTGAGGCGCCGTGATGGAAGACGATCGGACCGCGCAGGGCGCCGCCGACGCCGGCCGGTCGGCATTCCAGGTTTCCGCTGAGACGCCTCTGCTGGAGCGCGCCGATGCCGGATCACCAGTGCTGGAGACGCTGCCCGCCGGGTCCAGGCTCGTCGTATCCCGGGACGAAGGTCCGTTCCTCTACGTGGTCACGGCGGATGACCGGTACGGCTACATCGCGGACGGGACGCCGGTCCAGCCTCTGACCTGGACGCCGGATGTCGAGCGGCAGGCTGCGGCGTCCATGGAGCGCCACCTTTACCCCCAGCGCCCGGTGTCGGCGCGAGACCTGTTTGCAGCGGGGCTGACCGGCCCCCTGGTTTCCGGCGCCGGGAGTGCCATGCCCGCGGCGGCCGCTCCGCTCTCCGTTCGAGATGACGAGCCGTTCACGCCGGCTGCGCCGCCGACGCCGGAAGAGCGGGTGTTGATCTACGACCGGATCGGCGCCAACAAGCGCCGGACGCTGCTCCTGTTGATGGCCTTCGTCGTATTCACCACCCTTTTTTTCCTGGCGATTGGCGTCCTGCTCACGGCTAACTCCGGCTACGATCCCGCCGCCGACTGGCCCCTGGTCGTGCAGATGGGAGCGTTCGCCGCCATCCTCGCCGGGGGCATCGGCATCTTCCTCTATTTCGTGTCCAGCGCGGCCGTCCTCGCCATCTCCGGCGCGCACGAAGTGACGAAGGAGCAGGCGCCGGTACTCTACCGGATCGTCGAGAACCTGAGCATTGGGTCGGGGTTGCCGATGCCGAAGGTGTACATCATCGAGGACAGCGCGCCGAACGCTTTTGCCACAGGCCGTAACCCCGAGAACGCCGTCGTCGCCGCGACCAGAGGGCTGCTGGACAAGCTGGAGAAACGTGAACTGGAAGCGGTGATGGCGCATGAGATGTCCCACGTCGGCAACTACGACATCCGGCTCATGACCACTGTGGCCGTGCTGATCGGCCTGGTCGCGCTCCTGGCCGACTACGCGCTGCGCTTCACCTGGTACGGCGCTGGTGCCCGGTCCAGCAACAAAGAGAAGGGTGGCGGCGCGCTCGGATTGGTCATCCTCGCCGTGGCCATCGTCTTCATCGCGGTCTCGCCGATCATCGCTTCCATCATGCGGTCGGCGCTGTCACGGCAGCGGGAGTACCTGGCCGACTCATCCGGCGCCCTATTGTGTCGCAACCCGGACGCGCTGGCCGATGCACTGGAGAAGATCTCGGCGGACCCCGAGCCGCTGGAGGTGGCGAACAAGGCGACGGCGCACCTGTACGTCGCCAATCCGCTGAAGGAACACGGCAGCTTCCTGAACAACCTGTTCTCCACCCACCCGCCGGTCGCGGAGCGGATCAAGCTGCTCCGCGCGATGGCGTGATGGCGCGCGCCACCCTGAGACCCGCGCGCCCGGAGGACGTGCCGGCGATCGAGGATCTGTTGAAAGCGGAGTCGCTGCCTCCGCTGGAGATCCGGGAATGGCTCGAAACGTTCTGGGTGATCGAACGGGACGCGAGGGTTCTTGGATGCGCCGGGATCGAGTTGTACGGCGAATCGTCCGTGCTGCGGTCTGTGGCCGTTGACCCGGCTCTGCGTGGAGCAGGCGAGGGCATGAACCTGGTGCAGCGCGCCCTCGATGAAGCGAAACGCCGCGGCGCACGACGGGCGTATCTGTTCACGGCGTCAGCGGCCGGTTTCTTCGAGCGGTTTGGCTTCCGCGCGTGCGCCGTTGAGGACTTCGACTTCGAGGCGCGGCAGTCGTGGCAGTGGCGGTTCCTGTCGACGAACGAAGCGGCCCGGAACTACGTCACCGCGATGCAGGCCGATCTCTAACCGGCCGATTCGATCCGGAACACGGGGTGCCGGCTGGCGATCCTCTCGAACTCCGCGATAGGCGCGTCGGGCTCGATGCCGAACTCTCGCTTTGTGACCAGCGCGTTCTCCCCGAGGTACTTCTTGATGATCGGCGCACGCTCGCCTTCGGCCACCTCCGAAAGGCGCACGCTTTCCGGCTTGCCGCGATGGATGACCCCTTCGCCGGCGGCGCGGGCGTTGCGCGACCACTCCGTGTCGCCGCGCGGCGCGACCAGGTAGCGTGTCCCCTCGACCTCAACGATGTTGACGGCCGTCCGCCGGGGCTGGCCGCTCTTCCGGCCGCGGACCTCCAGGTCAACCGTCTTTCGCGGCCCGACGCCTCTGGCAGCGAGCCAGCCGAACAGCCGGTTGCTGAACTGGATCAGCCTGGAAGGACGGTTGTAGAACCTTGACATCGGGCCACCTCCATTTCCGCGTTATCAGGGTGCAGATGGGGCGTAGTCTGCGATGCGAAGTTCCATTCCCCGGTCCGCGCCGCTATCGGCGGAGAAAGTATACACAACGTCCAGCCTGTGCCCGGCCTCCAGGCCGTGGTCGCCGCCGTTGGCAAGACCGAAGGCGATCGCCGGCCAGGTGATGCGTCCTGCTTTCAGCTTGAGCTTCAAGTGAGTCCCGTCGTTGCCGACGGTGCGGGCGTCTGCCACTTCTACCCCCCGGCTCAAGAACATGGGCTCCGGGTTGTCGACGCCGAACGGCGCCATCTGCTTCAGTGGCGGGAACAGCCTGCCGCTGACCTTTTCGAGCGGGATCATCGCGTCGATCTCGGTAACCGGCGTCAGGTCGATGCCGCCAAGCTCCGCGGCCGTGGTTGCGCCCATGGCCTCCTTCAGCGCCTCCAGGTTCTCGTTGCGGGCCGTGAACCCGGCTGCCGCGCGGTGGCCGCCGAAGCGAACAAGGAGATCGCCAGACTTGCGCAACGCTGCGGTGATGTCGAACTCGGGAATGCTGCGGCAGGAGGCGCGGCTGGTGTCGGGGCCGCGCTCGTACACGATCGCCGGCTTGTTGTGGCTCTCTGCGAGGCGGCCCGCGACGAGTCCGACGATGCCCGACGGGATGTCCGGGTGGCCGATGAAGATAAGGGGCGCGCCCGGATCCTCGTCCGCCAGCAACTCCTGCGCCAGGTCCATCGCTTTCTGGGTCTCGGCCTGGCGGAGCTGGTTCAGGCGGTTCAATTCGCCGGCGGTCTCCCGCGCGCGGTCTTCGTCCTGTTCCAGCAGCAGTTCGAGGGCGAGGCGGGCGTGGGCGAGCCGGCCCGCGGCGTTCAGACGCGGGCCGAGCGCGTAGCCAATAGTGTCAGTGCCCACGCCGCCGGTTCCCCCGTTGGCGGTCTCCAGGAGGGCGCGGATTCCGGGCCGCGCGGTCGCATTCAGGGCACGCAGGCCCTCGCGAACGAGCCAGCGGTTTTCGCCCCGGAGTGGCGCCATGTCACAGACCGTGCTGAGTGCGACCAGGTCGATGTAACGGCCGCCGTCCCAGGGGCGGTTCTCAGCGGCGTACAGCGCTTCCATCACCCGGTATGCCAGCCCGCCGGATGCCAGCTCGGGCTCAGGATAGCTGCTGTCTGCCCGCTTTGGGTTGATGACGGCAACCGCGTTGGGAAGCTCCGGCGGGACGGTGTGATGGTCCAGCACAATCGTGTCGGCGCCCAGGTGGGTGGCGAGCGCGATCTCGTCGACCGAACCCGTGCCGCAGTCAGCGGTGATGATCAGCGATACCCCGCCGGCCGCCAGCTTCTCGATGGCAGGCGGGTTGACGCCGTACCCCTCTGTGAAGCGGTCGGGGATGTAAGACTCGACGTGTGCGCCGAGGCCCTGCAGCGCCTCGATCAGGATGGCGGACGCAGTCACTCCGTCGACGTCAAAGTCACCGTAGACGGCGATCGCTTCACCGCTGTGCGTGGCACGCCACAGGCGCTCGACGGCCGGGCCGATGTCCGGGAGAAGCGAAGCGTCGTGCCGGGGGTTGGCGGCGGACATGTAGGCCTCCGCCTGCGAAGCATTGCGGATCCCGCGGTGCCACAGGAGGTGGCGTATGAGCGGCTCCCAGGGGGCATCCCCGAGCGCGTCTTCCGGAAACCGCCCGCGCAATCGCCAGCGCCGCCCGGAGACTCCCGTCATTGGTGGGGCAGTCGTCACCATCCTGCCAATGATTATGGGGGCCAGCCGGTGGACGTGACAGGGGCGAGTGGCAGCCGGTTGTTGAGAATGTGGGTGGCGATGCCGATTAACGCGAGAGTGCGTCGATCTCCGGGTCCGCCATGCCAAGCAGCGAACCCAGCACATAGCGGTTGTGCTCGCCCAGGGCGGGGGCGGGAAGCCGGAGGTGCAGCGGCGTTTCGCTGAGGCGCCAGGGCGAAGCCGGGACCGCGGTCACTCCGGTAAGGGTCGAGACTGGCTCGGTTGCGCCGGCGGCCGCGCGGTCGGTTGCGGTCGCCTCGCCGTGATCCGCGGTCACTTCGATCAGGCCGCCCAGTCCGGTGCGGCGGCGGTCCCAGAGGGCGAGACCGACGGCTCCCACAGCAGCGACGGCATCTGCTGGGCTGCCTCCGGGTGGCAGGAGCACGAGGATCAGAGCCTCGTTGGCATTTCTCATCCCTTCGCTGGCGATCGAACCCGCCGTGGCGATGAGGACGTCCGAGAGCCCCGCCAGGCGGGTGAGGACGTCCGGTCGCTTCGAGACGTCGAAAGCGCAGCAGTACTTGTTGGCGTTGAGCGCCTGGAATCCGTCCGTCCCGCGGAGGCTATCCCCGGACGGCGGCTCGACCTTGATCACCTCCGCGCCGAGGTCGCCAAGGAGGCGGCCGGTGAGCGCCGACGCGCCGTCGGTGAGGTCCAGCACGCGGTGGTCAAAGAGGGGTAGCCTGTACACGTCAGATTACCCCCGCCGCGCGGAGCCGGGTAAGGTCTCCCGCTTCCAGGCCCATCTCTCCGCAGTAAATCTCGTGGTTGTGCTCGCCCGTGGCCGGGGCCGGCCCCGAAAGTCGTTCAATCTGCGACATGCGGAAGGGCGACGACTCGATGGGTGGTGCTTCGATCCGGTCCGCGAATGCGGCCGCGAACGCTGCGCAGTCCTGCGCGGCGATCTCGATGTGTTGCGGCACCTCGTAAGCGTCGGCGTTGTACACGGCGATGGCGGTGGCAGCGAAGGCGTTCAGCCCGGCCAGTAGCCCTGTCTGCGGCAGGTCATCCGCGTCCGATGGAATCGAAGTGAGGATAATCCGGCGCTTGATGCCGTACAGGGTCGTGTACCCGAGGTCCATTGCTTCCATCCGGTCGCCTGCAAAGCTCTCCACCACCACGTTTGCCTGCTCCACCATCTTGCGGAACAGGCGCCGCCCGGTTTCGGTTCCAATGTCGAGCGTGACGCTTCGTTTGTTTGTGCCCAGCCGGAACCAGTCCGCGAATTCACGCAGGCGGCTACCCCCGGGCGGCTCGACGACGATGACATCGGCGCCGTGGTCCGCGAAGAGCTTCGTGCAGTATGCGCCGGCGACGCTGTTGGACAGGTCCAGCACGCGCAGGTCTTCGAGCGTTGTCATCAGATGTTCGACCAGCTCTGCCCGCCGTCTACCACGATCGTCGCGCCGGTAACCCAGGACGAGCGCGGCGAACAGAGGAAGGCGACGACGTTCGCCACTTCCTCGGCTGTACCGAAGCGGCCCATCGGGATGTTCTCCTTCACGAACCGTCCCATCCCTTCCGGGTCTTCCTGCTGGCGTCGCCACCAGCTGCCGCCGGGGTGGCTGATTGATCCTGGAGCGACCGTGTTGACCCGGATGCCGTCCGGAGCGAGAGCGCGGGCCATCGACTTGGCGCTGCTGATGAGCGCGGCCTTGGCGGCGTTGTAGCCGGGCTGGCCTCCGGCTTCCTTTCCCCAGATGGAGGAGAGGTGGACGATCGAGCCGCCGCCGGTCGCCTTCATTCGGTCGGCGCAGAGACGAGCCAGTCGGACCGCGGGCAGGAACAGCGTGCCCATCGACTCGTGCCAGACAGCGTCCTCGAACCCGGGGGCGGAGAAGTGAATGCTCGTCACGAGGGCGTCGACGCGCCCGAAGCGATCCACGGCGGTCGAGATGAGTTGCTCCGCGCCTTCGGGCAGGGTGACGTCCGCCGCGACCGCAGCCGTTTCGACGCCGAGTGCACCGGCCGCATCGACTGTCTCCCGCAGGGCATCTTCGCCCCGTGCCGCGAGCACCAGGTGGCAGCCCTCACCTGCCAGCGCCTGCGCCGACGCGCGGCCGATGCCGCGCGAAGCCCCGGCGATGACGGCGACCTTACCGGAGAGCTGAAGGTCCACGCTTCACCGCGTTACGCACAACGCGCTCTATCGTATGGCAAACAGAGGCACGGTCAAGCCGGCCGTGCCAGGCGCATCGGGCTACCGGCCGGTGTAGGCGTCCCAGATCTCGGGGCCCCAGAACGTGGCGACAAGGGCGCCCAGCGCCAGGAACGGGCCGTGGGGGATGTGGTCCTTGCGCCCCCGGATCCTGGTGGCGATCAGCAGGATGGAGACGGCCGCCGCTGCGAGAGTTCCGACGAACACGGCGACGAAGATCCCGGGAGCACCGACGACGAAGCCGATGAGGATGATCATCTTAACGTCGCCCATGCCGAACGCGCCGGCCCCGAAGGGCAGCGACAGGAGGAACAGGACGACTCCGATGCTTATCCCGATCAGACCGCCGGCGATCACCTCCGCAGTCCCGCTGTCCGGCCAGGCCCAGCTCAGGGCGATCGCGATCAGCGTCGATGGGTAGACGATGCGGTTGGGCAGGAGACGGCGGTCAAAGTCGGTGAAGGTGAGGGTCAGGAAGACCGTGAGGAAGAGGCCGCCCATGAGCCCTCCGGCCAGGTTTTCGTCGGAGGCGAAGTACGAGGCGGCGGCCAGGGCGGCGCCGCCGAGTGGGAGCAGGACCGCTCGCACCGGCAGCCACCGCCCGCAGTCCGGGCAACGGGCGCCGGCGGCGAGCCAGCCGGCCAGCGGGAGGGCGAACCGGGCGCGCAACGGCGACCGGCAATTGGCGCAGCGTGACAGTGGACCGCCGACCGGTTCGTCCGTGTAGAAGCGGAGAAAGTTAAGGTCCATAGCGTGGCCGAGGGCCAGCCCGAACGCGATGCAGAGAGCAAGTTCCATCAGTCGCTACAGACGCCCGCGCGGGCCGATTCGTAACTGGCAGAGCAACGGGTGCCCGGGCGCGCCGTCTTACCAGGTGATTCTGAGGGCCAATGGGCTTCCTGGGAAGTGACCGCTCCGGGTTAACGGCCTTTCAACCCGAATCGGTGACGACACGGTGAAAAAGGCTGGCGACATAAGGAGCGCCTGTAACAGGGGAAACGGGGCAGCATCTTAGCTATCGGAAAGTGTCCGGACAAACACAAGCCAACAAGTCACCCAGTCAACACAAAGGGAAAGGAGGAGGGTAGATGCTCTCCAACATTAACGAGGCGATCCTTCGCTTGTTCGTCCGCGCCAAGGACGAGGAAGGCCAGGCTCTGGCGGAGTACGGTCTGATCCTCGGTCTGATCGCGGTGGTAGCGATCGCCGCGCTGACCCTGATGGGCACGCTCATCAGCGGCAAGCTGGACGACATTACGACCGCCCTCGGCGGCTAAGGCAATCCAGTACAGGTGCAGGGCGGGCCCGCCACGGCGGGTCCGCCCGTTCGCCTGAACAAGAGGGACTCAGGTAAGGGCCATCGGAGAACAAACATGAAGCTCGCAAGACTCGTCCGCAAGCCGAAGGATGTGAGGGAGCGCGGCCAGGCGATGGTGGAATTCGCCCTGATCGTGCCGATCTTCCTGCTTCTGGTGTTCGCAATCGTCGACTTCGGCATGGGGTTTCACGCCTGGATAACCGTCACTAATGCCGCCCGCGAGGGGGCGCGAGTGGGCGCGGTGGGCGCCGACTCCGCCACGATCCAGGCGAAGGTCACTGACACGGCGGCATCCCTGGACGCCGCCCAGTTGACCTCAACAGTCACCAACGCCCAGGGAGCTCCGGGAGAGTCGGTCACGGTAAAGGTCGACTACGACTACCAGTTGATCACACCGCTCTCCAGCATCATGGGGTTCGTGTCGGGCGATACCATCGGCCCGGACATCGTCTTCAGCTCCACCGCAAAGATGCGGATCGAATAAGCTCGGGGTCCCCGAACTTGCGGGGCCGTAACGGCCCTGAATACGTCAGGAGGTCGCGATATGCAGTCGCCCCAACGCTGCATCCGGCAGAGAATTCACACTGAATTCGGTCAGACCCTGGTCGTCTTCACGTTCGCCATCGCGGCGCTTGTTGCGATCGGCGCGATGGTGATCGACGCGGGGCTTGCGTACGACGAGCGGCGCCAGGCGCAGAACGCCGCGGACGCCGCTGCCCTCGCCGCCGCCCAGGAGCTGGCGGAAACCGGCTCCGTGGATGCCGCGCGCAGCGAAGCGCTGAACTACCTGTCGCTCAACGGCTACACCGTCGCCGACTCCGACATCACCGTTAATATCCCGCCCCTCAGCGGGCCACACCAGGGCGATTCAGCCTTCGTGGAGGTGCTGGTGTCGCGCGGGAAAGAGCCGGTCCTCCGCGGCGTCGTGAACGACTCCCTCTGGAGCGTGGGCGCCCGTGCTGTGGGCGGCGCCACATCCGCGGAGGAGATCCCGCTGGTCTTCGGGTCCCTGCGGGATGACTGTAAGAACCACACCCTGCTGATCGACGCGGGCGGCAACCTGATCGTGAACGGCGCCATCTACACTAACTCCTGCAATCTTTCCCACGCCGGCGAGCCCGGCAAGTGCGCCTCGGGCGACGCCTTCGATGTGTTTGGAGGCGGCAGCATCCAGGCCGAAGCCATCTACGTCGTGGGTGGCTGGGAAGTAGACGGTGGCAGTTGCAACCCGTCCAGCTGGGTAACGCCCGACCCCTACATCCACCAGCAGCCGATCCCGGACCCCGCGGCAGATCTTCTGCCGCCCGATATCGCGACGCTGCCCGTCAGGAATGGCAGCGCAGCCGCTCCCTCCAAGCTGACAATATCGAGCGGGACAGCAACACTGCAGCCCGGCGTCTACTACGGTGGGATAACGCTTAGGGGAACCGCCAATGTGACGCTGGCGGAAGGCATCTACTACATAGCTGGAGGTGGATTCACTGTAAAGGAAAGTGCCAGGCTGACGGCGCCACACGTGCTCATCTACAACAGTAAGTCCGCGAACTCGGCCTTTGGCACGATGCCGATCACGACCACAGGGTCCGTCACGCTGGGCCCGCTCATGTACGGCCCCTACCGGGGGATGACAGTGTTCCAGGACCGGGCCAGCGCGACGGCGATCACCCTGGGGCCGGGAAACGGAATCAACGGCCTCTCCGGCACGTTCTACGCGGCAAATGACCTCGCCTGGGTGATCGTGACCGCCAGCGGCACCGCGAACATGAACATCCTCTCCGGGATGATCAAGATCAGCGGTGCCGACGCCACGTTCATTCACGATCAATCTGGCTTGTTCGATTCCAAGACCGTGCTCGCCGAGTAGACCGTCCCCGGACCGGCCGCGCAAGGCGGCGCCTGTAACGGCGTTGCAGCGCGGGCGTCTTCCTCACGACGACAACCTGCGAAGCGGCCGGTGTTACTGGAAGGACAGAAGATGGCCCAGAGCCAAGGACATATGCAACCCGCAAAGATCCCGATCCTGTTGATCATGGGAGGGGCCCTTCTGCTGGCTGCCTGCGCTTCGGGAGAGGCGAAGCCGGCGCCGACGACCACGCCCGAGGGGGGCCCGCCTCCTCGGCCGGGCGCGCCGCCATCCGCCACCCCGGCGGCCACGCCGACTGCTATTCCGCGCCGCACCCCGAATCCCGACGGTAACGACGGCTTGCCGGGACTCATAGCCGTGAAGACCACCGTGCACGTCTCCAACGGCAGGCTGACGATCGCCGATTCCGTCATGGAGGCGGAGGAGGTGTACTTCGATGTCTGGTTTGACGGCGAGGACGAGGAACACCAGGTGTCCGTGGTCCGCTGGCCCGGCGACCCGGCGGCTCTGCCGGTGGACTGGGCCACGGACCAGGTCATCACCGGCGGTGACCTCATGTACGCCACCGAGCCGGCGACGAGCGGGGGCTACGAGCTGTTCGAGATCGACCCCATCGCCCCGGGACGTTACGTAATACTGTGCAATCTGCCGGGCCACTATCGCTCCGGTGAGTTCGCTGGATTCGAAGTCGTCAGCCCCCCACCTGGCGCGCCGCGCTGATTTGATGAAGGGCCGACAAATTGCGGTAACGATAGGGCATGACCGGCGTCATTTATTTCGACACCTGTGATCCAGAGACCACAAAGACAAGGGGATTCGCATGATTAAGAACTTGGCTATTCGCGATGCGAGCAACCGCACGCTCCTGCTGCTCGCGCTGGTGCTGGGCCTGGTGACGGCAGCCCTGGTAGGGGTCTATCTGAAGGGGCTCGACAAGGACGGCGGTGGCAGCTCCGGCGGGCCCACGCTGGGCGTTGTCGTCGCCACCACGGATATCCCGGCCCTGACACGGGTGACCGCGGACATGGTCACCGTCAAGCAGTTGCCGACGGAGGCCGTGGTGGAAGGCGGTTTCACGAAGGTTGACCAGGTGGTGGGGCAGATCGCCCAGGTCCAGGTGGTCGCCGGCGAGCAGGTGCTACCCGCCAAGGTTGCGGCCACCGGTGACGCGGCGCAGGTGGCGTTCGGTGAGAACGCTTCGCTGTCGCTGGTGATCCCGGAAGGAAAGCGCGCCTTCTCCATATATACAACCAAGGTCGGTTCCGTTGGCGGACTGGCGCGCCCGGGTGACTACGTGGACGTCGTCCTCAGCGGGGCCAAACCGGAAAACGCCGGCGCCGACATGCTGACGCCGGGTTCGGCGTGCTACGTCCTGCAGGATGTCCTTGTGCTGGCCACGGGCGAATCCCTCAAGGGGTCCGCGGGCGAAGGCGAGGCCGGCGCGATCGCGGCGGCCTCGAATGCGGGCGACGCATCCACCGCGACGGTAGCTGTGTCACCGGAAGAGGCCTGGTGGCTGGCCGCGGCGCAGCAGAACGTGAACGGCGAAGGCGTCGGCAACCAGCTCTGGATCGTGCTGCGCCCGTTCGGCGAGCACGGCCAGGACTCCAGCCTCCCACTCTGCGGCATAGTCCCTGGTTCGTGATTGAGTCATGACACGTAATCCGCGCGTTGCAATTATTGATCAAGACCTGAACAGCAGGTCTGACATAGACAAGCTCCTTGCCTCCGCCGGCTTTTCGGTGGCGGGCGAGGCGGGTTACGGCATTGAGGCGGTGACGCTCGCCAAGGCTTCGGAGCCCGACGTCGTCGTCATCGCCATCGAAGAGCCGATCATCCGCGCCCTGCAGACGGTTGAGGCGTTGAAGGACTTGCTCCCGAACGCTGCGATCATCGGCTATTCCACCATCCGCGATCCGCAGGGAATGCGGAAGGCGGTGCTGGCCGGGGTCAACGACTACATCCTCGCGCCTGTGAAGGAAGAGGAGATTGTCAACTCCATCTACACGGTGCTGGCCCAGGAAGAGCGGCGTCGCGCCCGGATCGCCGGGGATACCGAAGACCTGGTGGCCGCCGGCACCGTCATCACCGTGTTCGGCGCCAAGGGCGGCATCGGCAAGACGACGATCTCCACCAACCTGGCCACGGCCATCGTGCAGAAGACCAACCAGTCGGCCGTGCTGGTCGACCTGGACACGCGATTCGGAGACGTGGGCATCCTGATGGATATCCCCGTGGAGCGGAGCATCGCGGACCTGGCGGTGCGCGAAGACGACATCACCCGCGAAATGGTGCAGGAATGCCTTTACCTGCACAACAGCGGCGTCTACATCTTGCCTGCTCCAATCCGCCCGACCGACTGGCGCAACGTCCATGCCGGGCACATCGAGCGCATCGTCAACGTGCTGACCCAGACCTACGACTACGTCATCCTCGACACGCCGGGCACCTTCAACGATATCGTCGCCCGGGCGCTGGAGATGGCGTCCATGGTCGTCCTGGTGGCGACGGTGGATATGGCCAGCCTGAAGGACACTCTGCTGGCGGTGGACATGTTGCGGTCATGGAACTTCCCCCAGGAGAAGATCAAGCTCGTCATCAACGCGACAAATGAAGCGAGCAACGTCCAGCCCCAGGAAGTGAAGCGGATGCTGGGCCGGGATGTCTTCTGGTCAATCCCCTACGACCGCAACATCAGCACTGCAACGCAGCTCGGGATGCCGGTGGTGGTGGCGAAGCCGCAGTCCAAGGCATCGGAAAGCATCGTTGAGATGGCCTACGCCCTCAGCGGCGTGCGCAACCAGCGTCCCGTCAAACCGAAGGAGCCCCAGAAGAGCGGCATCTTCAGCCGGATCCTGGGGAACGTGCAGGAACAAGCAGAAGCTGGAGTGGAGTAAACAACTATGACGTCCTGGCAGCCTGGACGATACAACCCGTCACGCCCCGGCGCCCCCGGCGCCGGCACTGCGTCGCGCACGACCCCGGGGCGATACAACGAGGACATGGAGCAGCTGATCTTCCGCATGCACCAGATCCTCATTGATGAGCTGGATGCGGAGCAGATCGCCTCTATCCCCGCTGAAGAGCGCCGGAAGGTTGTTGAGCAGGCCTCGGAGACGGTCCTGCGCCGGGAACTTCCCAACGTCGGCGGGATCACCCGCGACCAGATCGTTTCGCGGGTGGTGGATGAAGTCGTCGGCCTCGGGCCGATCGATGCACTCCTCCGCGACGCGTCGATCTCGGAAGTCATGGTGAACGCCCCGGATGAGGTGTTCTTTGAGCGTGAGGGCATCATCTACCTGAGCGACGTCCGCTTTCGCGACACCGCCCACATCATGCGGGTTATCGAGCGCATCATCGCGCCGATCGGCCGTCGCGTAGACGAATCGTCGCCGATGGTGGACGCGAGACTTCCAGACGGATCGCGCGTTAATGTGATCATCCCGCCGATCTCCCCGAAGAGCCCGACGATCACCATCCGAAAGTTCCGCGCAGACAAGCTCAAGATGGAGGACCTGGTCGCCGTCGGGTCTGTGATCCCGGAGATGGCGGAGTTTTTGAAAGCTTGCGTCAAGGTCAAGCTGAACATCCTGATCTCCGGCGGTACGGGTACCGGTAAGACCACTTTCCTCAACGCCCTCTCGGCGTTCATTCCCGAGAGCGAGCGCATTGTGACGATCGAGGACCCGATTGAAATCAAGCTCCAGCAGCCGCATGTGGTGGCGCTGGAAGCGCGCCCCCCCAACATCGATGGCAAGGGCGAGATCGCCCAGCGCGACCTGCTGCGCAACTCCCTGCGCATGCGGCCGGACCGGATCATCATCGGCGAGGTCCGCGGCTCCGAGGCGTTTGACATGCTCAACGCTATGAACACCGGCCACGAGGGCTCGCTTTCCACGGTTCACGCCAACTCTCCCCGTGACGCGCTTTCTCGTGTCGAGAACATGGTTCTCATGGCCAACCTGGAGTTGCCTGACCGCGCCATCCGCGAGCAGATGTCATCTGCGCTGGACTTGATCATCCAGCTGCAGCGCGGGTCGGACGGTGTCCGCCGGGTCACCGCCATCACGGAATGCACGGGTATGGAAGGGCAGATCGTCACCCTGCAGGACCTGTTCAAGTTCCAGCAGACGTCAGTGGATTCGGACGGCAAGATCGTGGGCATCATGACGCCCACGGGCATCCGCCCAACGTTCACGCACCGCTTCGAGGCGGCGGGGATCGACTTGCCCGATGGGATCTTCCTAAAGAGGGCGGCATAGGCCATGGATCCCGTCGTCATCGTCATATCCGTTTTCGTCTTCCTCACCTTCTTCGTCTTCATGCTGTCGCTGGGGGCGGGCAAGAAGGACCTGAACTCGAAAGCCATGCGCCAGAGGCTGGCCGCGTTTCAGTCGGTGGACGCGCCAGTTGCCGCTGAGCCCTCCGCCGAGGCGCACCTGAAGCAGCAGCGAGAGTACAGCGGTCTTCCCATCCTGTCGGCGTTCTTCCAGGGCCGCAAGGGTGCGGACGAAGTTGCACTGCACCTCGAGCGCGCGGGGATCCCGCTGCGCGTGGGTGAGTACTACATGATCCGCTGGTGCGTGGCCGGCGTTTTCCTCCTGGCCCCGTTCGTATTCGGATTCTCGATCTTCAACCTGGGGCTGGGCGTCGGTCTTTCGATCGTCGGCTACTGGCTCCCGGCGCAATGGGTGTCCAACCAGCGGAAGAAGCGCATGAACCAGGTAAACGGTCAGCTGGTCGATCTCCTGGGGCTGGTTTCGAACTCACTCAAGTCCGGCTACGGCCTCATGCAGGGGTTCGAGTTCGCCAGCAAGCAGCTGCCTGACCCGCTGGGCATGGAGGTGCGCCGCATGCTGCGCGAGGCAAACCTCGGACTGAGCGCCGAGCAGTCGCTGGCGGCACTGGGCGCCCGCATCGACAGCAAAGACATGGACATGGTGATCACGGCCATTAACATCCAGCGCGCGGTCGGCGGAAACCTGGCAGAGATCCTGGACTCTGTTGCGCACACGATGAGGGAGCGCGAACGGATCCGGGGAGAGATCAACACGCTGACGGCTCAGCAGAAGATGACGGGTGTAGTCATCGGCATGTTGCCGGTATTCATGTTCCTGATCTTCATGGTCGTGAACCCCGATTACATGAGCTTGCTGTTCGAGACGACAGCGGGCCGCCTGATCATCGTGTTCTCCGCTGTACTGGAGGTCCTGGGCTACTTCTCAATCAAGAAGATCATCGCGATCGAGGTCTAGGAGAGAGCAATGCTGATCACGTTGATTATGCTCGGGTTCTTTGGAACGGTATCCCTCGCAGCGCTGTCGTTCGCCGGCAGGGCGCGCACCTCGGTCATGGCGTCCCGGATCGCGGAGTTCAGGAACCGCACCGCGTCGGACGAGGACTACGGTCCGGACCTGGACATTGCGTTCTCGGAACGCGTTCTGAAGCCGACGCTGGAGAGCCTGGCCCGGCTGGTGAGCCGCATTCTGCCCCAGTCCGTCCTGGCAGACGTACAGCAGCAGCTGGCCCAGGCCGGGTACCCGATGAGGTTCAATACGTTCCTGTCGTTCTGGGCCGTGTCGATCTTCGGCTGCGGTTCCCTGGCGCTCATGATCTTTGTCTCCGCGCCCGGGGACGCGCTCATCCAGAAGGTACTTGCGGGGGTCCTCTTCGTGTTCCTTGGCTTCAGCGCTCCGCGCATGTGGCTGAAGGGCAAGGTCAAGACGAAGCAGAAGGCAGTGATCCTCGCGCTTCCGGACACCCTGGACATGATCACGACCTGCGTTGAGGCCGGACTCGGCCTGGACGCCGCGCTCGCCCGCGTGGCCGAAAAGGGCGAAGGGCCCCTGGCCGAAGAACTCCAGAGGATGCTGCGCGACGTGGCGATGGGAAAACTCCGGCGTGAGGCGATGACCGAGCTGAGCGAGCGCGTCTGCGTCGAGGAGTTGACCAGCTTCGTCAACTCGATCATCCAGGCCGAGCAGCTTGGTGTCGGCATCGGCCAGGTCCTCCGGGTGCAGTCGGAGCAGCTCCGGACGCGTCGGCGTCAGAGGGCTGAGCGCACCGCGCACGAAGCTCCCATCAAGATGCTGTTTCCGCTGGTGCTCTTCGTGTTCCCGGCGTTCCTCGCTGTGATCCTGGGCCCGGCGGCCATCCGCATCGTGCAGGCGTTTTAGGGGGTAATCTGTCATGCCACTTGGAAAGCGAATCAGGGGACTCAGGGAAGAACTGGGGATGAGCCAGGCCCAGCTATCCGCGCATGGCGGGCTGAGCCAGGGCTATCTCTCCCAGCTGGAGAATGACGAAGTCCAGAACCCAAGTGCGGCCGTGATCTTCCGCCTGGCCCAGGCGCTACATGTTGACCCGCGGATCCTGATGCGGGCGGCCGGGTACGGCGCCCAGGGCGAGGACGGCGACGACGAGTACGAGGTCACCGTGGACCCGGAGCTTCTCCGGTTCCTGGCGCGCTTCCCGCGGGAACAGCAGGCGTCGCTGCTGCAGCTGCTGAAGGGGCTGGACCAGCGGGAGACGAATCCGGCGCCGGCAGGCCCCAGGGCATCGCATGGCGGCCGCAAGCGTGCCCGTGTGGCGACGCGATAAACAGGAATATTGGCGGCGGTAAGTTGACAACTTCTGTGAGAGCGTTCAACAATCACACCGCCTGGATTGAGATGGGTAGACCATGAATCTGGGTGACAGGATCCGGCAGTTAAGGGAGGAGTGCAGCCTGACGCAGGGGCAACTCGCGCAAGACTCAGCTGTGAGCCAGGGTTACCTTTCGCAGCTTGAGAACGGCGAAGTGAAGAACCCGTCCGCCGCCGTGTTGCTGCGCGTGGCGAAGGCGATGCGTGTCAATGCCGACGAGCTGTTCGAGGCTGCGGGTTATCCCACGGTGCGCACTCTCCGGCGCGTCTACCAGGATTACGCGGCGACGGTCAACCCCGAACTACTGCACTACCTCGCCGGCCTGCCGCGCGACCGCCAGCGGCGGTTGCTGTCACTCCTTCAAGGTATCGCCGACCTCCTGGCCGCAGACGAAACCATGAGCCGCTCACCGGCGGCGCTCGCCGCCGAACTGGGCTTCGCGCGACTCCCAGGCTGACAGATGGCTGATTTCGGAGAAGGCCGGCGGGCGCTCGCGGAGAAGATCGATCCCGAACTCCTCGCAATGCTGGGCCGCATGTCGCGTCGCCAGCAGCGGCAGGTACTGCTCCTCCTGATGGTTGTCGAGAACCTGCTCTTCGAAATGATGCGCGAGCGGCGCGCGCGCGAAGACCTTGAATAGCCGCCCCTGCTAGGGGGTTGGCGTTGGTTCTGGTGTAGGCGTATCCGGCGCCGGCGTGTCGGGTGGCGGCGTTTCCGTTGGTGTTTCAGTAGGGGCCGGTGTTGCCGTGTCCGTGGGCGCAGGGCTCTCCGTACCAGCAGGTTCGGGCGTAGGCGTGTCCTGGGGCGATGGCGCCGGCGTTTCTCCGGCGGGCGTGGCGCTGGGCCTTGCACACGGTGGCAGGGTGGCCTCCGGCGCCGCGGAAGCCGTGGGCGTGGCCAGGCTCCCCGTCGGTGTGGGTTCTGGCGGCGGCGTCGCCGTGTCCGTGGGTGTCTCAGACACGGCCGGCGTTGCCGTTTCCGTCGGCTCAGCAGACGGCGACCCCGACGGCGTCGGCGTGTTGGACGGCGAACCCCGCGGCGCAACCATGCAGGGGCCATCGCCGGGTCCGACGACGGGCGTCACCGTGGGCGTGGCGTCCAGTTTCAGGTACGGCGGCGCCTGGGGGATCGTGCTGGCGGAAAAGGTGACGTAGATTCCCTCGGGCGGGAGTTTCTCGCCGGCGGCAACCATCAGTTTCCATTCGCCAGTCTCCGGGTAGGACACGATGTACCGGATCGACCCGTCTTCCGTCTCGCGCTTGATGCCCGGTGCGGGGGTCTTCAACAGCTTCCGGTCCGGGTCCACGATGCTCGCGCGCACGGGCATCACTTCTGCTTCCACCCGGTCGCTGGTGCGGCGGTCTCGCCAGCGGATCTGGAGTACCGCCTGGTCCTGGTCGGCCGGTATCTTGAACGGCAGTGAGAGCTTTTCGCCGGGCTTCAGCGGGAACGTGGTGCAGAGCCCCGGAGGGTCGCCGCTCAGGATGGTGCGGACGCGGAGGAACTCGCAGTACAGGTTGTCGATATCGGCCAGGCGGTGGAACTCCCCGCCTGTCCGCGCCGCGATGCGCCGCAGCAGATACGAATTGGCGACACCGGTGGAGTACGAGAAGACCGGGATGCCGGCCTCCTGGAGACATTCCTCCGCCGCCACCATCGGGCCGACGTTGTGACGGCCGTCGCTCACCAGGATCGCTGCCTTGGTGGGCGCCTTGCCGTGCGTCAGCAGCTCTGCGCAGCCCGTGACCAGCCCGAGGCGCAGGTTCGTGCGGCCCGATGCGCGCGGATCGTCCACCGCGTCGGCAAGTTCCGGGTCCAGGGCCCCTTCCAACACCGACGCGCGCAGGTCCGTCCGGACCGTCGCCTTCGAATTGAACTCGATGACGGACACGCGGTCGTCCGCGCGGCTCGCCTGGAGCAGCGCCATCCCGACGTCGCTCGCCGACTGCCCCGGCGCTGCGGTGTCCTTGTGCGAGGTGTCGATGATCAACGCCAGGTCGGCGGGCGTTGACGGCGAACTCTGCCCCTGGCGGGGGGAGTTGGAGACGATACGTCCCTGCAGCGGGCAGGACGTTTGCTCGTTCCGGCGAAGGCAGCCGTCCTCGCCGACACGCCACCCGCCCAGGTTAAGCCCCACGATGCTGGGGCTGGCGCCGTTGCGCAGGGTGTAGAAATGCAGATGCGGAGCTTCGGACCAGCAGCCGTATAACCCCCATCCGTCAGGGCAGCACCCGGGTGATCCCAGCGGGTCGCCTGCATTCACGGTGTCGCCTGTGCTTACCAGGCGGTTTTCAACGTGCATGTAGCCCGTCGAAAAGCCATTTCCGTGGTCGATCTCGATCGTATTGGGTTTGACGTAGACCCGGCCCGGCGCTGCCGCCACGATCTTGAACGACGAGTGGAACAGGTCGCACGGCTTCGCGATCGCATCGGGCGGCTGAAAATCGAGGCCGTTGAGGTTGGCGTGCGGTCCCTGGTTGTACGTCCAGAGCGTGCCGCCCTCCCATGGCAGCCACAGGTTGATCGGTTGATCAGCCTCCGCCTTGCCGGTGCTCGAAAGGAAAAGCAGCACCGTGGCGAGCGCGAGCAGCGGGGCGGCCGACAGCAGTCGCTTCATCATGGTTTGCCGGGACGGGGTAATGCGGGGACGGGCGTTGATGGGTAGATTAGCCAGATTTTTGGGGCTAAGTCAAGGCGACGGGTTATCGGGGGATATCGGGATTATCCGCCCGGGTGGGTGGCGCGCTCATGATCGGCGCCGGGTGGCTCACCGCCAGACGCCACGCCCGGTAATCCAGTTTCTCGAGAGAAGGAAACGGGGCGGATTATCCGCCCCGTTTCTGCGTGCCTGAACCGGACACGTCGACTCTCGACCCCCAACCCTCGACCCCATACACTCTCCTCATGCTCAAAGACCGTTCCTGCGGCGAACTGCGCGCTTCGGACGAAGGGGCATCCGTCACGCTCGCCGGATGGGTGCACCGACGCCGCGACCACGGTGGCCTCATCTTCATCGACCTGCGTGACCACACCGGCCTCGTGCAGGTCGTGTTCAACCCCAGGGAGGCAGCGGACGCCCACACGGTCGCTGAGCAGTTCCGCGGGGAGTATGTCGTGCAGGTGAAGGGCGCTGTCGCGAAGCGGCGTCCTGGTACGGAGAACGCGGACCTGGCCACGGGCGAAATCGAAATAAAGGCCATGGAGGCGCGGGTACTGAACCCGGCGAAGACACCGCCCTTCTACATAACCGAGGACACGGAGGTGGAGGAGTTGCTGCGCCTCCGCTACCGGTACCTCGATCTCCGGCGGGACGGAATGCACGCCAACATTGTGATGCGCGCCCGCATGAACCAGCTGATCCGCGACTTCATGGCAGGCCGCGGTTTCATCGAAATCGAAACGCCCATCCTCACGGCGCCGACGCCGGAGGGCGCGCGCGACTACGTCGTTCCCAGCCGCGTCAACCCCGGGCGCTTCTACGCGCTGCCGCAGAGCCCGCAGCAGATGAAGCAGATCCTGATGGTCGCGGGGTTCGAGCGGTACTACCAGATCGCCCGCTGCTTTCGCGACGAGGACGTGCGGGCAGACCGCCAGCCGGAGTTCACGCAGCTTGACATCGAGATCAGCTTTGCGGAGGAAGAAGACCTCCTGGAGCTGATGGAATCCCTCTACACCAAGATGTTCCGGGAGCTGCGTCCGGACCTGGAACTGGTGACGCCGTTTCCGCGGCTCACGTATGAAGAGGCGATGCGCCGCTGGGGAAGCGATAAGCCGGACCTGAGGTTTGGCATGGAGCTTGTCACCTTCAACGAGGCCCTGGAGGAGTCGGAGTTCCAGGTGTTCCGCAACGTCATCGGTTCCGGCGGCGTCATCCGCGGCCTCACCGTGCCCGGTGGCGCGGAGATGAGCCGCAAGCAGGTCGACGATCTGACGACGTTCGTACAGCAGTACGGGGCGCGCGGCCTGGTCTCCATGCAACTCACCGGCGAAGGCGATATCGGATCGCTCACCACGGATGACGTCAAGTCTCCGGTCGCGAAGTTCTTCTTGGCCGAGCAAGTCCGGGAGATGGCGCGGATGGCCGGGGCGAAACGCGGCGACATGCTCCTCATGGTCGCGGACAGGCTGGATGCGGCCAACAAGACGCTGGACGCGCTCAGGCGGGAACTCGGTCGGCGGCTGAATCTCATCGACGACTCGGTACGGCACTTCGCCTTCGTGACAAACTTCCCGCTGTTTGAGTGGAGCGCGGAGGACGAGCGCTGGTACTCCGTCACGCATCCGTTCACGGCCGCACTTCCGGCCGAGGAGCACCTGCTGGACACCGACCCCGGCGCAATCCACAGCCGCTCGTACGACCTGATCTGCAACGGCTGGGAGCTGGGCGGCGGCAGCATCCGTATCCACGGCAGGGAGATGCAGTCGAAGGTCTTCGGAATCCTCGGCATCGGCGAAGAGGAGGCCCAGCGCAAGTTCGGCCACATGCTGGAGGCGTTCGAGTTTGGCGCCCCGCCCCACGGTGGCACGGCGATGGGGATGGACCGCACTGCGGCCCTCCTTGTCGGCACGGATGACATCCGTGACGTCATGGCGTTCCCCAAGACCAAGTCCGCGTCCGACCCGATGACCGGCGCGCCGGCTCGGGTCAGCGGCG
Source organism: Chloroflexota bacterium (assembly GCA_037441345.1). GTDB lineage: Bacteria > Chloroflexota > Dehalococcoidia > SM23-28-2 > RBG-16-64-32 > DATKKM01. Next base: position 90,138 of record JBBISJ010000001.1, read on the forward strand.
ATCAGCTGGATGAGCTGCACATCGAGGTGGGGGACGTCGAGGACGTGGGGGAGGGGGAAGATTGACGCGCGGGTGCTCGTCCGCTCATCCTGGGCCCGTCGAAGGACCGTCCGCGGAGCGGACTGCACGGACTGAGCTCGCCGAAGTCCTTCCGGGGGTCAAGGCTTCCTCGTAGGTAGTTACCCTTGATAAGCGCTTCCTTCTTCGTGCGTGACCATCCCTTCAACTGCCGCTCTCGCGCGAAGGCCTGTTCCCTGTCGGGGAAGTCCTCCACGTACGCCAGCCTGAGCGGACGGCGCTCTCTGGTGCAACCGTCATATTCGCCCGCTTTGTGCTGCGCCTGGCGGCAGTCAATGTCGTCGGTGTGGCCGGCGTAGTATGAACCGTCCCGGCACCTCAGCAGATAGACGTAGAACGTCATGGCCCCCTCCTCCTGTGGCTGGTCGCAGCTTCGGCAGGCTCAGCTGATTGTAGGGGCGTCCTTCGACAGGCTCAGGATGAGCGGAGTGGAACGCGACGCGCAACGAATCCCCGATTGCCCCGTCTATAACTGTGGTTCGCGGACGCAATTGCCTGTCCCGCCGCCGTTAAATATGATTCAGCAAACTATCGGCGCACCCCGCGCGTTCTCTAGGTAGGCACGAATGGAATCCCGCAGACTCGTTTACGTACTCACAGGCATTGCCGTGGCGCTCATCCTGGTGCTTGGCGGACTCACCCTTATCGTTGTAGCCGGCGGCGGCGATGACGACGACGGCGGTTCATCTGCCCAGAACGGCGACGACGAGTCGCCCGGCCCCGACCTGGGCGAGCGCGTCCAGGGCGAACTGCGGTTGTTCGGGCCTGACCCCCTGTCTATCGACCCCGCATGCGCTTCTGACGCCGGTTCCGCGGAGTACATTGTAGAGATCTTCTCCGGGCTGGTGTCCTTCGACCGCGACCTCAAGGTAATCCCCGACATTGCCGAGAAATGGGATGTCAGTCCGGACGGGAAGGTGTACACCTTCCATCTGCGCACGAATGTCACCTTCCATGACAACTCACGACGCGTCACGGCCGACGACTTCAAATTCTCGATGGAGCGCGCGCTGAACCCGAGCACCCAGTCCACCGTGGCGGAGGTGTACCTGGACGATATCGTCGGGGTCGACGACTTCATCAACGGCGACGCGGAGGAAGTCACCGGCATCAAGGTGGTCAATCCTGACACCCTGGAGCTGACGATCAACGAGCCGAGCGAAGTCTTTATCGAGAAGCTCACCTATCCGACCGCCTACGTCGTGGACTCACGCGAAGTAGGCGACTCGACTTGCTTCGAGGGCAACTGGACCCTGACGCCGAACGGCACCGGGCCGTTCAAGCTGGCGGACTGGGAGCTGGGTACAAAGATCGTCCTGGAGCCAAACGAGAACTTCTACCTGGACCCGAAGCCTTCGCTGGCCAGGGTTACGTACATCCTCTCCGGCGGTTCATCGTTCACCATGTACGAGAACGACGAGGTGGACCTCACGGGCGTCGGCATCAACAACATCGAGAGCGTCCGCGAAACCAGCAACCCGCTGAACGCGGAGTACCATCAGTCACCGTCGCTGGATGTCTTCTACATCGGCTTCAACGTCAACCGGCCGCCGTTCGACGACCCGGACGTCCGCAAGGCGCTCAACATGGCGGTGGACAAGGAGTTCCTGGCCAACGAGTTCCTGATGAAGCTGGCGTCGCCGGCCAAAGGAATCCTGCCGCCCGGCATGCCCGGCTATAACGAGGACCTGGATGCGCCCGAATTCGACAAGGACGCGGCGAGCGAGCTGCTGGATTCCACCGGGAAGAAGGACGAACTGGACGGCCTCAAGATCCTGACCTCGGGCCAGGGGGCGGCGCCTTCGGACATCCTGCAGGCGGTCGTCGCTATGTGGGAGGAGAACCTGGGCATCACGATCGAGATCGAGCAGGAGGACTTTGGCCTCTTCCTCCGCGACCTGGACGAAGGCAACTTCGACCTGTTCTCGCTCGGCTGGATCGCGGACTACCCGGACCCGCAGAACTTCCTCGACATCAAGTTCCACTCAGACAGCGCGAACAACGAGACCGGCTACTCGAACGCGGAGGTCGATGACCTGCTGGAACAGGCGCGCGCCGAGAAGGACGAGGCGAAGCGGTTGGAGCTGTACGGGCAGGCGGAGGAGCTGATCGCCAACGACGCCCCCTGGGTGCCTCTGTACCACGGCACCAACAGCTACCTGGTGAAGCCGTACGTGGAGGGGTACGATGTGCCCGCGTTTGTCCTTCCCAACCTGCGCTACGTAACGATCAAAGAGTAGGCCTGTCCCATGCCCTCGGGCCTGGCATCCTATATCATCCGGCGCCTGGCGGTGATTCCGCTGGTCTTGCTGGTCGTCTCATTCGTTACGTTCTCCCTCGGCCGCTTCGCGCCCAGCGACTACGTTGAACTCCAGGCGGGCCCCCGCGCCAAGCCGGAGACCATCGAGCGTATCCGGGAGGATCGCGGCTTGAATGATCCGGTGTACGAGCAGTATGTGCGGTACCTGGGGAACTTCCTCACGGGTGATTTCGGCACCAGCACGAAGTACCGGTTGCCGGTCGAAGACGTGATTCTGCCGAAGCTCTGGATCACGGTTCAGCTCAATGTTGTGGTCGTGATCATCAGCTGGCTGATCGCCCTGCCCATTGGCACATGGGCGGCGCTGAGGCGAGGCACATGGCTGGACCCGCTCACCATCGGGCTCTTCCTTGTCCCCGCATCGATCCCGGTGCTTGTCGCGACGCCGATCATCCAGTGGTTGCTGGTGGTGAAGCTGTCGCTGCTGCCCAGCGGCGGCTGGTCGGACGCCGAGTACTTCGGGATTGAACTCGGCATCTTCTCGAAGCGGGCGATAATGCCCGTCCTGATCATGGCGGTGCCTTCCATCGCCGGCATCGCACGCTACATGCGGACGCAGGTGATCGATGTGCTGGACCAGGACTTCGTCCGGACGGCGAAGGCCAAAGGACTGGCGGCCAACGTTGTTGTGGTGCGCCACGTCATCCGGAACGCGATGCTGCCCATCATCACCCTGTTCGGGTTTGAGCTGGCGGCGCTGACCGCAGGATCGATCTTCGTGGAGACACTGCTGGGTATTCCCGGCATCGGGCAGTTTGCGTTTGAGGCCGTCAACACCCGCGACTATGACGTGATCATGGCCGTAGTCATGCTGGGATCGGTGATGTTTATGACGGCGATGCTGATCGTGGACGTCGCGTACGGATTTATTGACCCGCGCGTCCGCCTTGGCGAGGGGTTGAAGGAGTGAGCACGTTCGAGAGCGTCGCCCAGGCGCCTTTCGCCCCTGCGGCGTCGGGTGTGCCGAGGCTGCTGCGGCGGATCATCACGCGGCCGGTGGCTGTCGGCGCGATCATGGTTATCGTCGCGATCTACATGGCAGGCATACTCGCTCCCCTGATCGCTCCGCACGGGTTTAACGAGACGGACCTGATGCACGGAAACGAAGGGCCCTCGTCAGCGCATCTCCTGGGGACCGATCGATTGGGCCACGACCTGCTGTCGCGCTCGATCTGGTCGGCGCAGACGACAGTGATCATCTCGGTCGCCACCCTGATCAACGGTGGCCTGATCATGGGCGTCTCGCTCGGTCTGCTCGCCGGGTACCGGCGGGGGACGACTGACTTCGCCATCATGCGGCTCGGCGACATCTTTCATTCGGTGCCCACGATCCTCCTCCTGCTCATCATCAACGCCTCGCTGCGCGACCGGGTGGAACTGTGGGCGGAACAGATCAGCGATTTCACGGGAATTGGCTGGATCGGCGAGTCCGGGATGGCCAGCTACTTCCTCGTATTCGGCACGCTGTCGTTGTTCGGCTGGGTCGGCATCGCGCGCCTGGTCCGGTCACAGGTCCTTGCCCTCAGGGAGTCGCAGTATGTGATCTCCGCGCGGGCGTCTGGCGCTTCCACGGGGCGCATCCTGTTCCGCCACCTCCTGCCCAACGTCAGCAACCTCTTGATCGTGGCGCTGACGATATCGCTCGGAGGCGTGGCTGCCGCCGAGGTGGGGCTTTCGTTCCTCGGTATCGGTATCCAGGACCGGCCGACGTTTGGGCTGATGATCGCGGAGGCCGTGGGACTCCAGAACGTCCGCGAGCACACTCACCTGATCCTGGTGCCGGGGGCCGTCATCGTCGCGCTGGTGCTCTCCTTCAATCTCCTGGGGGACCAGTTGACGGACATCCTCTCGCCCCGCCGCCGGTAGGCCGCCTGGCCATATAATACCCCCCTGCTATGGAGGGGCGACTCGAACCCGCAGATCCCGTGTACCCCCGCGAACGCGTATCAGTGAGGATGAGTACCGCGACTGTGGCCTCGCGGCGCTGATTTTCGAGAGATTTGCTGACGAAGAGGTGTTCGCCAGACGCCGCTGTGCGGAAGCGGTGGTCGCGCCGAGTCCGCACAGCCTGCGGGCGATCCACGTGTACGAAAAGGCGGGATTCCAGTACCTGAAGACCGTGTGGGTGCGCAGGGACAGGCGCACGAGCATTTGATGGTGAAGCGGGCGCCCGCCCCCGGCTGACCGCTCGCCCGAGGTGCCACCGGCGTCGTTCCTCAACGTACCCCCGTGCTACACTGAATTGCGTGAAGGTCTCGACCCAACAACTGCCTGAGAGCCAGGTCCTCCTCGAGATCGAAGTCGACTCCGAACAGCTCGAAAAGTCGATGGACCGCGCCTACCGCAAACTGGCGCAGCGAGTTGATGTTCCCGGCTTCCGTAAGGGCAAGACCCCGCGCAACATGCTGGAACGGCACGTCGGGCGCGGCCGCATCCTCGAGGAAGCGATCGATATCGCCGTCCCCGAGGCCTACAACAAGGCCCTTTTAGACCACGACATCGACGCCATCGGCCAGCCGCAGATAGAACTGACCAGCGCCGAGCCGCTCGCCTTCAAGGCCACCGTGCCGATCCGGCCGACCGTGGAACTGGGCGATTACTCGTCGATCCGGGTGCCGCGCGAAGCGGTTGAGGTGGACGAAGGCGACGTGGACAAGACCATCGACGAGCTGCGGCGCCGCTACGCCGTGCACGAGCCGGTAGAACGCGCGGTGCAGGTGAACGACATCATCCGCGCAGACGTACGGATCCTCGTGGACGAGAAAGAGGTCTACAAGGACGACGACGCCGAGTTGCACCTGCGCGAGGGCAAGACAGTGCTGCTGCCGGGTTTCGTCGAGGGTGTCGCCGGCGCGAAAAAGGGCACGCCAACGCAGGTGACGGTCACGGTCCCCGAGGATGCCGGCGGTTCCCTGGCCGGGAAGACCGCGACTGTTGAAATCACCATCAAGGAAGTGAAGGAAGAGCGTCTGCCGGACCCGGACGACGACTTCGCCCAGCAGGTGGGCGAAGGGTTTGCCGGAATCGAAGCGTTGAAGGAGCGTCTCCGCGGCGATATCCGCGAGCGCGCCGAAGGCATGGCCGAAGAGAAGTACCGCGAGGACGCGCTTACCGCGCTCGTCGAGAATGCCGCGAAGATCGAGTTCCCGCCCGTCCTGGTGGACCGGGAAATCGACCACTTCCTGCATGACCAGGCGCGCAACTCCGGCATGGACCTCGAACGCTACCTCCAGCTCGTCGGCAAGACCCCGGAAGCAGTCCGGGAGGAGTTGACGCCGAGCGCCACGCAGCGCGTCCGGCGTTCGCTGGCGCTGAGTGAGCTGGCCGAACAGGAGAAGATCGAGGTGGACGACGCTGACATCGGCGCCGAGATCGACAGCATGGTTGCGCAGGCGTCCGGCGGAAACGAAGAGCAGGCGCAGCAGTACCGGCAGCTGTTCCAGTCGCCTGAGGCGCGGGCCTCGGTGGGCCGGTCGCTGCTGACTCGCAAGACGATGGAGCGGCTGGTGGAGATCGCCGGCCAGGCGGACGGAGCGGCATCGCCAACGAAGGCAGGCGCCCGGCCGTCTAACAAGAAGGTGAAGTCCGGCGCGAAAGCCGGCAAGGGTAAGGAGGAGAAGTGAGCCCCGACACTAAGAACATCATCCCCTATGTCATCGAGACCAGCGCCCGCGGCGAGCGCGCATTCGATATCTTCTCGCTGCTGCTGAAGGAGCGCATCGTCTTCCTCGGCACGCCGATAGACGACCAGATCGCCAACGTCATCATCGCGCAGCTCCTGTACCTGGACCGCGAAGACCCGGACAAGGATGTCAACCTGTACATCCACTCGCCCGGTGGCGTGGTCAGCGCCGGGCTGGCAATCTACGACACGATGCAGCTGATGCGATGTGACGTCGCCACCATCTGCGTCGGCAGTTGCGCGAGCATGGGTACGGTTCTCCTGGCGGCGGGTACGAAGGGCAAGCGATACGCCCTTCCCAACAGCACCATCCACATCCACCAGGCGATCATCCGCGGCGTCGGCGGCCAGGCAAGCGATGTCGAGATCCACGCCCGCGAAGTCCTGCGCCAGAACCAGCTGATCCGCGAGATCCTGGCGAAGCACACCGGCCAGCCGATCGAAACTATCATCCGCGACACGGACCGCGACTTCTTCATGGACGCGCCGTCCGCCAGGGAATACGGCCTTATCGATGAAATCCTGCAGTCCGCAAGCGTGGAAAAAGAGGCGGCCGCATCTGCCAAGGACGGCGCAAAGGGGTAAACTTGTATACATCGGGCAGGGAAGCGTAGATGGCGACAAAGAGTAGCAACCGCGTCACGTACAACTGCTCGTTCTGTGGCAAGAACCAGGACCAGGTCAGGCGGCTGATCGCCGGCCCCGGCGCCGTCTACATCTGCGACGAGTGCGTCGAACTCTGCCGTGAGATCATCCAGGAGGAGTCCGGAGCGCAGGTCAAGCCCAAGACGCCGCTCCAGCGCATCCCCCCGCCCAAGGTCATATATCAGCAGCTCAGCGAATACGTCGTTGGCCAGGAGCAGGCCAAGAAGGTCCTGTCCGTCGCGGTGTACAACCACTACAAGCGCATCGGCGCCCAGGGCGGCGCGGCGGTAGAGCTCGAGAAGAGCAACATCATGCTCCTCGGCCCCACCGGCTCCGGCAAGACCCTGCTTGCCCGCACGCTCGCCAAGATTCTCGACGTGCCGTTCACGATCGCCGACGCCACGGCGCTGACGGAGGCCGGCTACGTCGGCGAGGACGTGGAGAACATCCTTCTGCGCCTCATCCAGGCCGCCGACTTCGACGTCGCCAAGGCCGAGCGCGGCATCATCTACATCGACGAGATCGACAAGATCGGGCGCAAGAGCGGCGATAACCCGTCGATCACCCGCGACGTCTCCGGAGAGGGCGTCCAGCAGGCGCTGCTCAAGATCATCGAGGGCTGCGTCGCCAACGTCCCGCCCCAGGGCGGCCGCAAGCACCCGCACCAGGACTTCATCCAGATCAACACCGGCAACGTCCTCTTCATCTGCGGCGGCGCCTTCCAGGGCCTGGACGAGATCATCGACAAGCGCATCGGCCGGGGCCAGCGCGCGCTCGGCTTCAAGCCGTCCGAGCCGAAGGTGGACGCTGTCAAGACCACCGACGAGCTGATGGAGCGCGTCACCCACGATGACCTGCTCCAGTACGGCCTGATACCGGAGTTTGTCGGCCGCATCCCCGTCGTCGTCTCCCTGCAGTCGCTCGACAAGGCGGCCCTCGTCAAGATCCTTACCGAGCCGAAGAACGCGCTCGTCCGCCAGTTCGAAGAGTTCTTCGCGCTGGACAACGTCGAGCTCGTCTTCACAGAGGACGCGCTGGAAGCTGCTGCCGAGGAAGCGCTGCGGCATAAGACCGGCGCCCGCGGCCTGCGCACGGTGCTCGAGGACTGCCTGCTCGACGTCATGTACGAGATCCCGTCCCGCGCCGACGTCAAGAAGTGCGTCGTGGACGCCGACGCGATGAAAGGCCTTCGGCGTCCGCTGCTCCTCAGCCGGGGCGGCCAGGCGCTGGATGTCTGGGGCGACGAGACGACCAAAGAGACGGCCTGAGCGCAAGTAGCCAGTAGCAAGGAGCCAGCACCCAGGTTTGGTTCGCATTGCTCCCTGCGAGTGCGCGTTGATACACTCGATTCCCGTGGCAGGGTAGCTCAGCGGCAGAGCAGGGGCTTCATAAGCCCTGTGTCGCGGGTTCGAATCCCGCCCCTGCCACCAAACCTTGGGCTCAGCTGGTCAACCGGGCTAGGCGAGTCCGGTCAGACCTCAGTGGCCTCCGAATACCCTGTAGCCCCTTGCGCGCAGCCCCCTCGCCAAGCGTGCCTCAGCATTCCTGGATTCCCCACGAGTCCGGTATGGCCCGTAGTTCCGGAAGAGTCGCTCCTTAAGCTTCAGGCCGAATTGCTTCACCTTCCCCGATGCCCTGCACCCACACAAATGCTGTTGGAATCTACACTTGGGCTCATGTGCGCTCTCGCCAACGTACACACAAGGCTTACGGGGATCCACGCGCCCACCCGCTCCGTCCGATAACTCGATAACGTAGACGTAGAACAGAGGATCGCCTGAGCGGAATGGATTCTCGCAGATGCAGGGACAGGGCTTACTCACTGGTTTGGCTTCGAGTCTAACAGTCTGCAATGGGAATTGAATGAGCCACTACCCAATTTCCCCTTGACCCTCAACCCCAGACCCCCGACGCTCTTACCCATGGCGTCCATATTCGACACCCTCCAGTCCGTCATGCGGTTCGGGCCGTTGCAGGCCGATCCCGTGGAGCGGCGGCTTTCCCGGGCGGCGAACGTCGCGGACCTGCGCCGGATCGCCCGACGGCTCCTCCCCCGCGGCGTCTTCGACTACGTTGACGGCGCGGCCGAGGACGAGCTGACGATGCGCCGCAACGCGGCCGCGTTCCGCCGGGTGCAGTTCCGGCCGCGCGTGCTGTGCAACGTCAGCGACGTGGACGTCTCGACGACCCTGCTTGGCAAGCCACTGGCCTACCCGCTCGTCCTCGCCCCCACCGGCTTCACGCGCATGGTGGAGCCGCAGGGCGAGCTGGCCGTCGCGCGGGCGGCGGCGCGGGCGGAGATTCCGTACACCCTGTCCACGATGGGCACGCGTTCGATCGAGGAGGTCGCGGCCGTCTCCTCGGGCCGCAAGTGGTTCCAGGTCTATGTCTGGCGGGACCGAGACCTGGTGAAGGACATGCTTGATCGCGCCGCTGCCGCGGACTATGAGGCGATCGTCATCACCGTCGATGTCCCCGTGCTGGGGCGGCGCGAGCGCGATATCCGCACGGGCTTCACGCTCCCCCCGCGGCTGGGGATCGACACGATCATCGACGGGTTGCTGCATCTCGGCTGGACACTGAATTTCATGCGGGCCGAGCCGATCTCGTTCGCGAACATCTTCCACATGGAGGGCGTCAGTTCCACCAGCCCCGTGTCCCTGGCCCAGCACGTGAACAGCCAGTTCGACCCGCGCCTCTCCTGGGACGATATCGGCTGGTTCCGCTCGAACTGGCAGGGCCCGATCGTCATCAAGGGCATCCAGACCGTCGAGGACGCGCGCATCGCCGCAGACGTTGGCGTCGAAGCGATTGCCCTCTCGAACCACGGCGGCCGCCAGATGGACGGCGCCCCGCCGCCGCTCGAACTGGTCGCGCCTGTCGCGGAAGCTGTTGGAGACCGCGTCGAGATCATCTGCGACGGCGGCGTCCGCCGGGGGAGCGATATTGCGAAGGCCGTGGCCCTGGGCGCGCGGGCGTGCATGGCCGGCCGCCCCTATCTGTACGGCCTCGCCGCCGGCGGCGAACGCGGCGTCGACTTCGTGCTCGCCATGCTCCGCGCCGGCCTGAAACAGACGTTGGCCCTGGCCGGCGTGACACGCATCGAGGAGCTGACGCCGGAACTTGTGGAGTGGCGGACGCCACGCCCATAACACCCTTTACTCTTCACTCTCTACTCTTCACCATTCACTATTAACCCCATGTCCGCCCTCGCCGCCGCCTGGCGCGACCCGTCCCCGCTCGCCGCTCGGCTGATGCTGTTTGCCGCGGCCTGCTTCTGGAGCATCGGCGGGTTGCTGATCAAGGAGATCGACACAGGTGCGCTCAACATCGTCTTCTTCCGCTGCCTCTTCTCGGCCCTGCTGCTCGTGCCCTTTCTCCGGGGCCGCAGATTCCCCACCGGGCGTGACACCGGGATTGCCGTCGCCGTCTTCGCGCTGCTGCTCGTCCTCTTCGTAGCGGCGACCAAGGAGACGACGGCCGCCAACGCCATATTTCTCCAGTACACCGCGCCTGTCTGGGTCGTCGTCTTCGCGCCGCTCCTGCTCAACGAACACCTCCGCCGGAGCGACGCCCTGCCGCTCGCCGTCTGCCTCGGCGGCATCGCCGTCCTCTTCGCCGGGAACTGGAGCAGCGGCGACGAGCTGGGCCTGGTGATGGGCACGGGAAGCGGCCTCTTCTTCGGTCTCTACTTCATCTGGTTGCGCCGGATGCGCTACGCCCACCCCGTCGCGATCACCGCAGTGAGCTGCGCCGGCGTGGCGGCCCTCCTCTTGCCCGTGCCGTTCTTCCAGGCGGTCAGTCTGGAGGCCCTCGGCCTGCTCGTGGTGATGGCGGCGTTCCAGTTCGCGCTGCCCTACGTGCTGGTCGCGCGGGGAATGGCGCACGTCGGCGGCGCCGAGGCCAGCCTGATCGCCCTGGTCGAGCCGGTCCTCAATCCGGTCTGGGTCGCCCTGTTTTACGGTGAAGACCCGTCGGCCGCCACGATCATCGGCGGCGCTGTGATCCTGGCCGGGCTCGGCCTGAGATACTCCGTCTTCCGGCCCCCCTCGGAGGAGGCGCCAGCAGAGCCGGCAGCGGAGGCCGGTGGCGGGCCGCTCTTCAGTGGGCCGTCGGGCTAGGCCATCGCTGTCGCGCCCTTATAATGGATAGCGAGGAGCCGCCCGCTTCATCCGTGAAGAAGATCCTGGTAGTCGACGACGAGCCCACGCTGCTCGCGGCGCTCAAGTACAACCTGGAGCGGGAGAACTTCCAGGTCGACACGGCAGCCGATGGCGAACAGGCGCTCCACGTGGCCCGTACCCTGAATCCCGACCTGGTGATCCTCGACCTGATGCTGCCAGGGATGAGCGGCCTCGACGTCTGCCGTGTCCTGCATAAGGAGATGACGGTGCCCATTCTCATGCTCACCGCCAGGGACTCGGAGGTCGACAAGGTGGTCGGCCTGGAGATCGGCGCGGACGACTACGTGACCAAGCCGTACAGCACGCCGGAGCTGATGGCGCGGGTACGTGCCCTGCTCCGGCGGGCTGATACCGGCGGCGCAGTTACCCGGGACGTGGTGACGTGCGGGGACATACGCATCGACCCCGCCCGTCACGAGGCCAGGCGTGGCTCGGAGACGATGCACCTGAAGCCGAAGGAGTTCGACCTCCTGCTCCACTTCGCGCGGCACCCGGGCCGTGCTTTCACCCGTGAGCAACTGCTGAGCGAGATCTGGGGCTACGACTTCGCCGGCGACACGCGCACGGTGGACGTGCACGTGCGCTGGCTGCGGCAGAAGATCGAGGATTCACCGGGGGAGCCCCGCCGCCTTGTGACGGTGCGAGGCACCGGGTACAGGTTCGAAGGCTGATGGTGCGCCGGTTCCGCTGGCAGGCGCTGCTTGCTTACGTGCTGGCGGTTGCGGCTGTCGCGTTGGCCCTCGCCGCCGGCAACGGTACGGCCGTGATCATCGCGGCGGCGGTCCTCCTGGCGCTGTCGGCGCTGCTCCTCTGGCGCGCGACCGGTAAGGTGGCGGGCTTCGCGCGGATGCTGGCCGGCGCTTCCCGGGAAGTCGCGGACGGCGTGCTGACCACGCGCCTGGACCTGCCCGCGGGTGACGAGATGGGGCACGTGGCCGACGAGTTCAACCGCATGGCGTCGAAGTTGGAGAAGCGCGTGGCCGCCGCCGCCCAGGAGCGTAACCGCCTGATCGCCGCGATCAACGCCAGCGTGGACGGACTGGTCGCCGTGGACGCGCACAACACGATCACGTTTGCCAACTCCGCCGTGAAGACGCTGCTGGGCAAAGACCCGGAGCAGATGACCGGCGAAGGGTTCGCCTGGCTGATGTCCGACCCCGCCGTCATCCAGGGGTTGAAGGAGTGCCGCGCCAACCGCGTGCGCAGCAGCCACGTGATCGAGCGGCCGGGCCGCCGATATCTGCGGGCAATCATCACTCCGATCCAGGGCGGCGGCGACTGGTCGGCGCTCGTCGTCTTCCACGACCTCACCGACATCCGCCGGTCCGAAGTGATGCGCCGGGACTTCGTCGCCAACGTCTCGCACGAGTTACGCACGCCGCTGGCCGCAATAAAGGCGGTGGTCGAGACGCTACAGGGAGGCGCCATCGACGAGCGGGCGACCGCCCTGGACTTCCTCCGCCGCGCCGACGACGAGGTCGACCGCCTGGTGCAGATGGTGGAGGAACTGCTCGACCTCTCCCGCCTCGAGGCCGGCGAACTCACGCTCTCGGCCGAAGGGATCGACCTCGCCGCTCTCGCCGCGATGGCCGTCGACCGGCTGCGCCCCCAGGCGGACCTGTGCGACGTTGCGATGACCCTGCATGCCCCTGACCCGGTGCCGCCGGTCCAGGGCGACCGCGCCACCCTTGAGCGCGCCATCGTGAACCTGGTGCATAACGCCGTCAAGTTCACGCCGGACGGCGGCCGGATTGACGTCTCCGTGGAGCCGGTCCGCGGCGGCGTCCTCGTCTCCGTCTCCGACACCGGCGTCGGCATCGACGAGGCCGACCTGCCGCGCGTCTTCGAGCGCTTCTACAAGGCCGACCGCGCCCGCCGGGCCGGAGGCACGGGCCTCGGGCTGGCGCTGGTCAAGCACACGGTCGAGGCGCACGGCGGTCACGTCGAGGCGCACAGCGAGGCGGGCCACGGCGCCACGTTCACGGTATGGCTTCCTGCCGTTCCTGCGGAGGAAGCGCCCGAACCGGCCACCTCAACTACGAGCCGGCGTCAGTAAGACCGGCCCCGACGGCAGCGGGAAGCTGTCCTACAGCTCCTTCGCTCACGTGGCGAGGGCCGCACGATGAGAGGCGACGCCTGGAACCACTGGTGGGCGATGCTGGACTCGAACCAGCGACCTTCTCGGTGTAAGCGAGACGCTCTGACCAACTGAGCTAATCGCCCGTATTTGTGGCCTTTGTGTAGGCGAGACGCTCTGACCCCCGCCAGAGGCGGGTCCGCCTCCGGCGGAAACTGAGCTAATCGCCCGTATTTGTGGCCTTTGTGTAGGCGAGACGCTCTGACCCCCGCCAGAGGCGGGTCCGCCTCCGGCGGAAACTGAGCTAATCGCCCACGCTTGCTCCTATTGTAGGGTGGGCGTCGCGTGACGGGAATCAGGACCCGTCGCCAGCAATCTGATCGCGCAGCTTCCTGCCTGCACCCGATTTGAGGAATCGCTCACGCTGAGCTGCCTCAAAGCGAGTCGCGTATTCCTCAAAGAACAGCAGCTTGAGGGGCCGGTTTGCCCTGGTCCAGGCGTTGGAGCCGTTGTTGTGCTCACGGAGCCGGAGACCTGGGTTCCTGCTTGTCATTCCAACATACCGCTTGCCGTTCCGGAGGCTTTCGAGGACGTACACGAAGTGGGGCATGGAAGAACTTTGTTTGTTCGAGTGTGCGAGACGCTCTGACCCCCCGCCAGGGGCGGGTCCGCCTCCGGTGGAGACTGAGCTAATCGCCCACGCTTGCTCTATTGTAGGGCGGGCGTCGCGTGTCGGGAATCTACGTCGGCGGCGCCGGCCCCTTTGACAGCCTCGGCACTGGCGGCCGCCAGCTCTCCCGCGCCGCTGCCCAGAAGTCGCGCATGAACGGGACGTCGCGCGCCAGGACGAATGCCGCGATGACGCAGTACACCACCGCGTATCCCACCCGGATGCTCGTGTCCGTGAACGCGAACTGCGTCACGAACATCGCCGCCAGCAGCAGCGCCTCCCAGCGGCTCATCGTCAGGCTCACCAGGATCGCCACCGCAAACAGCGATTGCGCCGCCGTCAGGAACACCTCCTCCGACTGGCGGCCGTCGAAGTCCAGCGGCGTGATCGCGCCCCCCGAAACGGCGTAGGCCAGCGGCAGGCTGCCGATCAGCAGCGTCCACTGGTTCACCTTGGACGAGATCAGGATCGTCATTCCGGCGTCGTAACGCCCTCTCACCGCCAGCATCCCGGCCAGGATGAACTCCGGTGACTCCGAGGCCAGCGGCGCCACCCACTGCACGAGGATGAACTCGTCGATGCCGAGGTTCGCGCCGCTCTCTTTGAGGCTCTCGGCGAACGGCTCTGCTGCCGCGAAGATAACGGTGGCTGCGTAGGCGAAGATGGCGAGCACCGTGATCCGCCGCGAAATCCGCGGCAGCGCGCCGATCGCCGCCGCCGGTCCCACGAACTCCCGATCGTGCTCCGGTGGTGAGCGGGAAGCGATGTAGAGGTACGTGGCGAAGAGCGAGAACATGACCGTGGTGTCGATCAGCGAGAGGTGGCCGCGGATCGGGATGCTGAAGCTGTAGACGGTGGCCCCGCCGAGGAAGAGGATGCCGAGGGCGTTGCTCCGCTCGACGGGCATCACGTGCTTCTTGAGCTTGCGCCAGAAGATGAAGAAGATCACCGGCCACGCGAGTCCAACGAGCAGCCGGTTGCCGCCCGTCATGTTCGCGATCGCGAAGTGCGCGTTGTCCGGGTTATCCGGCGCTGTCCAGGCGAAGTACAGGTCCACGGCGTACTCCGGCAGCACCGCGATGAGCGCCAGCACGACCAGCGCCAGCCCGGCCGAGATCTCCGTCTCCGCCACTTCCGAAGCCCAGGTCAACAACGTGGCCGCGGCGAACACGCCGAACCCGAAGATGGCCGCTTCCAGCAGGGGTGGCAGGTGCGGGTCCCAGGCGCCGGTCACGTTCAGTATCCGCAGCAGCGGGGCAGGGAGCGCCGCCAGCGCCGCGGTGATAAGCAGTAACCATTCGCGCACGAGCAGCCGGTCCACCTCGCGGATCGGCTCGATTACGTCGTAGTGCGGTCGGTCTGCGGGGCCGTGCGCCATACAACATTCGAGTATATCCGCGGGCAGTTTGTGGGGGAACGCGAGTTTCTGGATAATAGAGTGCACCCACCGCCCTGCCCTCACGGGGGATGCGCCAGGCGCGCCGCGGTGCCGGAAGGAGGAACGGGCGCCTTGACCGAGCCCAACGGAAGCAAGAACAAACAGGACTGGCTGGAAGGCCGCTACGCTCGCACTGTCCAGAAGTCAGCCGAGCGCGAGTACCCGTTCGAGACGTCGGACGGCATGAAGGTCGAGCCCCTCTACACGCCGGACGACCTCAACGGCTGGGACTACGAGAAGCAACTGGGCTACCCGGGCGATTTCCCCTTCACCCGCGGCGTCCAACCCACGATGTACCGCGGCCGCCTCTGGACGATGCGCCAGTACGCCGGCTTCGGCGACGCGGAGGAGTCCAACCAGCGCTATCGTTACCTGCTCGGCCAGGGCCAGACCGGCCTCTCTGTCGCCTTCGACCTGCCGACCCAGATCGGCTACGACTCGGACCACGCGATGGCCGAGGGCGAGGTCGGCAAGGTCGGCGTCGCGATCTCCTCCCTGGCGGACATGGAGCTCCTGATGAAGGAGATCCCGCTGGAGAAGGTCACGACGTCGATGACGATCAACGCTACCGCCGCCGTCCTGCTGGCGTTCTACGTGGCGCTGGCGAAGAAGCAGGGTGCGGACCTCTCGAAGATCGGCGGCACCACCCAGAACGACATCCTGAAGGAGTACATCGCCCGCGGCACCTACATCTACCCGCCCGAGGGCTCGATGCGCCTGATTACGGACACCTTCTCCTTCTGCAAGGACAACCTGCCCGCCTGGAACACGATCAGCGTCAGTGGCTACCACATGCGCGAGGCCGGTTGCACGGCCGTGCAGGAGGTCGCCTTCACCCTGGCGAACGGCATCACCTATTGCGAGGCAGCGCTCAAAGCCGGGCTCGAGTTCGACGAGTTCGCCCCGCGCGTCGCCTTCTTCTTCGCGTCCTTCACCAACCTGATCGAGGAGGTCGCCAAGTTCCGCGCGGCCCGGCGCCTCTGGGCGCGAATCGCGAAGGAGCGGTTCGGCGCGAAAGACCAGCGCAGCATGATGCTCCGCTTCCACACCCAGACAGGCGGCTCCACCCTGACGGCTCAGCAGGTCGAGAACAACATCGTCCGAACGGCGATCCAGGCGCTCGCGGCTGTCCTCGGCGGCACGCAATCACTCCACACTAATTCGATGGACGAGGCGCTGGCCCTGCCGACCGAGAAGGCCGTGCAGATCGCGCTCCGTACGCAGCAGGTCATCGCCTTCGAGAGCGGCGTCGCCGACGTCATCGACCCGCTGGCCGGTTCCTACTACGTTGAGAAGATGACTGACCGGATCGAATCTGAGGCGATGAAGTATATCGACCGGATCGAGGACATGGGCGGCTCGCTGCGCGCTATCGAAAGCGGCTACCAGCAGCGCGAGATCCAGGAGGCCTCCTACCGCTACCAGAGGTCCGTCGACGAAGGCTACCGCTACGTCGTCGGCGTCAACAAGTTCACCACCGACGAGGAAGAGCGGCCGGAGATCCTGCGCGTCCGCGAGGAGGTCGTCCGGCGGCAGATCGAGCGCCTGAACCGCGTCCGGGCCGAGCGCGACGAGGCGAAGGCGCAACAGATGCTGCGGTTGCTCGGCGATGCGGCTCGGTCGGACGCCAACCTGATGCCGGTGCTGATCGAGGCGGTCGAGAACTACGTGACGCTGGGCGAGATCTGCGACGTGCTGCGCGGCGTCTTCGGCACCCAGCACGAATTCATGGTGTTCTAGTGCAACGCCTCGGAGGTGGCGGCAACCTGCGCACTCCGCATGAACGCCATAGCAGGGTGCCGGACAGCGGGGTGTGCACAGGGGCGGAGGCCCCGCCGCGGGGGTCTGGGTGTGTCCCCCACGTTCAATTTCTATCTCTGGGGAGGGGTGAGGTGGAGGGCCGGAACTTCGCCATCCACTATCAATCTACTCAGGTGACACTCCGGGAACGGCCTTCGTCATGCGCGCGATGACGGACGCTGAGCGCGATGCCTTCCTGGCCGAACCCCGCTACGCCATTCTTACAACGCTCCGCAAAGACGGATCGCCCGTCAGCGTGCCCGTCTGGTTCGAGTGGGACGACAACGTCGTCAGAATGTTTACCCACATCGTCACGGCGAAGCTGAAGCGCATCCAGCATGACCCCCGCGCTTCCGTCCTCGTCGCCAACCGCGTGGACGAGCCGGAAACATGGGTCGCGTTCGACGGCCGGTTGACCGTGCGCGAAGACGGCGGCCTGGATCTCGCCGAGCGCCTCGCGCCGAGGTACTGGAACCTGGACGACCCGGCGCGCTCGGGCGCCCTGGAAGCGTGGCGGCAGATGGCGTCCGGCTGGCGCCTGCTCGAGCTTGTGCCGGAGCGTATCCGCACCTACGTGGACTAGTGTATTGTCGCGGGATGGCGAAAGAACGGCGCGTGCAGAGAAGGCGGAGCCCCGGCGCCTGTCCTGAGCGTAGCCGCGGGGCCGGGATTTGGCGGTGTCCCGACGTTCGATTTCGGCCACTGCGAGAGGGGTGTGGCGGGCGAATCGCCTGTTTGCGGATGGCGGTGACCGGCTCGGCCTGCGCCAACGGCTTCCGCACGCTGTCGGCAAACGGGGTGTGCAGAGGGGCGGAGCCCCTCGCCGGGGGTTTGGGGGTGTCCCCCAGGCTCATTTCCACCCGTGGGGAGGGGTGGGGCGGGGAACCGGAACTTCGTCTTCCAGTACCCCAATCTACTCAGGAGACACTACACTAGAGAGACACCAGAAAGGTGGCGTTATGAGCCGCATCGATGATCTCCTCGCTGACCTCGAAGCCGCCTTCGCCGAACTGAAGCAGTCGATGGCGGGACTCACCCACCAGCAATTGCTGGAACGCTGGTTCGGCGAGTGGTGCGTGTACGACATCTGCAGCCACATCATCGGCTGGCACCACGAGATGGACGACGCGCTTGACCGCATCTCGCGCGGTGAAAGACCGACGCCGGAGGGCGTCGACTACAGCGACGAGGACGCCTGGAACGCGCGGTTCATTGAGACCTGGGTCCAGTCCAGCGGCGAGGCCGTGCTCCAGGAGCTTGACGTGAGCAAGGACCTCTTCGTCGAGGCGGCCCGCCAGGTGCCAGACGAGAAGTACAAGGAAGGGCGCGCCGCCTACCGCATTCTCACCGACACCGGCGCCAACCACTACCGGGAACACGCGGCGAACATCCGGGAATGGCGGGAGCGAGTGGGGATATGAGGGAGACCGGCCTCCACCAGCAGCTGGTTGCGATCCTTGACGAGGCTGCGCAGCGGGTCAGCCGGGCGATTGAGGGTCTGACTGACGAGCAAGCATCGCGACCGGCTGATGACGGCTGGTCTGTGAAGGACCAGCTCACGCACATGACGTTCTGGCACGAGATGCGCTTCTTTGAGATCAGCCGCATCGCCCGTGGCGGGCGCGCGGCGTTCCCGGACACAGAGGAGAAGTACATCTGGCACGTGAACAACCAGATGGCGGAAAACCGCCGCGGACTCCCACTCTTGCAGGTCATAGCGGACCTGGACTTCGCGCGGGAAATGGTGAAGCAGGCGGTAATGGCGGCGCCGGAAGACCGCCTGGACCAGTCGCTGTACGGGGAGATCGGCATCCAGGGAGGGGCGGCCCACGAGATCGAGCACGCCGGGCTGATCGAGTCCTGGCGCAAGAAGGAAGGCGTATGATTGACAAGATTCACCACATAGGAATCGCCGTCCATGACCTGGACAAGTCGCTGGAGTTCTACCGTGACACGCTCGGCCTCCACGTCCACGCGATGGACACCGTGGAGGACCAGGGCGTCCGCGCCGCTCTCCTGACGATCGGCGAGAGCGAGATCGAGCTGCTGGAGCCGACCCACCCCGGCGCCAACATGGCGAAGTTCCTCGAACGCAAGGGCGAGGGCCTGCACCACATCTGCTTCCAGACTGCCGACGTGGACGGCGAACTGGAAACGCTGAAGGCTAAGGAAGTCGAGCTGGTCGACCAGAAGTCGCGCCTCGGCCTTGCCGGGATGATCTGCTTCCTCCACCCGAAGGCGAGCCGGGGCGTCCTCGTCGAACTGGCGACCCCGCTGGAGATCTACGAGGGGCCGCGCCCGTAGCCGAGGGCCCCAGCCCTCGGGAGGAGACCGCTGATGAAACTGAACAAGATAGACCACGTAGTAATCGCGACGAACGACCTGGACGACGCGCTTCGCCTCTGGGAGCGCAACGTGGGCCTGGCGCCGGACGCCGGCCTCGACCGCCCGCTCGGCGCGGGCTTCAAGGTGGCGCGTCTGCCAATCGGGGACGCCTTCCTTGAGCTGGTGCAGCCGGAAGACCCGGGCGGCCGCTTCGCCCGGCAGGTCGCCGAGCGCGGCGAGGGTCTGTTCTCGATCAGCGTGCAAGTCGACGGCCTGGACGAGGCCGTGGGGTATCTGCGCGGCAAAGGCGCGACGGTCTCCGATCCCGAGCCCAGCATCTGGCCGGGGGCGCGCGTGGCGCGAGTGAACGCGGCGTCTGCCCACGGCGTCTCTATCCAGCTCATCGAGCGTTCGTAGGCGAAGGATGGGCCGCCTTCTCCGAATTGGCCTGATCGCCGGCGCGATCGCAGCGGGGTACGGCGCAGTGCGCGGCGTCGCCGCCTGGCGGGAGGAGCGGCGCCGAAAGAACGTCTTTCCGGCGTCGGAGGCGCGGTTCTTGCTCCAGCCGTTGCGCCACCTCGTGATGCCGGTGCGGCGCACGCTGGAGCGGTTCAAGGTGGGTTCGGGCCGGACGGTGCTCGAAGTTGGGCCGGGGCCGGGCTACTACACGCTCGAAACCGCGTCGATGGTGGGTCCTAAAGGACGCGTGATCTGCCTCGACATCCAGCGAGGGATGCTGGAAATCCTCCGTGACCGGCTGGCCGACCGGGGCGTCGGCAACGTTGACCTCATCGTCGCGGACGCGACGCACCTGCCATTGCGCGAGTCATGCGCCGACACGGCGTTCCTGGTTACAGTCCTCGGCGAAGTGCCCGACCCAGGCGCCGCCCTGCGGGAGCTGCGGCGTGTAGTGCGCGACGGAGGTCACCTGGGCTTCAGCGAATCGTTCGGAGATCCGGACTACGTGCGTACGGGCACGCTGGAGGCGCTGTGCGCGGGCGTCGGCTTCCGGGAGGAGCGCCGCTGGCGGGAATTCATGGGCTACACGAGTCGGTTCGTGGCGGCGAATTGAGCGAGTTCGTGTAGCCTTGACACCTTCTCCTGTCCCTTGGTAACCTATCTCTGAAGGAGAAAGTGTACAACGTACACTAACTCAACAGAGATATGACGATGGTCACGCAGACCCGCCGCGAACCGGTCTTGATCGACGAACTCGATGTCCTCAACGAGGCGAACGAGTGCGTGATCGACCGGCCCCTCGACACGAAGCCCCTCTCCACCGAGCACGCCTTCGCCTTCTGGCAGAAGGACATCCCCGAGGAGTACTGGGACCTCGATGGCGGGCAGCTCCGTGAGCGTATCGCCGCGGCGCGGGCGAAGCTGGGAACGCGGGCGGTGGTGCTTGGCCATCACTATCAGCGCGAGGACATCATCCAGTTCGCCGACTACCGTGGCGACTCCTTCAACCTCTCCCGCTGGGCCGCCGAGCGCGCCGAGGCCGAGTTCATCGTCTTCTGCGGCGTCCACTTCATGGCCGAGTCCGCCGCCATCCTCTCGAAGCCGCACCAGAAGGTTGTGCTGCCGAACATGTCCGCCGGCTGCTCGATGGCCGACATGGCGGACCCGGAGGACGTTTACGCCTGCTGGGACGAGCTGGGGGAGGCCGGCATCATCGGTATCGTCCCCGTCACGTACATGAACTCCGCCGCCGCGCTGAAGGCGTTCTGCGGAAAGAACGGCGGCATCGTCTGCACGTCCTCCAACGCGCCGAAAGTCTACGACTGGGCGTTCGAGCGCGGCGAGAAGGTGCTCTTCTTCCCGGACCAGCACCTGGGCCGCAATACGGGCCTCAAGAAGGGCATCCCGCTCGGCGAGATGGTCGTCTGGGACTACACGCTCCCGTACGGCTCCCTCGGCGGCAACACCCGCGAGCAGCTTGAGCGCGCAAAGGTGATCCTCTGGCGCGGCTGGTGCTCCGTCCACCGCCGCTTCACGGTGAAGCAGGTCGAGAAGGCCCGCGCCGAGTACCCCGGCGTAAACGTGAT
Organism: Chloroflexota bacterium; assembly: GCA_037441345.1. Lineage (GTDB taxonomy): Bacteria > Chloroflexota > Dehalococcoidia > SM23-28-2 > RBG-16-64-32 > DATKKM01. Next base: position 111,402 of record JBBISJ010000001.1, read on the forward strand.
CGTCCATCCGGAGTGCACGATGGAAGTTGTGCAGGCCTCGGACATGGACGGCTCCACCGAGTTCATCGCCCGCACGATCACCGAAGCCGCGCCCGGCACGGCCTGGGCCGTCGGCACCGAGATCAACCTCGTCTCCCGCCTCGCGCGCGAGAACCCGGACAAGACCGTCTTCTGCCTCGACCCTGTGGTCTGCCCCTGCGCCACCATGTACCGCATCCACCCGGCCTACCTCGCCTGGGCGCTGGACGAACTGGCCGCCGGCCGTATCGTCAACCAGGTCACCGTGGACGACGAGACGGCGCGCTACGCGAAGGTAGCGCTCGAACGCATGCTCAGCGTGCGGTAGTAAACTGGAGGCGAGATGGCGAAGATTCGGGAGACGCTCGACGGTTGGGCGGAGGATTTCTTGCGCCGGCGGAAGCCGCGTACGCCTGAGGAACTCCGAAGGGGACGCGAGGCGTTCGAGCGTGCGTGGAAGAACCGGCCAAATCTCGATATACGGCCCCTGACGACCAGTCAACTCATCCGCTCCATCCGAGAAGAACACTGATCGACCCGCCGCGCTACCTGCTCGATAGCTCGGTCATCAGCAAAGTCTTTCTGCTGGACGAGGAATTGGTCGGCGAGACCCGCGCACTGTTCGAAGCCTTCTACTCAGGCGAAGTGAGCCTGCTAACGCCACCGATCGCTTATTTTGAGGTGGCAAATGCAATTGTGAAGGCGACGCGACAGCACCGAATAACGGTGGAAGCCGGACGGAGGGCAATCGAGCAGCTGTTTGACCTGGCGATTGAAACGGTCGGCGATGAGTATCCTGAACTGGCTGTCCGGGCCGACTACCCGGTCGCCGAGGAGCTTAATCGCAGCATTTTCGACAGTGTCTTTCTCGTCGTCGCCAGGGCAATTGATGCCCCCTTCGTCACGGCAGATAGGCCAACCTGGGAAGTAGCGAAGGCTAACTTCAACGTAATCTACTTGACTGACCTGCCGATCCTGTGACCACTTCCTACGACTACGTCATCGTCGGCTCCGGCATCGCCGGCCTCTACGCTGCCATCCTCGCCCGTGAGCACAGCCTGTCCGCCGGCCGGCGGAGCTCCGTCCTCGTCCTCACCAAGGGCAGCATCGACGACTGCAACACGCGCTGGGCGCAGGGCGGCATTGCGGCGCCCGTCGGTCCCGGCGACTCGCCGGAAAAGCACCTTCTCGACACGATCGAGGCCGGCGCCGGCCTGGTGGACGTCGAGGCGGCGCGCGTCCTAACTTCGGAAGCCGCCGACCGCATCAAGGACCTGATCGCCCTCGGCGTCGAGTTCGACACACTCCACGGCGAGGTCGCGCTCGGCATGGAGGGCGCGCACTCGCAACCGCGCATCCTCCACTCCGGCGGCGACCAGACCGGCGCCCGCATCGAGCTGACGCTTTCGTCGGTCGCGCGCCTCGAAGGCATCACGGTGCTGGAATACACGATCGCGACCGAGATCACCGTAGGGGCGCGTCATGATGCGCCCCTACGCCGCGCAACCGGTATCCGCGCACTCAACACTCTCACCGGTGAATCCGCCGAATACGCCGCCCGCTTCCTGATTCTGGCGACAGGTGGCGCGGGCCAGCTCTACGCCGTATCGACCAACCCCGAGGTCGCCACTGGGGACGGGATCGCGCTCGCCTACCGTGCCGGCGCCGAGATCATGGACATGGAGTTCGTCCAGTTCCACCCGACAGCGCTGAAACTGCCCGGCGTCCAGCCGTTCCTCATCTCTGAAGCAGTCCGCGGTGAGGGCGGCATCCTGCGGGACATCGCAGGCGAGCGATTCATGCCGGGCTACGACGCGCGCGCCGAGCTTGCCCCCCGCGACATCGTCGCCCGCGCCATCATCGACCGGATGCGCCGGACGGACTCCGACCACGTGCTCCTGGACGTGACGCACCTTGAACCCGGCCGCGTCGCGGCCCGGTTTCCGCAGATCTACCGCTTCTGCTGCGACGCGGGCCTGGACATTGCGCGAGAGCCGATTCCAGTTTCGCCGGCGGCGCACTACACGATGGGCGGCATCCGCACCAACACCTGGGGCGAGACGACTATCCCCGGCCTCTATGCTGCGGGTGAGTGCGCCTGCACCGGTGTCCACGGCGCCAACCGGCTCGCGTCCAATTCGCTGCTGGAGACGGTGGTGTTCGCAAAGCGGGTCATCCAGCGCACGGTCGAGTCGCCCGGTACGTCCGCCGAATCGAGCCGGGACGCAATCGACCTTTCCGCCCCGGAGTCCGCCGAGGCGCCGCCGCCACTGACCCGCGCTGCGCTCCAGGAGCTGATGTGGGGCGACGTCGGCATCGTACGCGATCGCGAGTCGCTCGCGGGAGCGAAGGCGACCCTGTCGGCGTGGCAGGCCTCCCTGGAGAACCCGCACGACCGGGAGACGCAGGAGCTGGCAGACCTGCTCACGTGCGCCAGGCTGGTAACCGGGGCTGCCTTGCTGCGCGAGGAGTCGCGCGGCGCGCACTACCGCACGGACTTCCCCGAGCCGCGCGACGAATGGCGGCGGCACCAGGTGTTTCGGCGCGGATGAGGCAGACCTGAAGGTCTGCGCCTGCGAAAGCGACACCCGCAACTGTGCATTTGTGGACGCTGTGGACAAAGGGATTGGCGCCTTTCCGGACACACGCGATACTCCCGTCAGCTTCTCGATCCGAGTCGAAGCGACCGGGCGAGGGACTCAAGGGAACAACGGACGGGCGACCGAGACGGACTCCTGAGAGCCACCCCACCAGTTCCGGGAGCTGCGGTGAGGCCCAGAGGACTGGCCCAGGCCAACGGGGGCAACCCCAATGCCGGGCTCAGACCCGAGGGATCCTCCTCCCGCGCCGGCGAGTGTCGAGAAGCTTTTCTTTTGCTCCCGGATGGCAAAAGCGGGTCGGCGGCGCAGTCGCTATGGATTCCGGCTTTTCGCCGGAATGACTGGGGTGAGCGCGGGATGACGGCGTGGGCGACTACCGCCGGGCGCCGCCGAAGGCCCGCTTGATGTCGTCCAGGAGCCCCGGCTGCAACGCCACGTCGATCCCCGTCATCGCCAGCGCCTGTGCCACCTGCACCATGTTGTTGTGCGCCGAGTCTGTCGCCGAAATCTCCGTGAAGCCGGCCGTGTGGTTTATGGCGAAGGCGCCGATCTGGAACGTCGGGTGGATTGACGGCACCACCCAGCTCACGTTGCCCATATCGGTGCTGCCTGTGCTCTCCGGCTTGACGGGCAGGAAGCTGCGGCCCAGGCCTTCCGCGTTTGCCTTGTAGGCCGCTGCCAGCGGCGCGTTGTTATTCATCGGCTCGTAAGTCGTTGTCCACTCCATCTCGATCGTGGTCCCGCTGGCCTGCGCGCCGGCCTCCAGGCAGGCGATCAGGCGGCGCTTCAGGTCTGCCAGGTAGTCCGGCGTCAGCGCGCGTACCTCGAACTTGCCCACGGCGCGGTCCGGGATGATGTTGCTGGCCGCTCCGCCGTACAGGATCACCCCCGCCAGTCGCGAGTCGCGGCGGATGTGCTGCCGTAGCTGCGCCACCGCCTGGTACGCCGACACCAGGCCGTCCAGCGCGTTGACGGCGGTCTCGGGGGCAACCGCCGCGTGGGCGCCACGGCCGCGGTAGGTCACGGTCACCTGCTCCACGCCGAACATCGGAGGATCGGCGATATCGACGGCGATCGGGTGCGCCATCATCGCCACGTCAACCCCCTCGAAGGCGCCGGCTTCGATCAACATCACCTTGCCGCCGATATCCTCCTCCGCCGGCGAGCCCAGCGCCACGATCGTGACCTGCGACGGGTCAAGTACCGCCTTCGCCCCGAGTGCGCCCCCGAGGCTGGCCGTCGCGATCAGGTTGTGGCCGCAGGCGTGTCCGATCTCCGGGAGCGCATCGTATTCCAGGAGGTACGCGATCGTGAGCGGGCCCTCCCCCCACGTGCCCTTGAACGCCGTCTCGATGCCGTAGGCAGAACGCTCGACCTGGAAGCCGAACCCTTCCAGGCGGTCCGCCAGCAGCTTCGCCGCCCGGTGTTCCTGGAGCGCCAGCTCCGGGTTCTCATGGATCTCGTGGCTGATCTCCACGAGCGGTCCCTTCGCGGCTGCCACTGCCTGTTTTGCCTTCTCCTTCGCTGTCGTGATGTCCATGTCTCTCCTTACTTGATCGCCAGCGCGTTTGGCGGCGATCCGACGCCACCCGGCACGTTCAGCGGCGCGGATGTGAAGAGGAACTCGAACACACCGTCGGCAGCGCAGTCATCGGCCAGGTCCGCCAGCCACCACAGCTCGCCGATCGGCATGCCGAAGTGGGGGATGAGCTTCCAGTGCATGAAGCCGCCGGATGTTTCTTCCGGAGGCCAGGCCTCGAGCGCCGGATTGTCCGCAGTCACCGCGGCGATGTGCAGGTCCCAGAGATACTCAGCCATCTCCAGCGCTGGGCCGAGGCCGGGCGCCCGCAGTTGTGAACGGTCGGTTAGCGCCAGGCGCGTCTGCGCAGTCGCTTCCTCCCGGTACCAGCGCAGCCAGCCGGTGTGCACGAGGAGGATGTCCCCCTCGGCGATCTCCACGCCCTGTTCCCGCCGGCACGCCTCCAGGTCCGCGACCGTGATCGGAGCCGAGGTGAGCTGATCCAGCGGCCGCCCCTGTGCGCGCAGATAGCGGTCCACGTCCAGCAGCACGCCGCGCCCGGCGATGCCACGGCGGGCGACGTTCTCGATGCCCAGTTTGCCGCCGCCCGCGACGATGTCGGAGTCCGGGACGCCGTTGTACCAGCCGTCGACCGGATGCCGGATGTGGCGGAGGCTGTCCCACTGGCTCGACGCCTGGGGCCAGAAGTTGTCCAGGTAATCGTCGCGGCCGTTTCCGCCCTCGCCGACGATCGTCTGGCGCACCTTTCCGCGGCCGTACAGCGGCGGGTCCGGCTGATCGACCGGCAGGTTCAGAGTAAAGATCGCTCCTTTGCGCACCAACCGCGCGGCGCTGAGTGTCCGGTCGGGCGTGACGAGGTTCAGTGTCCCGAGCTGGTCATCGGGGCCCCAGACGCCCCATGCGGACCCGGCGGGCGCGCCCGGAGTGACGGGGAGGTCGCGGTAGCGGGGCAGGGAGGGCATCGTGGCCGATGTTACAACAAACCCCGCGGATGCGAAGCGTGAATGTTAGGCGTGTAGGAGTTCGCGTTATGGATCCCGGCTTTCGCCGGAATGACGGTGGCCAGGGCTGTCTCCGCCGAAACGAAGCGTGGCGATCTCGTTCGGCTTGAGCGACAACCTACCCGAGCCCGCGGGCTGGTCGTTCTCCTCGTTCAGGTCAACACGCTGCACCGGCCCGTGCAGGTCCTCGAAGGCAACCGTTGCTTCGACGGGCCCGCCGGCGATGTTGTACAACCGGACGATGACTGCGTCGTCATCCTCCGCCAGCTTGAGCGTCGACAGCACGAGCTCCGGGCGGTCGACCGCAAGCAACGAGTCCTCAGACGGCAGATTGCCTGTCCCCCCGGCCACTCGAACAGCGCGCAACGGCCGCGCGAAGCGGTGCGCCGCGGCGAACGCCGTCTCCCAGCCTCCCTCGTGAGGGATGATCGAGTACTCGAACCGCCAGCGCCCGGGCATCTGCGCTCCCGGCGTGTACATCCCCGGCCCAGCGTGGCCCGGCCGCTCTGGCAGGTCATCGCGCGAAAGCCATGACACGCAGCGGAGGAGGGTGAGGGCGAGCGTCGCCGTGCCGTCCGCTTCTGTTAGTACTTCGTACTCCGGCAGGCCTCGGTTCGCGATCATCAGGGCGTGCTCGCCGTCGCTGAGGTCGGTGAAGGACTTCTGCGGGTGGGTGTTGACCGGCTGCTCGTACCAGGTTGAGTCGTAATCCACCGGCGCCGTCGGTCGCTTAAGGACGCCGAAGTGCTGCTCCGCGTGCGAATACTCGCTGACAACGCCGGAGGGGAAGAGGACACGCAGACGGTGGTCTTCGGCCGGGTTGTCGACCTCGGTTTCGATGTCGATCCGAGGGACACCGGGGTAGAGTCGGACGCGGCTCACAATCTCGCAACCCACGTGCTCACCCGATCGCGATCGCCGGTCCGCGGATAGCCGCGCCGGGAGCGAGTACGTCTGGCGGACCTCCAGGATCCAGCGGGCGGGCCCCGACTCTGTCACGCGCACGGCCACGGGGCGCGCAGGCGCGCGGACAGTCTCATCGTTCTCCGGCGGCGAATAGGTGTACTCGTCGCCGCGCTCGCCGCCGTCCTCGAGGCGATTGAGGCCGGCCAGGGTGCGCCCGGTCCGCCTGTCGCGTACGGTGAGGGTGCCGTCAGACTCACCAGTGACCCGGAAGAACTCGTTCTCGATCGTCTCAGCGTCGCCAGGGACAGGCTGCGTCCCAGCCCCATGTTCTGGAGGTGACCCGTAGCGCACGGTAAACGCCTTGTAGCCGAAGCCGGGCACCTGCGGCGCGACGCACCCGGCCAGCACGCGCTCACGCCTGTCGACCGGCGAGTGCAGGCCGCGCTCGATCACCTGGATCGGAATCCGGTCTCCGGCCGCGTCTTCCAGGTGCGTCGGCACGCCGTGGTCGCCGACGATGAGCCGCACGGTGCAGAAATCGGTGCGCGGGCCGTTCTCCGGGTTGAACACGACCACGGTTTCTTGTTCGGGCTTCGCCGCGCGCCGTCCCAGACCCCGCTCGTACTCCCCGAGCAACGACTCCGCGATCTGCTCCACCTTGTCGTACCGCAGGCCGACGTCTTCGTATACGGCGTCCACAGAGCAGCCGGTGACCGAGTCGTGCGGCCCGTTCTGGAGAAGGAGCTTCCACGCGTGCTGGAGCAGGGCGCGGTCGGACGCGGTGCGGCTGTCGTCCTCCCTGGCGCCGCGCAGTAGGTGCGCCCACACGACGATCGGCTCGGCGTAGCGGGCGAGCAGGTCCTCGCAAAGCACCTGCCGCTGCTTCAGCCAGATGCGGGTCGAGAGCACACCAGCGAGGATGTTCGAGCGTGAGCTTGAGCGGAACTCGCCGGTGACGCGCGGGAGGTTCCGGTACTTGCCTTCGAGTTCCTCCAGCACGGCCGCCACGAAGTCCGGGTATGTGCTGTGCTCCATCGACGCGTCAGGCATGACGGCGTTCGCCGTGCGGATGGCTCGCGAAAGCCCTTCACGGGCGGGCAGGTGGTCGGTGCCGTTCGGGACCAGGACGTGGCTCGTGGTGGCGTACGGTTCCAGCGCGGCGCGCATGTTCGCCAGCACGTTGCCGAGCGCCGACTCGTCTTCCGGCACCTCCGACAGGTAGCTGTACCCGGCGGGCGTCGGGAAGTGCACGACCAGCACTTCTGACCCATCGGGCGCGGCCCAGCGGAACTCGCTGGTGCTGACCTCTCGGCCGACGCCGCGCCAGATGACGACCGCGTCGAGCCCGAATCCGCGCAGGACCGCCGGCAGGTGCGCGATGTGCCCGAAGGCGTCCGGCGAGTAGCCGACGTTCATCACGGCGCCGTACCGCCGGGCCGACCGGATTCCCACCATCAGGTTGCGGACCCACGTCTCGCCGCCGATCAGGAACTCGTCCGGCAGGATGTAGTTCGGCCCGGCGAGCAGGCGGCCTTCGCGCACCAGGCGTTCCACCGTCTCCCGCCTGTCTGGACGGATCTCCAGGTAATCGTCCAGGGGCGCCGTCTGGCCGTCCATGACGAAGTGCTTGAACTCCGGGTCGCGCTCCAGCAGGTCGATCAGGGCGTCCATCATCCGCACAAGCCGCGTCCGGAACGCCTCGAACGGCTGGTACCACTCGCGGTCCCAGTGCGTGTGGGACACGACCATGAAGGTGCGCTTTGCGGGTTGTGCTGTCATGTACCCCCCTTTGTGTCAGGTTGAAACCCGACTTCCGGCCTCCGCCGTCCCCCAGATCGGGCTGGTCATCGCCCAGACCACCTCGCCGCGCTCCGGCCGCCCGCGGTATCCGCGCAGCTCGGCGCGTACGTACTTCCGCCCGGTCATGTCCAGCGTGAACTCGACGCGCGCGTCGTCTTGATCGATTGGAATGATGTCGATTGGTTCGCCGTCCGCCACCACCCACAGGCGCCGGTCCCGCCCGGCGGTGACACACACACGGAACCGGACCCTGCCGGCGACTTCGTCACCGATCATCTTCTCGAAGCGGCCGTCTGCGTCCTCGTCCGCCACCAGCGTCAGTCGCGTCGGCGCTCGCGGCGAATCGGTGATGAAGGTTCGTCCGGCGCGGATCGCTTCCAGTACGCCGCCCTCGGTTGCCTCGCTGGCGTAGACCCACGTCGTCGGCTCGGCCAGACCGTGCGGATGGCGCGGCTCGGCCGGCGGGATGGAGTGGACGTCGGAGCCGCCGACCGCGACTACGCGGTTGCCGCGGTTGAGGAGGCCGTCCCAGTGCTCCAGTGATTCCCAGTTGAAGAAGCGCCACGGCGCCTGCCACACCTCCATGCAGTCGAACCCCACCCAACCCTTGAACAGCCACGGTGGCCCGACGCACTTGGCGTGGTTGATCGAGAAAAGGGCGTCGCGCCGTCGCAGGTATTCCCGGACTCCCGCCATCGCGTCCTCATCAGCGCAGCGGTATTCGACCCACTCGCGCAGGCCCCAGGTATTGGCGTGGCCCCAGTACGTCGTCACCTCTTCTCCCGGTACAAGGACGATCGGCAGGGAGGACAGGGAGTCCATCTCGTTGTGATGGGTGTTCGTGTTGTGGTCGGTGATTGCGAGGAAGTCCAGGCCGAGTTCGATCGCGTGCTCGACGATCTCCCGCACGGTGTTGAGTCCGTCCGAGTGCACCGTATGGCAATGGAGGTCGCCCTTCAGCCAGCGGCCCTCGCCCGGCCTTGCGACTTCGGCGCGGGCCACGCTCGCCGGCTCGCCTGCACCCGCGGGATCCGGCAGGTCAAACCCAGATCCTCGTGGGTCAGGGCCCCAGCCCTGAGAGCCGCCATCCAACTCGATCCGCACTGTCACTTCGTAGCGCGCGCCGTGCGGCTCCAGCCGCGCCATGCCCAGCATGATGTTCCACTCGCCGGGAAATAGGGCGCCCCTGATATAGCCCGGCGTCGCCTCGTCCTCGGCGATGAAGAACTCGGACCGTGCACCGCCGCTCCAGCCGCGGAAACCCTGCGCTTCCAGGAAGCTGTGGCCGCGCGAGTCGAAGATGCCGATGTCGACGGTGTTTCCCGGGCCCATGCCGAAAGGTGCTGTTACCGGGTCCGTGTATTCGTACGCCACGCGAATCCGGCTTGCCCCGCGTGGGACGCTGAACGGGAGGTAGATGTACGGGTCCCGCCGCGCCTGTTCGGCCGTCACGCGCCCCGCGAGTTGGATCGTCTGCTCCTTCATCGTCCTCGCCGGTATCATAAGCCGCATGGCAGGGAAGACGCTCCTCCGCGGCGGTACGGTCGTTCTTCCCGGCGGCCGCGTCGAGCCTGGGGACGTCCTGGTCGAAGACGACGTAATTCGCGCCGTCGGACAGGATCTTCCCACCGCGCAAGCCGACGACATCGTTGACCTCGGTGGCCTGACGCTGGCGCCCGGCTTCATCGACGTTCACGTCCACGGCGGCGGCGGCTTCTCACTGATCACGACCAGCCCAGAGCAGATCCGCGAATACGCGCGCTGGGTCGTGTCACGGGGCGTCACGTCCTTCCTCGCCACGGTCTGCGCCGATTCGATTGAGGCTGGGCTCGAATGCGTCCGTGCTGCCGCCGCGGTTGTTGGCCCGGTTGATGGCGGCGCTACACTCCTCGGCGTGAACCTCGAAGGCCCGTTCGTCTCCCCGGACCGGCGGGGCGCGCTGCCGCCCGCCTGGCTCGCGGCGCCCGACCTGCAGATGCTGGGGCGGTTCCTCGCCGCCGGCGTGGGTGCCATCCGCCTGATGACTGTGGCGCCGGAGCTTCCGGGTGCAGATGCCGCCATCCGCGCGCTACTCGACGCGGGCGTGCGCGTCGCGGTCGGCCACACCGACGCGAAATACGACCAGGCACTGGCAGCCTTCGAGGCCGGTGCCTCCCACGTTACGCACGCCTTCAACGCCATGCGCCCGCTTCACCACCGCGAGCCGGGCCCGATCGGCGCCGCCCTCGACTCACCCGGCGTGACCGTCGAGGTGATCGCAGACGGCGTGCACCTCCACCCGGCGGTGGTTGGTCTGCTGGTCCGCGCATTCGGGACTGAACGCGTATGCCTCGTTACCGATGCCGTGCTCCCGGCCGGACTCGGTTCCGGCACGTTCGATATCGGCGGCGAGAGCGCCACCCTCCATGGCGGATCGATCAGGCTGCCGGACGGCACAATCGCAGGCAGCGCGGCGACGATGGATGTCGTGGTCCGCAACCTGGTCGAGTGGGGGACGGCGAGCCTGGGTGGTGCCATCGCGATGGCATCTGCGACGCCGGCCTTGGCCCTTGGTCTGGGCGGCCGGAAGGGCGCCATCGCGCCGGGGTACGACGCCGACCTGGTCGCGCTCGATGCCGGGCTGAAGGTAGACGCCACGTGGGTGGCGGGACAGCTCGTCTACAGGCAGCAGTGATATCATCGGCCGCGATGGAGGCAGAGCGCATGTCAGACGATGACGCCAGGCGGATCCTTGTACGAAACAACGGGCCGCTGAGGGTATACGGCGGGATCAAGCTGGTCGACGCCAACGGAGTGGAGTTTGCGGTTCCCGGGGGCGAGTGGTACGTGCTCTGCAGATGCGGTCATTCCAGCGAAAAGCCGTTCTGCGACGGCACCCACAAGAAGATCGAATTCGACGCCCCCAGCGACGCGACCCTGCCCCGGGAATAACGCCGGCGGGCATTCCGGTCATTCGGATACCTATAAGTAGGTATTGATTGCCCGTTCGTGGCGTTCCTATAATTTGCGCCAGCCTACGCCCCGGTTACATAACAGCCACAGGAGTCGCCCGTGCCCTACATAGACCGCCCGCTTACCTGCCGCCAGTGCGGCAATCCGTTCACGTTCACAGCCGGCGAGCAGAGCTTCTACGCCGAGCGCGGCCTCCAGAATGTGCCGGCCCGCTGTCCATCGTGCCGCGATTCCCGCCGCCAGGGGGCCTCGCCCGGTGAGGGCTACGTCCGCTACGGCGCGTTCGCCAGCTTCGGCGGGCGCACGCCGCGCCAGATGCACCCTGCCACCTGCGCCAGTTGCAACCAGTTGACCGAGGTCCCGTTCGCTCCCAAGGGCGACCGCCCCGTCTACTGCTCTGAGTGCTTCGCGTCCCTCCGCGCCCCCGCCCCCGCACCGGTGCGCCGCGTGGCCGGCGCGTAACGCTAGACGTAACAACAAATCGTTTGACGCTCATAGGATTTGCGCCGGATACTGGGTTGAGCATTACGACGCACTGAAGGGAGACAGCCATGTCCATGTTTGGGGCATTATCTCTGCGTACCTCCGTCATTCCCGCGCTGGCTTTGCTTGCTGTCGCTGCCGCCGTGCTGGCGCTCGGCAACGGCCGTGAAGCGCGTGGCCAGGCCACCAGCCCACTCGCCTACATCTCGAACACCGGGTCCGACGAAGTGTGGGTTGTCGATATCGACGCCCAGGCCGTCGTTGACGTGGTGGATGTCGGCGACGACCCCCGCGGGATTGATATCACCCCCGATAACAGCAGGGTCTACGTCGCGAACCGATTCGATAACACGATCAGCGTGATCGATACCTCCACGAACACCGCACTGGCGCCAATCGATCTCGGGGCCAGTCCGACCGTAACGGCGACAGAGCCCTACGATGTCGTGGTAAGCGCCGATGGGAGTTACTTGTATGTCGCGATGAAGAACGGCGGCAGCGAGAACGGCGACGGGACAGTCGTCGTCGTGGATCTCCCGGCTGGCACTGTGCTTGCGGAGGAGGTGCTCGACTCGGCAGCCTCCCCGGAAGGCATCGCCGTGACACCTGATGGTCAGAAAGTGTACGTTGCCGCCCGCGGACCAATGTACGTTGTCGACGTTTCTAACCCGGCTAGCCCCAACTTCACGGGCACCACTGGCCTTGCCGAACGGGAGCTCGTTGTGTCCCCCGACGGCGCCTGGGTCTACTCTGATGGCAACGTGATTCGCACCAGCGACGACCTCGCATTTGCTCTGAGCGACGTCATCGGCGTGCGCGGCGTCGCCATTTCGCCCGATGGGCTGACGCTCTATTGTACGGACGATGACAGCTCCGTCGGGGTTCTCGGTGTGACTGCGGGCAACCCCCCGGATGCCACTTACAACCAGGTCATTACCGATGGGTCTCTGTTCGAGGCGTACGGCATTGACCTGACGGACGAAGGCGACAGGGGCGTCGTGTCGTTCCGGGGCAGCGATGCGGTGCGGATCTTCGACACGGCCACGAACACGTTTATCGGCTCGGCCATCGATATGCTCTTTCCGGCGGAACAGCGTGACGGTGACGAGCCGAAGCAGCTGGTGATCTCCCACACCATTCAGCCGACCGCAACGCCGAGTCCCACGCCGGTCGATGTCGGCGCCGGCGGTCAGGCCCCGTCGCCAACGCCGGCACAACTCCCCGAGACAGGAGGCTCAGGTGCGGACGGCGGCTCTGCCTGGCTGGTCGCGATGATCGCCGGGGCGATTGCCGCAGCTGCAGGCGCGGGTTCGTTTGCCCTGCTGCGCCGCCGGTAGACAGCACCTTTCGCTCGAGTAATCAGGGCGCGGGGCCCGGGTCCCGCGCCCTGCCATTTTGCGGGCTTGAATCACCCCGGTTCTCCGGATACACTGCACACAATTCGAATACAAAGGCGAAGACAGAGACGAGTACGGCGCAAATCGTCCGTTCAGCGAGTCCGGGGTGGTGCAAGCCGGACACGGAACGAGCGCCCGAAGATCCCTCCCGAGCCGCCGACCGAAACCCGAACGGGGAGTAGACTCGGCCGGAAGCCCCCGTTAACAGAGGCAGGCGTATCGCTGACAGCAGCAAGGAGCCAGAAGCCGTACGCTGGGTTGAGAGCGCTCCGCCGAAAGCGGAGTGAACATGGGTGGTACCGCGAGCCAACAGGCCCGTCCCTTGGGGACGGGTTTTTTCGTTGGGCCGTCGTGCCGCGAGGAGCGAACAGGATGTTCAAACCAGTTGATAGCAGGCAGAGCTTCCCGAAGCTCGAGGAGGAAGTCCTCCGCTTCTGGAAGGACAACGATATCTTCCGCAAGAGCGTCGACAGCCGCCCGAAAGACAGACTGTACGTCTTCTACGAAGGGCCGCCCACGGCCAACGGCGCCCCGGGCGTCCACCACGTCCTCTCCCGAGCCTTCAAGGACCTCTTCCCGCGCTACAAGACCATGCGTGGCTACCGCGTCCCCCGCAAAGCGGGCTGGGACACCCACGGCCTGCCCGTCGAACTCCAGGTCGAGCGCGAACTGGGACTCAAGAGCAAGCCCGAGATTGAAGAGTTCGGCATCGAGGAGTTCAACCGCCGCTGCCGCGAGAACGTCTTCCGCTACGTCAAGGACTGGGAGGCGCTCACCGAGCGCATGGCCTTCTGGGTGGACCTGGACGACGCCTACATCACCTACGACAACGAGTACATCGAGTCCGTCTGGTGGTTTGTCCGGAACCTCTGGGACAACGGCCTCCTGTACCTGGACTATCGCTCCACGCCCCACTGCCCGCGCTGCGGCACCTCGCTGTCTGATGCGGAGGTTGCTCTCGGCTACAAGGAGGACACGCCGGACCCCAGCATCTACCCCATGTTCCGCCTGACCGACCAGGCGTTGCAGTCCCTCTCATCCGGGGGTCAGGGCCCCAGCCCTGACCGGCCCGCCTGCATCCTCGCCTGGACCACCACGCCCTGGACCCTGCCCGGCAACACCGCCCTCGCCGTTGACCCGTCCTCCGAATACGCCGTATTCGACCTCGGTGGCAAGCAGATCATCCTCGCTGCCGCTCGTGCGGAGGAGATGCCGGAAGAAGCAACGCGCCTGGGGTCCGTCCGCGGCAGTGACCTCGTGGGCCTGAAATACGAGCCACTTTTCGAGCCGGAGGCCTGGGGCGTGCAGGCGATGACGTTCGACCGCGCGCAGTCCGGGCGGCTCGTCCCGGCGAAGGTCGCCGAGGTGGAGGCGGCATACACGATCCTGCCCGGCGGCTTCGTTTCCATGGAGGACGGCACGGGCGTCGTCCACATCGCGCCGGCGTTCGGCGGCGAGGACTTCCAGCTCGGCAAGGACAACGGCCTGCTCTTCTTCCAGCCCGTCGACCTGCATGGCTGCATGCCCCAGGGCTCGCCGTGGGCCGGTCAGTTCGTGAAGGACGCCGATGCTGCGATCACGGCCGACCTGACGGAGCGCGGACTGATGCTCCGAAGCGGCACGATCAAGCACACCTACCCGTTCTGCTGGCGCTGTGACACGCCGCTCCTCTACTACGCCAAGCCCACCTGGTATGCCCGCACCACCGCCGTCAAAGAGAGCCTTATCGCCGGAAACGACCGCATCAACTGGTTTCCGGAACACATCAAGACCGGCCGTTTCGGCGACTGGCTCCGCAATAACATCGACTGGGCGCTCTCCAGGGAGCGCTACTGGGGCACGCCGCTCCCCATCTGGCAATGCACGTCATGCGGCGATCACGCCGTGATCGGATCGCGTGCGGACATGCGCGAGCGTGCCGTGGACCCGGCCGCGGTGGACGCCCTCCAGGACTTTCACCGCCCCTACATCGACGCCATCGAGCTGAAGTGCGGCGGGTGTGGTGGGGCGATGAAGCGCCTGCCGGAGGTTATGGACGCGTGGCTCGATTCGGGCGCCATGCCCTTCGCGCAATGGCACTACCCGTTCGAAAACCAGGACAGGTTCCGAGAGATGTTCCCGGCAGACTTCATCTGCGAGGCCGTGGACCAGACCCGCGGCTGGTTCTACACGCTCCACGCCGAGGCCGTCTTGCTGCACCGGACGGAGCAGGCCTCCGAGAACCTCTGCTACCGCAACGTCATTTGCCTGGGGCACATCCTCGACGATAAGGGCCGCAAGATGAGCACGTCGCTCGGCAACGTCGTCGAGCCGATGCCCGTCATGGACCACCACGGCTCCGACGCGCTGCGCTGGTACCTGTACACCGCCACGCGCCCGGGCGAGCCACGCCGCTTCTCCGACCAGCTCGTCGCCGAGTCGTTGCGGCGTTTCCTGCTGACGTACTGGAACACGTACAGCTTCTTTGTCACCTACGCCAACCTCGATGGCTTCGACCCGGCCGCTCCTTCCGCTCATCCTGGGGTATCGAAGGATGACCTCAGCGAGCTGGACCGCTGGGTGTTGTCCGAGCTGAACAATCTTGTCCAGCGGGTCACCGAGAACCTCGAGCACTACGACCCGACAACCGCCGGCCGCCTCGTCCAGGACTTCGTGGACGACCTTTCCAACTGGTACGTCCGGCGCAGCCGCCGCCGCTTCTGGCGCGGTGAACTCGACGCGGATAAGCTCGCCGCCTACCGCACGTTATACACCTGCCTCATCACGGTCGCGAAGCTGCTGGCCCCGTTCACGCCCTTCTTGGCCGAGGCGGTCTACCAGAACCTCGTCCGCTCGGCCGACGCCGCCGCGCCCGAATCCGTGCACCTCTGCGAATGGCCCGAAGCCGACACGGCGCTGATCGACGAGCGGTTGATGGCGGACACGCGGCTGGTCATGCGGGCGAGCAGCCTTGTGCGCGCCGCGCGCCAGAAGGCGCAGATGAAGGTGCGTCAGCCGCTGGCGTCGGCGACCGCCTTCGTTCTCACGACCCAGCAGAAGCAGGCGCTGGAGCGCCTGGCAGACCAGGTCGTGGAGGAGACGAACGTCAAGGAGCTCCGCGTCAAGGCCCTGGTGGAGGAGTTCAAGACGACATATGAACGGCCCGGCGACCTATTGAAACTGGTCGGGGACGGACACGCCATAGCCGAGGATGACGCCGGCTATGCCGTGGCAGTGGATACCCGGCTTTCGGAGGAACTGCGCGACGAAGGGCTCTCCCGCGAACTGGTGCACCGCATCCAGAACCTGCGCAAGGCTGCCGGCTTCGAGATCTCAGACCGTATCGTGGTGTACTACAGCGGATCGGATCGGCTCGGCCGCGTCTTCACAGAGCACGGCGGTTACGTCCGCGAAGAAACGCTGTCCGACCGAATCCTGGAAGGCTCCGGGCCCGGGGGCGCGGCCTCCGAAACAGCGAAGATCGATGGGCACGAGGTGACGCTGGCGGTGGTGAAGGCGTAGGCCGCTACGCAGGCTGTCCGGCGCCGGGTGCAGCCGTCGACATGTCCAGGTCGAACGGCGGGTACTCGTCGACCAGCGATCCGTGGTACGCCAGCAGGCGCGCGCCCCAGCGCACAACGCCGGTGTGGAACGCGTACAGCCCGTCCGGGTAGTTCTCGCGGACCAGCACGAACACCGCCGCGATAATCGCCGTGATCGTCGCCGCAACGCTCAGAAGCGCCAGCACCAGCGCGCTCGGGATCGAGGTAATGAGCCGCATCAAGGCCGATCCGGTTGTCGGCGAACCCGATGCCGCGACCTCGTAGTGCGCGCCGGCTGGCGGATCCTCCGTCGGGATCCTGTCCGTCAGCAAAGTCAGATACGCGTCGAAAGCGACGATCCAGTGCAGGACGCGCTTGATCTGGACTGCCCCCTCGTCATGGAAGCGCTCCTTGTCGCGCGAAACGAGGGCAGCCGCGCCAACCGGAAGAACGAGGTAGATCAGGCCCACGACCCAGGTGAAGGCGAGGAACACCGAAATCACGACCAGGATCAGCAGCCGCAGGAACACGTGCGGCCGCTCGAACCGGTCCGGCCGCGTGACAGCGAAGATGACAGGGTAAGGATCGTTCATGACAGCGGCGGGTCCTTACGGAAGAACTCCCGCGAAATCCGGGACGGCGTCGGGCCGGTCTGCCCCTGGTACTTCGAGCCCAGAGCAGGGCTACCGTACGGCCGGTCCACGGGCGTCGTGAGCGTGATGAAGCTGATCTGCGCGATCCGCATGCCGTAGTAGAGCGCGATCGGCATCTGCGACTGGTTGGACAGCTCCAGCGTTAGCTTGCCCGTCCAGCCCGGGTCGACATAACCTGCCGTCGCGTGCACCAGCAACCCGAGGCGCCCCAGCGACGACTTCCCATCGACGCGCGCCACGATGTCTTCCGGGATCGTGATCGTCTCCATCGTCGAGCCCAGGCAAAACGTGCCGGGGTGGATCACGAACGGCTCCTCCGGCAGGATCTCAACCAGCTCGGTCAGGTCTTCCATCGGCTGCTGCACGTCCACGTACGGCCGGCTTGTCACCCGGAAGATGCGGAACACCCAGTCCAGGCGCAGGTCTACGGAGGCCGGCTGGATTGCGTCTTCGTCCAGCGGGTCGATGCCAAGCCGGCCCGCCTCCAGCGCTTCCTTGATGCTGTGGTCGCTCAGGACGCTCACGGTTTCAAGGTCAAGGGTTTGGGGTCACAGGTCAAGGGCCAAAAGCACCGCAGGGGCGCCTACCGTAGCGGACGCCCCTGCGACCCGGGCAATGCCTCAATACCTCAGCTCATGACCCGTGACCCTGGACCCTACTGGATCGCGTACGTCACCGAAACCTGGACGAACACGCTGACGTCGCTCGCCTGACCCTCGGCGTAGGCGACGCCGCCCAGCGGGTACGGGCCGATGTAGCCGCCATCGCACGGCGTGCCGCCGTAAGGCGAGTACGAGTAGTTGCTGGCGCCGGTCACGTCGCCGAGCCCGACACCCAGCACGCTGGCGAGCTCCTGGCCCCGCGCGCTCGCGTCCTCGACAGCTGCCTCCATCGCTGCGCGCTCGAGGGCCGTGCAGTCATCCAGCGTGTATGAGACGTTGGTGCTCTGGAGCTGGACGTTCGGGATGCTGCCGGCGATATCCCGCACGGCGCCGACGGCCGCCTCCACGGCGTCCAGGTTCGTCACTGTCGCCCGGATCGTCGCGCTGGCGTAGTACATGTCGTAGTACGACTGCCCGATGAACTCGATTTCCTCGCGGGCGATTCCCGCGCCGACGAGCGCGTCGATCACAGGCTGCAACTCGGCCTCGGTGATCGGCGTGACCTGGCCGCTCTGGACCGCGACGTCGGGGGCTGGTTCCACGCCCGTTGACGACCCTGATGATCCGCTGCCGTCAGATGACCGCGTGCCGTCGGGCTTGACCTCACCGTCGCCGCTCCGCCCGAAGTAGAACTCAATGATCGCGGTGTCCGCCGCTGCGGTTGCGGATCCGTAGCCGACCACCGTGATCCCGTCGTTGCTCTGCTGGAGCGCGAGCTCCGGGTACGGGGCGAACGGGCTGAACTCTCGGTCCGCCCCGGCCATATCGCCGCCCAGCCCCGCCGCCGGTGGTGCGAACGGGTTGGCCGCGCCGTCGTCCGAGGCGCCGCCGCCTGTCTCGCTGCTCCGGCCCAGGTTCTGGCTGGCTGCCGCCACCACGAGCCCCTTCTGTGTGCGAATCTCAGACACCTGGTCTTCGCCACCGCCTCCGCCGCAGGCGACCCCCAGGATCAACACCAGTACCCCTGCCGCGGCTGCCAGATACTTGCCTTTCATCACGAACCTCCTTTTCTGGCCCTTGCCCTGAAGCGATACGAACATCTGTGAAAGCTGTCCCTCGTCAATTTCGCCTCGCTTTCCGCGCAACGAGCACACTGCCTCCCGCGGTCGCCACGGCCCCTGCGAGCAACACTGCCTCCAGGATGCGCAGGCCGCTGTTGTCGTCGCCGGTCGCTTCCGCTCGAAGCTCCTCGGCTTCTGAACCTCCTGAATCATCGCCGACCGAGTCGTAGGAATTTGATTGCGTGACCTGATCCGTCGGCGGCGCATATTCGCCGGTCGGCTGGCGGTCCTCGCCGTCCGCTTCCGTTGCCGCAGGCGATGGCTCACTCCCGACTCCGCCCGGCGCCGGCGTGGAGGTACTGTATAGCTCACCCCCGGCGTCGGCCCCGCCGCCCATGGCGTCCGGGGCAGCCGGAGCAGCCGGAACACCGTCAGTTGTCGTCTTCGTGTCTGTTGCCGCCTCCATTTGCCTGTCGTCGCTTGAGTTGCCACCGCCGGGCTCCTGGCTGGCGTCGATGAAGACCACCAGTGCCAGCGCCAGCGCCAGGCCGGCGCTCGCCATCCGCAGACCCATCCCCAGCGGCATCGCCGCGGGTTTTCCCGCCGTGGGGGTAGCCCGGCCGACCATCTCCGGCGTGAGCGCGAAAGAGCGCGGAACTGCTTCCACCGGCGAACGCTGAAGGAGCGACCGGATTTCCCGCTGGACTTCGACGTCGGCGCGGCAGGCCTCGCAGGATACGAGATGCTCTTCGACGCGGCGGGCCTTGTCTGGTTCGAGCCGGCCGTCGGCAAAAGCGGCGAGGTCGCCATGCGGGTGGCGCCGGAAGATTGAAAATGGGCTCATCTGTTCTCACCACTAGGACGGAAGCGGTCCGGCAAAAGTTCCCCGGCCTGTTCAGTCAGTAGTTCGCGCAGCCGCAGCCGGCCCCTGTTGATGCGCGACTTCACCGTCCCCAGGGAAGCGCGCGTGACCGCCGCGATCTCCGCGTACTCGAGTCCATGGACGTCGCAGAGCACGACCGCCGTCCGCTGTTCGATGGGCAGCCCGGCCAGCGCGCGGTTGAGCGCCGCCCGCAGTTCCGCCTGCTGCGCGTGCGCCTCCAGCGGCGGGGCGCAGTCCACGGCCTCTATCCGGCGTTCGCCGTCCCCGGTGGGCTCATCCAGGGAAACGGCCGGCCGGGACTTCCGCCGACGCATCTCGTCGTAGCAGGCGTTGCAGGCGATCCGGTATAGCCACGAACGGAACACACCGTCGCGAAACCCGCCCAGGCTCCGGAATGCCGCTATAAAGGCATCCTGCGCCGCATCTTCCGCGGCCACGCGCGATCCAAGTATGCGCAGGCAGAGGTTGTAGACGGCTGTCTGGTAATGCTCAACGAGGAGATTGAAGGCACCGAGGTCGCCTTCGCGTGCGCGCGCCAGTAGCTGGGGTTCGTCGGGCCGCGTTTCCACCTGCCGCCATTCTAGACGGCTCTGAGTCCTGCCCACCACGGGAAAATGGACTGTTCTGGTCCGCCAAACGAAACCATCCACCCTTGAGTTACGTCTATCCAGTGAGGCCAGAGCTATAATGACAATTGCATGACCCCCTTCGAAGACGTCGATCACCCCTTTTCCGCGCGTAAGGTTCGCGGAGAAGGGGAAACTGAAGCCACCTTCGATCCGCTGTTCATTCCCTGGGACGAACCGTATGCCCCCGTGGAGTCGGCGGCAGATGATCCCTTGTTCGCCCTGGAGCCGGCCACCGGCAACGCCGGCGGCTTCTATGTTCCCGGCGCCATCTCCCCGCGCTACCCGGAATACACGCCTCCCGTTCACCCGCGGCCTGCCTATCCGCAGCGCGCCAGCGAACTCCAGCAACGGTTGCGCGAAGGGACAGTCACTCTGCCGGGACGCCCTCACCGCTGGGCCGTCACCGTGCGAGAACTCGCCGAAACCCTGCTCCTCGCCGCCCTCCTCTTCCTGGCCGTCCGCGCTTCCTTCCAGAACTTCCGCGTGGAAGGGGCGAGCATGAACCCGAGCCTCGAGAACGGCGAATACCTCATCGTGAACAAGCTGAGCTACGCCAAGATCGACCTCGGTGCTTTCAACTGGCTGCCCTTCTTCGACGCCGGCGACCGTCCGGTCCGCCACCTCTGGGGCAGCCCCGAGCGCGGCGACGTCATAGTCTTTGAAGCGCCGACCAGCGTCGGCAGGGACTTCATCAAGAGGGTCATCGGCCTGCCGGGAGACACCGTGGATATCAACGGTGAGACAGGCGAAGTGCGAGTGAACGGTCAGAAGCTTGACGAGTACTACATCCAGGGCCGGACCGCCTGTGGCGAGCAGTGCGTCTACCATATCCCGCCCGAAGGGTCCGACGCCGCATTCCAGGAGTGCGGTTCTGGCGAGTGCTACTTCGTGATGGGCGACAACCGCCAGAACAGCAGCGATTCCCGCCAGGGATGGCTGGTGCCGATTGAGAACATCGTGGGCAAGACGATGATCACCTACTGGCACGATGGCGGGCCCAGCATCGACGTCGCACCCAACCACTCCGTCTCCATGGCGGAAGAGGCGCAGCCCGCCCCTTGACGGCCCAGGCGTCTATGGGCGAGGCGGAGCGCCTCCTGCGCGAAGCCGGCGCGGTCCTTGAGGGCCATTTCCAGCTCTCATCCGGCAGGCACTCAGGCCTCTACGTTGAGAAGTTCCGGGTGCTTGAGCGCCCGCCCCAGACCGAGGCACTGTGCCGGATGATCGCCGAGTGGGCAAGGGGCCACCTCCCGGACCTCGTTGCCGGCCCCACCACCGGCGGGATCATCATCTCCTACGAAGTCGCCCGCCTCCTGGGCCTGCGGTCCATTTTCGCGGAAAGCGACGAGGCAGGCGGGGGCCGTTCGTTTCAGCGGGGCTTCACGATCGCGCCCGGCGAGCGGGTCCTGGTCGTCGATGACGTGCTTACCACCGGCGGCAGCGTCCGAGACGTCATCGACGCCGTCCGCGGGCAGGGGGGCGTGGTGGCGGGCGTGGCTGTCCTCATCGACCGCGCAGGAGGCAAAGTTGATTTCGGCGTCCCCTTTTTCGCCTGTCTGGCGCTTGACCTCCCGACGTACGACGCGGGCGCCTGCCCGCTTTGCGACGACGGCCTCCCGCTGACGATCACCTGATGGTGGTCCGGCAGTCGCCGTGTCTGCGCGTTTGACCCCCGTTTGAGGCCAACCATATAATTCTTTCGGCGCGCCTTGCATCGCGTGGCTCTCTGGTTTGCACGCGCCAACATCACGGAATCTTTGGGTCGGACTGGAGGCGCCCGTTGCCCAAGCGAACCTATCAACCAAAGAAGCGTCGTCGCGCCCGGCGGCACGGCTTCATGAAGCGGAACAGCACGAAGAACGGCCGCGCCGTCCTCAAGCGACGCATGCTCAAGGGCAGGTGGCGGCTCACCGTTTGAGGCGAGCCACCCTGCAATCCGGAGGACACCGGGTTGGGCTTGCCGAAAGAACTGCGCCTGCGACATCGCAAGGAGTTCGACCAGGTCTTCAGCCGCGGCCGCGCCTGGAACGACCACCTGCTGGTGCTGCGAACATTGCCTAACGACCTCGACCACAACCGCTACGGTTTCGTCACAAGCAAGCGCCTCGGCGGCGCCGTTGTCCGCAACCGCGTCCGCCGCCGCCTGCGCGAGATCGTCCGCCTTGCGCCGGTCAAGCCGGGCTACGACGTCGTCCTCTCCGCCAAGACATCGACCCCCACGGCGGCGTATCAGGACCTGGAGGCTTCCGCTGTGCGCCTGCTCGGCAGGGCCGGGCTTCTGGAAACGGTGCAGCCGTGAAGAAGCCCGCGCTCGCCGCCATCCGCTTCTACAAGAAACACATCTCGCCTTCACTCCCGCCTGGCTGCCGCTATCAGCCGACTTGCTCGGAGTTCACCTATGAGGCCATCGCGCGTCACGGCGTCATCAGGGGCACCGCGCTTGGGGCCTGGCGCCTCGTGCGCTGCAACCCGCTCAGCAAGGGTGGCTACGATCCGGTTCCAGGAACGGATACCGCCGCCGGTCACCGGGAGCAGCCCATTGCCTAAACTCCTGGCGCCTACCATCTTGCTGGGCCTTGCGTTACTGGCAGCCGGCTGCGCGAGAATCGACAAGCCGAGCGGCTGGGCGCGCCCAACGATCGTCGACGGAACGCTCTACGTCAGCCTGGACAAGGGAAAGCTGTCGGCGCTGGACGCGGCTTCGTATGAGCCGAAATGGGTCTTCCCCGCAGGCGATGAGTTCGCCTGCGGCTCCGGCGAGCCGCGCAGAAGGAAACTTGATGGGATCTACGGCGAGCCCGTTGTCGGCGAAGACCTCGTCTACTTCGGCGCCTACGACAGCCGCGTCTATGCACTGAACAAGAACGACGGCTCCTGCCAGTGGTCGTTCGACACCGGCGACCCGATGGTCGCCGGACTGGTTCTGGACGGCGACCGTCTCTACGCCGCCTCGACAGACGGCAAGCTCTACATTCTGAATGCCGACACAGGCCAAGAAGCGGTAGGGGCGGTTGAGGTCGGTGACGCCTGGGCATCGCCGCTGCTGTCCGAGGACGGCCAGCTATACGTGCCCACCATGGATGGGGAGCTCTGGAAGTTCAGCACCAGCCCGCTCGACCGTAGCTGGACGCCGCCGTTCAAGGTGGACGCAGGATTGCTCTCCATGCCGGTTCTCGGAGATGAAGGCACGGTCGTTGTCGGTGGAATCGGCAGGACGTTGTACGGCATCGACACGAAGACCCGCGAGAAGAAGTGGTCGGTCGACGCCGGCAACTGGTTCTGGGGCGAGCCTGTTGCCACCGATGGCACCGTATTCGCCACTAACCTGAGCGGCGCTATCTACAGGATCGACAGCGCCACGGGAGAAAGCAGAGAGCTCTACCGGGCGGACAACCCGATCAGGGCCGGCGCCGTGCTTGACACCGGTGCGCTCATCACAGTCGATACCAGCGGTCTGGTGCTGTTCCTCAACCCGGAGGATGGGACACTGATCAAGGATGTGGACCTGAAGAAGGGCGTATACTCCACGCCGCTTGTGAACGAGGGCGAGCTGCTTGTGCTGGCGCGCAACGGCACCCTCTTCTCCATCGACCTCGAGACTTACGCCGTGCGGGAGGTCACCAGGTAATGGCCGGAGCCACACCCACGGCGCGACGCGGCATCTCGCTGCCGTTCGCGATCATCATGATCGCGGTCATCGCCATCACCGTCATGATCATGGCCGGGCAGGACCCGTGGACCGTCCTGTTCATCAACCCGCTTATTAACGCGCTCATCCTTCTCGACATAGTCACGCTCGGGAACTTCGGCCTGGCGATCATCCTCTTCACCGTACTCCTCCGCGTCGCTACCATCCCGTTCACGATCCGCCAGCTGCAGTCCACCCGTGCGATGCAGGCGATCCAGCCGGAGCTGCAGGAGATCCAGAAGAAATACAAGGACCCCAAGCGGCGCCAGGAAGAGATGATGCGCCTGTACAAGGAAAACAGCATCAATCCACTGGGCTGTTTCATGCCGCTGCTCATCCAGATGGTCGTCTTCATGGCGCTGTACCGCGCCCTGGTGCACCTGGTCGGTGGCAGTCCGGAGAGCCTCGTCGGGCTATCTCAGCGGCTCTACCCGATCGGTATTCTGGAAGGGCGCATCCCGCTCGACCAGCACTTCCTCTGGCTCAGCCTGGGCCAGCCTGATCCCACCTTTGTATTGCCGATCATCGTTGGCCTCAGTACATACGTCCAGCAACGGCTCAGCATCACGCCGAACACCTCCGTTCAGCAGCAACAGCAGCAGCAAATGATGACCTGGATGATGCCGATGATGCTGATGTTCATCACGCTCAATCTGCCGAGCGGCGTCGGCGTTTACTGGGTGATCTCCAACGTCTTTAGCCTGGTCGCCAGCTACTACGTGTACGGCCGCCGAATCCTTTCGTGGAAGCAGCTTCTTCCTGTGCCCATGGAACCGGCGCCGGATGCCGCGCGCGCGGCCCAGGCCAAAGCGCACGCGCAACTCACTCCCGCCAGCGAACAAACAGAAGGGCCCGGCGAATCAGAGGCCCCAAGTGAAGCGAGGTCAGAACATGCCGGAAAGCGTCGAGGTAAGCGCAAGAAGCGTCGATGAGGCCATCGATATTGCCCTGAGCGATCTCGGCCTCAAGCGGAGCCAGGTAAACATAGAAGTACTCACCTCCGGGAAAGGTGGCCTGTTTGGCCTGGGCGGCGAGCAGGCGCGCGTGCGCGTGACCGCGCTGGAGGAAGGCACCGCCCGCCCCATGTACGAGGAAGAGGAGGAGCACCTGCCGGAGGAGCTCCGGCGCGAAGAGAACGTGGAACTTAAGGCGCTGGACTCCGAAGAGGTGCAGGTTGCGGCCGAGTACCTGCGAGACCTGCTCCAGCTCATGAGCATTGATGCGAGCGTCACGGTACGCCCTCCGGAGACGGCAGCCGATGGTTTGGGCAGGGCCAGCGCCGTCCTCGACATCGAGGGCGAAGACCTCGGTCTCCTGATCGGCCGCCGCGGTACCACGCTTGCCTCAATCCAGTACCTCGTCAACGTCCTGGTGACCCGCAAGACCGGCAGCCGGGTACTCGTCACTGTCGACGTGGAGTCCTACCACCGGCGCCGCGAAGAGACGCTCCGCAACCTTGCCCGCCGCATGGCCGACCGCGTCCGTCAGTCGCGCCGCCCCATGACGCTGGAGCCGATGCCGGCCAACGAGCGCCGCATAATCCACCTTGCGCTCTCCGAGGACAACGCGGTCGTTACCGGCTCCGTTGGCCAGGGCGAGGACCGCAAGGTCGTGATCCGGCCAAAGGGCGGCGGCCCGCCCGGCCGCGGCGGTGGCGGCGGAGGCCGCTACTACGGCCGCCGCTAGCTGCGTTTGCGTACAGGGTTGGTGATCCGCGCTCGTCCTGGGGCGCCGAGGGGATGAGCGGGACGCCTGAGTTCCTGGTCGTTGGCCACGTGGTCCAGGACCTGCTGCCGGACGGCAGATGGCGCCCCGGCGGCGCCGCCGCATACGCGGCACTCCTTGCCCGCAACATCGGTCTGCGCACTGCCGTCCTGACCGCCTGCGGAGACGATTTCCCCCTGGAGGAGACCCTGGGCGGCATCGAGGTCCGGCGCCTGACCGGAGGGCCGTCCACGCAGATGCGCAACGTCTACGACGACGGCCACCGGACGCAGTGGCTCCCGCGCCGGGCCCCGCCGCTGACGACCGCAGCGCTGCCGGACGCCTGGCTGGATGCCCGGATCGTCCTCCTCGGACCCGTCGCCGGCGAGATCGGACCGGACATCGCCGCCGCGTTCGGCTCGCGCAGCCTCGTCGGCGCCGGCGCCCAGGGCTGGCTCCGCGATGCCGGACCCGACGCGCGCGTACACCCCATCCACCCGCGTGACTGGGACAGCGCGCCCATCCTGGACCACGTCGACGCCCTCTTTCTCTCCGACGAGGACATCCCGGCCGAAGATGCCGCGGGCGCCCTCGCCGCCTGGGCCGGCCAGGTCGAGGTACTCGCCTTCACCCGCGGCGTTGGCGGCGCGGATATCGGTCACCGTGACGAGTGGCGCCACATCGGCGCCTTCCCCGCGCGGCCGGTTGATCTGACCGGCGCGGGTGACGTCTTCGCCGCCGCCTTCCTCGCCTGCTACGCCGAGGCAGGCGATCCGTGGGAAGCGGCCCGGTTCGCGTCAGCAGCGGCGTCGCTGGTCATCGAGGGCATCGGTATTGAAGGTGTGCCCACCCGGAATGCGGTCGAAGAGCGACTGGCGGTGAACCCGGGGATCGCCGCGATATAGCGCGGGTTACTCCCGCAGCGCCAGGCCGATGATGCGGTACGTCAGTTTCGCCGCCAGCTGTGCGTTGGCCCTTGGCCCCAGCGAGGGCGCCAGCTCGGTGACGTCGAAGCCGACGATGCGCCGCCGCCGCGCCACGGTCTCCAGCAGGTCCGAGACCTCGTCCCAGTGCAACCCTCCCGGCTCCGGCGTGCCCACTGCCGACATCACGGACGAGTCGAACGCGTCCAGGTCAAAGGTCAGGTAGACATCCTCGGAAAGCTGGTCCGCCAGCGCTTCCGGGCCCAGCGCCCGGTACTCTCGCGGCCGGTAGAAGCGGAACCCCTTCTCTACAAGATACGTGTGCTCTTCACGCTCCGCGCTGCGAAGGCCGACCTGCACTACGGGCGCCGCCTCGGAGATGCGCCGCAGCGTGCACGCATGGTTGTACGGTGAATCGAGGTACTCGTCGCGCATATCGGCGTGTGCGTCGAAGGCGAGCACGGACAGGCCGGGGTACCGCTCCGCGTGTGCCCGGGTGGCTCCGACGGCCACCGTATGTTCCCCGCCCAGCGTTACGACGAACTTTCCGGCGTCGACCTGCTCACCGACGACCGACTCGATCCGGTCGATCATCGCGGCGGCGTCACCGGTATGAACGGCCATCTCCGGCAGCGTATGGATGCCGGCCAGGTACGGCGCCAACCCCATCGTGACGTCGTACAGCTCCATCACCGCCGAGGCCTCGATGATCGCCGCCGGCCCTTCCCGGGAGCCGCCCCAGCCCGATGCTGTGCTGTCATACGGCACGGGAAGGACGACGACGCGGGCACGATCGTAGGCTGAGTACTCGGCATCGAGCCAGCCGAAGTTCGCGGGGGGAGAGAAGCGCTCGTCAGTCATGCGACAAGAGTCCGCGGTCTAGGGTCAGGGGTCAAGGGGGTGGCGGACCGTCGTCTTCGGGCGGTGTGTAGCCGACGTGCCTGCCTGCATCTCGGAACCCTAGACGCCTGTAGACCGGGTACCCGTCCGGCGAGGCCGTGAGCGTGACGAGATCGCAGCCCAGCGAGAAAGCTGCGTCAACAGCCGCACGGGTGATCGCCTCGCCGTAGCCCTTGCGTCGGTGGGAGCCCAGAACGGCGACGTAGTAGATGCCGCCGGTGCTGTTGTGCCTGACCAACTGCGACGCGGCGACAGGCTGGCCGTCTTCGTAGCCCACCCAGCCGTACCATGCCGGCTCGTTAACGAGCGCCGGCCGAAACACTTCAGCTAGTTGTGGCGCTTCCCAACCGAAGGCGTCCGCGACCACGGCGACGTGGTCCTTCAGCCGGGCCGCTCCATTGACGGGCTCGATCGCCAGCGCATTCCCTGGCCACTCCGGTAGAGCGCCGCCGCCCAACGCCATGGCAGGCAGGCCGCCGCGGCGCACGAGTCCTAATGCCTCGAGGCGGGCCTGAAGTGGCTTGTCGATGACATCCCGTAGCCTGACGCGGTAACGCAGGCCGATCCCGTCAAAACGCGAGATCGCGTCCCGGAGGTCTTCGTCGCTGGGTGGCGCCGTGGCGCTGATGATCGCCTGGTTGAAGGCGCGACGCGGCACGGTGGACGCGAAGCAGTCGATGCCGGGATGCGACCAGGTTGAGCCGCCGCTGGCTCTTGCCCAGATGCCGCTGGCGTGGAGAAAATTATCCATGCCACGCTCAGCCATTGCGTTGATCTCCGCGTCGAGAGGAGTTGTGGCCGTCTCGTCCAGGGGAAATCGCCTGATGTGACGGGTCAGGACGAAGCGCGCGGCTTCGCCTCTTCCTTCGTGTAGTCCCAGTCCAGTTGCGGAAGCGCTCGGCCGGCATAGGCCTTCTTCTCCGCCAGCGCGCTCACCATTAGCGGCAGCGCGATCGTCGCCTCTGAATACAAGGTGATGAATCGCGCGTCGGGCGCGATCTTGCGCCAGGACTGCGCCTCCTCGAATGTGCAGCCGGAGAGGCCGCCCCACTGCGGCTGATCCATCGTGACCTGGATCCCGTAGCTGTGTCCGGGCCGCTGCCGCCCGAACAGGTATCCGGCGACGCCGCACTGCTGGATGTAGTTCTTCGGCGTCCCGCCGCCCACGTACAGCACGGCGCTCTTCTCCGCTGTCAGCGAGAGGTGCGCCAGCTCCAGCAGGTCACCGACGACGTCGAACTGGATGCGCTTGCCGGTACGCAGGCGGCCCTCAGCCACCGCCAGGCCGTGCACGCTGTCGCCGAATGCCGGGCAGAAGATGGGGACCCCGTGTTGCGCGGCCGCCGTGATGATCCCTTCCTCCTTCACGACGGGGATCATCGCCTTGCCCAGCATCGCGAAGTACTCACGCGTCGTGTACGGACGGCCCTCCTCAAGGGTGAGGGAGAACTCGGTGCAGAACCGCTCGGCGCGGGCGAATTCGTGCTCGGGCGCCAGCACGTCGTAGAAGCGGACGACGCGCAGGTTGGCGAGCCGCAGGTCGTCGCCCTCCGGGTCGCCCTGCCCGTGCGCGAAGCCCAGCGATTCGTAGACGTCGTGATAAAGGTTCGCGCCGGTCGAGACCAGGACGTCGATCATCCGGTTCTCGATCATGTGCACTATCACCGGCCGCATGCCGGCCGGCACCATCGCGCCGGAAAGGCCAAAGAAGATCGTCGCGCGGTCCTTCAGGGCAAGTTCCCAGATGCGCGTTGCCACGCCCAGGTTGCGGCCCTGGAACGCCGTGGCGCCCAGCCGGTCAACAAGGTCAGCCGCAGAGGCCGTGCCGCTTACGCGGAATGGAACGAGCGGGTCAGCCTCCGGGGCTGCCCGCTCGTCAGCGTGCGCGTTATGGCCGTTGCCGGGTCCCTCGTGGTGGTGCACTGGTCAGACCGCCGCGAGCTCCTGACGGCTTTCAGGTGCGAACGGCCCGAGGTTTCGCGGGATGCTCTGCACGTCCATCGTGCGTAGCGAGAACCGTCTCTTGAGCTCTTCCAGGACGGGCTCCGGGTCGAAGTCCTTGCAGGAAAACACGTCGGCCCACACGAGGCGCCGCTCGGGGAACGTGTGCATCGAGATATGGCTCTCGGCGATCATCACGTAGCCGGAAACGCCCCAGTCTTCTGGCTTGCTGCCCGTATAGCGGAGGACCACAGGTTGCGTGATCTTGGTCATCCCCATCAGGTCGGGGACATGGTCCAGGATCACGCGTACGGCATTTTCATCCGCAAGCTGGTCCGGATCACCTCCGTATCCATCAACGATGACATGCATCGCATCCCTCCTTAACAGACTAACGGCCCCCATCACGGGGGTCCGTGGAGAGACCCGCGCCGCGCTTCAGGCGGGCGCGGTTATTCCTTTACACAAGCGTGCATGTTAACAGGAATGCACAGCCCTATCAAAGGATATCCGTGACAATCCTTGACCGAATCGTGCTAATACAGAATGAGGGCGCACAGTCTCGCGCCCTCACCGTGAATTCTCTTGTATTCTCGGCCTTATACGGGTTTTCTGGCACCCGCCAGCCCACTCCCTTTTGGTCCGTCACAGCCGGGCCAGAATGACGAGAGCCGTCTGAGCGGCCAGTCCGCCGAGGAGGACTGAAATCACCGCGACCGGCGCCTCGGTCCACCGCATCGCTCTCGCCTGCACCATCATCGCCTCCTCATTCCGCACTGCGCCTTCTTCGAGTCCCGCATCCATCCCCGCTGCTGCCCTAATGGTCGCGCGCGGGGGTAAACAGGACGGTTAAACGCGCCGCAAGGCGGGTGAAGAACGCGTAAATTAGCGGCCCGGTGTGCCGGACGCAACGGTACCCGGGAGGCTCAGCATCAAGGCGTCCAGCGCAATCTTCGGCTGAACGTTGGCCGCAAGGTGGTCCCTTGCGGCGACCAGGGACTGGACGAACGCCAGGACTTCCGCCCGCGGCCAGCGAGTGGCGTCCTCACGAACATCGGCGGCCCGGTCGCCGTTTGCCACCGCGTCCGCCGCTCCTGACTGGACGAGTACGACGTCGCGCCACCACGCAAGCCATATTTCGATCTGCTCGTACACCGGCTGGCGGTTGGCGCGAAAACTCTCTGCCATCTTCTCGGCCAGGCCGATTCGTTCCACGAGCGGGACGCCGGGAAGGGCTCGTGCGGCGTCGAGCAATTCTCTGCGCCTTTCGAGAAAACCGGTGTCGCCCGCGGCGCGGATTGCCCACCCGGGCCGGCCTCCTGCCAGCCGCGCGAACAACCCGGCGCGTTCCGTCTCGACGCCTCTGGCCGACAAGGCCGCCTCGATGTCAGTCGCGGGAACGAGCCTGAAGGCAATTCGGGCGCAACGCGATCGCACCGTCTCCAGGAGGCTGCTTTCATCGGCGGTGACGAGGACGATCACGACATGCGCGGGCGGCTCTTCCAGGGTCTTGAGGAAAGCGTTCTGCGCCTGGGCCGTCATCTGGTCTGCTGGATCGATGATGATGACCCGTGTCCGCCCCTCGTACGGGGTAAGGGCCGCGGTGCGCTCCACCTCACGCAACTGGTCGACGCCGATGTCCTTGTGAGCCGGGTCGTCATCGGCTTCTGCGATCGTCACATAATGCAGGTCCGCGTGGTTTCCGGCTGCGATCCGCCGGCACTGGGTGCATTGACCGCACGGCCGGTCCTCCGACTCGCAGTTGAGGGCCTGGGCGAGCAGGAGCGCGGCCGTGTGGCGGCCGGTCTGGTGCGGTCCGGCGAAGAGGTAGGCGTGCTGGACCGAGCCGGAAGAGACGGCGCGAATCAGGATCCGGACGGCCGCCTCGTTGCCGATGAATTGCCAGGGCACGGGGCTATATTACGACGAGGCACCCTCTAATGCGTCAGGGAACTGGCAAGAAGGGCCGGTCGTGATGGAGCGGGTGGGATTCGTCCAGCGGACGCCCGTTTGGGCGAACCGACGAGGGCTGTTGCCCGATGGCGGAGGGGGTGGGATTCGAACCCACGAGGGAGGTTACCCCCCCTACCCACTTAGCAGGCGGGCGCACTAGGCCACTATGCGACCCCTCCGCAGGAACCCAATCGAGTATATCAAACGAATCGCCGTGGTCCTCTAAAGCCGCGGCGACGAGCTTCCGCTTCAGGACGCCTTCCCTCGGGAGTCCTGAAGCAGGCTTCGCGGGCCATTGCTTCGGATCTGGTAGGAAACGGCTCGAGTACACCAGACGCAGCGGCCGGCGTCCTTTGGTTGAACGGACCTTGCCGGTCCGGTGTTCTTGAAGCCGACGGACCAGATCGGCGGTGAACCCCGTGTAAAATTCCCGTCGCGTTCGCTGATCAGAACATGGACTTGGCACATGGCGATTGGATGGCGGAGGGGTGGGATTCGTCCAACGGACGCCCGTCTGGGCGAACCCACGAGGGAGGTTACCCCCCTACCCACTTAGCAGGCGCCCAACGGGCCCGTCCGGGGGCGCACTAGGCCACTATGACGACCCCTCCGCAGGAACACGTTCAGTACAGCAAAGGGCTCGGCCGGGGAATCACCTTCAGTAGCCGCAGGCCTTCAGGCCTGCCCATTCGCGCCCGGGTTAGCCCGCCGCTTCGACGAGCTCGATCGGGGCGTAGATCCGCTTCTTCAGCGCCTCGCGCGGGGGATCAATGTAGATCGCGTTCCAGCCGCAGGACTGCTCGCACAGGCGGCAGCCGGTGCAGCGCTTCTCGATCACGCTGGCCACACCGAAGAAGTCGCCGACGCGTTCGCCGCTTGTGTCCAACTCCAGCGCCTCAAACGGACAGACGTTGATGCAAAGCTCGCAGCCGGAGCCTATGCAGTTCTCTTCGATGACGATCGCCTTCGGCCATTCGCGCCGCGGGAAGCCCTTGCTCAGGTCGCCCTCGCCGTCCGCAATGCACTCGACCGGACAGACCACGCCGCAGGCGCCACAGTCAATACAGAGCTCGGGGTCGATGATGTGAAGGCTGTTGCGCACGCCGGTGATGGCGTCGGTCGGGCAGCGTTTTGTGCAGGCCGTGCAGCCGATGCAGGTTTCGTGGATCTTGTATGCCATGCCTGGTCCCTGACTAAGTGTAGCGAAGCCGTCGTAAGTTCAGCAACGAAACGGCGTTCCTATCGCCGTCAGGCGGCGACGCCCTGTTCTTTCAGGACCCGCTCCATCGTCTCGCCGATGTCTGCCGGTGACTCGCTGAGAATGGCTCCTGCGCCGCGCAGCGCGTCTTTCTTCGCCTGCGCAGTGCCGGCAGCGCCGACGATGATCGCGCCTGCGTGGCCCATGCGGCGCCCCGGGGGTGCTGTGGCTCCGGCGATGAAGGCAACGACAGGCTTGCGCATCTCACTGGCGATGTATTCGGCCGACTGCTGCTCGGCCAGCCCGCCGATCTCGCCGATTAGGACAACGGCGTCCGTGCCGGTGTCGGCGTTGAACATCCGCAGCGCCTCCACCTGGGTGGTTCCGATCACCGGGTCGCCGCCGACGCCGACGCAGGTGCTCTGCCCGATGCCGCGCGCCGTTAGCTGCGCGACGGCCTCATAGACGAGGGTGCCCGAGCGCGAGATGACGCCGACCCTCCCCTTCGAGAAAACGTTTCCCGGCATGATGCCCACGCGCGCCTCCCCGGGTGTGATGACGCCCGGGCAGTTCGGGCCGATGAGCGTGATTTCGGACCCCCGGAGGAAGCGTCGCACGCGGACCATATCCATCGTCGGGACCCCCTCCGTGATGCAGATGATGACCGGCACTTCAGCGTAAGCGGCCTCCAGGACCGCGTCGGCCGAGAACGGCGCCGGCACGAAGATCAGGGCGCAGTTGGCATCGGTCTTCGCTACGGCGTCCTTAACAGTGTCGAACACCGGCACGCCCTCGGCGGTCTCGCCGCCGCGTCCCGGCGTCACACCGGCCACAACGTTCGTGCCGTACTCGATGCACCTGCGGGTCTGGAACGATCCCTCTTTGCCGGTGATGCCCTGTACCAGGAGACGCGTGTGGCTTCCTACGAGGATGCTCATACGCCTGTCCTGAGCGCCGCGCTGGCGGCAGTCGAAGGGGCGGCACCGGCCCCCACCTTCTCGCGGATGAACTCACCCATGCGGTCGATGCCCTGTTGTCCCTCCGGCAGGATGCTTGCGAAGAAGTGCCAGACGTGGATCATCTCGTCCCAGACCTCCAGGGTCACATCGACGCCTGCGGCCTTCGCCGCTTCGGCCAGGCGCGTGGAGTCGTCCAGGAGCACTTCGTGGTCGCCGACCTGGATGAGCGTGGGCGGCAGGCCGTGAAGGTCAGCGTAGAGTGGCGATGCCAGCGGGTTCTTCGGCGATTCTTCGCCCAGGTAGTTGATGGCGCCTGCCTCTGCTTCGCTCGCCGGGATCATCGGGTCGAGGTCCGCTCGCGTCCGCATCGAGTCGCCCGTAGCCGCCAGGTCCGTCCACGGCGAGATCACGGTCGCAGCCGCCGGAAGCGGATCCCCGGCGTCCCGCAGGGCGACGAGCGTGGCGATAGTCAGGCCACCGCCGGCCGAGTCGCCGCCGATGATGACGCTCGCGGGGTCAACCCCCTGCTTCAGCAGCCACCGGTATCCGGTCAGTGCGTCCTCAACGGCCGCCGGGAAGCGGTGCTCGGGTGCGAGGCGGTAGTCAATGGCGAATGCCCGGGCGCGTGCTGCCCGGGCAATGCGCGAAATGAGGTCAAAGTGCGAGCTGATCGATCCTATCGTGTAGCCGCCGCCGTGGAGGTAATAGAGGGTGAGGCTTCCCGACTCCGGCGCCCGGATCCACGCGCCGGGCACGCCGTCCGCGTCGACCGGTTCGCGGGTAACGTCTGTAGCGGCCGGGAAGAACGTGCCGACGGCATCAAACGCCTGGCGGGTGACATCCAGAGACGTATCCGACCGTAAGGGGCTCTGGCGGAGGAAGTTGATGACGGTCTGTAGCTGCGGACTGGCCATTGAAGGGCCTCCTTATGGTGTATCGAGCCTATCGTGGTGCGGAATATCGCCGTGTGTCAATTGACGGACAGCCCTAATGCGGCCAGGATCTCTTCCCGGTGCTCCGGAACCTTCTCGGCGAAACCCCACAGTAGCCCGAAGCAGCCTGAGACCATCATGTCTCCGTGCGGGACCGCGAAGTACGGTTCCAGCCGGGTCCCGCGCACTTTGCCGCGCTGCGGGCCCGTGACCGCGATTACCGGGGCACCGTCACGCATGCCATCCGAACCAGGCGCGTAATACGCGCCATGACCCTTGCTGCCGAAAATGTCCTCGTGGGCCAGTGAACCGTCCACGAGGCGCCGGGTGAAATCCACGAGCTGGTCAGTGGTCACCTCCCCGGTGTGGTGCTCGTAGAGCGACACGATCCGGGTCCCCTGCAGGTGGAAGCACAGTGCGTGCATGTTCCCGAGGTTCAGCACGACCGGCCGCTCCGCCGCGCCGACCACCGGGTCCTGCAGCGCACCGAGGGCCGCGGCTGGGCCGGTGTCGACGAACACCACCGGCGCCTCGCCCTCCGCACAGCGAACCACCGCGCGGGCGCGGGTCAGGTACTCGGGTACGTCGCCCGGCAGCATGGCGAACTCACGCAGGTCGTTCCGGCTCTCAACAACCCGGCGCAGGTGCTCGAAGCGGAAGAGCCGGTCGCTGTAGCCGGGCGGCGAGGCGCCGTGGTCCAGGCAGCCGACAGCGATCCCGTCGAAGTCGCCCGGCACGCCGAACTCGGCCAGCGCATTCCGGATCACCGTCAGGTCGAGGTCTTTCAGTGGCACCCGGACGCCATCGCTCGGCAGATCGTCCTCCGGTGCGATCGTCACTCCCAGCGCCTTTACTGCTTCCAGGTCGTCGTCGAACGTTGTCGCCGCTTCCGGTGTGGCGTACGCGGGAAGCCCGGACCGCAGGTGGTCTTCCAGCGCCCAGGCGCAGGGACCGCCGCCCGCAATAACGCCGGTGAGGACTATCGCCTGCCGGTCAGCCGTGGCGGCCCGGATCCGCCCGCCCGCGATCTGCGTGGGCGAAGGCATGATCATCTGCAGGGCGTTCTCTACTGTCTGGGCGGTGTCCAGAACGAGAATGTCCTGCGTGCCCGTGCCGACGTCTACAGCGAGGATGCGCATGCTTCAATTGTAGCGGCCGGACAGCTACGCTGGGCCAATCCGTTCGAGGCCGCCCATGTACGGCCGCAAGACCTCCGGGACGACGACGCTGCCGTCGGCCTGCTGGCAGTTCTCCAGCACCGAGATCAGCGTGCGCGGCAACGCCAGCCCGGAGCCGTTTAGCGTGTGCGGATGCTCCGGGCGGGCGCCCCTTTCGCGGCGAAAGCGGATGTTGGCGCGCCGCGCCTGGAAGTCGGTGCAATTGGAGCAGGAGGAGCACTCCAGCCACTCGCCGGAGCCCGGCGCCCAGACCTCCAGGTCGTAGGTCTTCGAGGCGTTGAACCCCAAATCGCCTGTGCACAGCTCGATCACGCGGTAGGTGAAGCCGAGCGCTGCCGCCACGGCCTCCGCGTCTGCCACCATCTTCTCCAGTTCGTCCGCCGACTTCTCCGGTTCGACAAACTTGTACAACTCGACCTTGTCGAACTGGTGGCCGCGCTTGATGCCGCGCACGTCACGCCCCGCGGACATCTTCTCGCGGCGGAAGCACGGTGTGTACGCGACGTAGCTGATCGGCACCTTGCCCGGCTCCAGGACCTCGTCCCGGTGCATGTTGGTGAGCGCGACCTCCGCCGTGGGGATCCACCAGAAGTCTTCCTCGGCATCGTGGTACATGTTGTCGCCGAACTTGGGGAGCCAGCCGCCCGCCCAGAGGTTCTCCTCCTTGATCATCGCCGGCGGGTAGACCTCCCCGTATCCGCGTGTCGTGTGGAAGTCGAGCATCCAGGAGATAAGCGCGCGCTCCAGCCGGGCCCCCGCTCCGCGCAGCACGTAGAAGCGGCTGCCCGCCAGCTTCGTCCCGCGCTCGAAGTCGATGATCCCGAGACGTTCGCCGAGCTCCCAGTGAGGCACCGGCTCGAAGCCGAGGCCCTGCGGTTCCCCCGACTGGCGGACGACAACGTTTCCGGACTCGTCCGGTCCTTCGGGCACGGTGTCGGCAGGGATGTTCGGGATCTCAAGCAGCGCCCCCCGCAACTGCTCGTCGAGCTCGTGCAGGCGGTCCTCCATCGCATCCAGCTTGTCGCCGATGAAGTTCGACCGGGCTACGAGGTCGGAGCGCCGGTGCTCGGCGTGCTTCGCCTCCTTCGTGTCGGCCTGCTTCATGTCCCGCGCGAGCTGGCCGATCTCCTTCGAGACCTGGTTCTTCTCCGCGCGCAGCCCCTCGACCTCCGTGAGCAGCGCCCGGCGCTCGGCGTCGAGGGCGATCGCCTGCTCCAGGGGCGCCTCCGAGTGGCGGACCTGGAGCGACCGTCGCACCAGGTCCGGATCCTCGCGCAGGAGATGGATGCTGAGCATGGGTATAGGGTCGAGGGTCAGGGGTCAGGGGTCAAGGCATCCACCCGTTCGTCCTGGGCCTGTCGAAGGACCGGCCGCCGCGCGGCGCAGTCTGAGGAGTGACACTCTTCTTTCACCAGGCTCGCTGAACGACCTCGATGGCTGCAAGCGCCAGCTGCAGCACGTCCTCCGGCACCTTCGCCGAGACTCCGCAGCCTGCCACGTCCAACGGTCCGTCCTCGCGCAGTTCCGCAGCGGACACCCAGCGCAGGGTCGGGTCGTCCACCCGGTCATGGGAGGCATTCTCAAGCGGCCGGACGAAGTAGATCAGGTCAATGTGCTGGTGCGGCTCGCCCGGGCCGGGAATGTCCTCCAGGAGGATCGTGTACGGCGTGGGGAGTTGCGGCGGGTAGTCGAACGGATGCGCCGTGGAGGCCTGGGCGATCTCGCAGACGAGCCCGGTCTCTTCGCGTACTTCACGGAGCACCGCTTCCACGGGGTCTTCGTCCTCTTCGATGTGCCCGCCGGGAGGCATCCACTGCTGGAGACGCTTGTGCCAGTGCAGGAGCGTCGCGTCGCCGCGGACCACGAACGCGGTCGCCGTGAAATGCTTCTTCACGTTAGCAACGATAGGTCGAACGCGCTGTAGTCCTGGATCACGGCATCGGCCTCGTTAATCGGCTCGAGCGCTGTCGATGCGACGCGCACCTGGACGGCGTACATCCCCGCCGCTTTAGCAGAGCGGATGCCGGTGCGCGTGTCCTCCACCGCGATACACAGCGCGGGATCGGCGCCGAGCGCGGCCGCGGCTGCCAGGTACATGTCCGGCGCCGGCTTGGCGCGCGCGACCTCCGAGGCGCTGACGGTAGCGTCGAAAGCATCGGCCAGCCCGAGCCCGGCCAGCGTCGCATCCACCCAGTTGCGCAGGGAGGCGGAGGCGAGGCCGACCGGGATCTCCCGTTGCTTCAGCTTGCCCAGCAGTTCACGCACGCCCGGGAGCGGCTCCACCGGATGGGCCAGCATCTCGATCACCGCTTCGTCGTACGGCCCGTAGAACTGCTCGGCCGGCTCGTCGATGTTGAACCGGTTGAGCACCCATTCCCACGCCGCCTCCAGCGAGTTGCCAATGATCTTGATGTACTCATCCGGGCTGATCGTGAACCCGTACGGCTGCAGTACGACGTTGAACGCCTCGTGATACAGCGGCTCGCCATCCCAGAGGACGCCGTCCAGGTCGAAGACGACGGCCCGGTAGCGGGGCACTACTGCCGTTCCCGCAGCGCCGGGAAGAGAATGACCTCGCGGATCGATGCCGCGCCAGTCAGCGCCATCACCAGCCGGTCGATGCCAATTCCGAGGCCGCCGGTGGGCGGCATGCCGTGCTCCAGCGCCACCAGGAAGTCCTCGTCCGCCACCTCCGCCTCGTCGTCGCCGGCGGCCCTCAGCGCCGCCTGGTCGATGAAGCGCTCGCGCTGGTCAATCGGGTCGTTCAGCTCCGTGTAGGCGTTGCCGACTTCCCGCCCACAGATGAAGAGCTCGAAGCGTTCCACCAGGTGGTGCGTCCCCGGCTTGCGCTTTGCCAGGGGTGACAGTTCGATCGGGTAGTCGATGATGAACGTCGGCTGCACCAGGTGCGGCTCGACGTGCGCCGTCAGCAACTCGTCAATCACTTTGCCCCAGCCCCACGCATCCTCGATGTGGACGCCGGAGTCACGCGCTGCCTTCTGCAGCGCCGGCAGGTCGTGGCAGGCCTGCACATCGACGCCTGACCGGTCCTTGATCGCGCCGAGCAGGGGGACGCGCGGCCAGGGCGGTGTGAAGTCGATCACCGTGTCGCCGTACGGCACTCGCGGTTCGCCGTGGATCTCGTTGGCGATCCCGAAGATCATCTCTTCCACCATGTCCATCACGCCGTTGTAGTCCGCGTAGGCCTGGTACGACTCCAGCATGGTGAACTCGGGGTTGTACTTCGTCGAAACCCCCTCGTTGCGGAAGATCCTGCCGATCTCGTACACGCGGTCAAAGCCGCCGATGACCAGGCGCTTCAGGTGCAACTCCAGCGAGATGCGCAGGAAGAAGTCGCGGTCCAGCGTGTTGTGGTGGGTGACGAACGGACGGGCGGCCGCGCCGCCGGCCGCGGCCTGGAGCACGGGTGTCTCGACCTCGAGAAATCCCTTGCCGTCCAGATAGCGGCGGATGCCGGACAACACCCGCGAGCGTGTCTCGAAGATGCGGCGCGCCTCATCGTTCGCGAGCAGGTCCAGGTAGCGCTGCCGGTAACGCGCCTCCACGTCCTGCAGGCCGTGCCACTTCTCCGGCGGCGGGCGCAGCGACTTGGCCAGCAGATTGTACTCGCGCACCTCCACGGTCGGCTCCGCTGTCTTCGTGCGGAAAAGCGGCCCGCTCACTCCCAGGAAATCGCCGAGGTCGATGTCCTTGAGGGCGGCATACTGGTCCGCGCCGACGTTCTCCTGCTTCAGGTAGGCCTGGATCCGCCCGGTGCCGTCTTTCAGGTCCAGGAATGATGCCTTGCCCATGTTCCGCATGGCGGTCACGCGCCCGGCGACTGTGACTGCGGGCCCGTCGCCTGACTCAGGAGTCATTTCGACGGCCTCCGCGTTGGTGTGCGTCCTCGCAAAACGCGGGGGATACGGGTCGATGCCGGCCGCGCGCAGCCGCTCGAGCTTCTCCTTGCGTTGCGCGATCAGTTCGTCTTCGGACATCGTCTGTGCACCGGAAATGAAGAGGCGGGGCCGGTTTCAGCCCCGCCTGATTGTATCTTCGCGTTTCTCGCGACCGCTAGTCGATCGCCTCGATGGTCCAGGTCAGGGTCCCCGCGGGCGCCTTGATCTCGACGGCCTCGCCCACCTTCTTGCCGAGGAGCGCCATCCCCACCGGCGACTCGTTGCTGATCTTGCCGTCCTTCGGGCTCGCCTCGGCGACGCCCACAATCAGGTAGGTCACCTTTTTCCCCAGGTGGTCGCGCACCTTCACGTGCGAACCCAGTGACACCTGCTGTTGGTTGTGAGTCTCCTCGAAGATCACCGCGTTCTGGAGCATATCCTCGATCTCGGCGATCCGGCCTTCGACCCAGGCCTGCTCCGCCCGGACATCCTCGTACTCCGGCGCGTTCTGGGCGCCCACCAGCTCCTTCGCCTCGTGGATGCGTTGGGCGACCTCCACCCGGCGGGATGTCTTAAGTTCCTCGAGTTCGTTCTGGAGCTTCTCCAGACCTTCTTTTGTAAGCGGTACCTGTCTCGTTGGCATTGGTGTGAGACTCCGTGAAAAAAAATGACTGAGGGCCGCTGCCCGCAGTCGCCGTCGTGAGGTGTCCTCGCACTCGAATTATATGACTGGACCGCGCGGCCTGTAAAGCAAATATCGGCCTCCGGTTTCTCGCTGCAGGCTGCTGTGTTAGACTAGCGCTCGATTCCGGACAGGCATCTGCGCTCTGCCTCATGAGAGGCGCTCGCGTGACGCCCGCGACAGGCCGGAACCCGTGACTGTGACTGACGCCAGGTAATGCGACGACAACCGCCCCGAGATGAGCCGCCGCGCGGACGGTTGCGGCGTGAAAGACCCCAGCCAGAGGGGCCGTTCGAACGTCTGCTCCGGCAGCGGCCTGAGCGTGACCCCGCCCCGATCATAATCGGCGGTACGATCGCCTTCCTCGCCCTCGTGATTGTGCTCGTCTTCGTGTTCTCGTCGCTACTCGGCGGCGGGGACGATTCCGGCGGCGACGGCAAGACGGTTGAGGTGGCGCCCGGCGTTAACGGCCGGCTCGTCCAGATGCCGCCGCTGCCGCCGGGGCTCCTCGCCCAGAGCCAGTACATCGAGTTCGAGACCGAGGAAGCAATCCAGGCGATCGTCGGCCTGCCGCTCACCACCCCCACCGAAGACCCGGCCGGAATGGGCTTCTACACCTACATCGAGAACCGGTGGCAGCGCCAGGCGGACGTCACGCTGCAGCAGGACGGCAAGCTGGCGCAGGGGGAGTTCGATACCGTGCCGGCTAACCTGGCGGTTCTCCGCGTCCTGCCGCAGTCGTACCAGGTCGGGGCGTCGCTGCCGCACGACACCACGCTCCACGGCGACGCCGGCTCCGTCCAGATCCTCAGTCCACGCGACTACGTGCCGGCCAGCGACGGTTCGGTCCAGGGGACAGCAAGCGAGATAGAGGTCCCCGAGGGCACCCTGCTGCTGGCCACGATAGTGGGTAGCACGGAGGACACCGCTGCCGTCGTGGACGATATCCTGGACGACGAATCGAAGCGCGCCCAGCACGTCCAGAACATCGCGGCGCTGGTGGAGAACGCCGGCCTCGCCGGCATCGACCTGGAGTATTCATCCGTTGACGCCGACCTCTCCGGCGAGTTCACGGAGTTCGTGGCCGCGCTCGCGGATTCGCTGCATGGCTCGGATAAGCGCCTCAGCCTAACCCTCCCGCCGCCGACGGGTCAAAAGCAGGCGTACGACTGGAAGAAGCTGGCTGAGAAGGTTGACTTCTTCAAGGTGCTGCCGATCGCTGACCCGGAGACTTACTGGGAGGCGATGCCGGGAGCGCTGGCGCAGATAACTCGCGATGTCGACGCCCGAAAGGTCATGCTCGTCGTCAGTCCCTTCAGTATCCAGGGCCAGGGCGATTCCGCCCACGCTATCGGCTATCTCCAGGCGATGGTCCTGGCCAGTCAGGCCGCGTTGCGGGAGCCCAAGAACCCGGACGACATGAAGCCCGGCACTAACATCAAGTTCGTCGCACGGAACCTGGACGAGGGCGAGGGCGCCTCGCCGATGAAATGGGACACTGATTCACTCACGGTGTCGTTCGCGATGGGCGGGACGGACCGGGCCCGCATCTACATCGAGAACTCCTACAGCCTTGGATTCAAGCTGGAATTGGTGCAGGCGTACGCGCTCGGCGGTGTGTCGGTCTCCGACGGCTCCGGACAGTCCGACGTGGCGAACTTCTGGCCGGCGCTGCGGCAGTTCGTGTCCACGGCGACCGCCAGCCTCGTCAGACCGAACGACGCGATGCTCGTGCCCACGTGGGAGGCGCCCGACGGCGGCGAAATCGCTGAGGCGTCCGGGACGTCGGTCACCTGGGTCCCGGATGCGTCCGGCCAGTTCAACATCATCCTCGTCGTCAGCGATGGCGAAAGGCGGTTTGGACAGAAGACGCTGGTCGAGGTCCGCGGCGGTGCCGCAGCCTCCGTGACGCCGTCTCCGCTGCAGTCGTTCGCGCCCGATACCGGCACCCCGACGCCCACGGCAACCGGCACACCGGACGTCCGGGTTGAGGTCGGCAAAGTGG
The DNA here is from genome assembly GCA_037441345.1 of Chloroflexota bacterium. Taxonomy (GTDB): domain Bacteria; phylum Chloroflexota; class Dehalococcoidia; order SM23-28-2; family RBG-16-64-32; genus DATKKM01. Next base: position 153,410 of record JBBISJ010000001.1, read on the forward strand.
CCGATGGCGACGATGCGGACCTCGTCTACTCCAACACTGAAATCGTCACCCCCGGCTCCGATGTCACCTATCTGATCACCATCGACAACGACAGCAACGTGCCGGTGACGATCGAGACGCTGGAGGACAGCCTGTATTCCGGCGTCGAGTGCAAGGGCCCCGGTGATGCCACCGTTATTGGCGTCGTGCTCGCCCCGGACGACGGGGATGGGACCGGGTCCATCGACGGCGGCGCGGACCAGGTGCAGTGCAAGTTCACCAAGGCCGCGCCCGGCGGGTCGGGTGTCTCGGTCGACAACACGATCACCGTTGTCGTCAAGGACGAGGAAGGCAACAGCGCGACCGACCATGACGACACCAGGGTGACAACGGCCACGCCGGCGCCGTCTCCCTAGGGCCAGACGATGCGAGTCATCGCGGGCATAGCCGGCGGGCGCCACCTGAAGGGGCCGCCGCGCCGCCGCGGCGGAGCGTCCACGCCCGGCATTCGCCCCAGCTCCGACCTGATGCGCGGCGCGCTGTTCTCGGCGCTTGACGCGATGGGAGTCGACTACTCGCGGGTGCTGGACCTGTACGCGGGTACGGGCGCCCTCGGTATCGAGGCGCTGAGCCGCAGCGGAGAGTGGTGTGATTTCGTGGAGCGGGACCGGGCGATGGCCGGCGTGATCCAGCAGAACCTGGAAGCTACCGGCCTCGCGGGCCGGGCGAAAATCCACACGATGGCGGCTGCCTCCGCCGTGGACAGGCTCCCGGGGCCGTACACCCTCGTGCTCGCCGACCCGCCATACGCCGATCCCGGGGCGTGGCCCGTGCTGGAACGCGCTGCGCGTCTCGCGGCTGCGGGCGCCGTCATCGCGGTCGAGCACAGTTCCCGGGAAGAACCGCCTGCCAAGCTTGCGGCATTCCGGCTGGAGAAGATAATCCGCCATGGAGACAGCGCTGTCTCGCTGTACGTGGCAGAGGGAGATGTGGCAGATGCGTGACCGTAAAGGAGGTGAAACGTGCTGACAGCCGTCTACCCCGGCAGGTTCGATCCGGTGACGAGCGGACATGTCGACATCGCGCAGCGGGCGGCCGGGCTGTTCGAGCGCGTGGTCGTCGCCGTTTACGACCTGCCGGACGAGCGGTCGCTGTTCCCCACGGCCCAGCGAGTCGAGATGTTCGCGGAGGCCGTGAAGCACCTCGACAATATCCAGGTGAAGCCGTTCGACGGACTCGTCGTGGGCTTCGCCCGCACGCAAGGGGCGCGGGTGCTCGTGCGCGGCATCCGTGCCGTCACGGACTTCGAGGCAGAGCTGGACATGGCCCTGATGAACAAAAAGATGGCCCCGGAAATCGAGTCCGTCTACCTGATGGCCAGCCTCGAGCACCTGTACGTCAGCGGCCACCGGATCAGGGAGGTGTCGAGCCTGGGGTACGATGTGGGGGCGATGGTACCGCGACACGTGGAGGCGGCGCTCGAGAGGAAATTTGGGAAGGGGCGCAAGGAGTAGCGTTGGACATCCTGCACCTGATAGACAGGCTCGAGGAGATCGTGGCGGATGCCCGTCGGCTACCCCTGGGCGGCGGGACTGTGATGCCGCGCCAGCAGCTCATCGATCTGATCGACCAGATGCGCGTGGCCGTACCGCGCGAGGTGTACGACGCCCGCGACGTGATCGAGCGCCGGGATGACGTGCTGCGGGAGGCGGAACACAAGGCCGAGGACATCGTGGCGGAGGCCCACGAAGAGCTGGAACGCCGGCTGGCGCAGACCGAGATCGTGCAGGCGTCGCAGGAACGCGCGAAAGAGGTCGTGGCCGCCGCCGAGGAACGGGCCCGCGAGCTGCTGCGGTCGGCCGAAGAGCAGGCCCGGGAGCGGCTCGACGAGGCGCAGCGGGTGAGCCGCACGGAGATGGGCGAGGCGGACGCGTACGCCGTCGCGACCCTGCGGCGCCTCGAGGAGCAACTCGAAGGGTTCCTGGGCACCGTCCGCAACGGCATCGACGCCCTGGAAGCGCGGATGGCGGAGCGGCCGAAGGGATAGGGCGAAGGGTCGAGGGTCGAGGGTCGGGCGCCGGATGGCGCTACGGTGGACAATCTACATATCGGTATTGCTCCCGCCTCAACCTAGTCATCGGCACTAACAACTACAACATGTGTCCAAACGGTGGCACATGTTACCCATCTACCGCAGGTCAACAATGGGCGTACGTCGCGCGCGATGTTCAGTCTTGGATATCCTCGCAGGGCTGGTCCAGCCAAATAACGATCTGGGCCGGGAGCGACTTCGAGCAACGCACTAGCTACTCAACGCCCGACTACGACAACTGGGATTGTCCGCTCAAGACCAAGCAGTTTGTTGACGGCTACAATTATGGTGGTGCAACCGGGTATCGGCTTGTCGATTTTGGGTCAGCCTGGACCGGGCTAAATTGCGATCATGCCAATTCGGGTCCGCCGTGGACGACCAACGACGTTTATTACATCGCTTGGGGAGCCACCAGCGATTGGCCGCTCCCAGAAACCTACTCACAATATGCGGTGAACAGTTGGCTTGCAGTGGAAGCTGTGAATGGTTCCCAAGGTAGGATGCGTCCGGTCGGGGTGATGACGGAGTGCTCAACGGGGGATGTGCTTCCCACCTCGAACTGCTGGGTTCAGGGCAACGGACAGAACGAATTCGCGCCCAGGCAAGGATGGGACACTTTACGCCTTGGCCTGCGTCCAACGTATCTCTCAACACTATGGGACTATGATTACGCGGTGAACATCAAGTGGCAGCCTTAATGGTGCAGGGTTTAATGCAACGCTGGGGTGGTTGACATGGCCAGAATGAAAACGGCGATCACCGTAGGTGTCATCGTTGCCTTGCTGGGTGCAGGTGGGGCTTTGGCCTTTCCGGTTGTCACGGGGCCCAGTGGCGGGACCGGGGACGAGCAGTTGTCTCCGGAGAAGGCAGCGATTCTTCAAGCGGAGGCGGAGCGGCAGCAGCAGGCGGCCGCCACCTCAGAAGCAACGCCCCTGGGCACGCCCGTGTTGTCTTGCCCAAGAGATTCGAGTGGGGACACCTTCGTTCGGCCATTTGATGGAGGCCCGTTCCACCCAAAGCAAACGATCTACTTCACGAACGTCGCCCGGGTGCTGTCGGACCCGGGTCAACCAACGTGGATCTATGCAGGCGCGATCTCAACCGACAGGCAGCAGGGGGTCTTGTTCGTTCAGAACGAGGAATTGGATCCCTGCGCGGCGGCGCTGAACCCTGGGGATGTTAGCCCGATACAGGTCTTCCTGACGCCTTACAAATGGGGGCGCGTCACAATCGCCGCCGTTTCCTCGAAATCAATTGAATTTACCACCGACTCAGGTGTCAAAGGGAGCTTTGATTTGGCCGCGCACTCTTTCTTGGTCGATGGAATTGCCCTGAGTCCCCTGGCAACACCTGTGGTACCGGGTGAGGACACTCTGATCCCAACGCCAACAGTCTCGGCACGCCGGAATGACGAGAGCATCGTGGCAACCCCTTCGGCTGGAATTGCGACTCCGAACATCAGCGACTAACACCTGTCACCTGCCACCTAACACCTGGCACTCACCACTCACCACTCGGCACTCATCACCAGCGCGATACGTGCCTTCCGGTCTATTGAAAGATCACGGGGCGTGTGTGAGGCTCGCTCTGTAAGACAGCGCTAGTGAGGGCGGCCCTGCCACGACGGTGCGGCGGGCAGGTCGGGCGTGCGGCGGGAGCCGTCCGCGCGTACAGGGAGGGTTCTGTGACAGGCGCGACGAGATTCTGTGGCAGTTTCCTGGCGGTTACGGTGCTCGTTGCCCTGGGCAGCGTCTGCGGTGACGGCGACGACGGCGCGACGGTCGGCGGCGGAAGCCCCGGCGTTCGCGGCACCGTCATTCCGTCGGCCCTGGGTGAGTCATCCACGGGTGTCGAGCCACTCGCCGAGGCAGTCCTGGGCGCGGCGGCCGGTTACACGCAGAAGCAGACGACCGCGGAAGAGGAAGCGGCGGCCCGGGAAGCGTTCGCCGTGCAGTTTACCGCTGACCTCGGCGCGGAAATCGCTGGTTTCGAGCTGCTGCGGTTCCTGAAGCCGGAAGTCAGCGCCGAACACACACAGGCGCCCGACGGGACGCTCATCATCGAACTGGGGACGGTTGCCGCCCGGTACGCCCCAGGCCTTCGCGAGATGCTGGGGGAGATGCAGGAATCGGGCGTCGACGACTTCGGCTCCGAACTCCGGGACCGCTATAACGCGGTCGACATGGAGGAGATCGAAGATGCGGACGGCCTCGGCGACATCTGCTGGGGGCTCAAGATGACGATCGACGGCGGGGACATGGTTTCGTTCGGAAGCTCGCCGGTGGAGTTCCCGGACCTGCCCTACACGATGCTGGTCTTCGCCCGCTACAACGCCCTCGTCAGGGTCAGCGCCTACTACGATGACGGCCTCGACCCGCTGGCGGTGGCCCGGGCGGTGGACCGGGCTCTGATGGGGGTGGAAGCGGAGTGACGTGACCTGCCCGGTGGTGTAGCTGCAGGTCATCGTGACCTGCCCTTCGTCGGGCCGGTGCTAGGCCGCGAGGCGGCGTTCGCGCCACCGCGTATAGACGAAGGCGGCGGCGATGAGAGCGGCGAGCAGCGCCATCAAGGCGGCGGCGCCGAGGAGGCGGCGGAATGCGGTGGCGGAGGCGCCGTCGATCGCGTCCGCGGCGTCGGCCGAGAGTTCCGCGGAGGGGGTGAACTGGCCCCGCTCGAAAGCAGCTTTCGCGTCCGCGAGGGCATCGTCCGGGTCGTTTCCGAGAAGGCCGAAGCGCTCCCAGAGGCTGCGGGGCGCCTCCACCTTGCTGCGCGCCGCCCGGTAGGATTCCACGGCCAGGCGGGACGATTCGATGAGGTTGCGGGCGGCGTTGAAGTCGAAGCGGTTGAGCGCGTCGGAGATGTCCGTGGGCATGGCCAGGCCGGCCGCGCTCGCGTCGCGCTCGATCGTGTTCAGTTCGGCGTGAAGTTCGGCGTACGTATCGATGTTCGCCTCGATGGTGTCGATCGCGGCGAGCGCCTCGTCGAACTGCCAGGCGCCGATACGAGACCGGATGTTGTCCAGCGGCGCTTCCGGCAGGCCCTCCGCGGCCAGGCGCGACTTGAGTTCGTCCAGCCGGTTGATGGCGTTGCGGCGGGTCGCGAGGATGGGGCGGTAGGAGTCCGGGAAGACCCAGATCAAGAACTCCTCGTCGAGATCGGCGCCGGTGGCGCCCTCCATCAGGTCCATGAACCGGCGGCTGTCCGCGGGGGACGGATCGGCCGCGATCGCCTGGTTGACCTTGCGGAGCGTGTCGGCGCCGTGGTTCGCGGCGAGGAGCTGGAGGAACCGGAGGCTGTAGTCGTAGCCGGCCTCGATGATGGCGAGTTCCTCTTCGCCGGCGCCGACGATGTTCTCCGGGCTGCCCCAGTCGTCGAGCTGGAGGGCGGCGTTGGCGGGCGGCCTGTCCATGATGGGGCCCTGGAAGAGCCCGGCGGGGAGTTGCGGGATGACCTGGTGCGCGATGAGGTCCGCGAACCCTTCGGCGAGCCAGCGGCGGCCGTAAATGCCGGACCAGAGGTGCGTGATTTCGTGGACGACCGTGTAGTCGTCGGCCACGGGCGACAGGACGACTTCGCACTCGTCGGCAGCGCAGGTGGCGAGGCCTTCATAGCCCAGCACGGCCTGCCGCCCGCCCTGGGAGATGGAAACGGTCTCGGGACCATCGTAGGTGACGCCGTAGCTCGCCTCGATGAGCGGGAGTGCGGCGGCGATCAGTTCGCGCTGGTGCGCTGCCGCGGCCTCTTCGCCGGCGAGATGCGTCTGCTCGATCTGCACCGTCTTGCCCTGGAGTTCGACGCTGAACGACGTCGACGCGGTGGCGGCCGGCTGGGTGACTTCGACGGTGGCGGCGACGTATGCGCCACCGGGGCCGGCGCAGGTGAACGTATTGCCGTTCTGCGGGCACTCGGCTGATTCGAGGGTCACCTCCCAGGGGGCGCCTGCAGGCGTGTTGACGATGACCGTGGACTCGTCCCCGGCAGTGATCAGTGGCAGGTAGGCGTAGGTGGGGGTGATCAGGATGCCCTCTGAGCGGACGTTGGGAAGCTCGTACAGGAGCCGGAAGGCGTAGGTCTCCTGGTAGTACAGTGGGTCGGCGAAGCCCACGGCGGCGCGCTGGGCGACGCCGCCCTCGACGTCTTCGATCCCGACTTCGAGCGGGACGCCGTTTTCGTCCGTCGCGGAGGCGTTGGCAGCGCCGCGAATGACAGGCAGGTTGACGGTGTAGTAGTAGGAGAGCGTACCGGAACCGGAAGGGCTGGTGGCGGGGTCGTGGTTAGCGATGGTCACGTCCCAGGCGACGCGCACGGGGCCGCTCGCGGTCTTCACGTCGTAGGTGATCGTCGAGGTTATGCGAAGCGCTTCGTCTGCGGCGGCGGGCGGTCCGGTAGCGAGGAGCCAGAGCGCCGCAAGAACGGCCGGGGCGAGAGGCAGCAGGCGGGGGACGCGGCGCATTGACTTATTCGGATAACGTTCCTGGGGCGTCATCGAGTTCCGCGTCGTCACCTCCGGGCTCGAAAACGGCAGCGATCCCGTCCAGGGCGGCCTCGAGACCTTCGCGCTGGTGGCCGGGCCAGAAGAAGAGCGCGATGAGGCGGCCGCGGACGCCGGATGCCGAGGCGTGGGCGGTGATCCCAACTGTCGTCTCCGCTTCGCTCGGGCCCGGGTGAAGCTCGAAAACGTGGGCGTCGAGCGTGATGGAGTACGAGGGCTCCTCGGGGTCGCGGATGGGCTGGAAAGCGATACGCTCCGGCGCCGACCAGTCGGAGACCTCGAACTCGTAGGTGTCCCCCGACTCGGTGTGTGCGCGGAAGCGGGTGCCTGCGCCGTGGGACTGGCGGGAGGTGAAGTCGACCTTCGTCCAGGCGCGGTTCCAGCGCCCGGCGTTGGCGACGTCCGAGATCAGCGTCCAGACCTCGTGCTGGGGCGCTTCGATTACGCGGCTAACGGTGACGCGTGGCATGCACCAAGTGTAGGGCGCTGCGGGTCAGTGGGCTACGCGACGATGTTGATGAGCTTGCCGGGGACGTAGATCACCTTGCGGGGCTCGTTGTCGCCCAGTTGCCTTCGGACCTGTTCGCTGGCGAGGGCCAGGCGGCGCGCGTCGTCTTCGCCGATCCCGGCGGGCGCCTGGATGCGGTCGCGCACCTTGCCGTTGACCTGGACGATCAGCGTGATCTCGTCCTCTTTGGCCAGTCCGGGATCCCAGGCGGGCCAGCGCTGCTGGTGGATGCTGTAGGGGCGGCCGCGGCGCTCCCAGAGTTCCTCGGCAATGTGCGGGGAGAGCGGCGCCATCAGCAGGAGCATGCTGTCGATCGCCTCGTCCCAGGCGGTGCGGTCGACGGCGCCGGCCTCGCGGGCGCGGGAAAGGGCGTTCACCATCTCCATCAGGGCGGCGATGGCCGTGTTCCACCGGAACCCCTCGAAGTCCTCGGTGACGCGACGGATCGTCTTGTGGGTGAGGCGGCGGAGGTCCCGTGCATCCGCGTCGCCGAACGCAGGGTCTGCGATGGCGAGGTTCCAGGCGCGTGCGAGCCAGCGCTCGATTCCCGAGATACCCTCCAGCCGGAAAGGCCCGCCTTCTTCCCACGGACCGATGAACATGAGGAAGCAGCGGAACGCGTCGGCCCCGAACTTCTGGACCTGTTCGTCCGGAGCGATCACGTTGCCCCTGGACTTGGACATGCGCTGGCCGTCCGGCCCCAGGATCTGCCCCTGGTTGAACAGCCGCAGGAATGGCTCGTCGCCCTGGACGAGCCCGAGGTCGCGGGCCACCTTCCAGAAGAACCGGGCGTACAGCAGGTGCATGACAGCGTGCTCTGCGCCGCCTGTGTACTGGTCCACCGGCAGCCAGTCGCGCGCGACGGCGGGATCGACGGGACCGTCGTGGTATTGCGGGCTGAGGTAGCGGATGAAGTACCAGTTGGAGTCCATGAACGTGTCCATGGTGTCGGTCTCGCGCCGGGCGGGGCCGCCGCATTTCGGGCAGGTCGTGTTTACGAAGCCCGCGTGCTTTGCGAGCGGCGACTCGCCGGTGGGGCTGAACTCCGCGTCGTCCGGCAGCCGCACCGGGAGCTCGTCTTCCGGCACCGGCACCACGCCGTCGGCGTCGCAGTACACTATCGGGATCGGGGTGCCCCAGTAGCGCTGCCGGGAGATCAGCCAGTCCCGCAGTCGGTAGGTGACGGTCTTCGCGCCCCAGCCCTGTTGCTCGGCGTAGTCAGCGATGGCTGACTTTCCGTCGTTGTTGGACAGGCCGTCGAACTGTCCAGAATTGACCATTGTGCCCGGCTCGATGTAGGCCCCGGTAAGGGGGGAGCCGTCCCAGTCCGGCGGCGCGATAACGACGTTGCAGTCCAGGCCGAACTTTTGGGCGAACTCGAAGTCACGCTCGTCGTGCGCCGGGACGCCCATGACGGCGCCGGTGCCGTACCAGGCGAGGGCATAGTCGGCGATCCAGATGGGCACCTGGCGGCCGTTGAATCGGTTGGTGCAGAAGGCGCCGGTGAAGACGCCCGTCTTCTCGCGTTCCGTGCTGAGGCGTTCGATCTCCGTCTGGCGGCGGGCTTGTTCGACGTAGGCCTCGACGGCGGACCGATGTTCCGGCGTGGTGATCTGCGGTACCAGGGGGTGCTCCGGCGCCAGCACCATGAACGTCACGCCGAAGATGGTGTCGGGGCGCGTTGTGAACACGCGGATCGCCGTCTGGCCGACGCCCGGTATGTCGAGCCCGAAATCCGCCTCGATGCCCTCCGACCGGCCGATCCAGTTCTGCTGCATCGTTGTGACCGGGTCCGGCCAGTCCATCTTGCTGAAGTCCAGCAGTTCCTCGGCGTAGTCGCGGATGCGGAAGAACCACTGCTCAAGGTCACGCTGGACGACGGTCGAGCCGCAGCGCTCGCAGGCGCCGTTCACGACCTGCTCATTGGCCAGGACGGTCTGGCAGCCGGGGCACCAGTTTGCCGGCGCGTTCTTGCGGTAGGCGAGCCCGCGCTCGTACATCTTCAGGAAGAACCACTGGTTCCAGCGGTAGTACTCGGGATCCGCGGTGATCGCCTCGCTGTTCCAGTCGAACATGGCGCCCATGCTCTTGAGCTGGCCGCGCATGCGGTCGATGTTGTCGTATGTCCATTTGCGAGGGTGGATTCCACGCTTAATCGCCGCGTTCTCCGCAGGCAGGCCGAACGCGTCGAATCCGATCGGGTAGAAGACGTTCTTGCCGCGCATGCGGTAGAAGCGGGCGCCGGCGTCGGAGGGCGCCATCGGGTACCAGTGGCCGACATGCAGGTCTCCCGAGGTGTAGGGGAGCATCGTCAGCCAGTAGAACTTCTCCCGGGTATCACTCAGGTCGGTGGTGTAGAGGCCGTCGGCCTCCCAGCGCTGTTGCCACTTCTCCTCGATTTCGCGCGGGTTGTAGCGTTCGGTCTTCGGTTGCGTCTGCTGGGTCATGCGGGTCTCCTGGCTGCTAATCCTCGTCTGTCGCCGGCTCGCCTTCATCGTCGTGGCCGTTGTTCCCGTAGTTGGCCAGGTAAGGCGCCTTCTGCCGGACGAACTCCTCGATGTGCCGGGTGAACGGGCGCGCTTCCAGGACGAGGAAGACGAGCAGGGCCCCGATCACGGCGACGACGTAAAGCTCAATCGCGATCGCCATGCCGATGGCGGCGGCCGCCCAGATCGTGGCAGCCGTCGTGATGCCGCGAACGGTGTAACCCTCGCGGAAGATGAGTCCCGCGCCAATGAAGCCGATGCCCGTAACGATCTGCGCCGCGACCCGGTCGTCGCCGCCCATGAGCTGAGAGACCTCGGTAAACAGCGTCGCGCCGATGGTGACGAGCGCCAGGGTGCGGATGCCGGCCGGATAACCGCGGAGCTCGCGCTCCAGGCCCATGACGCCGCCGAGGCCCGCCGCCAGCAGCAGCCTCGCCAGCATCTCCAGTTGGTCGCCTGTCGATACGTCCATGCCTGGTTAACCAGAAGCGCCCTCCGTCCACAGGGACGGAGGGCGCAAGCTCCGCGGTACCACCCTGGTTCCCCCCCTCGAGCGGGGGACTCTCTGGGGCCGCTATAACGGGCGGTGCCCGTCGCCGGCTGTCCCCCGAGGGGTTCACCGGCGAGGCTCGGAAGCGAGTTGGGGCCCGGCGCCGGCTTTCACTTCCCCGTACGGGGGCCGGTCTCTCTGCTGGCGGCCTTAATACTCTCCGTCGAAGCCGTTACCGAGAAATAAGTGGTGGAGCTGAGGGGGCTCGAACCCCTGACCTCCTCAATGCCATTGAGGCGCTCTCCCAAACTGAGCTACAGCCCCGGCCAGTAACGGAATGGTAGCAGAACCGTATTGAGGCGGCAACGATTCGAGGAGCGCTGCCCGGCTCCGGCTCGTTCGGTCGTCTATTCCGATGCGAACTCTTCGAAGAACTTCGGGAATGTCCCGAGGAACCCGCCGAAGACGAGCACCGCCGTGATGATCAGTACCGTGCCCCACGGCAGAGACCGCCGCCACAGTACCGGCGCCAGGACCGCCCACGACACCAGATAGGCGACCACGGCCATGACGCTGGGGCGAAGATCAGGAGGAGCCTCAGCAGGCCTCGCATCTTATCCCCTGGGCGATCTTAATAGTCTCCGCCATCGGTATGCTGGATCCGATCACTTCGATCGCCCCGTTCTTTGTCACAATAACGACGGAGCCCTGCCCGATCTCCTTGCCTTTGAAGATGGCCGGATGTACCGCGACGGCGGCTTGTCCGTTTACGACGATCGGTTCCACTGGTCCCGTGCCAACTGCCTGCGGCTCGCCGGCCAGGCGCGCGTAGTTGACGTCAATGAAAGCCAGGCCGCGCTCACCAATGGAGTACCTCAGCATGACCGCGGCGACCGCGCCACCTCCGCACTGCCACATCTGAGGCTTCGCCATTTCGAACGTGTTCGGGGGCAGGTAGGTGACCTTAAGCGTTGAGGGGGCTTCGGACGGGACAGCATCGGGGCAGGCGGATCCACCGTTGCCACCGCCATCAGTGATACGAATGCCGTTGATGACTTCACCAACCTGGTAGTAAACGCGCTCCTCCGGGACCTTGTCGTTCGGTCCGGGGATGTCATCCCATGTAACGGGTGTCCAGTCACCCTCGGTGACGCGTCGGGGTTCCGGATAGAGCTCCGGGCCTCCTCCACCGGCTGCGGGCGCGCTGACCACCTGCGTCATCCCAGGGTTGTTGTTGCGGATGGATGCGGGGCGATCATCGCCCGTGACTAACGACAGCGCGATAATGCCTGCCAATAGGGCTGCACTCGCGGCCAGTGATGGCAGCAGTCGCAACCAGCTCAAATCCGAGGGACTTGGTCTACCCATTCCCAATTCCCCCGCTTTGTCAAGTCCAGCGAATATCTCAAGGGATGGCTGGGACTGTAAGCTGTAACTCCGAATGGGATTTGGAGGAGCACTTGCCCATGATGCCGCTTGAAGGAATCCGCGTACTCGATATGTCCGGCCTGGCGCCGGGGCCTTACTGCACGATGCTGCTGGGCGACCTGGGGGCCGACGTGATCCTGGTGGAAGCGACGCCGGGCGCGGGGCGGCGGATGGATACGGGCGGCAGCGCGCGGACGCAGGCTTATAACGCGCTGGGCCGGAACAAGCGGTCGATCGGGCTGAATCTGAAGGACCCGCAGGCGCAGGAGGCGTTCTTGCGGCTGGCCGAGACGGCGGACGTGGTCGTGGAGGGGTACCGGCCGGGCGTGGTCAAGCGGCTGGGCGTGGACTACGAGGCCGTCAGCAAACGCAACCCGCGCATCGTCTACTGCTCCCTCAGCGGCTACGGGCAGACAGGGCCCTACTCACAGCTTGTCGGCCACGACATAAACTACATCTCGCTCGGCGGCGCGCTGGGCGCGATCGGCTGGCCGGGGACGCCGCCCGCCATCCCGCTGAACGTGATCGCGGACTTCGCGGGCGGCGGGCTATACTCGGCGTTCGCCATCCTGGCGGCGATCGTCGCCCGCGAGAAGAGCGGCCGCGGCCAGTACATCGACATGGCGATGAGCGACGGCGTCACCTCGCTGCTCGCGATGGCGGCAGGGCAGTACTTCAGTTCGGGGCTGGTGCCCAGGGCCGGGAGCGATTTCCTGAACGGTGGCCTGCCCTGCTACACCGTCTACGAGTGCGCCGACGGCAAGTGGGTCAGCATCGGCAGCCTGGAGCCGTGGTTCTGGAAGGAGACCTGCGAGGCGCTCGGGTGCCCGGAATTCATCCCCCACCAGCAGAACCGCGAGAAGTTCCCGGAGATGTTCGAGTACCTGCGCGCGAAGTTCAAGGAGAAGACGCGCGACGAGTGGTTCGAGGAGTTGCGCCACCGCGACATCTGCATCGGCCGCGTCCTGGCGCTGGACGAGGTATTCGAGGACCCGCACACGCAGGCGCGCGAGATGATGATCGAAGTCGATCACACTGAGTTCGGGAAGGTGAAACAGGTCGGCATCGGCCCAAAGTTCTCGGAGACGCCGGGCCGCGTCCGCTCCACCGCCCCGATGCGCGGCGCTCACACGGACGAGGTGCTGCGCGAGGCCGGCTTCAGCGATGCCGAAATCGCGGCACTGAGGGAAGCCGGCGCAGCGGGTTAAGCACCACCTCCCGGCCATGGCATAAGCCCGGCGCCACCGGCGTGACAGGGCCTGCACGATGCTCCCTCACCCGCCGTCTGGCACTTTCCGCGGCTCGGAGGCGAGGCGCAACATTCAACAGGGCGTATCCGCGCCGAATCGTGGGCGTTTCCACCTGCGGAAGAGCGAGGGCATTGTGAAATCGTTTGCCCGGCTGACTTGCGCGATGGTCGTTGTCGCCGCGTTGCTGGCCGCCTGCGGAGGCGGGGAGCCGGCCCCCTCGCCCACGCCGCGTCCCACCGCCGTTGTCGTGCCGCCGGCGGGCGATCTGCCGGTACCCGACCCGCAAGAGCTGTACGTCGCCAACGAGGACGGCGCCGAGTTGCGCCTCCAGGGTTCCGGGGTCGGGTCGCTTTCCTGGGGTCCGAACGGCGAAATGCTGGTCATCGAGACCACCTATCCGCCCGAGGTCACGCACCTGAATATCATCCGGCCCGATGGTGCTGTTGACCGTTTGGCGGATCTGGACGGCCTCGGGGGAAACCCGTTGTGGTCGCCTGAGGGTGACAGAGTGATCCTGAACCTCAACCAGAGGCTCACCTCGCGCATCGTCTCTGTGAATCTCACCGACGGGGATGTCATCGAACTGGACAATGCTGGCGGAGCCTACGCCGAGCCGCTTGCATGGCCAACGCCGGATGGTGTTCTCGTGAGTCGTCTGGTGGACGATACCGTCGAGCTAGCGTTAATGGATCCGGAGGGCCAGAGTCGCCGCATCTCCGATGTCGAACTGCATGGTACCGGGTACCTCGGTGGACCGGTACTGTCCGACGACGGGAAGCGGCTCCTGGCGCACGGCACCGACCCCGATGGCGTGTGCTCAGGGTCGGGGATGGGTGACACGGTGTACATCGTGGACCTGGACAACGGCGAGGCGACAACGGTGGCCCGGACGGCTACGTGCTCCATCGCCAGTGTCGCCTGGTCGCCCCGCGAAACTGCCATTGCCTATTCGGTCTTCGATCAGCCGGAAGGCTCGGGAGCGCACATCGTCAACCTGGCCACGGGCGAGAGCCGCCGCATATCGAACGACCTTGACGGGAACCTGCGCTGGCTGGATGAGGACACGATCATCGCCGACCGGCTCGTCTGCTGGCAGTGCGACGGGGGCGTCGAGGGGCTGATGCTGCTCCGCGTGGACGGCAGCGGCGAAGCGATGCTCGTCGAAGGAGGCGCGCACGCGGTATCGCCGGCAGGGGACCGCATCGCGGTGGCAGACGGTGACGGCGTGCGTCTGGTGGCGTTGGACGGGTCGCCGGTCGCCACGGTCTCGGTGCCGGAACCCGGCTGGCAGTACCGGAATCTGAACTGGGCGCCGGACGGAGAGCAGTTCGCCTTCGTGCGCTTTCATTCGCCGAACTCGGCGCGGACCTTCGAGGTGGCGGCTGATGGCGGCGATTTGAAGACAGTCGCGGCGCTGGAGCGGGATACGACGATCCAGGGCCAGTTCCTCTCTCCCGATGGCAAACGTCTCGCGACCACCCGGCGCGGCACGCCCGAGGATGAGAAGGCATCCACGCTCTGGCTCTCGGAGCCGGACGGGTCGAATGAGACCCGGGTAGACGCCGAGAGCGTCGGCGCTGTTGCCTGGTCCCCGGACAGCAGCCAATTGGCCTTCGTCGCCTACTGGGACGCGCCATTCGGCAGGCCCGATAACGGACTCTACCTGGTGAGTGCAGACGGCGGGGGTTTGCGAAACATGGAGCTGCCGGTGAATGACAAGGGCCCGTTCCCCCCTGCGTGGTCGCCGGACGGGACACACCTGGCCGTGACGGACCAGTACCTGCTACACCTCGTTGACGTTGAAAACGGCGAAGCAGCGACGGTGGACGTATTGTCGATCGGTGGTGCGGGGTCAATCTCCTGGTCCGGGGACTCCAAAATGCTGGCTGCCGCGAGTGGAGCCGTCGCCGCGCCGCGGGACGGGAGCAGCGTGATCCTGGTCAACGCCGACGGGACCGGCTTTCGTGCCGTTCCCAAGACCGGTTCGCCTACGTGGGGAGTCGGTCTCTCGCCGGACGGGTCGCAGGTCGCCTACTGGAAGGCGAGCAGCGGCAGCAGCCGCTCACTGCTGTACCTGGCGGACAGCCGCACGGGCGAGGGTGTACGCATTGCAACGTCTTCGCCGAGCGGTCCCTGGCGGATCGCCTGGTCGCCGGACGGTTCTAGATTTGCGACGGCAATGACGGTCCCTCAGGGCACCGGCATCTTCGTCGTCGACGCGGATGACCTGGAGATCCGGCAGGTCACGGACGGCGGCAACGTGGTGGACCTCTGGTGGGCCGGCAACGACCGGCTCCGGTTCACGACAGAGATCGGTGGGCTCTGAAGCCGGATCAAGAGGGGCTACGGTGGGTCGCTGCAGGAGCGTATTGCCACCGGGGGCCGGGTCTCAACCCGACCTGTCAGGCTGAAGCCTGGCCGCCCTGTACCAAATGGGGTTGGCATTTATTCCCCAGCCACCGCGCCTTCCAGCACTGCCTCCTCCGCCGGCGCGCGGCCGAGCGACGGCCACCACAGCGCGAACAGCGGGAGGGCGAGCGCGGCGACGATGATGCCGCCGGTCCAGTAGGCTGCCGCCGGCGAAGCCTCGTCGGCCAGGAGTCCGAGGAGCGGCGCGCTGGGGATGAGGACGGCAGAGCGCATCAGGTTCGTGAGCGAGACCATCGTGGCGCGCTGCTCGGTGGGGACGCGCCGGTTCAGGTAGTCGGTGACAGTGGGCTGGGAGAGGATGACGGCGAAGTTGATCACCGGGAAGGCGACCTGGGCGTACACGGAGTCCCAGGCGGCGAGAATGACGAAGCCGGCGATCACCAGGAGCGGCATCGCGTAGAACGTGCGGCGCTCGCCGATGCCGGCCATCAGGCGGTGCGCGGCGAGGGCGGCGACGATACCGGCGACGCGCATCGGCGTCTGCCAGATGCCGACGGTGCCGACGTCAACGTCGTGGTCGACCAGGAACGGCTGGAAGAAGAAGACGACGGCGATGCTGCCAACGGTGACGAGGCCGAAGAAGAGGATGGCGTAGCGGACATCGGGCTGGCGGCGCACCAGGCGGGCGCTATCGCTGACGATCTCGCCGTAGGAGAGGTGCGGGCCGTCCCTGACGCCCGGCGGCTCCAGGAACGTCATCGCGGCCACAGCCCCGACGGCGGAGATCGCGCCCGAGAGGATGATCGGTGCTTGCAGGCTCGTCGCGTCGGCGAGCGGCGCGCCGATCAGCGTGCCGGCGACCTGCGCCGCCATCGCGATCGCCCAGCCGCGGCCGTAGATGCGGGGGTACTCCTCCTCGCGCCCCAGCGCCTTCAGGGAGTCGTACAGGAACGCCGACTCCGTGCCCCACAAGAGAGAGAAGCCGACGCCCCAGGTGAGGTAGGAGAGGAGGAGCAGCCAGAACGTGGCGGCAAGCCCGAAGAAGACGATGGCGACCGAGAAGCAGGCCGCCGCGCCGATGAGGACGGGTTTGCGGCCGAAGCGGTCGGCGAGGGCGGCGCCGGGGACCTGCAACAGGATGATGGAGAGCCAGAAAGGGATGTCGATCAGGGTGACCTGGGCGAGCGTGAGGCCGCGCTCCTCCGTGAGGTAGATGATCCAGATCGGCCACCAGAGCTGCAGGTTGAGGAAGAGGTGGAAGAGGTAGTACTTCCGGATGTTGGCGTTGAGGCTGGCGGATGCGTGCTGCTGCATGGGACGGCGTCCCCAGCTTATCGCACCGGCGCGCCGAGGGGTGGTACGGGCGCGCCAACCGCGGTCGCACGGCTTTTCGGTGGAGTGGTTGCTGTGTCCCTACGAAAAGCGATGGCGCCCCGGTCTTCCCGGGGCGCCAGGCGGATCCAGGAGCTTAACCCGCCTTAGTCCTGGCTATTGTCGTCCTCGGGCGACGGCCCGTGGCCGGAGGCGTTGTCATGCGTCTCGTCCGGCACCTGCGGCGACGCCGGTGTTTCGTCTTGCGGTCCGGCGTCGTTGGCGCGGTCGAGGCCCTTGTCTGCCTCGTCGTCGGCGTGCTCTTCGGCGTTCTCCAGCCCCTCGTTCCGCGACTCCGAGTCGTCGGCGTCGTCCGAATCGTCGTCGGCGCTTTCGCCGAACGCGTTCTCGTTGGCGTGGTCCTTGCCGTTCTGGGCGGCTTCGGGCGCGTTGTTGATGCCCTGGCCGGCGTTGTCAGACCCCTCAAACGCGTTCTCGTTGGCGTGGTCCTTGCCGTTCTGCGCGTCATCCGGCGCGTTGTTGATGCCCACTGCGTCCAGTACCTCGCCGCCCACGTCCGGGCCGCCCAGGGCTGCGGAAGCGCCCAGCGTCCCGCCTGCGAGCAGGACGATGCCGGCGACGGCCGCCGCCACCCTGGCGAAGGCAGGCACGAGAGCCATCGGTGTTCTCGCATCGCCTCGTTCGAGATCGGTCAGGGCCGCGAGCAGTTGCTGCTGGCCCCGCTGCCGGCCCGCGAAACTGGGCTCTGCCCGCTGCGCCGTTTCAAGGCGCTCGATTATCTCTGTGTGCGGCCGAAGCTCCGGTGGGACCTGGGGGTGACCGGAACCGCGGCCGCGGCTGTCAACATCGCGGAGGTAGTTGATGAACTCTTTCAGCCGATTCTTGCTCATGTCACAAGGTCTATCGCTGGTCGCGCGGAAATTCGTCGCTGCCGGAGGCATCTTTTTCGAAGTCCTGCCTCAGCTTCCCCCGCAGCGTGAAGATCGCCCGCGCCTGCAGCGAGTAGATCGCCGCTGTCCCCTTGCCAATGACGGCAGCCGTCTCCTGAGCGCTCAACCCCACGAAGAACCGCAGTATGACCACCTCGCGCTGGCTGCCGGGCAGCCTGGCGATGGCGTCGCGCAGGTCCAGGCTCTCGATCATCATCGCCGGGTCGCTTTCCCGGGCAGGAGCGACGGCGCTATCCAGGCCGGCATCGGCCGATCCCGGCGCGCCCCGGCGGATAAAACGCGAAACGAGGCGTTGACCCAGGCCCGGGCCACCCTGCCGGGCCAGCAGCTCTCGTTGATGGCTGGCGACCACGTTCCGCGCTATCCGGTACAGCCAGGCCAGCAGCGGCTGACCGCGGTAGCGGTACGAGTCGATGTTCTTGAGTGCTCCCACGAACACCGCCGCCGCCAGGTCCTCCGCCGTCGGCGCGTCGAACACGCGTGCCTTGACGTAGCGGAAGATGGCGCCGTAGTGCGTGGTGTAGATCTCCGTCCACGCCGCGGCCGACCGCGCCGTTGCGCGGTCAACCAGGTCTGCTTCGTAGGCCTCCGTGCGGCCGGGGGTGTCCACCGTGGCAACTCTCAGATTCATCCTACGTTAGGACTGCGGCACCCCCACCAAGCGTTACACCGAGGCTCGGCGTTGGGACCGGTTGGGGCTGAGCAACCGGCGGTGGCGTGGGCTGTGGTAGGGGCGCAGCAACCGCATCCTCTTCATCGTGTACAGTCATCACGCCGGCGGCTGCTGCGCCCCTACGCTGGCGGGTTGCTAAGATGAGGTCGCGATGGCAGACAGATTCGACAAATTCACCGAGCGGGCCCGCCGCGTACTGACCTACGCCCAGGAAGAGGCGCTGCGCTTCAACCATAACTACATAGGCACAGAACACCTGCTGCTGGGGATGGTGCGCGAAGGGGACGGCGTTGCGGCCAAGGTGCTGGCCAACCTCGGCGTCGAACTCAACAAGGTGCGCTCTGCCGTGGAGTTCATCATTGGCCGGGGTGACCGCGCCGTCATGGGCGAGATCGGTCTCACCCCCCGCGCCAAGAAAGTCATCGAACTCGCCGTGGACGAGGCCCGCCGCCTCGGCCATCACCACATCGGCACCGAGCACCTTCTGCTGGGCATGGTCCGCGAGGGGGAGGGCGTTGCCGCGGGCGTTCTTGAAAGCCTCGGCGTCAGCCTCGACCGGGTCCGCGATGAAGTCGTTAGAGTCCTCACCCAGAGCCCGGTGCCGGGGGTCGGCCCCGCAATCGACATCGACGGCAAGGCGATTGGCGCGGAGGTGCGCGCAGAAGTGGCGGAGCGCGCGCGCAGGCTGAAGGAAGAGCGCGCCATCACGCCTGGCCTCGCGCTCGTGCTGGTGGGCGACGACCCTTCGTCGCTCTCCTACGTGCGATCCAAGGGCGATACGGCCGAGCAGGCGGGGATCTACTCGGACATGTTCCACCTGCCGGAGAGCGCCTCCCAGGACCGCGTGATCTCCCAGGTGCTGGACCTCAACGCGGACAAGCGGTTCCACGGCATCCTCGTCCAGTTGCCCCTGCCGGGCCAGGTCAGCGAGTCGGCGGTGATGAACTCGATCGACCCGACGAAGGACGCCGACGGCGTGACGCCGACGAACCTCGGCCACCTGATGCGCGGCGAGCCGTGCCCGTGGCCGGCGACCCCCGCGGGCATTGTCGAACTACTGCACCGGTCAGGGAACCCGCCGGGCGGAAAGCACGTGGTCGTCTGCGGGCGCTCGAACATCGTCGGCAAGCCGGTGGCGAACATCCTCATGCAGAAGAGCGACCGCGCCAACGCGACCGTGACGCTCTGTCACACCGGCACCGCTGACCTCGCCCTGATCACGCGCCAGGCGGACATCCTGATCGCGGCGATGGGCGTGCCCGGCGCGATCACGGCCGACATGGTAAAGCCGGGCGCCGTGGTGATCGACGTCGGCAACAACTGGATCGAAGACGCAACCCGCAAGTCCGGACGCCGCCTGGTGGGCGACGTGGACTACGCAGGCGTGCGCGAGGTGGCATCGGCGATCACTCCGGTGCCCGGCGGCGTCGGCCCGATGACGATCGCGATGCTGCTGAACAACACCGTCTGGCTGGCCGAACGCTTCGGCCGGTCATAGGCCGCATATTTCCGACCGGCGACATATCTCAACCGGGGGGCGGGTTTCAACCCGCCTACGCGGTCAGGCGCTGCCCTGCGAGAGGACGTCGCAGTCGAACCACTCGGGATCCGCGGCGAGCAGCGCCCGCATCTTGTGGTAGACGGCGTTTTGCTCGGGGCTCTCCGCGTTCGCGTAGTAGCGCTCGCTCGTGTCCCAGACGACAGCGCCCCAGACCTCGTTGGGGTTGTTCTTGCTGACGCCGACCACGTCCAGTTCCCAGCCCTTGCCCTTCATATCCGCTTCCATTGCGGGGTCGGCCATTAGCGCCTTCAGGGCGTCCACCTGGCCGGGCTTGACCTGCATTCTCCAGAACGTCGTGTGCTTTCCCATAGGGTTCCCTCCTATCCTTTTCTGGGCTGTGCTTTCCGTGCCTGTTTGGTTGGTGAAACTGCCGCGCCGTTGGCGCCCTGACCGCCGTCGGCGACGCTGATCATCGGGTTCTGGTCGCGGTTGACCGTCAGGTGGAAGACGTCCGGGCGGGCGTAGTGGCCGGCGGCGTCCAGCGAGAACCGGGAGCCGCGCATGCGGGCGGGGTCGATTTCCGCGTAGAGGATCGTCTCCTTGTCCAGCGCCGGCCCGGCCAGGATGCGGTCGGGGATGACGATGGCGCTGCTGCCGGAGTTGACCCAGCCGGCGCCGTCATCGGGGTACAGCGCCTTGAACTCGAACCGGTCCGGCACCTGGTCGCGCGTCATGGCGATGCAGCAGCCGATAACGACGCAGCGCCCCTCCTTCGCGATGTGCTGGAGGGTAGCGACCCAGGTCTCTGAAGAATCCCAGGTGGCGGCGACGTAGATCTGCACGCCCCACGCGTACATCGCGTAGCGCGCCAGCGGCATGTAATTCTCCCAGCAGATAAGGCCGCCCAGCTTCCCGTACGGTGTGTCGTACACCTCCAGCGTGCTGCCGTTGCCGGGCGTCCAGACCAGGCGCTCAGACACGGTCGGCACGAGCTTGCGGTGGCGTCCCATGATCTGCCCACGGTCGTCGATGTACAGAAGGGTGTTGTAGATGCTGCCGCCGCTGTCTTCCGCGTTTCGTTCGTCCATCCCGATGACCACGTACGCACCCGCGGCCTTCGCCGCACTGCAGAGCCTGTCCGTTTCGGGCCCCGGGATGGTCACCGACTGGTCCAGCAGCTCGCTGTAGAGGGCGGCGTGCTGGCCCGAAGCGCCGGGGAGGACCCAGACCCAGTCCGGGTAGCCGGGGACGAATACTTCCGGGAAGACGATGATCTTCGCGCCGTTCCCGGCAGCCTCGGCGATTAGTTCGCAGGCCTTATCGATGGTCGCCTTCCGGTCCATGAAGACCGGTGCTGCCTGCGCCGCGGCGACGGTGAAGGAGCGTTCGGAGTCTGGCATGGTGGCGCTCAATCCTCCGGCACGGACGCCGGCCCCGTCCGGGGTAGCGCATCTTTGAAAACGGGCATCTGCTTCCAGTCGGGCTGGGGCGGTTGATGGCCGGTGGCAGGCGCGTACACGGAGTGCTCGACGAGCTTCATCCTGTGGATGTAGCGCGGGCAGTTGGGGAAGATGCGCTCCGCCTTCACGCGGATGATGAGCTGGGCGCCCGGGAACTCGGACTTCAGCGGGTCATCGTCTGAGAGCGTGGCTGTTCCCTGGACGCGCGTGCGGTTCTGGTCCTCGAAGTCGATGAACAGGAGGCCCACCTTCGGGTTCACGACGATGTTGCCCAGGCTCTTGAACATGCCGTTGCCGTCGTAACACGGGAAGGCGAGTTCGTTCTCCCCTGTCACGCGGACGAAGCCGGGCAGGCCGCCCTTGTAAGACACGTCGGGCCAGCCGTCCGCGTCCGCCGTGGCGAGGAAGAACATCGCGCAATTCTCGATGAAGTCGGCGTCGTGGGGCAGGAAGCGGTCGTGCAGCGTGACCTGCTCCAGCCGGTCGGCGATGCGGCGGCTGTCGAACCTGTCCTGGAGTTCCCGGTTGCCCCGGTGGTAGATGCTATCGGTCACGGGTGCATTCTACGGCTTCGCCTCCAGCACCAGGTTGAACGGGGTCTCCGTGGCGCGCCGGAACCTGTTGAAGCCGGCTTCCCGGAAGACCTCGCGGAGCCGCGCCTCGCCCGCCTGCGCTCCAAGGGCCGGCCCGCCGCCCTGGCTCATCGCGTTCGGGGTGCACAGGAAGGTGGATGCGCCGTAGAACATGGCGCCCAGGGGATTCAGGTTATCCGCCAGGTTGTCCTGGGCCATCGGCTCAACAAGGAGGACCGATCCGTCGTCTTTCAGCGCCTGCCTCGCATGGCGCGCGGCGCCGATTGGGTCGCCCATGTCGTGCAGGCAGTCGAAGTAGCAGATCAGGTCGTAGTTGCCGCCCGGGTAGTCCTTTGCGTGCGCCCTTTCGAACCGGACGTTGGAGCTAATCCCGGCCTCTCTCGCCCGCTCGCGGGCGAGTGCGATCGAACCGTCATGGTAGTCGTAGCCGTGGAAGCTGGAGTTCGGGTACGCCTGCGCCATGATGATCGTTGAGGCGCCCAATCCGCAGCCGACATCGGCGACCGAAGCCCCGGACTGGAGCTTCGCCTCGACGCCTTCCAGCGCGGGGATCCAGGAAGACGTGAGGTAGCTGCGGTAGCCGGGGCGGAAGAACCGCTCCGTTCCGACGAACAGGCGCGGGTGGTGCTCGTGCCAGCCCATGCCGTTCCCGGAACGGATGCCCTCCACGAGCTGCTCGTCGGCGCGCCACATGGCGGCGAGGACATCCATGCCACCCGCAAGGAATACGGGCGAATCCTCGTTGGCCAGGGCCATCGCCGCTTCAGCCGAGAGCTCGTAGGTGCCGGCCGCGGCGTCACAGCTGACGTATCCGGCCGCGGCCTGGGCGTTCAACCACTCCTGGACCATTCGCTCGTTGGCGCCGGCTTTCCGCGCCAGGCTGGAGGCCGTCATCGGGCCCTCGCCAACCATCGCGCGGTAGAGGCCGAGCTTCTCTCCGAGAACGACGGTGGCGACCGAAACCGCGGCGCTCATGTCTCCGACGAGCTTCATGACGAACGAGTGGAGCGCCTCTTCGTCGACGAGCGGTTGTTGAGTCTGCATCGAACCCTCCTTCGTTTCAGACCCATGGTGGATCTATGACCGGCGGCGCGCCGTTCCGCGAGCGCGAAATCCCGCCGGTGTTTGTGCTGCGCGAATCCTACTGCCGGCCGGGGAGGCTGTCAAGGAGTTCTGCGCCTCCAGACGAAATCGCCGGTAAAATTCCGTTGACTTTCTTGCGCCGCGCCAATACACTAAACCACTGGATGGATGTCCAGTCCCCATTTGCTTTCCCCTGTATAGCTATCTTTGCGCCCAGCCGTAGCCATTAAGCGGTAGCCGATCGTCAGTTGTTGCCACTCGTAAGGAGAGGTCTGCATGGTTGTCCCTCGAGACGTCGTCGCTGAGAAGTTCAGCGTTCCCCAGGTAGTCAAGTCGTACTCACGGATCCCGGATGTGGTGGAACTTCCACACATGATCCAGATCCAGGTGGAGTCGTACGAGGTATTCAAGCGGGAAGGTCTGCGAGAACTGTTCGACGAGATCTCGCCGATCACTGACTTCACGGGCAACCGCCTGGAGATGAAGTTCACCGAGTACGCGTTCGGCGAGCCCAAGTACGACATCGATGAGTGCCGCGAAAGAGACGCCACGTTCTCCGCCCCGCTCAAGGTGAACGTGGAATTGCTGGTGAAGGAGACGGGCGAGATCAAGGAGCAGGAGATCTTCATGGGAGATTTCCCGCTGATGACGGACAAGGGCACGTTCATCATTAACGGCGCCGAGCGCGTCGTCGTTTCCCAGCTCGTGCGGTCACCCGGCGTCTATCTCAC
Organism: Chloroflexota bacterium; assembly: GCA_037441345.1. Taxonomy (GTDB): domain Bacteria; phylum Chloroflexota; class Dehalococcoidia; order SM23-28-2; family RBG-16-64-32; genus DATKKM01. Next base: position 176,828 of record JBBISJ010000001.1, read on the forward strand.
GCTGGAGCGGGACCCCACCAGCGGCCGGCAGCTCTGCGCCGCCAAGCTGATCCCGAACCGCGGCGCCTGGCTGGAGTTCGAAACCTCCAACAAGGACATCGTCGCAGTCAAGGTCGACCGGAAGCGCAAGATACCGATCACAACTCTGCTGCGGGCGATCGACGAGCCGGACCTCCTCCCGAAGCACCCCAGCACCCGGGCGTTGCGGGACCTGCAGGGCCAGATCGATGCCGCCAAGACCGAGCGCGAGGCCGACAAGCTGCGGGCCCAGATGCTCAAGCTGCTCGGCACGAACGAGCGCGTGCTGGCGCTGTTCGAGGACATCGACACAGGTACCGATCACCGCTTTATCAAGTCCACGCTGGACCGCGATCCCTCCTCCGAGAACAAGGAGGAAGCGTTGCTCGAGTTCTACCGGCGCCTGCGCCCCGGCGACCCGCCGACAATTGAGAACGCCAAGTCGCTGATCAACTCGCTGTTTTTCAACCCGCGCCGCTACGACCTCGGCAAGGTCGGTCGCTACAAGGTCAACAAGCGGCTGGGACGCGCGCACGCGACGACAGAGCGCGTTCTGGTGCCCAGCGACCTCCTCGCGATCGTGCGCGAGATCGTGCGGATGAACCACGGCGGCGGCCGCTCCGACGACATCGACCACCTGGGCAACCGCCGCGTCCGGACCGTGGGCGAACTGATCCAGAACCAGTTCCGCATCGGCCTGCTGCGCATGGAGCGCGTCATCCGCGAGCGCATGACCATCACCGACCCGTCAGAGACGGCGCCGAGCCAGTTGATCAACATCCGGCCCGTCGTGGCGGCGATCAAGGAGTTCTTCGGAGGCTCGCAGCTTTCTCAGTTCATGGACCAGACGAACCCCCTGGCGGAGCTTACGCACAAGCGCCGCCTGTCGGCCCTGGGCCCCGGCGGCCTTTCCCGCGACCGCGCCGGCTTCGACGTTCGGGACGTCCACTTCAGCCACTACGGGCGGATCTGCCCGATCGAGACCCCGGAAGGCCCCAACATTGGACTCATCGGTTCGCTGGCAACCTACGGCCGCGTGAACCAGTACGGGTTCATCGAGACACCCTACCGGAAGGTGCACCACGAACTCCCCAAGGATTCCCCCGACCTGGTCGGCCGAACCGTGCGCGAAGACGTGCTCGGCGCTAAGGGCAAGACGATCGTGCCGGCGGGCACAGAGATCGATGCGGCGGTGCAGAAGAAGCTGCAAGCCGCGGACGGCCCGATCCCGGTGCGGCCGTTCGTGTCCGCCGAGGTCGTGTACCTGTCCGCGGACGAGGAAGAGGACTTCATGGTCGCGCAGGCGAACTCGCCGCTGGACGAGAAAGGCCACTTCCTATCCGCGCGCGTCGAGTCGCGCCACGCGGGCCAGTTCACCACGTCGGACGCGATGCACGTTGACTACCTGGACCTGTCCCCGAAGCAGGTGGTCTCCATCGCGGCGTCCCTGATCCCCTTCCTGGAGCATGACGACGCCAACCGGGCGCTGATGGGCGCCAACATGCAGCGCCAGGCTGTGCCCCTGGTGCGGCCCGAGATCCCCCTCGTGGGAACGGGCATGGAGTTGAAGACAGCGATCGACTCCGGCCAGGTCATCACCGCGGAAGGCGACGGCACCGTGCTCAGCGTGTCGGCTGACCACGTCGTGGTGCAGTACGACGACGGCATCGAGAAGGCCTACAACCTGAACAAGTTCATCCGTTCCAACCAGGGTACCTGCATCAACCACCGCGCTATCGTGCGCGCCGGCGACCGGGTGCGGTCGGGCCAGGCGCTCGCCGACAGTTCGTCCACGGACAACGGAGAGCTGGCGCTGGGCCAGACGCTGCTCGCGGCGTTCATGAGCTGGGACGGGTACAACTTCGAGGACGCAATCATCATCTCGGAGAAGGTGGTGCAGGACGACAAGTTCACCTCTATTCACGTCGAAAAGCACGAAGTTGAAGCGCGCGACACGAAACTCGGGCCGGAGGAGATAACCCGCGACATCCCCAACGTTGGGGACGAGAGCCTGCTGGACCTGGACGAGTACGGCGTCATTCGCGTCGGCGCCGAAGTCCAGTCCGGCGACATCCTGGTGGGCAAGATCACACCGAAGGGCGAGACCGAGCTGACGGCGGAAGAGAAGCTCCTCCGCGCGATCTTTGGAGAGAAGGCGCGCGAGGTCAAAGACACATCCCTGCGCGTGCCCCACGGCGAGCGCGGCAAGGTGATCGAAGCCCGTTTCTTCGCCCGGCCCGACAACGAATCGGGAAGGCCCGCGCACGGAGACCAGAATCACCACTGCCGCTGGCCGTCCTACGCGCAGATAACGGAAGAACTGCCGGCCGGCGTCCAGGCGATGGTGCGCATCGGCATCGCGCAGCGCCGCAAACTGTCCGAGGGCGACAAGATGGCGGGCCGGCACGGCAACAAGGGCGTGATCGCCCGGATACTGCCCGTCGAGGACATGCCGCACCTGGCGGACGGGACCGCCGTAGACATCATCCTGAACCCGATCGGCGTGCCCAGCCGCATGAACATCGGCCAGATACTGGAGACGCACCTGGGCTGGGCCGCCCGGCGGATGGGTTTCCGCGCGGTGTCCCCCGTGTTCGACGGCGGAAACCCCGCGACGATCGAGGACGCACTGTGCCGGCTCTGGATTTGCGAGCAGGCCGGCGCGATAGCCAGCGGACACGCGGACGGCACCAGCGCGAGCGGCACCAGCGCGAGCGGCAACGGCGCCGCCGCGGCGGGGGAGAACGTGGACAGGGAAAAGGTCCACAAGTGGCTGAAGGACAAGGGCTACGAACCGGATGATGTGCTGGACGACACGCTGACCGGCGAAGCGCGAAGGGTGGGCGTTGAGCTCTGGCTGGAAAGCCAGGGCAAGAAGAAGGTGCGGGGCAGACCCTGGGCGGAGCTGGAGAAAGAGTGCGAGAAGATCCTGCTGGAACGCGGCGAAGCCGCGCCGATCTACGGGAAGCAGGTCCTGTACGACGGCCGCACCGGCCTGCGCTTTGATCAGCCGGTGACCATCGGCTACATCTACATGCTGAAGCTGGTGCACCTGGTGGAAGACAAGATCCACGCCCGGTCCACGGGGCCGTACTCCCTGATCACCCAGCAGCCCCTGGGCGGAAAGGCCCAGTTCGGCGGCCAGCGGTTCGGCGAGATGGAGGTGTGGGCGCTGGAAGCCTACGGCGCGGCGCACATCCTCCAGGAGCTCCTGACCGTGAAGTCGGACGACGTCGTCGGCCGGGTGAAGACCTACGAGGCGATCGTCAAGGGAGAAGACATCCAGGAGCCGGGAGTGCCGGAGTCCTTCAAGGTGCTCGTGAAGGAGTTGCAGAGCCTGGGCCTGGCAGTGGAAGTGCTGAACGAAGAAGAAGAACGAGTAACGCTCGCAGACACCTCGCTGGCCGAGCTGCCCGACCTGGGCGGCATCGACCTGAGTGGATTCGAAAAGGGGGAGGACCGCAGTGGCACTGGAAGTTAACGATTTCAACGCGATCCGCATATCCCTGGCTTCCCCGGAACAGGTGCGGTCCTGGTCCTACGGCGAAGTAACGAAACCGGAGACGATTAACTACCGCACGCTGAAGCCCGAAAAGGACGGCCTGTTCTGCGAGAAGATATTCGGGCCCACCAAGGACTTCGAATGCTATTGCGGCAAGTACAAGCGCGTCCGCTACAAGGGCATCGTCTGTGACAAGTGCGGCGTTGAGGTCACGCGCTCCAAGGTGCGGCGCGAGCGGATGGGCCACATCGAGCTGGCCTCTCCGGTCACGCACATCTGGTTCGTGAAAGGCACCCCCAGCCGCATTGGCCTGCTCCTCGACATCTCACCGCGTCAACTGGAAGGCGTCCTCTACTTCGCCAAGTACGTCGTGATCGAGGTGAGCGAGGAAGCCCGTGAAAAGGTCCTGGCAGACCTCCGCAAGCGCATGGACGAGGCCCTCGCGAAGGTGGACTCCGAAAACGCCGCGCAGATCGCGGAAATCGAGGATGCCATCGCCGCGGCGATGGCACAGGTCGAATCCGAGCGCGAGAACCGGCTGGCGGCCGTTGATGCGGCCGTTGCACAGGAGATCGAGGCGCTTCGGTCCAGGGCAGACGAGGTGCGGGGGCAGATCGCCGGCATCGGCGAGAAGAAGGCGCCGCGCAAGATCGGCCTGGACGACGCGGCGCTGCTGGCGCGGCGGGGTGAGCTGCTGCCCGCCGACGCGAACGAGCTCCTGGACCAGGAAGTGGAGCGCCGTCTCCAGGCCCTGGAAGAGAGCCGGCTTCAGCGGCGGGAGCAGGCCGAAGCCGTGCTTCAGGCGGACATGGACAAGGCACGCCAGGCTGCCATCGCCGATACCGGCGCCATTGGCGGCAAGGTGAACGAGGAACGAGAGCGCGTTCGCGAGGAGTTCCTCCGCCAGATTGAAGAGGTGGAAGACTTGAAGGACCCCATCCGGTCCGACCAGTGCACGATCCTCGCGGAGCAAGAGGCCCGCGACCTGCAGGAGCGCTACCCCGGGCTGCTCAGGGCCGGCATGGGCGCTGAGGCAGTGCTCGAGATACTGGAGCGGGTGGACATGGACCGCACGCGGGCCAAGCTGCAGCAGGAGATTCACGCGTTCAGCGGCCAGCGACGCAAGAAGGCCACCAAGCGCCTGCGGGTGGTGGAGGCTCTGCGCAAGAGCGCCAACAAGCCGGCCTGGATGGTACTGGGCGTGCTGCCCGTGCTGCCTCCGGACCTGCGGCCGATGGTGCAGCTGGACGGCGGGCGCTTCGCTACCTCTGACCTTAACGACCTCTACCGTCGAGTCATCAACCGCAACAACCGCCTCAAGCGACTCCTGGAACTGGGCGCGCCGGAGATCATCATCCGGAACGAAAAGCGCATGCTCCAGGAGGCCGTGGACAGCCTGATCGACAACGGCCGCCGCGGCCGCGCGGTCTCCACCGCCGGCAACCACAAGCTGAAGAGCCTTTCCGACATGCTCAAGGGCAAGCAGGGCCGCTTCCGGCAGAACCTGCTGGGCAAGCGCGTGGACTACTCCGGCCGCTCCGTGATCGTCGTTGGCCCCGAGCTCAAGCTCCACCAGTGCGGTCTGCCCAAGCGGATGGCGCTTGAGCTGTTCAAGCCGTTCGTGATGCACGGGCTCGTGGCCCGGGGACTGGCGCACAACATCAAGTCGGCAAAGCGGTTTGTGGAGCGCGCCCGGCCCGAGGTCTGGGACATCCTGGACGAAGTGATCAAGAACAGGCCGGTGCTGCTCAACCGCGCGCCGACCCTCCACCGCCTCGGCATCCAGGCGTTCGAACCGGTGCTTATCGACGGCTCGGCAATCCAGCTGCACCCCCTGGTGTGCACCGCATTTAACGCCGACTTCGACGGCGACCAGATGGCTGTGCACGTCCCGCTCTCGCGGGCGTCCGTGGCGGAGGCGCGGCAGATAATGCTGTCCAGCCGGAACCTTCTGTACCCGTCCAACGGTGAACCGGTCGTGGCGCCGACGCTGGACATCGTCCTCGGGTGCTACTACCTGACAGAGGAGAAGCCCGGTGCGCCGGGGTCCTACGACGAGAAAGCGGTGCCGCCCCGGGGTATCTATGCCAGCTTCGACGAGGCAAAGATGGCGTTCGCAACAGGCGCCCTTGACCTCAGGGCGCCAATCAAGGTCCGAGACAGGGGCCGCAACGTCGAAACGACGGTCACCACCGTCGGGCGCATCCTGTTCAACGAAGTGATTCCAGACGAACTCGGCTTCCGGAACCACTTGATGGACAAGAAGGCGATCAAGGACCTGGTGTCCGAGTGCAGCCACAGACTGAGCAACGAAGCCACGGCCGAGATGGTCGACAAGATGAAGAACCTGGGCTTTGAGCACGCGACGCGTTCCGGCATCTCCATCTCAATGAACGACCTGCGGATCCCGGACGAGAAGGCCGGACTTCTCAACGAGGCCGACCAGGCTGTAACGGAGATCGAAGACCAGTTCAACATGGGCCTGATCACCGAAGAAGAGCGCGACAACCAGATGATCACCGTCTGGCGCAACACAACCGACCGGGTCCAGGACGTGATCAAGAACCGCCTTGACGAGTACGGCGGCGTCTACATCATGGCCGTCTCCGGCGCCAAGGGTAACATCTCCCAGATCTCCCAGATGGCGGGCATGAGAGGACTCATGAGCGACCCGGCCGGCCGGATCATCCCGCTGCCGGTGCGCTCCTCGTTCCGCGAAGGCCTGTCAGTGCTCGAGTACTTCATCTCCACCCACGGCGCCCGCAAGGGACTTGCCGACACAGCGCTCAGGACTGCCGACTCCGGCTATCTGACCCGGCGCCTGATCGACGTCGCACAGGACGTGATCATCGTCGAGGATGACTGCGGCACCACCGGCGGCATCTGGATCGACGAAGGTTCGGAGAAAGGACTGTTCGAATCCCTGGCCGAGCGCATCGTCGGCCGCTTTGCGGCTGCCGACATCGCCGACCCGACAACGGGCGAGATCTTCTGCGAGCGCGGCAGCGAAATCACGGAAGGCGTGGCTGAGCGCGCCGTCGCCTGCGGGATCGAGAAGGTCTACGTGCGGTCGCCGCTCACCTGCCAGACCAAGCGCGGCATCTGCGCCATGGACTACGGCCGGGACCTTTCGCGGGGCCGGTTCGTGAGCCACGGCGAAGCAGTGGGCATCATCGCCGCGCAGTCGATCGGCGAGCCCGGCACGCAGCTGACGATGCGCACGTTCCACATGGGCGGAGTCGCCGGACTGGACATCACATCCGGCCTGCCGCGCGTGGAGGAGTTGTTCGAAGCGCGCGTTCCCAAGGGGTTCGCCATCATCGCCGAGATCGACGGCATCGCGGAACTGATCCGGGACGGCGACCGCCGAACGCTGCGCATAGTCAACGTTGAGACTTACCCCGACGAGTACGAGTTGCCGAAGAAGGCGGAAGTGCTGGTCCAGGACGGACAGGAAGTGGAGGCTGGCACCGTGCTCGCAAGGCCGCCGGAGCCAAAGGCCAGGAAGAAGAGCCAGGCCGCCGAAACGGAGGCGGCAGCCGCGCCGGAGCAAGAGCTTGCCCCGGCCGAGATCGTGGCCCGCGTGTCCGGCCAGGTGTCCGTGGAAAAGGGCCGCATCGTGGTCCTTTACTCGGAGCGCGACGTGCGCGACTACGCTATCCCCGCCGCCGCTCGCCTCAAGGTGCAGGACGGCGACTACGTTCACGCCGGCCAGGCGCTCACGGAAGGGCCGCTCAACCCGCAAGACATCCTGCGCATCCAGGGCCCCGAGGCCGTGCAGATCTACCTCGTGGAAGAAGTGCAGAAGGTCTACCGCAGCCAGGGTGTGACGATCAACGACAAGCACATCGAGACTATCGTGCGCCAGATGCTGCGCCGCGTCCGGATCGACAACCCGGGCGACTCGGATATGCTGCCCGGAGAGCTCGTCGACCGGTTCCTGTTCGAAAGCAAGAACGCTGCTGTCCTGGCCGAAGGCGGCGAGCCCGCCACAGCTCAGCCCGTGCTGCTGGGCGTGACGAAGGCATCGCTCAACACCGAAAGCTTCCTCGCGGCCGCATCATTCCAGGAGACGACCCGCGTCCTCACGGAGGCCGCGATCAGCGGCCAGGTGGACCGGCTCCAGGGCCTCAAGGAGAACGTCATCATCGGCAAGCTCATCCCGGCCCGCGCCACAATCGACCTGCCGCCGCTGCCGCAGCCGCTTGTCGAAGAGATGTCCCTGAGGTCCGGCTACGATGACGAGGATGAAGACGGCGCCGAGTTTGGCATCGACGACTGGACCGAAGGCGACGAAGGCGAAGAAGGCGAAGAAGGCGAAGAAGGCGAAGAGGGCGCCGAAGACGAAGGCCTTCTCGCCGAGCTGCGGTCGCTAATGGGAGGCGACGCCGGGGCCGAGCCGGAGGTGGAAATAGAAACACCAGGCGCAGTCGACGGGGCGGATGAACCCGGTCTGGAGGCCCAGGACCTGCTGGACGTGTCCGGCGAGGAGCCTGCGGAGGCATAGGCCGAAGCCCGGTCAAATGCAAAAAGGCGGGAGGCTCTGAGCCCCGCCTCTCTGCATTTCCGGTTCCTGCTTCGCAACGCTCCGCCCCTGGCCGCTCGTCTATAATCCTTGGTAGGGCAGATGGAATGGTAGTAGAGCGGCCTTCCGTAAAGCCGCCCGGCGCGCTTCAGACCGCGCTGGCGCAGTTCGACGCCGCGGCCGAGCGCCTCGGTCTCGATCCCGGGGTGCGCGAGGTCCTGCGCACCTGCAAGCGCGAGCTGTCGGTGAACTTCCCCGTCCAGATGGACGACGGCTCCATCCGCGTCTTCAACGGATACCGCGTGCAGCACAACCTCGCCCGCGGTCCCGCCAAAGGCGGCCTCCGCTACGCCGCCTCGGTCTCGCTGGACGAGGTTCGCGCCCTCGCTATGTGGATGACCTGGAAGTCCGCTGTCGTGAACCTGCCCTACGGCGGCGCCAAGGGCGGCGTCATCGTCGACCCGCGAGCGCTATCGCAGGCGGAACTCGAGAACCTGACGCGCCGCTACGCAACGGAGATCAGCATCGTCATCGGCCCGAACGAGGACATCCCCGCTCCGGACATGGGGACCAACGAGCAGATCATGGCCTGGATCATGGACACGATCTCCATGCACAGGGGCCACACCGTCGCAGGCGTCGTCACCGGCAAGCCCGTCGCGGTGGGAGGAACGCTGGGCCGGGCAGACGCGACCGGCCGCGGCCTGCAGTACACGGTGGAGGAGGTGGCCCGGCGCCATAACGTGAACCTGGAGGGGGCCACGTTCGCCGTGCAGGGCTTCGGCAAAGTTGGCGCTACTGTCGCCAGGTTGCTGCACGCTGCCGGGGCGCGCGTCGTGGCAGTGAGCGACGCGCAAACGGGACTCTACAACGGCAACGGCCTCGACGTCGCTTCACTGGAGCCGTACCGGGAAGACAGGATCCCCCTGGCGGAGTCGCGGGCGGGAGACACCATCACCAACGCCGAACTGCTGGCGCTCCCCGTCGATTTCCTGGTGCCGGCAGCGATCGAGGGACAGCTCACCGGGGAGAACGCCGCCGACGTCCGTGCGCGGTTCGTCGTCGAAGGCGCGAACGGCCCCACAACACCGGACGCGGACGACGTGCTGAACGACAGGGGCATCCTGGTCGTGCCGGACATCCTGGCCAACGCGGGCGGTGTGATCGTCTCCTACTTCGAGTGGGTGCAGGACCTGCAGTTCTACTTCTGGGACGAGGGCGAGGTCAACGCCAAGCTGCGCAGAGTCGTCAGCAGGGCGTTTGACGATGTCCTGGCCACTGCCGCCGAGCACAAGGCCAGCCTGCGCGAAGCGGCGATGGTACTGGGCGTTGGCCGCGTCGTCCAGGCCACGCAGATGCGCGGCATCTACCCGTAGCCGCTACTGCCAGCGGAACAGGCGCATCGAAATCAGGTAGTTGGCACCTATCCAGCCGGCAAGGACGGCCCAACTGACCCACAGGTCTCCCAGGGTGCCGCCGTGGTTGATGATTTCGCGCAGCGCGTCGTTCAGGTGCGTGAGCGGTATCGCCTGGACAACGGGGTTGAGCGCGGCCGGGGGGTCCATGGGGAAATAGGAGCGGCCGAGGAACATCATGGGGAAAGCGATCAGGTTAATGACTGCATTTACGGCATTGGCCGTCTGCAGGAAGCTCCCGATCACGTAGCTTATCGCCAGCATGGCGAAGATCCCCAGAAAGATGGTGACCGCCAGCCACAGATAGTTCCCGTGGATGGGCACGTCGAAGATGAACCGGCCCATGAGCAGGATGATCGCCACCTGCGCCAGCGATACGGTGGCAAAGGTGAGGGCCTGGCTGGCGATGAGGATGCCCGGCCGCAACGGCGTCACGCCGAGCCGCCTCAAGATACCCTGCTCTCTCCAGAGAACCAGCAATTGCCCACCGAAGAGGTTGGTGAACATGATGGTCATGCCCACCATGCCCGGCGTCAGGAAGTCGATGAACCGGACGCTCTCCGTGCTCACTGCCTGCTGCTCCAGCTTCACGGCGTCCTTCTGACCCAGCACTCGTTCGTTGTAGCCGTTAACCACGGCCTCGACTGTGCTTATCACGTAGCCGATGCGGATGGGGTTGGAGTTGTCGTAAAAGACGTCGATCGCGGCGCTGCCCTGCTGGGTCGCCGCGGCGAAACCCTCGGGGACGACGAGAACAGCGCCGCGGTCCCCGTCTCTCAACTTCGACATCTCCTTCTCCAGCGACTGCTTGGAGAGCTTCACATTGTCCAGGTCGCCGAAGCTCTGGGTCAGCGCCTGGGACGGCTCTGTCCCGTCCTGGTCCACAACCGCCAGGTGGAACGCCTGCGCGTCCGGCTTGAAGAGCCAGCCGAAGACGCCCATCGACATGGCCGCGATCATCAGGCTGACAACCAGGAAGACCATGCTCCGGCGCAGTATTGTCCACTGGGCGATTGCCATCTGCACGAAGGCGCGCAAGCTCATCGCTAGTCCCTCAGACTCCGCCCGGTAAGCTTGATGAACACGTCCTCCAGCGTGGCGGTCCGCACACTGAGGCTGCTGATCTGCTGCCCTTTCTGGTCGGCGAAGCGGATGAGGGCGCCGAGTGTCGCGGAAGCATCATCTGTAAACAGGAGGACGTCCCCATCCTCGTGGCGGATCTCCCGTACGCCAGCTAGTGCCGCCAGCTCCGCGCGGGCCTCCGTCTCCGGGAACCCGAACTCGATTGTGCTTTCCGACGCCAGTTCGCGCACCAGCCGTCCCGGGGTATCGAGCGCGATGATGCGCCCCAGGTCCATTATCGCGACGCGGTCACAGAGAGCCTCGGCCTCCTCCATGTAATGCGTCGTGACGACGACCGTCTTGCCCTCGCCGCGCATATCGCGGATCAGGTCCCAGAAGCTGTGGCGCGCCTGGGGATCGAGCCCGGTCGTCGGCTCGTCCAGGAACACGACCGCCGGGTCGTTGACCAGTGCCGTGGCTATCGAAAGACGCTGCTTCTGCCCGCCCGACAGGTCCCGCACCAGAGCACGCCGCTTGTCGGTCAGGGCGAACCGTTCCAGCAGCGAGTCGACCGGGACGCGGCGCCGGAACAGCGACTGGAACGTCTTCAGGGTCTCCTCGACCGTGAGTTCCGGCCACAGAGCCTGGGACTGAAGCTGCACGCCAATGCGCTCTTGCACTCGCCGGCGGTGCCGCACCGCGTCCATGTCGAGAAGCGTGATGCGCCCGGCGTCCGGCCTGCGGAGACCTTCGATCATCTCGAGCGTCGTCGTCTTGCCCGCGCCGTTCGGGCCCAGCAGGCCAAAAGTCTCGCCCCGATGCACTGCGAACGACACACCGTCCACCGCCACGAGCGGGCCGTAGCGCTTGGTCAGGCCATCGACGGCAATGTGGAGCGTGGAGCGGTCCTGCTCGGGGGCCGCGGTACCAGTCATCTCATTCGCCTGGAGTGTCAACGCACCCATTTGGTGGACTCCTCTAACGGCGCTGTCCGGCCCCACGGGGGACCGGCGCACCTGAGTGACGGGGTTGACAGTTCGCGTCGCAGCAATTGTGAGGCGGCGCCGGCAGCATTGATGTGACGCGGGTCACTATTTCGTTCACTTTCGCGTCTTTCGTAGCCCGGGTGGGGATGGCATGCCGTGCGGTATCCCCAGAGGCGGGCCGGCACGTGACAGACCGTCGATGAGGTCGCGGCCCAAGGCCTGCTCGCTCAGCATGGAACGAAAGATATCCACCATCGCCTCGGGCCCGAATCCCTCGTCCACGGTGCGATAGTGGCGCATCCCCTCCCAGGCGCACATCATCACCTGGGCCAGGGCGGCCGGGTTCACGTCCGGCCTCAGGTCGCCCCGGTCGCGCGCTTCCGTCATCACTCTCGTCACCGCTTCCCGCCAGAAATGCATTTCCTCGCCCACGGCCTTTCGCAGCTCCTGGTGGCGCAGGATTTCGGGCCAGATCTCGATATTGATGCGGGCGATCGTCTCGAACTCCGGGTCGAAGAAGAAACGCAGCATCGCGGCGCCGATGAGGGAGATGCTCTCGACAGGGTCGCCGCCGCTCGTTGAAGCTGCAACCAGGGCACGGCCGACGGCCTGGCTGCGCTGGTTGATGGCGACGAGCACTGCCTCCTTGCCCTGGAAGTAGCGGTAGATGGCGCCGGCGGAGATGCCGGCCTCGGTGGCGATGTCCTGCATCGTAGTGCGGTGATATCCGCTGCGGGCGAAGCAGGTCCAGGCGGCATCCAGGATCTGCGTCCGGCGGGCTTCGATGTGCTCCTCGGTTACACGTGCCATAACAGTTCACGGTGAATGGTCATTCAGGTGAATGAATGGTCATTCATCGCCACGAGACTGTCAACCCCGCCGGGGGCGGCTGTCAACCGCAGGGAGCAGTGAAGGTCGGCGGATCGCCGGTTTGCTGGCTTGAACGTAACCTTTGGTGACTGTCAGGCGTTGACATTGTTAGATGACGCCACTAGCGTCGGAAGTGCCGTTCCCGTTCAGGGCGGCTCAAATAAAACCTAAGACGCCTAATCCCCGAAAGGGGAGCGGGGGACCCACTGTTGGGGTGAATCTCGCCCACCGGCGAGTAGGCGGACTCCTTCCTGCCGAACCCGTCAGCTAACCTCGCAGGCGTGCAGAGGGAGAGGCTAATGGTTATGACCCTGAAAGGGGGCGAGAGTCTGGCCTCTCGCCCCTTTCGCATTTGAAGAGGCGGGAGTGGAGACCCGAGTCGGCTACGTGCACCTGGACAACGACGAAGAGATCGAAGACCTGATCGTCGAAGAGGTGCTGGAGACGACCAGGCGTTTCGCCTGGCGGCTCGAGTACACGATGCTTGTCGTCGTGGCGGTGATGCTGACGCTCTTTGCTGTGGCGTTCTTCTACTTCAGCACCGACATCAGCAACCTCAAGAGCTACGGCTACTTCGGCGTCTTCCTGATCAACGTCATCGGCGCCGCCTCGATCCTGCTGCCCTCGCCGGCCGCTGCGAGCGTGCTCGGCGGCGGCGCGTTCCTGGAGCCGTTCCTCGGGATACCGGCGTGGTTCTGGGTCGGCATCGTCGCCGGCATCGGCGAGGCGATCGGGGAGTTCAGCGGGTACGCCGCGGGGTTCGGCGGACGAGTGATCGTCGAGGACCGACCGAGTTACCTGCGCATGAAGCGGTGGATGGAGCGCCGGGGGACGCTGACGATGTTCCTGCTTTCCACGGTCCCCAATCCGGTCTTCGACGTCGCCGGGCTGGCAGCGGGTGCGGTGCGAATGCCGATGCGGCGGTTCTTCCTCGCCGTCTGGTCCGGCAAGACGATCAAAAATATGTGGCTCGCGGGCCTTGCGGCTGCCGGTGTAAGCGTTCTTCAGAGCGTAATTTGACCGCTGAGTACGGAGTCGTCGGCGCCGTCATCGTTGCGGCAGGCGCCGGAACGAGGATGGAGGGACTGGACAAGCTATTTAGCCAGGTCGGCGGCAGGCCCCTCCTGGGTCATGCCGTCGCCGCGTTCGAAGACTGCTGGAGCGTGGACCGGATCGCCCTCGTCGTGGCGCCGGACAGCCTCGAGCGGACCCGGGCGATGGTCGCCGACCAGCGGTTCGGCAAAGTCACCGGTGTCTGCACGGGCGGCGCCCGGCGGCAGGACTCGGTGCTCTGCGGACTGAAGGCGCTTGGGCCGGTGGACTGGGTTGTGGTCCACGATGGCGGCCGGCCCCTTCTGAAGCCGGGCATGATCGCCCGCGGCCTGGTGGCGGCGCAGGAGACCGGCGCAGCCGTTCCCGTCGTCCCGCTGGTGGACACCGTGAAGGAAGTGGGGGCTGAAGGCGTGGTGGTGCGGACGCTGGACAGGAGCACTCTCAGAGCCGTCCAAACACCGCAGGTGTTCCGCTACGACCTGCTGATGCGCGCACACGCCGAGGTGACAGAGGATGTGACCGACGACGCCGCGATGCTGGAAAAGCTGGGGGTGCCGGTGATGACCTACGAGGGGCGTCGGCGCAATATCAAGGTGACCACCCCGGACGACCTGTTTCTCGCGGAGGCGTACCTGGCGTAAGCCTTGACCCGCGATGCCACAGCCGCCACGCTATCCCCCGTGCGAATTGGCATTGGATACGACATTCACCGCTTTGACCCGTCCCGGACGCTGGTACTGGGCGGCGTCGCCTTCGAAGGCGAAGCCGGCCTCGCCGGCCACTCGGACGCTGACGTCCTGCTGCACGCGATAATCGACGCGTTGCTCGGGGCCGCCGCTCTCGGTGACATCGGTATGCACTTCCCGCCGGAAGACCCGAATTGGGCGGACGCGGACAGCGGGACACTCCTGGCTGAGACCCTGAAGATGGTGCGAGCGCAGGGATTGTCGCCGGTCAACGTCGACTCGACGGTGATCGCCGAACGGCCGCGCCTGGCCGCGCGGATTCCCGAGATGAGGGTACGGATCGCGGAAATGCTGGGGATCGAGGAGGGGTGCGTCAACGTCAAAGCCACCACCAACGAAGGGTTGGGTGCCATTGGCCGCGGCGAAGGCATCGCGGCGATGGCTGTGGCGCTCCTTGAGGGTGTGCCGGACCGCGCGTGACTGTGACAATTGTGCTGCGCCGGCTGTTCCCTATAATGAAGCATCATGGTCCGGCCGTCGTTCCGCTGCCTGTGCGCCTGCGCCTGTAGGCCGGCCCCCCTCCGCTGAGCGGAGGATGGGGCCAGCTCCGCACGCTCAAGATTCGGAACGAAGGGAGTGACGGGCCTGTGGGCCTTCTGAAAAGCATCAGACGAGATATCAAGGCCGCCCGGGAACGCGACCCGGCCGCGATCAGCGACATTGAAGTAGTCCTCACGTATCCCGGCTTCCACGCCCGCCAGATCCACCGCCTGGCGCACGCGCTGCATCACAACGGCCTGGAAGTGCCGGCGCGCTTCCTCTCGCACGTCGGCCGGTTCATCACCGGCATCGAGATCCACCCCGGCGCCGAGATCGGCGAGAAGTTCTTCATCGACCACGGCATGGGAGTCGTGATCGGCGAGACGGCGATCATCGGCGACAACGTGCACCTGTTCCAGGGCGTGACGCTCGGCGGCACCAGCACGCGGCGCGCCAAGCGGCACCCAACCCTGTGCGACAACGTGGTCGTCGGCGCCGGCGCCAAGGTTATCGGCGACGTCACGGTGGGGGAGAACTCGAAGATCGGCGCCGGCTCCGTCGTCGTCACCAACGTTCCGCCGAACGCAACTGTGGTAGGTGTGCCGGGTCATGTCGTGGCCTTTGCGGACCCCGGCAATGACACCGTGCTGCGGCTGCCCGACCCGGAATGGGACGTCATCCAGCGGCTGGAAGAGCGTATCGCCGAGCTGGAGGCGAGACTGGAGAAGGTCGAGACCGCGAAGCCGCGCGCGAACAAGAGCAAACGGAAGGAAGTACATGACGACGAAGCTGTATAACCCCGATGTCGCGTCCCCGTGTCCCCGGCGCCGCAGGCAATCCCTGGTGAGCGAATGACGCTGAAGCTGTATGACACCATGTCACGCCGCGAGGAGGAGGTCCCCCTCAAGGACGACGAACTGAAGATCTACGTCTGCGGGATCACCCCGTACGACCACTCGCATCTCGGCCACGCCATGTCCTACATCATCTTCGACGTGCTCCGCCGCTACCTGGAGTACCGCGGCTACAAGGTTAAGCACGTCCAGAACTACACGGACATCGACGACCGGATCATCCTCAAGGCCAACGCGCAGGGACTGACCTACGACCAGGTGGCCCAGTCGTTCATCGAGGAGTACGAGGAGGAGATGCGGGAGCTGAACATTACTCCCGCACACGTCTATCCGCGCGCTACCCAGGAGATTCCCCAGATCATCGAGATGGTGGAGAAGCTCATCGAGAAGGGGTACGCTTACGCGACCGAGGACGGCGACGTCTACTACAGCGTCCGCCGCAACCCGGATTACGGCAAACTGTCCGGCCGCGACGTGGACTCGTTGATGGCGGGCGCCCGGATTGAGCCGGGCGAGGCGAAGCGCGATCCCGCGGACTTCGCCCTCTGGAAAGCCGCGAAGCCGGGTGAGCCCTCATGGGACAGCCCCTGGGGCCCGGGGCGGCCCGGCTGGCACATAGAGTGCTCTGCCATGTCGTACCGCTACCTGGGACCGCAGCTTGACCTGCACGGCGGTGGCCAGGACCTGATCTTCCCCCATCACGAGAACGAGATCGCCCAGAGCGAGGCCTACACAGGCGTCAAGCCGTTCGTGAAGCACTGGCTGCACAACGGCTGGCTCACCCTCGACGAAGAGAAGATGAGCAAGTCGCTCGGCAACATCATCACCATCCGCGAAGCACTGGAGCGCTACGGCCCGGACGGGCTGCGCATCTTCGTGCTCACGGCGCACTACCGCTCTCCGCTCAACTACTCTGAAGAGGCGCTGGAGTCAGCGAAGCGCGCGGCGGAACGTCTGCGCACCGCGGTGTCCTTGCCCGGAGTCGAGGGCGGGCCACCCGCCGACATCGTCGCCTCGGAATACCAGAAGCGCTTCATCGAGGCGATGGATGGCGACCTCAACACAGCGGGGGCGCTGGCGACGCTTTTCGACCTGGCCCGGGAGATCAACCGCGCCCGCGACGAGGGGCGTTCGATCGAACAGGCCCAGGCGATGCTGCGGAGCCTGGCCGGGGTGCTGGGACTGGCCCTCCGCGAGCCTGACGCCGCGACGGACGCCGCGCCATTCATCGATCTGCTGGTCAATCTGCGGAACGAACTACGCGCCGAAAAACAGTTCGCGATGGCGGACAGCGTCCGGAACCGGCTGGCCGGCCTCGGGATCATCCTCGAAGACGAGGCCGCCGGCACTCGCTGGCGACGGGAGTGACATGACTGCGACCGTTGAATGGCTCGGTACGGCGACCTTCCGGCTGGAGATCGGCGGTGTGACCGTGTTCCTCGATTCCTACATGGACCGCGTCGCGGCAGCGCCCCCCGTCGGACTGGCATCCGCCGATGTGAAGAACGCGGACTTCGTCCTCGTCGGCCACAGCCACTTCGATCACCTGGCGGGAGCGGATACGATCGCCCTCAACACGGGTGCGCGTGTAATCGGCTCGAATGAGACCTGCCGGGTGCTCCGCGAGCGCGGCGTGCCCGATGGCCAGCTCCAGGCGGCGCAGGGCGGCGAGCGCTTCCGGTTGGCGCCTGGCGTTACGGCGCGCGTGTTCCCCGGCATTCACAGTTGCACCTGGATCCTGACTGATGCCGCCTGCGGCCAGGAAGAGCACGGACACCTGGGCCTCACGCAGGACGAGCGCGCTGCCCAGCCGGGCCTGGGGCAGCGGATATTCGGCCTCGCGGGCACGCCCGAAGGCCAGGCCATCTTCGACCACATCCGCGGCTGTGCGGGAAGCCTGAACGACGGCGGGCCGCTGGCCTTCCTGTTCGAGACCGACGAAGGCAGCATCTTCTGGCAGGACACGTCCGGCTGCTGGACCGGCGTACTGCGTGCCCTGCGCGCGGATGCCGCCATCCTCGCCGCCGCGGGGCGCGCGAACGTTGACGGAGAGCCCGTCCAGGGATCGATGGCGCAGTTCATCGCCATGGAAGCGGAGATGCTGGACGCGCGGAAGGTGCTGATCGGCCACCACGACAACTGGATGCCGCCCGTCACCAGCCCGGAATTCGATATGGGCGCCGTCGAGACAGAGCTGGGCCGCCGCGCACCGGACGCAACGCTGCTGACGCCCGGGTACCTGGAGCCGGTCACCCTCCTGTAGGCGCTAGTAGCCTGCCCCTCCGCCCCCGGAACTCGAAGTAGAGTCGCCGTTTACACTTATCGTGCCCCGCATCGCCGAAGGGTGGTACTTGCAGTAAAACTCGGCGTTTTCGGACGGCGCGATGAAGGTGCCGTTGCTGGACCCGCCGCCCTCGGCCTCGATGTCGATGACGCCGTTGTCGATCGTGAAGCTGTGCTCGGTGCTGCCGGCATTGGTGAAGCTGATCGCGATCTCCTCGCCCGGTTGGGCGTCGATCGTGGCCGGCGAAAGGGAGAAGTCCTGCGCCGTCACGTCCACGGTCTTGCCGGCGCCGCCGCCCGCCGGCGTGGTTGTTGCGCCGGACCCGTCGTCCCCGTCGGCGTCAGCCCCGCACGCCACCGCCAGCGTCGCAAGCGCGGCGAGGAATCCCAAAACGAATGCCCTCTTGGTCATCACAGTCTCCCCTCCAGATTGACCGGACCTTATTGCCTCAATACGCGCAACCAGGCGGAGGGGATTCATAGGGCCCGCGTTGCGGGCAATTTGCTTGACGCGTCAGCGGGGTAACCCTATACTTACTTTGCTCGCCCGGATGGGCGGCTTTTTTTGGTACGCGGCGCTCGACGCCGAAGTGGCGCAATGGTAGCGCAGGCGATTTGTAATCGTCAGGTTGCGGGTTCGAATCCCGCCTTCGGCTCCACGAGGAAGGAACAAGGAACCAGGAACGGGGAACGAAGGCGGAAGGTTGAGTTCCTTGCCACTGTTCCGGTTCCTCGAACCGCTGGCGGGATGGCAGAGCGGTCAATTGCACCGGGCTGTAAACTCGGCGCCCTGACGGGCTACGCAGGTTCGAATCCTGCTCCCGCCACCAGCTAAGGCATCAAAACGGAGGCCGCAACGCGGGCCGCGGCCGGCGGCGCGGCCTCCTGAAGAGCAACAGGGGCCCAGGTAGCTCAGCAGGTAGAGCACGCCCTTGGTAAGGGCGAGGTCACCGGTTCGAGCCCGGTCCTGGGCTCCAGCAACGGAATTGAATAGCCGCAAGGCATGCAGGGAAGGCGGCGCGCCGTTGTTTCCTGTAGGAATACGCCGCGTTATCATAGGCGGGTCAGCCTGAGAGTATCCGCCGCTTGACTTCGCGAGCCGCAACCATAGGAGGAATCCCCAGAAATGGCCAAGCAAAAGTTTGTGCGCACGAAGCCGCACCTTAACGTAGGCACGATCGGTCACATTGACCACGGCAAGACAAGCCTCACCGCCGCCATCACCAAGGTGCTGGCCCTGAGGCAGGAGGCCGAATACCGCGACTTCTACAGCATCGACAAGGCGCCGGAAGAGCGGCAGCGCGGCATCACCATCGCCATCGCGCACGTGGAGTACGAGACGCCGAACCGGCACTACGCCCACATCGACTGCCCCGGCCACGCCGACTACATCAAGAACATGATCACCGGCGCCGCCCAGATGGACGGCGCGATCCTCGTCGTCGCCGCCAACGACGGCCCGATGCCCCAGACGCGAGAGCACGTGCTGCTCGCGCGCCAGGTAGAGGTGCCGGCCATGGTCGTCTTCCTGAACAAGGTCGACATGATGGAAGACCCTGAGCTCCTGGACCTGGTAGAGCTCGAAGTGCGCGACCTCCTGAGCAAGTACGAGTTCCCCGGCGACGACATCCCGATCATCCGGGGCAGCGCCCTGCAGGTACTCGAGAGCTCGGCCACCGACCCCAACGCGCCTGAGTACAAGCCGATCCTGGATCTCATGGAAGCGCTCGACAGCTACATCCCGCAGCCTGAGCGACCGCGCGACAAGCCGTTCCTGATGCCGATTGAAGACGTGTTCGGCATCAAGGGCCGCGGCACCGTTGTCACCGGCCGGATCGAGCGCGGCACGATCAAGCCCGGTGAGGAAGTCGAGATCGTCGGCTTCGGCGAGACCCGCAAGACGGTCTGCACGGGCGTCGAGATGTTCCAGAAGACCATGGACGAGGGCGAGGCGGGCGACAACGTCGGCTGCCTCCTCCGCGGCGTCGAGCGCGACGAAGTGGAGCGCGGCCAGGTGCTGGCCAAGCCCGGCTCCATCACCCCCCACACGAACTTCGATTCCGAGGTCTACTGCCTGAGCAAGGAAGAGGGCGGCCGCCACACCCCGTTCTTCAACGGCTACCGGCCGCAGTTCTACATCCGCACCACCGACGTCACCGGCAGCATCAAACTCCCGGACGGCGTCGAGATGGTGATGCCGGGCGACAACATCAAGATGACGGTCGAACTGATCACGCCTGTAGCGCTCGAAGAGGGCGTCCGCTTCGCCATTCGCGAAGGCGGCCGCACCGTGGGCGCGGGCGTCATCACGAAGATCATCGCCTAGGAGCTCCAGCCGGACTGGATTTGACAGCCGATGGCCAAGAAGGAAGACCGCCAAACAGTTGACCTGGCGTGCACCGAGTGCCGCCAGCGTACCTATACGACGCAGAAGAACCGCCGGAACGACCCGGACCGGCTCGAACTGCGAAAGTACTGCCCGCGCTGCCGGAGTCATCAAGTCCACCGCGAGGCGCGCTAGGCGATGTCCAACCGCGCCATCCGCCGTCAGCAACTGAAGGAGCCGAAGCCGGGCCGGGCGTCACGCTCTGCCCAGCGGCCTATCCCCAGCACCGGCGGTGGCGCAGCGCGGGGAGGTGGCGCGGCCCGCGGGGGCGCATTCTGGCGCCCACGGTTCCTCACGGAGATCATCAGCGAGCTGCGCAAGGTCGTCTGGCCGACACGCGACGACGTGGTATACCTCACCTTCGTCGTCGTGGTGGTCACGGTGGTCTTCGGCGCAGTCCTCGGCGGCATTGACATCGGGTTTGGCTGGGCGATCGACAAGGCGCTGCTGAAGTAGGGAGAGAGCGGGATTTTGGCGAAGAGAAAGCGCGGCGCCGACCAGCTACTGGAAGAGCCGCCCACGGATGGCAAGAAGCGGGAGATACTGACCGAGGAGGAGCTCTTCAAGCCCGGGACCTCGTGGTACGTCGTCCACACGTACTCGGGCTACGAAGACCGCGTCAAGACCAACCTCGACCAGCGCATCCGCTCAATGGATGCACAGGACCTGGTCTTCAAGGTGATCGTGCCTTCCGTCGAGGAGATCGAGATCCGGGACGGACAGCGCCGGACCGTGCCGCGGAAGATCTTCCCCGGCTACGTGCTGGTTCACATGATCACCCTCAAGCAGGACGACCCCGCGGCCAGCGAGCAGGACATGGCCATTTCCAGCAAGGCGTGGACGGTAGTCCGCAACTCACCGGGCGTCACGGGCTTCGTCGGCTCCGGAACCGCTCCGACCCCGCTGGACAGGGCCGAACTCCTCTCCATAGTCCGCCAGATGAAGGCGGAGGAGCCGGTTGTGAAGGTCGGGTTCGTGGTGGGCCAGAGCGTGCGCGTCACCGACGGCCCATTCTCGGACTTCGTTGGCACCGTGGAAGAAATAAACGTGGAAAAGGGCAAGGTCAAGGTGGCGGTGTCCATCTTCGGCCGCGAGACGCCTGTGGAACTGGACTTCCTGCAGGTGGAGCGGCTGTAACCCGGCCCATCCCGTGAGAGAGACAAGAGATGGCCAAGAAAGTTAGAGCGATCATCAAGCTGCAGTTGCCTGCCGGCCAGGCCACTCCGGCGCCGCCTGTCGGCCCGGCGCTCGGCCAGCACGGCGCAAACATCATGGGCTTCTGCAAGGAGTACAACGAGAAGACATCCACGCAGGCGGGGAGCATTATCCCCGTTGAGATCACCGTCTTCGAAGACCGCTCCTTCACATTCATCCTCAAGACGCCCCCCGCCTCCGACCTGATCCGGAAGGCGCTCGGCATTGAGAAGGGGAGCCCCGCCCAGAAGCGCGAGAAAGTCGGCACCCTTTCGCGGGCGCAGGTGCAGCAAATCGCCGAGACGAAGATGAAAGACCTGAACGCTAACGACATGGATGCAGCCATGCGCATGGTGGAAGGCACCGCCCGCAGCATGGGCGTGGAGATCGGGTCCTAGGAGACGCAGGATGGCAAAGCGAGGCAAGAACTACCTGTCCGCCGTCGAGAAGGTCGACAGGCTCAAGGAATACGGACCGGAGGACGCGATCAAGCTGCTCAAAGAGATCGCCTTCGCGAAGTTTGACGAGACGCTGGAGCTCCACATCCGCACGGGCCTCGACACCCGCCACGCCGATCAGCAGTTGCGTGGAACCATCGTCCTGCCGCACGGCCTGGGCAAGGGACAGCGCGTGCTGGTCTTTGCCGAAGGCGAAGCTGCAAGGCTGGCCGACGGAGCCGGCGCTGACCACGTGGGTGGCGACGACCTCGTGAAGAAGGTGGAGGGCGGATTCCTGGACTTCGAGGTCGCGCTCGCGACCAAGGAGATGATGGGCAAGGTCGGCCGCCTCGGTCGCGTGCTCGGTCCCCGCGGGCTCATGCCTAACCCCCGCACCAACACGGTTGTCGAGGCCGAAGACCTGCCGAAGGCGATCAAGGACGCCAAGCAGGGCCGCGTCGAGTTCCGCACCGACCGCACCAACCTTGTCCACGTGCCGCTGGGCAAGATCAGCTTCACGGAGCAGGCGCTCCTGGAGAACCTGGGCGCGCTCATCGCCGCCGTAACCCGGGAGAAGCCATCAGGAGCGAAGGGCCAGTACATCCGCAGCCTCACACTCGCGACCACAATGGGGCCGGGCGTCCGGCTGGACATCACGGCGACACTCTCGGCCGGCCAGGCCGTAGCCGCCTGACCTTGAACCAGGTTTAGCCACAGGCTAAACTGACGCAGTCAATCGAATATCGGTGTTCCGGCCGCAGACAGCGGGTTTCGCGCAGGCGAACCAAGTCCTGGATCAGGGGCCCGCCGAGGCAGAAGGACAGTCCGGGCGTTAGCCTGCCCGCGTCCCTTGCCGTGCGGCAAGGGACTTTTTGTTGCCGGCGGGTTCACCCGCCTGCGACGCTCGAAACGGAGGGCCTATGCCCACACAAGAGAAGATCGACGCAGTAGCCGCGCTGAAGGAACAGATCGAGCGCTCCACCATCGTCGTCAGCACCCAGTACCGGGGCATGACGGTGAAGGAGATGCAGGGTCTGCGCCGCAAGCTCCGTGAGGCCGGCGTTGAGGTGAAGGTCGTCAAGAACACGCTCCTCCGCCTGGCGGCCGAACAGGCAGACAGCGCTGGCATCATGGACGTCGTCGAAGGGCCTACCGCGCTGGCGCTTGGCTACGGCGACATCATCGAGGTCGCCAAAGCCGTAACCGGCTACGCGCAGACAGCGCCCGCGACCTTCCATGTCCGGGGCGGCTTCCTGGACGGCGCCATTCTCAGCTCCGACGACTTGAAGGCGTTGACAACCATCCCGCCGAAGCCGGTGCTGCTGGCCCAGTTCATGGGTCAAATGCAGTCGCCTCTGGCGGGCTTCATCGCCCTGCTCGATGGGCCGCTGCAGGAACTCACCCTGCTCATCCATTCACTGCTCAGCGAACTGCCCGGCCTGGTCGAAGCCCGCGCCCGGCAGCTTGAGGCATCCGCGTAGCCCGTCGGCTACGCCCAAACCTGGGAATCAATAAGGAGGACAGCAACAATGGCAGGCAAGGCAGACAAGGTGGACCAGGTCCTGGACATCATCAAGGAGATGACGATCCTGGAGCTGCGCGACCTGAACCAGAAGATCCAGGACGAGTTCGGCATCACCGCCGCCGCCCCCATGGCCATGGCCATGCCGATGGCCGCGGGCGCCCCGGCCGCCGGCGGCGAGGCCCCGGCAGCCGCCGCCGAAGAGAAGACCGAGTTCACCGTCGTCCTCAAGGA
>JBBISJ010000002.1:0-66179 GCA_037441345.1 Chloroflexota bacterium
GCCGAGCCCGACTCCGTCGCCGACGCCGAGCCCGACTCCATCGCCGACGCCGAGCCCGACCCCGTCGCCGACCCCGACGGCAGTGCCGGAGACGCAGACGCCGTCGCCGACGCCCACGGCTCTGCTCGCAACCGCGACGCCGACGCCGGCCCAACTGCCTGAGGCGGGCGGCTCCCAGGGCGTTGGAAGCGGCAGCGGCTTCTGGTTGATTGCGGCAGCGGGTCTTGGCCTGCTCCTCGCCGCCACCGGAGCGTCCGTCGCAGTGGCGCGAGTCCGCCGGGACGACGAAGAATAACCACTGAGGCCTAGTCGCAAAGAGGGCGGGCCTCAACGGCCCGCCCTCTTCCGTTCGTCGATACGCCAATTCCCGGTCAGGTTAGAAGCCTGACCCCCGATCCATCGGCGCCTGCTGCACAAGGCAGAGGTTGCCCTGGTCAGGTTGGAAACCTGACCCCCGCGCCTTTCACCTTTACGACACAGCGGCCGGCTCGCGCGCCTCACGCTTCTCGAACGTGTACTCATCGTCGGCGTACCCGACCAGCGCGGTCTCGCCCTCGGCGAACTCGCCCGCCAGGATGCGCCGGCTGAGCGGGTTGGCGACCCGCCGCTCGATGGTGCGCCGAAGCGGCCGCGCCCCGAACACCGGGTCGTAACCCTCGCGCACCAGTGCCTCCTTCGCCGCGTCCGTCAGCTCCAGGTCCACCCGGCGGTCGCTCAGGCGCTCGCGCACGTCGTCCAGCAGCAGCTCGATGATCTGCTTCAGGTCGTCCTCGGTCAGCGGGTCGAAGACGATGATCTCGTCGATCCGGTTCAGTAGCTCCGGCCGGAACGTCTGGCGCAGCGCCTTCTCCACGTCCGACTTCTGCTTGTCCTTCTCAGACTTCGACGGCTTGCTCGACGCCAGCGCGAAACCCAGGCCCGGCTTCTGGAACGCTTCGGTGCCCAGGTTCGAGGTCATGATCACAACCGTGTTCCGGAAGTCCACCGTCCGGCCGTGGCCGTCCGTCAGCCGGCCGTCGTCCAGCATCTGCAGCAGCACGTTGAACACCTCGGGGTGCGCCTTCTCGATCTCGTCCAGCAGGATCACCCGGTACGGGCGCCTTCGGACGGCTTCCGTGAGCTGACCGCCCTCGTCGTAGCCGACGTAGCCCGGCGGCGAGCCGATCATCCTGGAGACGGTGTGCCGCTCCTGGTATTCGCTCATGTCCAGCCGGACCATGGCGTCCTCGTCGTCGAACAGGAACTCCGCCAGCGCCCGGACAAGCTCCGTCTTCCCCACGCCGGTGGGACCGAGGAAGATGAACGAGCCGATCGGCCGGTGCGGGTCCTTCAGTCCCGCGCGCGCGCGCCGGATCGCGTCCGATACGGCCTCGATCGCTTGCTCCTGGCCGATCACCCGTTGGTGCAGGTTCTCTTCCATGTGCAAGAGCTTCTCGGTCTCGCCTTCGAGCATCTTGTTCACCGGGATCCCCGTGATCTTGTGGATCAGCTCGGCGATGTCCTGCTCCGTCACGCTCATGTCGTCCTGGCCGGTGTCCTTCAGCCAGGCATCGCGCGCCTTCTCGAACTCCGCGCGCAGCGGCTCCAGCCGCGTCTTCAGGCTCGCCGCATGCTCCCAGTCCTGCCGCTCGTTCGCCGCCTCTAACTCACGTTCCAGCTCCTGCACCTGCTTCTGCTGGTCGCGCACGTCCGCAGGCATGCTCTGCGCGTCGATGACGTGCTTGGAGCTGGCCTCGTCGATCAGGTCGATCGCCTTGTCCGGGAGGAACCGCTCGGTCATGTAGCGGTGCGAGAGGTTGACCGCCGCCTCGATCGCCTCATCGGTGATCTTCACCTTATGGTGCGCCTCGTAGCGCGGCCGCACACCCTTCAGGATCTCGATCGTGTCTTCAACGGACGGCTCGTCGATGTACACCGGCGCGAAGCGGCGCTCCAGCGCCGCGTCCTTCTCGATGTGCTTGCGGTACTCGTCCAGCGTCGTGGCGCCGATGACGTGCATCTCGCCGCGGGCCAGCGCCGGCTTCATCATCGTTGAGGCGTCGATGGCGCCTTCTGCGCCGCCGGCGCCCATGACCTGATGGATCTCGTCGATAAAGACGATCACCTCACCGCCGGCGCGCTTGATCTCATCCATTACAGCTTTGAGGCGCTCTTCGAACTCGCCGCGGAACTTGGAGCCCGCGACCATCGCCGCCATGTCCAGCGCCAGCAGCCGCTTCTCTTTCAGGTTCTCCGGCACGTCGCCGGCGACGATTTTCTGCGCCAGCCCTTCCGCGATCGCCGTCTTGCCGACGCCGGCCTCGCCGATGATCACCGGGTTGTTCTTCGTCCGCCGGTTCAGGATCTGCATCACCCGCCTGATCTCGTCCTCGCGGCCGATCACCGGGTCCAGCTTGCCCTGGCGCGCCGCCCCGGTCAGGTCAATCGAGTATTTGTCGAGTGCCTTGTACTTCGACTCGCCCGTGGGGCTGTCCAGCTTGGCGCCGCCGCGCACTTCCTGTAGCGCCTTGTAGATCTTCTCCTTATCTATCCCGGCCTCACGCAGGATCCGCGCCGCGTCGCCTTCGCGCTCGTCGGCGATCGAGATCAGGATGTGCTCCACGCCGACGTACTCGTCCTGGAGCCGCTCTGCCTCCGCGTTCGCCGCCTCCAGCATCCGCACGATCCGCGGCGTCGTGTAGATCTGCACCACGTCATACGAGAGCTTCGGCGACTTGTCCAGCGAGGCCTTCACCTTCGTGGCCAGCGCCCGCGTGTCGGCGCCCAGCTTCGCGAAGAGTTCCGGCGTGATCCCCTTGCCGTACGTCACGAGCGACATCAGGACGTGCTCGACGTCCCACTGCGTGTGCCGCTCCTTGCGCACCAGCTCCTGGCTCGCCGCCAGCACCTCCTGCGCGCCTTCCGTGAATCTGTCTTGTCTCATCATGATTGTGTTCCTTCTGGTTCTAGATCCCGAGTGACGATAGAAGTCGGTTCCATCCGTTCTCCCCAGAGTATGCCGAGAGCCATTCCCTCCAATTTGGGTCGTCTAGGCGCCGCATCTTGTTAGGTTTGTGAGGTCGACCGCCCTTGCCGGGTGATTTAAGCCAGGTCTGGTACCTTTCTTCGATTCTCTTTCCAAGCTCACTGGTGGGCACGATAAAGATTTCTGGATGGGCGAGTCCGCTCCCAAGATCAACCAAAACGCTGAAATCGTTGTCGGTTATCTCAGCGAAGATGGTGCCATCCTTCTTCGCATTCCACACGAATGTGTCAGCATTCATCTTGGATTTGACCCTTATTCGTGCAGACTTCTCACCGTGTATCGCCAGGATGTCGTAGTTCGCCATATTTCGCGGACCTAGTGCGGCAACCACCTCTCGTCTCAACAGCTCCGCGATAACGAAATGCTCCGCGGCATCCCCGTAAAGGCTGCTCTTTCCTGCTTTTATTCGGCCGAACGTATGGGTAGTTGGGCTCATCCCTATTGACCCTCCTCTCGTCCCGGCACTGCCGGCAGCACCCGGTCCCGGTACGCCTGCAACTCCGCCCGCAGCGCGTCCATCTCCGCTTCCATCTGCCGCATGCGCTCGCGCATGTTCAGGATCACCTCCACGCCGGCCAGGTTCACGCCCAGGTCGCTCACCATCCGCTGGATGTTCCGCAACTGCTCGATGTCCGCCTGCGAGTACAGCCGCACGCGCCCCTGCGAGCGCCCCGGCCGCACCAGGCCGATGCGCTCGTAGTTGCGCAGGCTCTGGGCGTGCATGCCCACCATTCGCGCCGCCACGCTGATCACGTAGCACGGCTCGTCGTGGAGTCCGCTGTTTTGCTCTCTTGTTCTCATGCTCTCTTGCTCCCAACTGGCTCCTTCTTCCGCAGCGCCCGCAACTGCTCGAACAGCTCGCGCTCGCGGTCCGTCACCGTCTCCGGGATGACCAGCCGCACACGCGCGTTCAGGTCGCCGTGTCCTTTGCCGTCGAGGCGCGGCATCCCGAGCCCCTTGAGCTTGATCTGGCGCCCGTTCTGGGTCAGGGGCGGGACCGTCACGACGATCCGCTTGCCCGCGATCGTCTGGATCTCCACTTCGCCGCCGAGCACGGCGTCCTCGACCCGTACGGGCACGTCCACGCTCAGGTCGTCGCCCTTGCGCTCGAAGCGCTGGTGCGGCCGCACGGCCGTGACCACGTAGAGGTCGCCGCGAGGCCCGCCCCGTGCGCCGGGGCTGCCTTCGCCGGCCACCCGGACGCGCGTGCCGTCGCGGGCCCCCGCCGGTATCTTCACTTCCAGCCGCTTTGGCTTGATGATCGTCCCAACCCCCTGGCACATGTGGCAGAGAGCGTTCGCGATCTGGCCGCCCCCGCCGCAGGTAGGGCAGCGCTCCTCGGCCTGGAGTTGCAGTGTCCGCGTCGTCCCGTGATACGCCTCCTCCAGCGTGATCTCCGCCTGGTACTCGACGTTCTGGCCGCGCTGGGGGCCGCGCTGGCGCCCGCCGCCGAAGATCCCGCCGAAGAGGTCGCCTAGGTCGATGCCCCCGGCACCGCGGCCCTGCTGCCGCAGCAGGTCGTTGATGTCGAACGTGAACGTCTGTGAATGCGGCCCGCCGCCGCCGTACTGAGCCCGCGCCTTCTCGAACGCCTCGGCCTGCTCCCAGTGCTCGCCGTAGCGGTCGTACTTCGCCCGCTTGCCCGCGTCCGAGAGGACGTCGTGCGCCTCGTTGATCTCCTTGAAGCGCTGCTCCGCGGCTCTGTCGCCAGGGTTCACGTCCGGGTGGTACTTGCGTGCAAGGCGGCGAAAGGCGGCCTTGATCTCCTTTTCGGAGGCCGTCTTCTTGACACCGAGGATGCTGTAATAATCCTTAGCCATCGCTTCCTATAGTATCTCCTGCCCCCTGCTCTGTCAAAGCTGCGAGCACTAAACTTGATAAGTTCACTAGCAACTCTATTGACAGCAATCGTATCTTTCTGTACCCTGTCACTGGACACCAAAATCACAAGGAGGTATTTCGGAATGACCCAGCTAGTCCGTTTCGACCCCTTCGGTGAGTTCGGCTCGCTCCGGCGCGCCATGGACCGCCTGTTCGAGGAATTCGCTCCCGCCCATCCCCTGCGAAACGGCGATGTCGAGTTCGCGTTCCCGGTGGACGTGAGCGATAACGACGAGGCGATCACCGTCAAGGCCGTCCTACCCGGGATCAAGCCCGAGGACGTCGAGATCACCGTCAGCGACGGCGTTCTCACGATCCGCGGCGAGTCCCGCGAAGAGGCGAAGGAGGAAAAGGAGAACTACTACCGGCGCGAGATCCGCTACGGCTCGTTCTCCCGCTCGCTGCCTCTGCCCACGCGCGTCAACCAGGAGAACGCCGATGCTTCGTTCACGGACGGCATCCTGACCGTAACGCTGCCCAAGGCGGCGGACGTCCGCCCGAAGACGATCAAGGTGAAGGGCGGAACAAAGGCGGCCTGAGCCTTTGGCCAGGCATCATAATCGTAGAGACGACCCGCCGAGAGACGACCCGGCGGGTCGTCTCTACTGCTTTTTGGGCCGGCCGCTGCTCTAGAAGATCGCCTGGAACAGCGGCTTGATCACGCCCTCGTACAGCCCTCCCAGGATCAACCCCGTCCACAGCAGTGAGTGCGGGAAGCTGCCTCCAACGGACAGCCCGTACGACGGCCACCGCGGCACGGACCCGACGTGGAACGTCACCGCCCGCCAGAACGGCCCGAGAATCATGACGATCGCCGCGATCAGGAGCAGCCGGTGAGTTCCACGCCGGTGCCCTTCAACCACCCAGCGCCGTCCCCAGTTCTTCTTCCGCGTCCAGTCCCGGATCTCGTGCACCACACGCTCGCCATCGAGCAGGAAGAGGAAGACCGCCGCGTACACGGCCATCACTGCGCCCATCGCCAGCGCGCCTTCCCAGCGCCCAAGCGTGGCGACAAACAGGAGCGCCAGCGGGGTGGCCATCCGTGCCTCGACGCGCCAGATCGTGACCGCGGCACCGGTTTTCGGCGTCAGGTTGCGCTTGAAGAATCCACCGAGTGCCCTGAGCGTGCCGAAGCGGCCCGAAGGCTCCAGTGCGGTGTCCAAGGTTGCTTCCGTGGTCATGACAGGACGAGCTACTAGATACTAACGTAACGGCGCATCGAAAAGACGCGTGTAGACCGCACCGGACGGCCTCAATTCGCTCTTCATCAATGCGACCGATCCCACCCGCATGGCCGCGCTGCCGGGCGTCGCCGCCTCGATCACACGCGCCAGCGGCTCGGCCACGTCGCGCGCCCGCTCCGGCGGTATGCGCGCTAGGGTCAGGTGGGGAGAGAACGCCCGCGACTCCGGCGGAAACCCCGCCTTCGCGAGTTCCCGCTCCACGGCCGCCTGTAGCCGCTGCAGCGCCTCGACGTCGCCCGCAACGTCCACCCAGACGACGCGGGGGCTGCTCCTGCCGCCGAACTTGCCGAGCCTTCCCAGATGCAGGTCAAATGGCGCAACACCTTCAACGGCGCGCGCAATCATCTGCTCGATGGCCGGCTGTTTCGCCGCCGGCGTCTCGCCCAGGAACTTCAGTGTCAGATGGATGCCTTCCGGTCTCACCCAGCGCAGCCGCGCCAATGCCGGCTCTTGTTGGAGCTCGTGCTGGATGTCGTTCAGCGCCTGGAGCACTTCGCCCGGCAGCTCGATCGCGACGAACAGGCGCAGCCTCTTCCCGGGCGGCTGGTGCGAGGTCACAGCCCCAGCAGTTCCTTCGCGTTCAGGCCGAGTACGCGGTCGCACGCGGCCCGATCCGGAATCGCGGCCCTGATCTCGGCGATCTGGCGCGACTGGCTGATCAGCGGGAAGTCGCTCCCGAACAGCAGGCGATCGGACGGGGCCGCCCGGAGCGCCGCGGCGCCGTCCTCGCCCCTGTAGAGGAACGGCTGGGCTGCCGTGTCCACGTACACGGGCGGCGCGTTCGGCCCTTCGACCTGGTAGATCCCGCCCCCGAGGTGCGCCCCCACGACCTGCACGCCCGGGTGCTGGCGGGCGAATGCCGTGAATGATTCAAGGGAGCATCCGGCCCGCCCCGGATAGCTGCGATTGCCCGGCTCCGTGACGTGGAACAGGAGCACAAGGCGGAGTCGGGCGGCATAATCGGCCAGCCGATCTCCGGCATCGCCGGTGAGGTCCCACCGCTGGTTCTCCGGCCGCAACTCGCCGAGTCCCCGAGCACCGGCAACGGCGCACCGCTCAATCTCCTTCTGTGGCTCCGGGTCCGTCATATTAATCGTGGTGAACGGCACGATGCGGCCACCGCTTCTCGCCGCGCTTTCCATCAGGTAATCGTTGTGTCGCACGATGTCTTCGTTGGCCCGCCACGCGAAGCCGAGCGCCACGCTCACGTCCACGCCCGCCTCGTCCATGCTCGCCAGCAGATCGTCCGCCGTGGCGATCTTCGCCTTCGGGTCGGCGTACATCTCCGCGAAGGTGGGCTCGCGACGGACGTAGTTCTCACGGTTGTCGCGCACGTCCGGCGGGAAGATGTGCGTGTGGAAATCGATGATCACAGGGCAAGGGTCGAGGGTGCAGGGTTTCGGGTCAAGCCAGCCGCGTTGCGGCAGCGGGCGCGCGCCCTATAATCAGGGTGATGGCGCAGCCCCGAGCGGTACCCGTTGAGGAACTGAAGGAAGTAGCGCGCCGGGTGCGCAGGCACATCCTGGAGATGACCCACCAGGTCAACTCCGGCCACCCCGGCGGCTCCCTTTCCAGCGTCGAAATCCTGGTCTCGCTCTACTTCTCCGTGATGCGCCACGACCCGCAGAACCCGTCGTGGCCGGACCGCGACCGCTTCATCATGAGCAAGGGCCACGCCACGCCCGTCGTCTACGGGACGCTTGCCGAAGCAGGCTACTTCCCGGTTGATGAACTGATGACGTTCCGGCGCCTCGGCAGTCGCCTCCAGGGGCACGTCGTCATGGGCAAGCCGCCGGGGGTCGAGATGTCGGCCGGCGCGCTGGGGATGGGGCTGTCCTTCGCGCTGGGCCAGGCACTCGCCGGGCGACTCGACGGGCGCGACTACCACGTCTTCTGCCTGCTCTCGGACGGCGACAGCCAGGAAGGGCAGACCTGGGAGGCGATCATGGC
This sequence comes from Chloroflexota bacterium, assembly GCA_037441345.1. Taxonomy (GTDB): domain Bacteria; phylum Chloroflexota; class Dehalococcoidia; order SM23-28-2; family RBG-16-64-32; genus DATKKM01. Next base: position 8,101 of record JBBISJ010000002.1, read on the forward strand.
GGCGGCCCATCACAAGGCGGACAACCTGACCGCGATCGTCGACCGCAACCACATCCAGAACGACGGCTACTCCGATTTCAGCCGCTACCCCGGCAACGGTGACCGACCAGACGGCGTGCCGGGCGGCTGGGTGCTGCCCGACGGCCACACCGCCAACATCATGACGCTTGACCCGCTCGAGGATAAGTACCGCGCCTTCGGCTGGAAGACATACCACATCGACGGCCACGATTTCGGCCAGGTCATCGATACCCTCAACGAGGCGAAGGCACACAGGGGACAGCCCACCGCTGTCATCTGCGAGACAACCAAGGGGAAGGGCATCAGCTTCATGGAGAACAACCCCGACTTCCACGGCAAGGCGCCGAGCGCGGAGCAACTTGCGCAGGCACTACGCGAGCTGGGGTTCGAGGGCTAAGCCATGGTCCAGGTTCTCGGCGAAAAGGCGACCCGCGAGGTCCTCGGCTCGACCCTCGCCCGGCTGGCGCGCGAGGGGTTGGACATCGTCTGCGTTGACGCAGACCTCGGGTTCTCGACCAGCGCCGTGAAGTTCGGGCAGGAGTTCCCGGAGCGCTTCTTCCCCGTAGGGGTGGCCGAGCAGAACATGATCGGCGTTGCCGCCGGCCTTGCCGCCTGCGGCAAGATCGCCTTCTGCAGCAGCTTCGCCGTTTTCGCGCCCGGCCACTGCTTCGACCAGCTCCGAATGGCCGTGGCGCAGCCCAAGACGAACGTCAAGCTCTTCGCCACCCACGCCGGCGTCGTAACCGGCGAGGACGGCGCCTCGGCTGAGGCGCTGGAGGACCTTGCGCTCATGCTGTCGATGCCCACGTTCAACGTCGTATTCCCGGCGGACGCCACGGAGTGCGAGCAGGCCATCGAAGTCGCCGCGCGAACGGACGGGCCCTTCTACCTCCGGGCGCTGCGCCCGAAGACAGCGATCCTCTTCGACGAGTCCTACCGATTCCAGCTCGGGAAGTGGCCGCAACTCCGCAATGGCGGAGACGTGACGCTTATCGCCTGTGGAGAGCTGGTGAAGTCCGCGCTCGAGGCCGCCGAGGCGCTCGCGTCAGAAGGCATCGATGCCCGTGTGCTCAACGCCTCGTCGCTCCGTCCTTTCGATAAGGAGGCGCTGCTCAGTGCCGCCGCGGAGACCGGCGCCATCGTGACGGCGGAGGACCACTTCGTCTTCGGCGGCCTCGGGTCCCTGGTTTCGCAGACCCTCGCCGAGTCAAAGCCGACGCCGGTCGAGTTCGTGGGAATGCGGGACCGGTACGGGACGAGTGGCACCTGGCAAGAGCTCCTGCAGCACTTCAGCCTGACGCCCGAGGCGATCGCTCAGGCCGCGCGCAATGTCGTCTCCCGCAAGTCACGCTGAACCGGGCGCCACCCGCTCCCAGTCGCGGATCGCGGCCGTTTCTCTGGCGGTAACGATCTGTCTGCTTGTGATGAAGCTGGCCGTCGGCATCATCAGCGACAGCGTGGCTGTTCTATCGGACGCCGTGGACAGCGGCACCGACCTAGTGGGCGGCGCGGCCGCCCTGATCAGCGTCCAGATCGCCAGCCGCCCGGCAGACGAGAGCCACCAGTTCGGCCACGGCAAGGTCGAGGCGCTGTCAGCGGCAGTCGCGGCCACGATCGTGGGCGTCGGCGGCGGCGTCATCACCTACCAGGCCGCACGCCGCCTCGTGGAAGGCGCGCCGGAGATAGACGCGGGGATCGGCCTCGCCGCGATGACCATTGCCGCCGGAGCCAACGTCGTTACGGCGTCGCTGATGAGGCGCGAGGCGCGCCGGTCAGGTTCGATGGCGCTGGCCGCCGAGTCAACGCACCTCCAGACAAACGTCATGCAGGCGATGGCGATAATCGCCGGCCTGGTGCTGGTGCTGATCACGGACGAACCCGTCTTTGACGCGCTCACGGCGCTCGCCCTGGCGGCTTACATGGGCTGGGCGGCGATCGGGCTGGTGAATACGGCGCTCACGGACATCATGGACGCATCGCTTCCGGACGAGGAGCAGCGCGTGATAACCGACATTCTCCAGCAGCATGAACACGAGATCCGCGGCTACCACCGCCTGCGCACGCGCCGCTCCGGCGCGACCCGACACGTCGATATGCACCTCGCATTCGAGGCAGGGCGGACCGTTGAGGACGTGCATGTCGTCGCCGACGCGATCAGCGACGCGATCCATAAACGCCTTCCCGGGACGATCGTCGTCATCCACGCGGAGCCCGACCATGGCGACGCGGACGGCCTCGAAGGTGCGATCGTCGTCGACGACGAAGAAGAGATCAGATAGCGGGCGTCAAGCACCGGTTCACGTCTGGTTTTGGGGTGTAACTCGCTCCCTCACCCCACGTCTTACTGCTATAGGAACGCGATAGGCGCGTTCTATTCCAGGTTATCGAAAGGGCTAACCGCTCCGAAAGGACGGCTCGCAAAGCTGGAAGCCTAAGTCCGACGCGTGGATAAGGCAGACCGGCCGCCGAAGCTGGAAATCATATCCGCTCGATGCGGAGAGAGGACCGCTCGCGTGAGCATCCTGGCGTTGCCATTCGATAGCCAAACAGATACGAAAGGTGCGGTGAAGCCTCTGAGCCACGATATGGCCCTCACCACCAACGGCGAGACGGCCAAGCACGAGCAAGCCGTCAATAAGGTTGCCTGGTTCGGCGGCGCGGCAGTCACCGCCGTCACCGTGGCATGTCTGCTAACGCTATTCGTCGCGTCCGACGGAGCGTGGTGGCAGTACGCGCTCTACGGCCTGGTGGCCGGCGTGCCGCTGGCATACGCCCTGTTCAGCAACGTCGTCATGAGGCGCATGGACCTGGCGATCTTCAGCCGATATCGCGAACAGCTCGTCGATCAGCTTACGGACCTGCAGGAGATGGTGTTCCGGGACGAGCTGACCGGCCTCTACAACCGGCGTCACTTCTACGAGGTCATCCGCCTCGAAGTCGAGAAGGCCCGCGTATCGAAGCAGGCACTGGCCGTCATGCTGCTCGATCTGGACGGACTCAAGCTCATCAACGACGAACACGGTCACGGCGTCGGCGACGCTGTGCTGGCAAACCTGGGGCGCACGATCGCTTCGCACACCCGGTCGAAAGACGTTCCCGCCCGGCTGGGCGGGGATGAGTTCGGGATCATCATGCCCGGGACAGACAAGCGGGGGGCCTTCGCGCTGGCGCGGCGGCTGTGGGCCGAGCTTGAAGCGACGCCGATGTTCGAGGATGGCACCACCGTCCTGAACGTGACCATGTCCATCGGCCTGGCGGGATACCCGTGGGGCGGCGAGAGCGTGGAGGAGCTGGTCCAGTGGGCCGACGCCGACATGTACGCCAACAAGGTGTCCCGAAAGTTCGCGTCGACCGCGGAACCGGTCGAGGGCGGTCTGGCCGAGGACCTCGAATCCGTGGACGATGACCCGTTCGGGGCCATCTAAAAGGGGGCAACCGTGAATCAAACAAGTAGCGAGCGGCGCTTAACCCGGCTCCGGCGAATCCTGGTCGCCGGCCTCAAGCTTGGCGCGTTCTCGGCAATCCTGGCCGGGCTCACGGTGTACGTCAGCCCGATGGCGGCGCTGGCTCTCGTCTGCGCGACCCTGTGGCTCGCGCTCTTCATGTCGGCCCGCGCGCTCCAGCGCGAGAAGGCCAACGTGGACAGTTACCTGATCAGCGTTCGCGATAAGTACGACTCGATCATCGGCGTCCTTTGCGGCGCAATGAACCTCAAGGATGATATGAAGTCGCTACACACATCGCGCGTCTCACAACTGGCGTCGATGGTGGCGACGGAGATGGGCATGCGCCAGGAGGAGATACGCCTGCTCCAGAAAGCTGCCGTCCTGGCGGACATCGGCAAGATCGAGATCGCAGAGTCCATACTCGCCAATCCCGGAGAATTGAGCGGCGCTGAGTGGCAGGAGATGCAACGCCACCCGGAGTTCGGATACCGGATCCTGAGCGGGATCAGCCACCTGCGCGATGCCGCCGACATAGTTCTCGCGCACCACGAGCGGTTTGACGGCCAGGGCTACCCGCGCAACCTCAAAGGGGAGGAGATACCCCTGGGAGCCCGGATCCTGCTCGTCGTTGACGCCTATTCGGCTATGACCAGCGACCGACCACACCGCCGGAAGATGACCCACGAAATGGCACTCAAGGAGATCCTGCGGAACTCCCTGACCCAGTTCGATCCGGAAGTTGTACGCGCCTTTGTCAGGTGCGAGGAGCGCGGCATGGTTTCGGCCACGCCGGCCGAGGAGGAAGGCCAGGCAGCCCCCGTCATGCGGGCGCTTGGAGCAGCCTGAGGTTGAAGATGTCCACGAAGTCTGTCGAGATGGTTCTCGATGGCCGCTGGGTTACCGGCGAGCTAGCGCACGCCGGAGGCCCCCGCCGCCTCGTCGACATTCTGAACAACCTGGACGGAGGCGTCGCCCTCCTCCACAACGTCGAGATCGACGGCGCCCGGGAAGACCACGAGCCGGAGCGGTTCGAGTCCATGCAGGTGAACCTGGCATCGATTCTCTGCGCGATCCCCGTTGGGGGCGACCTTCAGCAAGCAGATCCCTTTGAGAGGGTAGAGAAGGTACCCGTGGAGGCCACCGTCGCGCTTCCCGGACTGGAACTGACCGGCAACGTCTACCTTGTGCCGGGCGCTGACCCCGAGGCCACCCACATGGTTGGGACGCGGCACTTCGTGCCCATGACCGGGGTCACCATCACCACATGCGGCTCCGACGGCGAAAGCCGCCAGCGCCACGTCGCAGTGGTGAACATGGCGCGCGCGTCGCTGTTTGCCGTGCGGACGCTCGTGCCGGCAATCGCCTAGACGTCGTCCGGCAGGGCGTCGCCGCCGGCCCAGCGCTCGATCCCACCGAACCGCGTCCGCCGGAACTCCTCGCCAAACGCGAACCCGCCTCGCTTTCCCACGGACGCCGCCCACGCCTTGATCTGCATATCCAGGATCGGCCGGTAGTCCTTCGGGTCCGCGTTCGCCAGCAGCGGGATGTCCAGGCCCGACGCCGCGAGGGTTGCCTGCAGGTCCATGATCGTCATCTCCATCTGGCAGACGTGCTCGCAAAGCGCGTCCACCTTGCGGTCGATGTAGTCGCTGATGTCTACGATCTTGTTCGCGTCGCGCGGGGACTTCGCGAAGTAGTAGCGCTCTCCCACGTAGTGCGGCGTTAGCCCCTCGTCGCGGTGCTCCGGGTGGTAGAGGGGGAAGTGCGAGAAGCTCGCCGCCTCGGTCGCCGCCAGCGCCACCGAGCGGTGGTCCTGGTGCTCCTCGTAAGGCGCCCACGGGTCCCACGTGAACATGACGTCGGGCCGGTGCTTGCGGATCGCCCGCATACACCGCTCCCGAAGCTCATTCAGGGGCGTCTCGCTCAATCGTCCGTCTTCGTAGCCCAGGAACTCGATCTCCGGGTTCACGCCCAGCACCTTCGCGCCGCGCCGGGCCTCCTCCATCCGCGTCTCCGCCGTGAACCGCGGGCTCCACTCGGGGTCGAGCGTCCCGCGCTCGTTGTTGGTTGCGATCACCTCGCGGATCTCGTAGCCGAGTCCCGCCATCTTCGCGATCGTGCCCGCGGCCATGAACTCCATGTCGTCCGCGTGAGCCACGATGACGAGGACGCGTTTGGTCACAATGTTGCCTCCGGAGAGCGGAGGAATCTGTTAGTTGCCACGTGCCATGTCCTGGAGCATCTCGACCGCTGTTTGCCTGATTATAGGCTCCGCCTCCTGCCCGAAGAACGTTACGCCGCTCTCGTATCCGCCTTCGTTGAAGGCGTGCGGCGGGATGACGTAGCCCAGGTAGTCGTTCGCGTAGCAGCCTACCAGGAGGTCCGGCACCAACGCCTCTTCGCGAATCGACTGCGCCGTCTCGCCGAAGAACTCGCCCGGCAGTGCCAGCAGCGCCAGCCCGTCGCCCAGTCCGAGGGCCTGCACCTCCGTCCGGCGCTCCGCGGCCTCGTCCGCTCTTCTCGCCCAGACCGCCGCCCAGCGCTCCGCGCCCAGCCGGCTCAACTGAGATGCCGCGTCCCTGCCGGATCCCGCCTTTGCCTCGTCGATCAGCCGTGCGTACTCCGCGTCATCGAGGAACGCCCGCAAGGGCAGATCCACCTCCCGCCGCGCGAACCGCAGGCCCGGCCCAACGGCGCGTCCCGGCAGCGGCACCTCCGAGAACTCGTCCCAGCGGATGTTGTGGGAGCGCTGTCCGGTCCGCGCCGCTCGCAACTCGCCGATCAGCCGGACGGCCTGTCCACCGACCACCTGGCCCGCGCGCTCGACGCTCGCGAAGTCCTGGGCGGTCCAGGCCGGGTTCACGTCGCCACACGCTCCGTTCAGATAGACCGCCGCGGCGCCCGTCGCCTGCTCCACGATTCGGCAGGCGACGCCGGGGAACTCGGCCGAGAGCAGCAGGTTCTTCTCGTTCAGCACGGTCGCGTGGCAGGGGAAGTTAAGAAGCGCGGCGATCGGCCCGCCGTCGCCGTCAACCAGGACCACCCGCAGCGTGTTGTCGCTCGCCGACGACGAGTCGCGCCGGTTCATGCTGATCGTGTCGATCTCCGCAGCACCTACGCTCAGCGTCGCCGGCCGGCGTCCCGCCCAGGCCGAGGCGATTGCGCCCGCTATCCGATCCACCAGCGTGCCGGCGGCCGCCTGGTCGAGCTGCGAGAACATCCCCGCGCGCAGGTTTACCGGCCCCGCGTGGTTGTGCGTGGCCGCGACCATCACCGCGCCTTCGGGGATACCGCATGACTCGCGGGCCCGCCTGCGCACTTCACCCGCGGTCCACGGGTGCATACCGAGGAGGTCGCAGCCCACGATGGCGCACGAGCCTTGATCGCCGTAGTCCAGCACCAGAGCCCGGGCGAACAGGGGATCGTGTACGCCCCGCGATGGCACGAGCCGCCCGCCGTAACCGTCCATCAGCCCGCCTACGGGCGGCGTGATGTCGACGGTGGCGGCGCCGGCGCGGAGATCTGTCATGCTTCGGTCAGAACAATGGAACAGTTGAACAATTGAACAACCTGATCAAGCTGCCGTAGGTGGGCAGGTCTGAAGACCTGCAGCTACGACGATTGCTTCCGGGCAGGTCTAACGAACTGCAGCTACGAGGATCTAGGCCCGCGTGGACCAATGGCTGATCCCCCTCACCCTTGACCCGTGACCCTTCACGCTCACAACTCACTCTTCAGGTGTTCCACGGTTATGTTCCCGCCAGTCACGATCAGCGCCACGTTCTTACCGGCCAGCCTCTCCGCGATCTTCGCCGCTCCCGCCGTGGCTGCCGCGCCCGACTCCTCGGCCACGATGTGGACCGTCCTCGCCAGCAGACGGATCGCCTCCCGCATCTCGGCTTCCGAGACCAGTAGCATATCGTCCATCCGCTCGATGAACGTCCGCACGGGCGCGTAGTACGCGTGTCCCGTCGCCAGGCCCTCCGCGGCGGTCTCGATCGGCGCGTTCTGCAGCATGCGTTCCTTCCACGACCGGTACACTGCCGGCGCGCCTGCGGTCTGCACGCCGATCACTTCCACGTCCGGCCGCAGCACCTTCGCCACAGCGCAGTGTCCGATCGCCCCGCTGCCGCCGCCGATCGGAGTCAGGATCGCATCCACGTCCGGCAGGTCTTCGACCACCTCCAGGCTGATCGTCGCCACGCCCGCGATCAGCTCCGGCGTGTTTACGTGGTGCACGTACCGCATGCCCTCGCGCCGGGCGTACTCCTCCGCCCACACCCGCGCCTCCTCGAAGTTCGCTCCGTGGAATTGCACTTCCGCACCGAGCGCCCGCATCGACTCTACTTTCAGCGGGTTCGCCTCCTCCGGCATCGCGATCACGCAGCGCATCCCGAACAGCCGCGCCCCGTAGGCCAGCGATTGACCGTGGTTCCCGGTCGACGCGCCGACGATCCCGCACCTACGCTCCTCATCACTCAGCCCAGCGCACAGGTTCACACCGCCGCGGACCTTGAACGCCCCGATCGGTTGCAGGTTCTCGAGCTTCAGGTGCGCTTCAAAACCCAGTTCCCGGCTCAGTGCGGGGCTGTATACGAGCGGAGTCCGCTGCAGGTGCGGCTCCAGCAGGTGTCTGGCCCGGTACACATCAGCAAGAGTTGGCAGGCGTTCGTACGTCCGGTCGTACACCATCCCCACCACGCCCTCACGCAGCTGGCCGCAAACCCGCTCGATCTTCGCCACGATCTCCTGGGGCAGGATCTCCGTCCGCAGGAACCCAAGGCGCTCGAAGTACCCCGGCAGGTCGGTCGTCACGAACACTTCATCCTGCGGAAACCGCCGGATCAATTCCCGCACTACCGCCTCGCCCAGACCCTTCCCGCGCGCCTCCTCCACCACCGCGACGCAGCCCAGCTCGAACGTCTCGCTGTACGGCTTTATCCGCCCAAACGCGATGATCGGCCCACTCCGGGGCGCGCGAACCACAGCGAACTGCTCCGGCGCCAGGTCCTCCCCGTCCAGACGCATCCGCGCTACGGTCTCCACGATAAACGGCAGATCCTCCGCCGTCGCGATCTCAAACGCAATGTCGGGGCGCAGTTCAGTGGTCATGCGTGTGTGATTGTATCGGAACTGACGCACGAGCCGACCGGGGTGTCGACGCCAGGCGGAGCAATAAAGAAGGGCGGCTACCTCGCCGCCCTTCGCATTCGACTGCTTTGTGACCTCAGCCGGCGTCTGTCGCGGCGGCCTCCCGGGCCCCGTTTCGTGTTCGGGTCCGGCGAAGGAACTCGGGCGCGCTCTCCTGCGCCTTCTGCACTGCGTCTCTCACCTCGCCGAGGCTGCGGCGCGCCGTCTCGCGCGCCTCGCGCTGGGCTTCCACCTGGTCTTCGATCCACTCGCGCGCGAGTGCAAGGGTGCGGGCCTGATTGCTTCCGACAGCCTCGGCGACGGACTCATACAGGCCGACGACGTCGGTCGGTCTGGCCAGCCAGGTGCGGCCCACTTCGGTCCACTCTCGCATGGACTGGCGCCCGCCCTCTAACAGGCTGTGGTTAAAGCGGTGGTATCGGTCTGCGGTAGTCCGAATCGCGTCGAATAAGGTGGTCTGCTGCTCAACGATGGAGTCGAAGATACGATCGATCGTGGAAGCGCGAGTAGTTGCGGCCATTTTCCGCCTCCCGGGGTGCTATTCCTATTGATATATCAATTGAACCCGCTCGATGCGGGAGTGTCAATCGGGAATTCCCCCTCACATGTTCGTACAATCGCCTTGTGACGGAATACGAAAGTATAATCGAGTACCTTCTCTCATTCGCGGACTTCGAGCGATCGGGCCGCTTCCAGGACCGGCCGGACGTCGCGCCGATGCTGGCGCTAATGCAAGAGCTGGGAGACCCGCACCTGGGGCGGCCAACGGTCCATGTTGCGGGCTCCAAAGGCAAGGGCAGCGTGTGCGCGATGACTGAATCGATCCTGCGAGCCGCGGGGATTCGCACGGGCCTGTACACCAGCCCCCACCTGCACGACTACACCGAGCGAATTCGCATCGACGGCGAGCCGGTATCACGGGAGCGGTTCGCGGAGCTGGCCGCGGCGGTAAGGCCGGCGGTGGAGCGGGCAAGCGACCGCATCGGTGAGCGCTCATTCGTCACGTTTGATTTGCTGACCGCGATGGGCTTCCTGGCGTTCCGCGAGTCCCGGGTCGAGATCCAGGTGATCGAAGTGGGCCTCGGGGGGCGGGTCGACAGCACGAACGTGTTCCACGGCAAGAGGGTCGCGGTGATCGCGCCCATTTCGCTGGAGCATACGGCGATCCTTGGTGCCACCATCGAGGAGATCGCGAGGGAGAAGGCCGGGATCATCACGCCGGGTTGCACGGTAGTGCTGGCGCGGCAAGACCATCGCCAGGCGGGCGAAGTGATAGCCGGCGTCGCGGAAGCTGCGGGTGCGCGGGTCGTCGAAGTTGATGCGGAGAGCGTTCTCAGGCGATTCGCGGATCGTATTCGGGTGGGCCTGCCGGGCGAGCATCAACTGGACAACGCTTGCACGGCGATTACTGCGGTGGATGCGCTCGGTCTCGACATACCCGATCGTGCCTATGAGGATGGCCTCGCTGCAGTCCGCTGGCCGGGAAGGTGCGAGGTGCTGCGGGAAGGGCCGCTGGTCATCGCCGACGGGGCGCACAACCAGGACTCCGCACGTGCGCTGCGGGACACGCTGACAGGGTTTTTTGGCGCTAACCAGGCGACGTTCATCATCGGATCATCGGCAGACAAGAACGTGGAGAGCCTTGCCGAGGAGCTTGCACCGATAGCAGCGCGGGTGATCGCGACGAAGACCAAGCATCCGCGCGCGATGGAGCCCGGCCGGGTCCGGCAGGCGTTCGAGAGGCTCGGCATCCCGGCGGAAGATGTGGATAGCGTTGGCACGGCCATAGAGCGAGCAATGGCAGATACGGAACGTGGGGGGGTAATATGTCTCACAGGTTCGCTATTTGTGGCAGCGGAGGGCCGGGAATGGTTCGGGCTCAGGTAGCAGCCCGTGGAGGAGATCATGGCTGGCAGCAACGGCACCAACGGCAGGCACCCCACCCGAGTCGTCGTCACCGGGATGGGCGCGATCACCGCCATCGGCAACAACGTGGAGGAGTTCTGGGCGAACGCCCTGGAAGGCAAGTCCGGCATCGACGTCCTCACCGCCTTCGAACACGAGCAGTACCCCGTCCACATCGCCGGCGAGGTGAAGGACTTTGACCCGGACGAGTACATGGAGCGGCGCGACGCCAGGCGCATGGGCCGTTTCAGCCAGTTTGCGATCGCGGCGACGCACCAGGCGCTGCGGCAGGCGGAGCTCGACATGGAAGCAGTGGACCGCGACCGGGTCGGCGTCCTGATCGGCAACGGCATCGGCAGTATCCAGGACACGCAGGCGGCGGTCCGCGTGATGGACACGCGCGGCGGGATGAAGGTGGACCCGTTCTTCTTCCCGAAGATGCTGCCGAACATGGCGGCGGCCCACATCGCGCTGCACTTCGGGGCCCGCGGTTACAACAACACCGTGATCACGGCCTGCGCGGCCGGGACGCAGGCGATCGGCGATGCGCTGGACCTCGTGCGCTCGGGACGTGTGGACGTGGTTATCACCGGCGGCGCCGAAGCACCGCTTTGCGAGGTGGGGCTTTGTGGATTCGCAGTGATCCGCGCTCTCTCTACTCAGAACGACCCACCGCAGAAGGCGAGCCGGCCATTCGACGCCAACCGCGACGGATTCATCGCCGCGGAGGGAGCGGCCATCTTCATTCTCGAGAACCTCGAACACGCTAAAGCACGCAACGCGCCGATCCTGGCCGAGGTGGCCGGCTACGGCGCCTGCAACGACTCGTTCCACGTCGTTGCGCCGAGCGAGGACGGCAGCGGCGCCATGCGCGCCATGCGGGAGGCCCTGCACGATGCCGGAGTCGAGCCGTCCGAGGTGGACTACATCAACGCGCACGGAACGTCCACGCCGCTGAACGATAAGTCGGAGACGCTGGCGATCAAGAAGCTGTTCGGGGAAGACGCGTACAAGGTCCCGATCAGTTCGACCAAGTCCATGGTGGGGCACTCCTTCGGCGCGGCGGGCGCGATCGAGAGCGTGGCCGCCGTGCAGACGATCCGCACGGGGTGGATCCACCCGACGATCAACTACGAGCACCCGGACCCGGAATGCGACCTGGACTACGTCCCGAACAAGGCCCGGCAGGCGGACGTGGACGTGGTGCTGAAGAACAGCTTTGGCTTCGGCGGGCAGAACGCGTGCCTAGTGTTCAAGCGGTACGAGGAGTGAGACGCGACCGATCAGCGCGACCGAGCCGTGAGCATTGACCGCGTGCTGATCATCGATGATCACCCGCCCCGCCACCCCACCCCAAGGAATGGATTGACACTGGGGGACACCCCCAGACCCCCGTCCCTTCGGTTCCGCTCGGGGCAGGCGCCAGGGCTCTGCCCCTTTGTACTCCCCGGCTCTTCGGCGTCCAGTTCGAGCCGGGGAACCCAGCCGATGCGGCCGAGTGATCCCCAATCCGGCTTAGGGCTGCTCGGGCCACCATGAGAGTCCTTGTCGTTGGTGGCGCCGGGTACATCGGCAGCGTGACCGTGGACCAGCTTGTCGAGGCGGGGCACGAGGTGACGGTGGTGGACAGCCTGGTGTCGGGGCACGTTGCCGCTGTGAACGCGGACGCCGAGTTCGTCCAGGCGGACATCCGCGACGAACCGGCGATGACGCGGGTATTCGCCGCGCACAGCTTTGACGCAGTGATCCACTACGGCGGCTACATCCAGGCCGGGGAGTCGGTGGCGCAGCCGGGGCGTTACTTCGCGAACAACGTCGGCGGGACGATCGCGCTCCTCAATATGATGGTGACGCACGGCGTCGGCCGCTTCGTCTTCAGTTCGAGCGCCGCGGTCTACGGCCAACCCCGGGCGGTGCCGATCACGGAGGACCGGCCGATCCTGCCGGTGAACCCGTACGGCGAGACGAAGGCGGCCGTCGAGCGGATGCTCCCGTGGTACGAGCACTCAGCCGGTATTCGCTGGGCAGCGCTGCGCTATTTCAACGCGGCGGGCGCGACGGCAACCAGGGGCGAAGACCACCGGCCGGAAACGCACCTGATCCCCATCGTCCTCCAGGTAGCCGCGGGCAAACGGTCGCACGTGCCGCTGTTCGGGCAGGACTACCCAACGCCGGACGGGACGTGCGTGCGGGACTACATCCACGTCGCCGACCTGGCGAGCGCGCACCTCCTGGCGCTCGAGAGGACCGCGAACGCGAGCGGCGCCTACAACCTTGGCAACGGGAAGGGGTTCTCGAACCGCCAGGTGATCGATGCCGCGGCGCTCGTGACTGAACGCGGCATCCGCGTTGTGGACGAACCCCGCCGGCCGGGCGACCCGCCGGAGCTTGTGGCCTCGCACGAGAAGGCCGTGCGCGAACTGGGCTGGCAGATTCGGCGTCCCGGCCTCGAAGACATCATCGACTCGGCGTGGCGCTGGCACCTCGCACACCCGGACGGATACCGCGGCTGACGCCGGCGTAACAGACCGCGACTTCCCGCTGTCTTAACGATAACAACGTGCGGCGGCGCACTGATGAAGATCCCGCCGCGAAAGCTGGCAACATGCAGAGGCGTACGCAACTGACCCTGCAACTGGAACAACACTGGCGCCACGACGGCGAAGCACCCGGCGCCCGGCCGCGAAAGTCCGCCCGGGCCAGACCGGCGGCGCGAAAGACTCGCCGGCGCGCCCGCACAGACCGGCCCGCTTGAGAGCGACGCAACCTCGAACGGCGCAGCCCGGTCTGCTATTCTCGCGTGCATGACATGCCTGCCCGCGGATGACCCTGTTGTCTCCGGCCTGCTTCAAGGGGCGAACCTCGCGCGGCTGGCTTATGTCGACCACGGCAGGCCGCGCGTCGTGCCCATCTGGTTCGCTCACCTCGACGGCTCGATCGTCATGGTGACGGGCCCAAAGGCGGCGAAGCTGCGGGCGCTGGCGGAGAACCCGGCGGTGGCGATGACGATTGACTCCGCGTCTCCCCCGTACCACGTGCTGCTGATTGACGGCGATGCCGCGCTGGAGCCGGTGGAGGGGATGGCGCCGGAGTACAGGCCGATCGTCGAGCGGTACCTGGGGGCGGCGGGCGCCGAGGGGTACCTGAACGCGCTGCTGCCGCGGGTGAAGCGGCAGGTGGTGATCAGGGTGACGCCGCGCTCCTACCGCGTGTTCGATTTCGTGAAGCGGCGGCCGAAGAGCCTGTCTTAAGGGAAATCGTCATGGATTTCCCGCCTTCGCGGGAATGACGAGATGGGGGCGGGGCGACCGCCGGTAGCCCCTACAGCTCGAATGCGTCGATCAGCGCGTCGCCGATGATGACGAGCAGGATCACGCGGACCGTCTTGCCGATGGCGACGGCGAACAGGAACCGCCAGAAATTCATCCGGACGGCGCCGGCGGTGATCCCGGCGAACTCGAAGAACGGGTTGGGGATCGCGGACAGGCCGAGGAGCGTCAGGAAGCCGTAGCGGCTCATGAGCCAGTCCACCCAGCGCGCGCCGCGGCTGAGGATATCGCCCAGCCTGCCGCGCATGGGCTCTCGCTCCTCGGCAAGGCCGCGGCCAACGGCGCCCGTGAGGTAGGCGGTCGATTCCGCCAGCGTCATGCCCGAGGCGCCCGCAACGACAACCGCGGGAACGAACAGGTCCTGCGAGCCGGCGACGATCAGCGCCTGGCCCGCCGCCGTGAGGCCGGGAACGGGGATGAAGCCGGTGGCGGTGCCGAAGAAGTTGGCGAGGAAGATGCCGGCGTAGCCGAACTTCTCGAAATCGTCCTTGGTGATCCAGCCGGCGGCATACGGCACGGCCGTGCCGACCAGCGCGCCGATGAGGACCAGCACCAGCAGAGCGATGAGCACGCCGCGGGGCACCTTCTCCACGGGCACCCACGACGGCATGTCGAGCACGATACGGCGCGGCGGCGGCTCGTGGACGCCGTGGGCAGTGCCCGCCACGGGTGGATTCAGCGCTTCCTCACCCATCGGGTCAAGTATAGTCGCGGCGGGTGCGCCTTATACTGGCGCCATGCCCGCGCTCCGCTTCCCGCACGCCGCCGTCGCTTCGCCGCACTACCTGGCGTCGTCGGCGGGTCTGGCCGTCCTGGCGTCGGGAGGAAACGCGGTGGACGCGGCAATCGCTGCGAACCTCGTCCTGGCCGTTGTGTACCCGCACATGTGCGGGCTCGGCGGGGACCTCCTGGCGATGGTGTGGGCGGACGGTGACTTGCACGGGCTGAACTCGGCAGGCGCGCTTCCAATGGCAGCGCCGCGGGTCGAGAAAGTGCCACGCAAGGGCATCGGAGCGGCCTCGGTGCCGGGCTGCGTCGGGGGCTGGCGTGCGTTGCGAGAGCGGTTCGGGACACGCGAGATCGCGGACCTGGCGGCGCCGGCGATCCGGTACGCACGCGAAGGCGTGGTTCGCGCGCCTGGTTTCGCGCGCATCACGGGGCTAATGCGGCCGCTGCTTGAGCGAGACGTGGAGGCGGCACGCATCTACCTGGGCGACGATCCGCTCGTCCAGCCAGAGCTGGCAGCGACGCTGGAACAGATAGACGACTTCGAGGAGTACCTTGGATCGCGGGCGCCGGCGCCGTTCGCCGCACAGGACTTCCGCGCTCACCGGGCGGAGTGGGTGATGCCCCGGCGGCTCCAATGGCGGGGCGTCGAGGTGTGCGAGATGCCACCGCACAGCCGCGGGCATCTCGTGCTGGAGGCGCTGGAGCGGCTGGAGCCGCTGGACGGGCTGAAGCCGGCCGACGCCGAGTGGCACCAGCGGCTGATCCGTGCTCACGGGCCGGGCGGGCTGGCGAACGACACGATCTACCTGTGCGTGCGTGACGAGCAGGGGATGGCGGTGAGCCTGAGCCAGAGCCTGAAGGACGCCTTCGGCTGCGGGGTGGTCATCCCGGGCACAGGCGTCCTGTTGCAGAACCGGGCGGCGGATTTCACGCCGGAGACGTACATTGGCGGTGCGAAGGTGCCGGAGCACACGCTGGCGCCGGCGATGGTGCTGGGTTCAGCCCCGGGGGCAGGTCACGATGACCTGCAGCTACGGGGTGCCCTCGCTCAGGATGAGCGTAAGGAACAGATGGAGCCGCTGTTGGTGTTCGGGACGATGGGAGGGCCGAGCCAGACGCAGATCCACCTGCAACTGCTTTCGCGGATATTCGTGGCAGGGGAGGACATCGGCGACGCCATCGCTGCCCCGCGCTGGCGGATCAACCCGGGCGGCCTGATCGCTGACGCCGGCCTGCCGGAGATCGGCGCGCAGCCGGCGCCGGTGCCGGACCTGCTGGGCCACGCGCACGCGATCATGGTCCAGGGGCATGGCGTGGCCGCTGCGGCGGACCCGCGCTCGGACGGAGCGGCGCTGGGGTACTGAAGGGGTGCCGCGGGGGCACCGCGCCCTGAAGGGCGCGGCATGGGGCAAGAGCGCGTGCTATCATTTCTCGCGCTCAACGCCCGCCGACATGAAAGGAACGAAGTTGCCCAACACGGAGATCAAGCACCGCACGGTCGCCACGAACGGGATCAACCTGCACATAGCTGAAGCCGGGGAAGGCCCCCTGGTGCTGCTACTGCACGGGTTCCCGGAGCTGTGGTACTCGTACCGGCACCAACTGCCCGCGCTGGCGGCGGCGGGCTACCACGCCGTGGCGCCGGACGTGCGCGGGTACGGCGGCAGCGACAAGCCGCACGCCATCGAGGCGTACGCGATGAAGGAGTTGATCGCCGATTACCTGGGCTTGCTGGACGCGCTGGGAGAGGAGCAGGCGGTGATCGTCGGGCACGACTGGGGCGCACCGATGGCGTGGAACTCGGCGGCGCTGCACCCGGACCGCTACAGGGCCGTGGCCGGCCTGAGCGTGCCCTACCTGCCGCGCAGCCCGATGCCACCGCTGCAGATGATGCGGGCGATGTTCCAGAACAGCTTCTTCTACATCGTCTACTTCCAGGACGAGGGCGTGGCGGAAGCGGAGTTCGAGTCCGATGTGCGCCGCTCGATGCGGCTCTTCATCTGGGGCGCGAGCGGCGAGGGACGCGAGATCTCCGGGTTTGCATCCGCGCTGGCGAACAAGCCGAAAGATTCGAAGCTGTTCGAGGGCGCGCCGGAGGTTGAGGGCGTGCCTCCGTGGATGACGGAGGCGGACCTGGACTACTTTGTGGAGCAGTTCGAGAAGGGCGGTTTCCACGGCCCGATCAACCGCTACCGCTGCATGGACCTGGACTGGGAGCAACTTCCTGAGTTGCAAGACCGCCGGATCGAGCAGCCGGCGCTGTTCCTGTACGGAGAACGGGACGGCGTGATGTCGTTCGCGCGGATGGAGCCGATGCAGGCGCTTGTGCCGAACCTGAAGATCGTGAGGTTCGAAGGCGCAGGGCACTGGACGCAGCAGGAGCGGCCAGAGGAGACGAACCGGGAGCTTATCGCCTTCCTTGATGGGCTGGGGTAGCGCCCAGAAGGCAGGTTGGAAAGCTGGCCCTCGCCATGGATTCGCCCGGACGGCCAAGCGGCGTTCGTGGGAATGACGGGGATCTGCAGCAGCGACTGGTGCCCCTGATTTGCTAGACTTGGAGGGAACCAGCCCATGACAGCCGACCCTCCCTATAAGCGCATCCTCCTTAAGCTGAGCGGCGAGGCGCTCCAGGGCGATCTCCCGTACGGCATCGACCCGCAGATGCTGACCGTGATCGGGGAGCAGATCAAACGGGTGTCGGATTCCGGTGTGCAGATCGCGGTCGTCGTGGGCGGCGGGAACATCTTCCGCGGTTCGACAGCGTCTGCGGCCGGGATGGATCGCGCGACCGGTGACTACGCCGGGATGCTGGCCACAATCATCAACGCTCTCGCCCTCCAGGATGCGCTGGAACGGCACGACCTGGACGTGCGCACGCAGTCAGCGATCACGATCACCGCGGTGGCCGAGCCGTACATTCGTCGGCGCGCGATAAGGCACCTGCAAAAAGGGCGCGTCGTTGTCTTCGCGGCAGGTACTGGCAACCCCTACATGACGACGGACACAGCGGCGGCCCTCCGCGCGATCGAGATAGACGCCGACGTGCTCCTGATGGCGAAGAAGAACGTGGACGGCGTGTACGACGCGGATCCGCACAAGGACCCGTCCGCCCGGCGCTTCCTCACGGTGTCATACCTCGACGCCCTCAACCGCAGACTGCAGGTGATGGACTCGACAGCGCTTTCGCTCTGCATGGAGAACGGTCTGCCCGTCGTCGTATTCAACTTGCGGGCGCCCGACAGCATCGTCCGCGCGGTCTCCGGCGACGCGACGGGGACGCGCGTGGGTGATATCGAAACGACGATAGAAGAACGATCAGCAGCTACACCCTGACGGAGGTATCGTGATGGTCCAGGAACAGATCAACGACGCCAAGACCAGGATGCACAAGGCGGTGGAAGCGCTGCAGCACGAACTGGCTACCATCCGAACCGGGCGTGCCAGCGCGGGCCTGGTAGACCACCTGAAGGTCGACTACTACGGCACGCCGACGCCGCTGCAGCAGCTTGCGACGATCAGCACACCGGACGCCAAGATGATCATGATCCAGCCGTACGACAGGACAGCCCTCACCGCCATCGAGAAGGCGATCCAGAAGTCCGACCTGGGACTCACGCCGGCGAACGACGGCAGCGTGATCCGCCTGTCGATCCCGCCGCTGACGGAAGAGCGCCGGAAGGAGCTGGCGAAGCACGTCCGCAAGCGCGTTGAGGAGGCGCGGGTGGCGGTGCGCAACGTACGCCGAGACATCCACGAGCACCTGCGCAGGATAGAGCACGACCACGATATCTCGCAGGACGACCTCAAGCGCTCGGAGACGGAACTGCAGAAGCTCACGGACGACCAGATCAAGGAGATCGACGGCATCGGGCACGACAAAGAGCAAGAGGTGATGACCGTCTAGGGGGCGGTCGCGCGCCACCCCGCCGCCGATTTCCATGCTCGCCCAGCGCCTCGTTACCGCCGCCGTCGGCATCCCCTTGATCCTCGGCGTCACGCTGCTGGGCGGCCCGGTCTATACGATCGTCGCCGCCGCCATTCTCGCGGCTGCCGCGCTCGAGTGCTTTGCGCTCCTTGCGCCGCCGGATGACTCCGAACAAGCACCGAGGCCTCTCTGGTGGCCGCGATTGCCCGCGCTGGCTGCCGCCGGCGGCGTGGTGCTGATCGCGGTGGCCGCGGACAGTGGATTCGACGAATGGACGGGCGCGATCGTGGAGGGCATCGGGCTGGCGTTCCTTCTAGTGCTGGCCTTGGGCGACCCGCGGGATGGATTGCGGGACTGGACGGCGATCGTGGCGACGATTGCCTACGTCGGGTTCCTGGGGTCATACGTCATATTGCTGCGGGATCTGGACGACGACGGGAACTGGATCCTGATGGCCGTGCTGGCCACATGGGGCGCGGACACGTTCGCTTACGCTACCGGAAAGCTGGTCGGGAAGAACAAGATGGCGCCCCACATCAGCCCCGGCAAGACGTGGGAAGGCACGATCGGAGAGCTGGCAGGCGGGTTTGTCACCGTGTTGTTCCTGAGCTGGCCGCTGGAATTGCCGATGAGCTTTTCAGAGGCCGCGCTGCTCGGGCTCCTGCTGCCGCCGGTGGCGATCGCCGCTGACCTCGGTGAATCGCTGCTAAAGCGCGGGGCCGGGGTGAAGGACACGAGCGAACTCGTGCCGGGCCACGGCGGCTTCCTGGACCGGCTCGATTCGATCCTGTTCACGGTGCCTCTGGTATACTACTTCGCGATATGGGTGGTCCTTTAGCGGACCCTTCTCCGGAACCCGTCACTTGCTAGTTCCCGTGCCGCCATCCCCCTCAGGTTGGCGCGCCTGCCCCTTATGAAACTCACCCGCGTCGCGATCCTCGGTTCGACCGGCTCCATCGGCCGGCAGACGCTTGACGTGATCCGCTCGCTTCCGGGGCGGTTCAATGTCGTTGCGCTGGCGGCTGGCAACAACGTCACCCTGCTGGAACAACAGGCGAGGGAGTTCCGCCCGCGCATGGTCTGGTGCAGCCGCGAGACGGAGTACATCCAGGACCGGATTGAGGGCGGCAGCCTCGCCGCGCGGTGGGCCGAGATGGAGCAGATGGCGAGCCACCCGGACGTGGACCTCGTGGTTGTCGCTACCGCGGGTGCGGCCGGCCTATCGCCATCGCTCGCGGCGGCCGCTGCCGGCAAGGTAATCGCCATCGCCAACAAGGAAGTCCTGGTGATGGCGGGGAACCTGCTGACGGCGGAGGCCCGCCGGTCCGGGGCTGAATTGAGGCCGGTGGACTCCGAGCACTCGGCGATCTGGCAGTGCCTCTGGGGTGAATCGCCCGATTCCGTCGAGCGCCTGGTCATCACGGCATCGGGCGGCGCACTGCGCGACCTGCCGGAGGCGGAGCTCGAGCGCGTCACCGCAGAGCAGGCGCTTCGGCACCCGAATTGGCAGATGGGCAAGAAGGTCACAGTGGACAGCGCGACACTTCTGAACAAGGGGCTTGAGTGCATCGAAGCGATGTGGCTGTTCAACCTGCCGATGGACCGAATCGAGGTGCTCCTGCACCGCGAAAGCATCGTCCATTCGCTGGTGGAGTTCAGGGATGGATCCGTGAAGGCGCAACTGGGCGTACCGGACATGCGTCTACCCATACAGTGCGCGCTGACCTACCCGGAAAGAGTGCCGGGGGCGTCCATCCCGCGCCTGGACCTCAAGATGATCGGTACGCTGAGCTTCGGGATCCCCGCGAACAGCCGGTTCCAGTGCCTTTCGCTGGCGCTGGAAGCAGGTCGCCAGGGAGGCACGGCTCCGGCCGTGCTGGCAGCAGCGGACGAGATAGCGGTGCAGTACTTCCTTTCGGGCTACATCCGATTCACAGACATCGCCCGGGTGATCGAGGACACGCTCTCCGCCCACAGGCGGATCGGCAATCCGTCGCTGGAGCAGGTGCTGGAAGCAGACCAGTGGGCGCGAACGCAGGCGCAGGACTGGGTAAAGGCGAAGGCCTGAAGGTGAGGCGTGACGTATATCAATGGAACAGCGGAATAATAGGACATTAGGACAATGGAACAGGTGAGCATGAGAGCAAGGAGATCAAGGGCATCGAACGAGTTGTTCAAATGTTCGATTGTTCAGTTGTTTCGCAGCCCGCGTAGTCTCATGCCAAAGGTGACATCTTGGACTTCATAATTCATTACCTGTTGCCGTTTTTCGGAATGCTCGTGGGGCTGGTGGTCGTCCACGAACTGGGGCACTACCTCACGGCGAAGATGTTCGGGATCAAGGTGCTGGAGGCGGGCATCGGCTATCCGCCGCGCATCTGGGGATTCAACTGGCGCGGAACGCTCTACTCGATAAACTGGCTGCCGCTGGGCGGGTTCGTCCGCCTGCTGGGCGAAGAGGACCCGACGGACCCGCAGAGCCTTGCGGCACAGGCGGCGTGGAAGCGGATCATCGTTCTCGGATCCGGCGCGTTCATGAATATCGTCCTGCCCGTTGTTCTCTTTGCAGCCGTCTTCATGCTCCCCAGGGAGGTGTCCCGCGGCCCAGCGGTCATCGATCTCGTAGAGGAGAACTCCCCGGCCGAGCAGGCCACCCTAACGACAGTGCCTGACGGGGAGAAGCTGGACACGATCGGCCTGAAGCCCGGCGACAAGATCCTCGCCATCAACGGGAAGTCCGTGAAGAACACGACCGAAGCCGGACGCGTCATCAGGCTGAACGTGGGACGGACGCTTACCTTCCGCGTGGAGCGCGCCTCGTTTGGCGACGTCCAGACCCTTGAGGCGCGGGTGAGAGCACGCTGGGACCCCCCGGCCGACCAGGGCCCAACCGGCATCAGGATCCATAACCAGATCGGCGGTTCGGCTGTTTGCCAGGGCGCCGGGAAGCCGGACCAGTGCACCGAGACGGAGAAATACAGCATCTTCGAGGCGATCCCGAAGGGCTGGCAGTCCACGTGGGAATCGCTCGTGCTGGCCCGCAACCAGGTGATTGCCATGGTGAAGGGCGGCCAGGGCCCGGACGTGGCAGGGCCTGTTGGCATCGCGCAGGCCACCGGCGAAGTCGTGGATGAGGCGGGCTGGGAGCCGCTGCTCGAGTTTGCCGCGCTTCTCTCGATCAACCTGGCGATCATCAATATCCTGCCGTTGCCGATGCTGGACGGCGGGCGAATCACATTTGTGCTCATCGAGGTGGCCCGCCGCGGCAGACGCGTGGCGCCGGAGAAGGAAGCGATCGTGCACCTGATAGGCCTGGCGCTTATCATCACAATGGCGGTTGTTGTCACCTACTTCGACGTCGCCCGCCTGATCGCTGGAGGCAGCCTCTTCGAATGACAGACGCGCCGGAGCCGCTGAGCCGCAGACGTAAGACGCGCCCCGTTCACGTGGGCGCCGTGCAAATCGGCGGAGATGCCCCCATCATCGTGCAGACGATGACGAACACGGATACGGCCGACGCCCGCGCCACCAGCGAGCAGATCGCGAGGCTGGCGGACGCGGGCGCGGAGATCGTGCGGATCGCCGTGCCCGATAAGGCCGCAGCGGCAGCGGTGCCGGAGATCGTCAAGCACACTGCAGTGCCTTTGATCGCGGACATCCACTTCGACCACCGGCTGGCGCTGGAAGCGATCCGCGGCGGCATTCACGGCCTGCGCCTGAACCCCGGCAACATCCGCGACGCGGACAGGGTGCGTGACGTGGTGCGCGAGGCGAAAAGCCGCGGCATCCCGATCCGCATCGGCGTGAACGAGGGTTCGCTGCCGCCGATCCCGGCGCTCAAAGACGGCGAAACGCCGCCCTCCAAGATCCAGCGGATGGTGGATGCGGCGCTGTGGGAGATCGGCATCCTGGAGGAGATGGGCTTCGAGGACATCAAGCTCTCGATGAAGGCGTTTGACGTGCCGACGATGGTGTCGGCTTACCGGGAGATCGCGACGCGGATCCCGTACCCGCTGCATCTCGGCGTAACGGAGGCGGGAACGCCCGGCGCCGGCACGGTACGCTCGGCGGTGGGCATCGGCGTGCTGCTGGCCGAGGGGATCGGCGACACGATCCGGGTATCGCTGGCGGCGGACCCCGCAGAAGAGTTGCCGGTGTGCTGGGACATCCTGAAGTCGCTGAACTTGCGCCAGCGGGGCGCGACGATCGTGGCCTGCCCGACCTGCGGGCGGATCGAGGTGGACCTGATCCCGCTGGCGAAGAAGGTGGAAGAGACGTTCCAGGCGATTGGCAAGCCGATCACGGTGGCCGTGATGGGCTGCGTCGTCAACGGTCCCGGCGAGTCCCGCGACGCGGACATCGGCCTGGCGGCCGGCAAGGGCCGGGGCGCGATCTTCCGCAAGGGCGAAGTGGTGCGCGTGGTCCCCGAGGAGCAGTTCTTGAGCGCGCTGGTGGAAGAGGGGGCGAAGGTGATCGAGGAGCGGTTCGGCGAGAAGATTGACGTGGCCGCGATTACGGGCTCAGCACCGAGAAGCGACGGGACAGGCGAGTTCATCACCCTGACGCCGGTCGAGGCTTCGGTGCAGCTGCCGGGCCGGGCCGCGCGGCGGGGATAGTAACCCGTCTGTCACCCGCTGAACGTCTGCGTGCCGTGGAGGTCGATGTTCTCGCCGTGGGAGAGGCCGAGGAGCTCGAGCGATAGAATCAGCGCCAGAACGCCGATCAGGGCGTAACGCGGCACGGACTGCGGAGCGCGCGCCCAGTAATAGCGGGCGGGCGCCATCATCGCCGCCGTGAATCCCAGCAGGCTATGCACAAGGAACGGTTCGCTCCTCGCCGTGCCATGGGAATGGAAGACGCCGACCTCCATCCCGCCCGCGACGAGCGCCAGCATGACGAAGACGTTTGCAGTTGCCAACCGCATCTCGCCGTAGCGGTAGCGTCTCTCTGCCACCCCGGCAACGATCATCACGGTCCCCATGAGGAGGTGGATGATCCGGTCCTGAGGGTCGATGAAAGCGACAGCCACAAGGCCCCAGCCAAGGAGCATGAGCGCGGCAGGCCAGATCTGGCGCCGCCAGCTGGCACTGAACCAAACACCACCCGCCAGAGACTCGACAATTATTACGATTCCGAGAAGGAGGAATCCCGCTCCGAATAGCCGGTGATTTTCCCAGGGGAGAGGAATCACGCCGTGCAACTGGTGGAACGGGAGCGAACCCGAGGCGTCAACCGCCGGAGCCGCAACGGCGGCGATGATCATTTCGGCGAAACCCCGAGCGGTTTGGGCTGGTCCCCCGGGGAAGCTTCTGCCGGCTCAGCCACGAGATCGGCATCGAAGACGGGGATCGTCACCTCCTCCGTCCGCGACAGGGCTACATGGATTGCGACCGGCAGGCAGAGGACACTAACGGCAACGCCGATCGCAACTACGAGGTGAGGGGAGTCAAAAAGGAAGAACCGGAGATTAGCTTTCTCAGGCGTGGAGTCGAGCGCAGCGCGCAACAGCGTCCACAGGATACCCAGGGCGCTGATTCCCGGGCCCAGCAGCCCGATAACCGTAGCTCGCGTGCGGCTCGACACGGCCTTCCTCCCCCGAAGTGTGAGTAAGTGTAGGGGAGAATGAGAGCTTTGTGAAGTGTATTGGCCGGATCTCAGCTCGCAGCGAAAGATCGGCCGGGGCTATTCCTCGCAGTCCAGATCGACATCGACGGCGTTCTCATCAGCCAGGGCCTGCAGGTCGAAACACGCCTCGTCGGCCCGGGACAGCGTTGATTCGGCGTCCCGCTCGAACTCGGTGAGGATGTCGTCGGCGTCCGCCTGCGACTCGGCCTTTTCGAGTTTGTCCACGAGTTGCTCCGTAGACGCCATGGCATCTGAAGCCGCCGCGACGAATTCGTCGTGGGCGTCGTTCGCTTCGCCCGGCGGCGAGATCGCTTCCATGTCCGCCAGGGCGGCCTCAAACACGCCAATCGTGCCGGTCAGGAACTCCAGCAAGAGGTCGATCTCCTCGTCAAAGCTCGCGGCCTCGGCAACGTCGGCATCGAACGCGTCCTCAAGACCGGTGGTGTCCTTATCGGCCGCCTCGAATACGGTATCGACGCGCGAGAAGTACTCGTCCATCGTCAGTTCTTCACCCCCGGACCCGCCGCCGAGAACAAGGAATGCGGCAACGGCGAGGGCAGCCACGCCCGCGGCGGCCAGGGCAAGCACCAGCGCCTTCGGAACGCCGGCCCGCTGGCCAGGCTCAGGCGCCGGCTGGCCGGGAACGCCGGCGGCCGGATCCGGACCCGGGTCCTGAGTCATCTCTGGTGTTGAACCGGTCTCTTGCTCGTACGTCATTGGTTTCTCCGTTTCGCCCGGGGCCGTGGATGGATTGACCGATTGGCAGCACGGCCGGCCCCACAGTATCCAGACGCGCAGGCCGTCCAAATGTTGTCAGTGAAGGGACGCGCTAGAATACCACCGGCCGGCGCTCGCGAAAGCGGTACATCTGTGCAGGGCGGTGGCGCCCCTCCGCGAGGAATCGGCCGGTTGGTTCCAGGATGCCGAGGGAGAGGATGCGCTTGCGGAAGTTCCGCTTGTCCATTTCGCGGGAGAGGATCGCCTCGTAGGCGCCCTGGAGCTGTGAAAGCGTGAACTCCGGCGGCAGCAGCGAATACGCGACATTGGAATACGCCAGTTTGTTCCGGAGCCGGGTCAGGGCAAGCTGGACAACGGCCTCATTCTGGAAGGCGAGCGGCGGCAGGCTGCCGGTGTCGTACCACTGCGGCTGCCACTCGTCGCGGCGAGCCAGGCGGGCGCTTTCGCGGTCCACCAGCGCCCAGTAGGCCACGGCAACAGAGTCCCCGTCGTCGAGACCGGAGAACGTGTAGAGCTGCTCCAGGAACACTTCCGAGACGCCCGTCTCGATTTCCAGCCGGTGGACCGCCGCCGCCAGGAGCGAGCTGCCGACCGGCAGCCGACCGCCCGGCAGCGACCAGGAGTCCTTGAACGGCTCGGCGCTGCGGCGAATCAGCAACACCTGCAGGCGTCCGGATTCCACACGGAAGATGACGACCAGGACTGCGACCAGTCTGCCCGTCGCTGGCTGCCCCGATGAGCCGGTCATCGCCGGCCTACACCGCGACCGCGGCGTCCGCGAATGCACCCTGCAGCGACCACGGGGTCGTCCGCTCGACCCGCACACGCGCCATGTCGCCGACGGCGACCGGGTATTCGCTGGTGAAGTGCACGAGCTTGTTGCCGCGGTTCCGACCCGTGAAGACGACGCGCCCGTCGTCTCCCGGCCTGTCGCCCTCCACGAGGACCTCCTGGACTGTGCCGGCCAGCCGCTCGTTGATCTCGCGGGCGATGCGCTCCTGCTGCTCCTCGACCGCGTGGAGTCGGCGCATCTTCTCGTCCTGCGGCACGGTGTCCTCCAGGTGACGCCAGGCGATCGTGCCCGGCCGTGGGGAGTAGGCGGCGACGTGGACCTTGTCGTAGCGAATGTCGTCCAGCAGGCGGAGCGTGTTGAGGAACTGTTCCTCCGTTTCGCCGCAAAACCCGACGATGACATCAGTGCTGAGCGATGCCCCCGGAACGTGGTGTCTGATCTTCGTCACGCAGTCCAGGTATTCGCCAACGGTGTAGCCGCGGCGCATCTTCGCCAGGACCTCGTCGTCGCCCGATTGGACGGGGATGTTGAAGTGCTCGCAGACCTGGGGCACGGCGGCGACGGACTGGATGATGCGGTCGGTCATATCGCGGGGGTATGAGGTGAGGAAGCGGATGCGCTCCAGCCCATCCAGGTTGGCCAGCGCTTCGAAGAGGTCCGCGAGGTCCGGCTTTCGCCCTTCCACCGCCGGCAGGTCCTTACCGTATGCTTCGACGGTCTGACCCAGCAGGGTTAGCTCTTTCACGCCCCGCCGCGTGAGCGAAGTTGCCTCGCGGACGACGCCGTCAACGGTGCGCGATCGCTCCCGGCCGCGGCGGTAGGGGACGATGCAGTACGTGCAGAACTTGTTGCAGCCGTGGACGACCGGGAGGAACGCCGTGGCGCCGTGAGGTTCGGCGACCACGTCTGGCCAGAACTCGCCGCCCAGATCGTCGCCGGGGAGGATATGGCGGAGGATGACCTCGAAGCTCTGCGGCCGCGCCCAGACGTCGACGAACGGGAAGCGCTCTCGCAGGTCGTCGGTCCTGGGGCCGACCATGCAGCCCATGACCGCCACCTGCAGGCCACCGTTGGTTTCCTTCAGTTTGCGAAGGTGCGACATGTAGCCGATGGCCCGGTCCTCGGCCTTCTGGCGGATCACGCAAGTGTTAACCACGGCCAGGTCGGCGTCTTCAGCCTTCCGCGCGGGCTCCCAGCCCAGGTGGGCAAGGCCGGCAGCCAGCTTGTCCGAGTCGGCCTCGTTCATCTGGCAGCCTTCGGTCCAGATGTGGTAGCGCATAGCGGGATTCAGTGTACCAGCACCCGCGCCGGGCGCCGGTTCAGCGGCCGAGTTCGAAGCGGGCGAAGCGGTTGATGCGGACGTTTTCGCCGGTCTTGCGGATCGTCTCGGTGAGGAGCTCACCGATGGTCATGGACTCATCCTTGAGGTACGGCTGCTCCAGCAATGCAACCTCTTTTGGGTCGTCCTCGCTGCCCTCGGGGATGTCTTCTTTCGAGAGGTACTTTGGGTTCGCGCCCGCGACCTGGAGCGCGACAGCGGTCACGAGGTTCTTGAAGTCCTCCGTCCGCGCCACGAAGTCGGACTCGCAGTTCACTTCCACCAGGGCGCCCACGCGCTGGTTGTGGTGTATGTAGGACTGGACGAGGCCCTCGGCTGTGGCGCGTTCGGCGCGCTTCATGGCCGTCGCCAGCCCCTGCTCGTTGAGGATCTCTTTGGCCTTCACGACATCGCCGCCGGCCTTCTCCAACGCCTTCTTGCAGTCGAGCATTCCCGCGCCGGTTTCATCGCGCAGTTGTCTAACGTCTTGAGCAGTAATCGCCATGTTGGTCTCCTGGTGAGGTTATTACTGGCTGGAGGGTGCTTCGCCGGCCTCCGGGGACGGCGAGGTTTCATCAGCCGGGACGCTTTCGGCCTCCGCGGCCGGCGCTTCCGTTTCTGGAGGCGCCTCCGATTCTGGGTCAGCAGTAACCCCCGCCGGCTCGCCTTCCTCGGCAGCCAGCACCTCGGCGGGGGATGGCTCGTCAGGGGAGGCGATGTAGCCGGTCTCGGTGTAGGCGCTGACCTCGACGTCTTCGGCTTCGAGGGCGGCCTGCTGGGCGAACTCGCGGGCGGTAAGTCCCTCGAGCGCCGCGTCCGCGATCTTGGCGGTGATCAGCTTGATGGCGCGGATCGCGTCGTCGTTGGACGGGATCGGGTAGTCGATGACATCCGGGTTGCAGTTCGTGTCCACGAGCGAAACGATGGGTATCCCCATGCGCAAAGCCTCAGCGACACCGATGTCTTCCTTCGTGGTGTCAACGATGTAGACGGCCGCCGGTACGGAGGTCATCTCCTTGATGCCGCCGAGGTAGCGGTTGAGGCGGACGATCTCCTCCTCCTTCTGCAGCCGTTCCTTCTTGGGCAACCCCTCGAACTCGCCCCTGGCCCGCGCGTCTTCCAGGCGCACCAGGTAGTCGATGCGCGACTGGATCGTCTGGAAGTTCGTGAGCGTCCCACCGAGCCAGCGCGTGATCACGAACGGCATTCCGCACCGGCGCGCTTCCGATTCAATCGCTTCCTGCGCCTGCCGCTTCGTGCCGACGAAGAGCACGGTGCCGCCGTTCGCGACCATGTCACGGACGTAGTTGCAGGCGTCCTCGAGCAGGTGAACCGTCTGCTGAAGGTCAAGGATGTGAATTCCGTTGCGCTCGGTGAAGATGAACTTGCGCATCTTCGGGTTCCAGCGCCGGGTCTGGTGGCCAAAGTGGACGCCAGCCTCAAGCAGGGACTTCATAGATACAGGTGTCGCCAAGAAGAAAAGTGCTCCTTTTTCAGTGTCCGAACGAATAGTATACACAGGCCCCCTCAATCCGAACAAATTTGCGGGGCTGGCACTCCCGCCCCGCGATTGCTAACCGCCCGCGCCTTCGCTATACTCTCGGTTGTAGCTGCCCTTATGGGCGGCTTTCCTTACACCATCGGAGGTGCATCGACTTGCCGGTCTACGAATACCGCTGCAGCAAGGGTCACGAGTACGAGAAGACGGAGAGCTTCAGCGCGCCAAGCGAGCAGAAGTGCATGAACTGCGGCGCCCGGGCCAGGCGGCTGATCAGCCGCCCCGCCGTGATCTTCAAAGGCAGCGGCTTCTACAGCACCGACAACCGCAGCGGGTCTTCCGGCCGCTCCAGCAGCAGGCCGAGCCCGTCCAGCAACGGCCAGACCAACGGGAGTGACGGTCGCTCCCACGATGGCGACTCCCATTCGCACGGCGCCGCCGACGCGAAGGTCGAAGCCGCCGTCGACTGATCGCGGCGATCCGCACCCTGAACGGTGCGGCATGATGTTGGGTTGCCCACCGCACCCTGAAGAGTGCGGCATGAACGGGGCCTGGCTCCCGACCCCTGGGGAGGTACGGCATTAACGGGGCTTGACCCTTGACCCCTCCACCCTCGACCCTCGTGCCATGCGCGTCGTCCTTCAGCGGGTCTCCAGTGCCTCCGTCTCCGTAGACGGCGCCGAAATCGCTTCGATCGGGCCCGGCCTGCTGTTGCTGGTCGGCGTGGCGGAGGGCGATGACCAGGCGGAGGCGCAGCGAATCGCCGGCAAGTGCGCGGAGATGCGCATCTTCGCGGACGGCGAGGGCAAGTTCAACCGCTCACTGATCGAAAAAGGCGGCAGCGCGCTGGTGGTGAGCCAGTTCACCCTCCTGGCGGACGTGAGGAAGGGCCGCCGCCCCAGCTTCACCGGCGCAGCCCGGCCGGAGGTTGCCGAGCCGGTCTGCGAGGCGTTCGCAGAGGCGCTGAGCAGCCTGGGCATCCCGACGCAGCGGGGGGTGTTCGGCGCGCACATGGAGGTCGCACTGGTGAACGACGGGCCGGTGACGGTTGTGCTAGACAGCGAGGAACTCAACCGACCGCGGAGGGGGTAGTTCGGGTCGGGCTACTGGACCTCCACTTCCAGGCTCATGTCGAGCGCAGGCGCCGAGTGGGTGATCGCCCCCATGGAGATGATGTCCACACCGGCCTCGGCGTAGGCACGTGCGTTCTCGGAGGTGATGCCACCGGACGCCTCCAGGACCGGGCGCCTTCCTGCCGCTCCGAGGGTGGCCACGACCTCCCGCACGCGGGCGGGCGTCATGTTGTCGAGCAGAAGTTCGTCTGCGCCAGCCTCTGCCGCCTGTTTCGCCTGGTCCAGGTTAGTTACCTCGACCTCGATCCTCATTCCCGGCGCCCCCTCGCAGGCGAGACGCACGGCGTCGCCGATCGTGAGGCCGCGGGCCGATAGTGCCGCCAGGTGATTATCCTTCACCAGTACGCCGTCCGACAGGTCCATGCGGTGGTTCACCGCCCCGCCCACATGCGTCGCGTACTTCTCCGCGGCGCGAAGGCCAGGGACCGTCTTGCGCGTGTCGCGCAGGCGGCAACCGGTGCCTTCGAGCGTCCGCACGATCTCGTTCGCCGCCGTGGCAACGCCGCTCAGGTGCGTCAGATAGTTCAAGGCCACGCGCTCGGCGCTGAGAATGGAGGCCAACGAGCCGGCCACTGAGGCGATGCAGTCGCCGGGTGCGAGCAGGTCGCCGTCCGCCCTCGCCTCCCGCCAGGCGAGAGAGGAGTCGACGGCAAGAAAGGCCTCGCGCGCCAGCGCCAGTCCGGCGAGGACGCCGGCGGCTTTCGCCACGATCTCGGCGCGTCCCTGCTGGCCGGGCGGCACGAGGGCGCGGGTCGTGACGTCGTCCGCAGCGTGATCTTCCGCCAGCGCGGCCCGGACGAGGCTGCGTACAAGAGTTATGTCGAGCGTCATCGCCAGGGGTCCGCCTGCGGCACGAACTCGGCCGGGAGGCCGAGCCCGTTGAACCAGCCGAGCATATCGCTTTCGAGCACGACGGCCTCCGTTGCGTAGTGAGATGCGCCGACGAGGTTGAGTCCGACGGAGTCCACGAACGCATCGAACTCCGGCCGGTGCTCCTCGGCCCAGGGGCCGCCGTGGCGCACGCGGAAGTCGCCCGTGAGGTAGGTGTCGCAGCCGAGCTCCAGCGCTCCTTCCATCAGTTCCGGATACGCCGCTCCACCGGCGACGACGAGGACATGCTCCACGCTCCCGCCGTGCGGTTTCGTGTCCACGCGCTCCACGCCGCACGCTCCGCCGACCCTGCGGGCGAAATCGTCCAGCGATGTCGAGCGGACACGGCCATGCACACCCCAGGACAGGCCGTTCATCCCCCCGGCCTCGCCCTCGACGTTGACGCCGGCCACGCGGGCCAGCGCGCGCGAGGTCGACACCACCTCGTGGCAGTCCAGCGGCGCGTGCGCTGAGTAGAGAGAGATGCCGGCCTGCTTCAACATTTCCAAGCCGTCCCGGCCGACCGGGACCAGGCCGCGACCGGATGTCTCGAAGTCCATCGGGTGGTGCGTGAAGATCAATACCGGCCGCCCCCCCGCCCGCGCCGTGACCTCGGCAAGGACTTCGGGCGAAGGAAAGACCAGCGTGTAGACGGCCTCCACCTCGTCCGCATTGTGCAGCATGAGCCCGTTGAAGCGGGCCATGAACGCCGGCGTGGCATAGTCTTCCAGCGGCACGCCCTGCTCGCGCGACATCGTGCGAACGATCTCGAAGTCCTGGGGCGGATAGGCGGCGACGCGGAAGTAGGAGTCGAGGCGTTCGGCGAGCGCGTCGGTCTTCATGGCGCGATTATCTCAGATGGGGGATGGCGAGACACCGGAAGGGAGGATTCTGACCTCGGGGGAGCGCCAGCCCTGTGGCAGACGTGAAGGTCTTGCAGCAACGAGGGCGATGGCGAAGGGGGACAAATAAGCAGCTCCCCGAGTCCGTCACCCCGTCCCTGGATCCAGGTCTCCCTGGGCATCTGGTTGCCCGTCCGCTCCCGGGAGTCCCTTCTCCTGAGCCGTTGCGTCTCGCTCGAGGAGCTACTCGGGAGTATCGCCGCCGCGCCGCGACCACGCCAAGCCCTTTCTCCACACCGTCCACAAACCCACAGAGGCTGGTGGCTGGCGGCTGGTGGCCGTCGTGGTCAGCCTGTCACGTCCCGCCGCTGGAACACCACGAAAGATACCGCGGCGTAGGCCAAGGTGTGCAGGCCCAGGATCAGCGCCGCCCAGTTCGGGTCGGCGGCGTCGAACGGGTTGAGCTGCGCCCGCGGAGCCATCGAGTTGTGGTCGCCGAATCCGATCCGGTTCGCCGCCACTAGCGTCTTGACATTGTCGGCGATCGAGGCGTCGCGCAGCACGCCGCCCAAACCGCCGAACGTATCGAATACCGCCACCAGCACTGCCTCGCCGAAGATGAAGACGATGATGCCGGTAACCGCCACCATGGAAGACCGGCTCACGACCGCCAGCATCACGGCCAGCATCACGTAGGGCACGATGCACCACGCGCTCCGCAGCACCATCAGCGCCACCTCGGGCCAGGTCGGCCCGCCGGGGACGTCGAGGGTTACCGGCTCGCCGGCCAGGCCCGTCGTGTAGAACGAGAGGGCGACTCCAACAGCAAGCGCCGCCAGGAGCATGAGCGAACCGGTGATGCCGATCGCCCCGATCTTCAGGGCAAGGTACTGGGCGCGCGGCTGCCCGCGGATCAAGGCCTGGCGGACGGTGCCCCAGCGGTATTCCGTGGCCACTACCGACCCCGCGAGAATCCCGGCCAGCATCGACCCCCAGTACTGCCCGCTATCCATGAGGGCGGCGAGCGAATACGGGAAGACGAAGGTGCGGAAGGCAGTCGAACCTGAGACCGGGTCGAACTCCCGGCTGTTCCGCCACTCCAGGTATCCGGCCGGTACGGTGATGATCAACGCCCCAAGCGCGGCGATGGCGAACAGCCCGTAAGGCAACCAGCGCTTGCGGGTCTTGAGCAGCTCCGCCCCGAAGTTGCTATCCACCGACACCCTCCTCCCCGGTAACCTCGAGGAAGAACTCTTCGAGAGTGCTCTCTTCCGCCCGCAGTTCGGAAATCCAAATTCCTGCCTCAGCGAGCGCCCGGCTGATATCGGCGGCCCGCGCCGCCGGCGCCTCCACGGTAATCGCGTCATCTTCCGCGGGCGACACGGACCTCACCCAGTCCAGGCCGGCCAGCACTTCCCTGGTCCTGACCGGATCTGTGGTGCGAACGAGCAGCGCCTCGCGCCGGCGGAGGAGATCTTCGACCTCCCCTCGGGCGATGAGCCGGCCCTGCTTCACAATCGCCACTTCGTC
The DNA here is from genome assembly GCA_037441345.1 of Chloroflexota bacterium. GTDB lineage: Bacteria > Chloroflexota > Dehalococcoidia > SM23-28-2 > RBG-16-64-32 > DATKKM01. Next base: position 40,954 of record JBBISJ010000002.1, read on the forward strand.
GCACATCTGCTGCACCTCGCCCAGCAGGTGGCTGGAAACGAACACCGTCTTGCCCTCGCGGGCCATCCGGCGGAACAGTTCCCGGAATTCGTGCATCCCCGCCGGATCGAGGCCGTTCGTCGGCTCGTCGAGGATGAGCAGTTCTGGGTCGTGGATGAGCGCCGCCGCGAGCCCGAGGCGCTGCTTCATGCCGAGTGAGTAGTTGCGCGGCTTGTCCTTCGCGCGCTGCCGGAGCCCCACCAGTTCGAGCATCTCGTCGATACGGGAGGCGGTGGTGCCGCCCGACAGAGCGCCCCAGATGCGCAGGTTATCGCGGGCGGTGAGGTGCGGATAGAAGGCGGGGTTCTCGACGATGGCGCCTACCCGGCGCAGGGCCCGGTGAAGATGAACTCGTGTGTCGAGTCCCAGCAGTTCCACGTGGCCGGCGCTCGGGGCGAGCAGGCCGAGCATCATGGCGATGGCGGTGGTCTTGCCGGCGCCGTTCGGGCCCAGGAAGCCGAAGACCCGGCCACGCCCCACCTCCAGGTCCAGGTCGGCGAGCGCGGTCCTGCGGCCGAAGCGCTTGGAGAGTCCTGAAGTGCGGATTACGGGGCCGGCCGGTGAGGTCGCCATCTGCGCAAGCATTCGGCAGGCAGCCGGTCACGGTCAAGCGGATGCTCTGGACCAGGCGGGATGGAGGTGAAGGGTGAACCTTTCGAGACGGCCCTCCGACCGGCTCGGGCCTCCTCAGGGTGAGCGGATGGATCCGGGCGAAAAAAGTAGCTTCCCGTCGTTGCCGCCGGTCCCTGGAACTCCGGTCTCGTCGGTCGCCGCTGGTTGCCCGTCGGCTGTCGTCAAGTCCTTCGCTCCCGTCGCCGGCTGCTCGGTCCGAGAAGCTGACGGGAGTATCCGCTGTGCGGGGGAAGGCGAAAAGGCCTTTATCCACACTGCCAACAAACCCACAGGTGGGGGTCAGGGGCTGAAGGTCAAAGGTCAAGAGAGGGTTGGTCGGGTTTGCGGGTTTACAGGTCTTCCGCGCCGGACAAAAAAGCAGCCCCTCGCCCGTGGCCTCCGGTTCCCGGGGCTCGGGTCTCAATCGATCGCCTCTGGTTGCCCTTTGGCTCTCGCGAGTCCTTCGACCCTGTCGCCAGCTGCTCGGTTCGAGGAGCTACGGCGGAGTATGTGCGCCGCCCAGAAGGCTGCCAAGTCAGTTGTCCACATTGTCCACAAACCCACAGGGATGGAAGCCGGGAGTCAGCTGACGCATGACTGCCTGCTGGCTACCGGCTAATGGCTGCTTCCTCCTCCAGAACTGCTTCGTACATGGCGGGCGTCGGTGGCCCCTGGAGGATGCCCGACAGCGAACCCTGGCGGTGGCCGGCAGCGAAGGCCGGGCTGTTCATCCAGGCCATGAAGGAGTCGCGGTCCTTCCATGTGCTGTGCGAGAGGTACTCGCCGGGAGTCATCTCGGCCTTGAGGAGCGCAAAGCGGACGAAGCCTGGCACATCCCGGAGGTAGGTCTCGCGCTCGCGCCAGATGCGCTCGAACTCGTCTTCTTTGCCGGCAACCACCTGGAACCTGTTCGTGGCGATGAACATTGGGAGTCCTTTCTATGCCGGACTGAAGTCCGGCCCTCTCTGTAACGGAACGAGACGGTCGCCCCTACAGCTTCACAAATCGGTTGCGGAGGATGCCGATGCCATCGATCTCCAGCTCGATCAGGTCGCCGGGCTTCGGGAACTTGCCGAGCTCCAGGCCGCAGCCGGTGCCGACGGTGCCAGAGCCGATGACGTCGCCGACGTACAGGGTCTCGCCCTGGGAGATGTAGCTGATGATCGCTGCGAAGTCGTGGTGCATCGAGGCAGTTGACCCGCGGGACCACTCCTCGCCGTTCACACGGGCGACCATGGCGTGCCCGTCGCGCGGGTCCCACTCGTCGGCGGTCACGAGCACGGGGCCAAGGATGTTGCCGCCGTTCATGTCCTTGCCCTTGGCGGGGCCCAGCATCCCCTGCATCTCCTTCATCTGGATATCGCGAGCGGAGACGTCGTTGAACACCGTGAAGCCGGCGATGTAGCCCCACGCCTCCTCCTTCGGAATATCGACGCCCTCACGTCCGATCACCGCGGCGAACTCCAGCTCGTAGTCCAGCATCTGCGTGTAGGCGGGCCAGATCACGTCGCCGCCCGTCCCCTGCACCGTGTCCGGGTTGCCCTTGTAGTAGATCGGGATCTCGTACCAGACCGGCGGGATCTCGCGGCCGCGCATACTGTTCTTCAGGTGCTCCTCGAACGCCAGGCAGTCGCGCATGCTGTTCGGGCGGGGGAGGGGCGCCAGCAGGCGCACCTCCTTCTCGGCGTAGACGATGCGCTCGCCGTCATCGCCTTCGAGGCTGATGTCGTCGAGGCGCGGGCCGAAGTGTTCGATCGCGGCGCGGGCGGCGTCCATCGCCGTGTCGCCGTTCTCGAGGAACTCGAGCATGCCCGGCGGGACCGTCGCGTCCGCTACTTCGTACGCCCGCGGGTGTCCGGCCGTTTCGCCGAGCCAGAGGGCGTACGCCAGGTTCAGGTCGGCGATCTGCCCACCCGGCCGGACCAGACCGAGGCGCTCGATGGAGCCGAGGGGGCTATCGATTTCGAATGTGCAGAGCTTCATGCTGAACCTCCATTTCACCGATCCGGGCAACTGCGAGTCTACTGCGGGCGCTATACTCGATGCGAGACCGGGCGAACGCTCCCGACGGCCTCGGTGCTCGTTCGCCCTGGCAGGAGGCCCGCCATGACAACTCAGGCAACGCCCGAAGTCCCCCCGGCGCCCAGCGTCGAAGAGGTGAGCGCCGGCATCTTCGCCTATATCCAGCTGCACGGCGGCTGGGGGCTGAACAACGCCGGCTTCCTCGTCGGCAGCGATTCCGTGACGGCGATCGATACCTGCTTCACGGTACGCCGCACGCAGGCCTTCGCCGACTCTATCCGCTTCACCGCCGGGAACCTGCCGGTGCGCACGCTGATCAACACACACCACCACGGCGACCACACGCACGGCAACTTCGTTTTCGGGCCGGGCGTCACGATCATCGGCCACGAGAAGTGCCGTGAGGAAGTGATCGCGACCGGCCTCGGCACGACCGCATTCTGGCCGTACGTCGACTGGGGCGAGATCACCATCGCGCCGCCGAACGTCACGTTCTCGGAGAGCCTGACCGTCTACGCCGGAGACCTGCGGGTCGAGTTGATCTACGTCGGGCCGGCGCATACGACGAACGACGTCGTCGCCTGGGTGCCGGAGCGAAAGCTGCTGTTCACCGGCGACGCCGTCTTCAACCGCGGGACGCCGTTCTTCATCTTCGGCTCGCTGGGCGGCTCGCTGGACGCGATCGAGTACCTGCGCGGTCTCGGTGCGGACACGATCGTGCCGGGGCACGGCGCGGTCTGCGGCCCCGAGGTGCTGGACGAGGTGGAAGCTTACCTGCGCTTCGTGCACACGACGGCATCGAGAGGCTTCGGCGCGGGCGCCCAGCCACTGGAGCTGGCGCGCGACACGGACCTGGGGCGCTTCGGCGAGTGGCACGACAGCGAGCGCTTCGTCGCGAACCTGCACCGCGCCTACAGCGAGCTGCGGGGCGAGCCGCGCGGCACGCCGATCTCGATGGCGGGCGTCATGCCGGACATGGTGGCGTACAACAACGGCGAGATGCCTCGCTGTTTGGCGTAGAGACATCCCGCTGTGACGTCTCTACAGCAGCCGCGGCCCTGATACCCTTAACCCCATGACCCCTGACCCTCCACCCGGCCTCGCCGAGGCCATCGCGCAGTTCAATTCGTGGCGGTTCTATGACTGCCACGAGACGCTGGAGGAGATCTGGCTGGAGACGGGGCCCAAGGGCGACGATACGACGCTGGCGAACTTCTACCAGGGGCTGATCAAGGCGGCGGCGGGATACCACCACCTGCTGCGCGGCAACCACGCCGGAACGATGAAGGTGCTGGGCGACGTCCCCCGGCTGCTGGCGCCGTACCGGCCGGCGACGATGGGCGTGGATGTGGAGGCCCTGCTGGAGGGGGTGGACGCGACGCTGACGCGGCTGGCGGAAATGGGGCCGGAGCGGATGCAGGAGTTTGATCAAGGGTTGATACCGGCCATCCGGTTGGATCACGATGTCGTAGAGACGTCCCGACGGGACGTCTCTACTACAGCATGACCATGAACGAACCCACCTCCCACCTCGCCGACGTTAACGGACTGCGGCTGCACTACCTGCGCTGGGGCAGAGACGGGGCGCCGGTACTGCTGAACCACGCCACCGGGTTCCTGGCGGTGCTGTGGGGACCGGTGGCGGAGCGGCTCGCCGCGGCGGGGTACACGGCATACGCCTGTGACGCACGCGGGCACGGGGACTCGGACAAGCCTGAGGCGACATGGGTGAACTATGACTGGCACCGGTTCGCGGAGGACCTGCGGGCGTTCGTGGAGCAGTTGGGGTTCCGGGACATCCCGCTGATCGGGCACTCGATGGGCGCGGGGGTCGGGCTCTTCCTTGCCGGCCACAACCCGGGGCTGTTCTCGCGGATCGTGGCGATCGAGCCGATCGTCGTTCCGGGTGGCGCGCAGATGGACGAGTCGCACCGCGAGCGGATGGCGTCAGGGGCGCGGCGGCGACGGATGGTGTTCGGTTCGCACGAGGAGATGATCGAACAGTACCGGTCGCGGCCGACGTTTAAGCGCTGGACGGATGAGGCGCTGCGTATCTACGCCGAAGGCGGGACGTTCAAACGTGAAGACGGGCAGGTGGAGTTGAAGTGCTCGGGCGCGGTCGAGGGCGAGGTGTTCGCCAGCAGTTCGACGCTCAACACCTGGGATGCGCTGCCGGACATCGAGGCGCCGGTGCTGGTCGTGCGCGGCGAGCACACGGAGCCGTTCCTCGGGATGGTGGCACAGCAGGTGAGCGACCGCGTGCAGAGCGGGCGACTCCTGACCATACCGGACGCCGGCCACCTCGTGCCGATGGAGCGGCCGGACGTGGTGGCCGGCGAGATTATCGCGTTCCTGGCGTCGGACGACCCGTCGTAGGGGCGCAGCACCCTGCTGACCGATGACATGGTGTCTGCACTACGCCGACCGATGACGGCCATGACTCTGATGCGGGGATGCTGCGCCCCTACAGGCGCTTTGCGGCGGCGATACCGCCGGCGGCAACCAGGGCGGCGAGCGCCAGGATTCCCACGGCGATGCCAACGATGAGCAGCGCGGACGAACCGCCACCGTTGTCGTCCTCGGTGGCCTGGGCAGGCTGGTCCGTCTCTTCGGGGGTCGGGGCCGGGGTTTCGCGGGCGGGGAGACCGTGGGCGTCGCGCCACTCGTCCTCCAGGCCGTCCTGGTCGAAGCCGTAGACGGCTTCCAGCGCGCTATCGATCCGTTTGCCGCTCTTCACGGCGGCGAATAGCTCCGCGAACTTCTCCTCGCCGTAGGTGTCCACGAGGTAGCTGACCAGGCTCCAGCCTTCGCCGTAAAAGAGCTCGACCTTGTCCGGGTCGCCCGGGTAGGCCGTGATCTCGCGCACTGACAGGATGTTGCCCCGGTCGAAGGCGCGCTCCACGGCGTCCCGGAACCCTTCCGGGTCGTTCTGGCCGTAGACGGCGGTGCCTTCGTCGAGCCAGGCGGGCAGAGTGCCGAGGGCGCTCTCGCCGGCTTCGGCGGTGACCACATGAGTTAGCTCGTGGCGAAGGGTGTCGAACGAGACGTTGCCGAGAACGAGGACGGTATTCGTCGCAACGCGGACGCCGGCGGTGATGATCTGGCTCTCATACGATTCGCTGCGCCTGACCAGGGCGGGGCGCATATCCTCGACCGAGTCGTACGTCCAGACCTGCACCTCGAACGGGATCTCCGTGTCCAGCAGGGCGGACATCTCTGCCAGCGCCTCAACGGCGACGTCGTGCATCGATTGCGCGTCTTCCTCCGAGCCCGAGTAGTAGTAGATCGTCACGCCGTCCGATTCGACGGTGGACCACTCAAAGCGCGAGTCGTCGTAGAAGAAGCTCTGCGTCTCGGTCTTCGCGGTAGCGCCGGACCCGTCGGTGACCTCCCAGTAGTACTCGACCACCAGGCCGGGTGACAGGTAGATGTCGCCGCCGCCGAGCTCGAACTGCGTCTGAACCCGTGTTGAGGGCTCGAAGTCGGGCACGCCGTTTGCGGAGGTGCCGTCCGGGAGGATCTTGTACTTCAGCCTGATCTTCTCGATCGGCGAGTCGCCCTCGGCGGTCACGCGGAAGACCATTCCGTCCGGGAAGTTGTTGTCGACGCCTCCGTCTGTCACCGTGGGGCCGGACTGAGCGCGAGCCGGGGCACCGACCGCCAGCAGCGCTACCAGCGCAACGGCGGCGGCGATGCTAATCGCCGATAGTGGCTTTTTGATACGCGCGAAGTAGCTCGTCAATGTCTCCATCCAGCACGCCCTCGGCGTCGCTCGTTTCGTACTGTGTGCGCAGGTCTTTCACCATCTTATACGGGTGCAGCACGTAAGAGCGGATCTGGTTCCCCCACTCCGCGGAGACGTGCTTGCCCTTCAGTTTCGCCTGCTCCTCCGCCTGCTTCTCCAGTTCGCGCTCCAGCAGGCGCGACCGCAACACCGCCATCGCCTTGTTCTTGTTCTTCAACTGCGAGCGCTCATCCTGGCAGGTGGCGACGATGCCGGTGGGAAGGTGCGTGATGCGCACGGCGTTGTCGTTCTTCTGGACGTTCTGGCCGCCCGCCCCGCCGGCGTTGAAGGTGTCGATGCGCAGGTCGTCCGGGTTGATCTCGACCTCGGTTTCGCTCTCGACTTCCGGCATCACCTCTGCGAGGGCGAACGCCGTGTGGCGCGACTTCGAGGCGTCGAACGGCGAGATGCGGACGAGGCGGTGCACGCCGCGCTCGCCCTTGAGGTTGCCGTAGGCGTTGCGGCCGGCGATCTCCACCGTGGCGGACTTAATGCCGGCTTCCTCGCCGGGCATGATGTCGAGAACGCTGGCGTCGAACTTGTGCTTGTCGGCCCAGCGCAGGTACATACGGAGGAGCATCTCCGCCCAGTCCTGCGCATCGGTCCCGCCGGCGCCGGCGTGGATGGCGAGGATCGCCGGGCGGCGGTCGTACTCGCCGGAGAAGGCCAGGTCGAGTTCCATCGTCTCCAGGTCGTCCGCCAGCTTCTTCGTGTCCGTCGACACGGCCCGGGCGAGCTCTTCGTCCGACTCGGCGGCCGCCAGCTCCTGGAGCTCCGCCAGTTCGCGGGCGCGCGTTTCGACGGCGCGCCAGGGAGTAGCCTGCTCCTTGAGATCGGAAAGCGCGCGCATCCGGTTCTGTGCGTGCTGGGGATCGTCCCAGAAGCCGGGCTGCGAGGACTCCTCCTCGATCCGCGCTATTTCTGCTTCGAGTGCGGGGACGTCAAAGACGGCGGAGGACGTGATCGATGCGCTCGGCTATTTCGGTCAGTGTCTGCTTCGTCTCTTGCATTCGATTCCTCCGCTGATTCCAGTGTACAGGAGCGCGGGCTTAGAGGCTGCGGCCCTTGGACAGCGCGTCGGCGAGGCGGGCCGGCTCCGGCAGCCTGTACCGCGTCGCCAGGCGCAACACCCAGTCTGCCGCCTCCTCCAGCCCAATCATGTTTCCGGTGGAGACGTAAAGAGGCTTTACCCCGACCCGGGTACGCAGGACGCGCCCGATCACCTCGCGGTTGTCCACCAGGTCCGCCCATGATCCGCGTTCCCGGCCGGGCTCCTCTGCGCCTCCGCACAGGCGGCTCTTGGCGCAGCCTATCGTCGGGACGCCGGCGAGCAGCCCCAGGTGCGAGGCGATCCCAAGCCGGCGTGGGTGCGCGTACCCGTGGCCGTCCACCAAGAGCAGATCGGGAGCGGACTCCACCAGCGCCAGTGCGGCGGCCAGCGCCGGTATCTCCCGGAACGACAGCAGGCCCGGGACGTACGGGAAGGTGACGGGCGCCTGGATCACGTGATGCTCAACGATCTCCAGGCCCGGGTACGCCATGACGACGACGGCCGCGCGCGCCGTGCTCGCCGCCCAGGCGGGCGAGCGCTCCACGTAGGCGACGTCGGCCGCGGCGACGAGGCTGACGCCCCCCGGCGTGCCGTGGTGGACGATCATCGGCGCCAGTTTGCGCTGAAGTTCGATGGCTTCTGCGACGGAAACGTCCCAGGAGTGGAGGCCGCGGAGCCGCACGGGTCACCGGATCCCGGTGTCGTAGAGGACCGAGACCTCGGTGATGATGCCGGTCCGCACCGTCGCCAACTGCTCGCCCGGAGGGGCCGGGAATGGCCCGTCGCCCACCGGCTGCGCTACCACGTAGTACTCGCCGGGCGGCACGTTCACCTTAAACAGGCCATCGGCATCTGATTCGACGGTCGCGACCGCGCCGCCGTCAACGTTGGTGATCTCGATCTTCGCCTGCAGGGGCTTGTCGGGACAGGGCGATCCCGCCTGCACCACGGGGCACTGCGGCCCGGCCATGACGAGGCCTGAAATACCGGATCTCTCCGCGGGGGGCATATCCTCGTCCTCGCCGCAGGCGAAGGCCAGGACAGAGAGAGCGATCAGGAAACTCGCGATGGCAATTCGCATCATGACAATGATATGACGGAGACGGCGGTGCGGAGGTTCCGTCCATGTGCGGATTCCAACAAGGCGCAGCAACTCGCGGTGGCAGGGGTATGCAACGTATGCGGCTTGAGTTGCTGCGCCCCTACAATGTCCCTGGAGGTAGCTCACAATGGCATATGAGACGCTCCTTTACACCGCCGCCGACCGCATCGCGCGCATCACGCTTAACCGGCCGGAACGGCTGAACGCGATCAACGCCACACTCACCGCGGAACTGCGACAGGCCGTCGCCGAGGCGAACGACAACCCGGAGGTCAGCGTGATCGTCCTGTCGGGCTCAGGGCGGGCGTTTTGCGCCGGGTACGATCTCGACTGGGGCACGAAGGCGGAAGACGCGAACCAGAGGGCGATGTCGGGCAACTGGGACCCGGTGCGCGACTACCAGGGAATGTCGCGCAACGTGCGCGCTTTCATGTCGCTGTGGGAGAGCCCGAAGCCGGTGATCGCACAGGTACACGGCTGGTGCGTCGGCGGCGGCACCGACATGGCACTGTGCTCCGACCTGATCTACATGGCCGAGGACGCGCGCATCGGCTACCCGCCGGCCCGCGTCTGGGGCGAGCCGACGACCGTGATGTGGGTGTACCGGCTGGGACTGGAACACGCCAAGCGCCTGATGCTGACCGGCCAGTCGCTGAGCGGCGAAGAAGCCGCCCGACTGGGGCTGGCATCCGCAGCCGCGCCCGCAGCCGAGCTGCCGCGTCTAGTGGATGACATGGCGCGGAAGCTGACGACCACGCCGGTGAGCCAGCTGGTGATGAGCAAGCTGCTCGTGAACCAGGCGTACGAGAACATGGGGCTGCGCACATCGCAGATGATCGGGACGATCATGGACGGCATCGCACGCCACACTCCTGAGGGGATCGCCTGGCGCGACATGGCGATGCAAGAAGGGTTCCGCGAAGCCGTCCGGCGCCGGGACTCGCCGTGGGGGGACTACGGAGAGACGCCGCGCGGTGGCTAACGCTAAGCGGTTCCACCCCATATAATCGCCTCGCACGCATCGACCCGAAAGGAGCCACCCGTGAGGTTACTGCTCGTACTGCCCGCCGCCCTAGTCATAGGCGCATTCGCCGCCTGCGGCGACACCGGCGAAGGTGGTGAAGTGGAGATCACGTTGCAGGACGGTCAGACCCCGTGGACCATGGTCGCCGACGTCGAATCACTGCCGAAAGGCCCGATCGAGATCACGATCGAGAACGACGGGTCGCAGGAGCACGAAGTCCTCATCATCAAGACGGACATCGCACCGGACGAACTGCCGACGAATGACGATGGGTCGATCAATGAGGACGCCCCGGACCTCGACGTCCAGCACCGGATCGAGGACATCGGCGACGGCGATAGGACGGGGCGTACGTACGAGATGGACCCGGGCAAGTACGTCTTCGCCTGCAACATCGTGAAAGACGGCACGGCGCATTACAAGCAGGGCCTGTGGACCGCCTTCACCATCACTGAAGAGTAGACGCAGTCTTAAGGCGCACCCGCCGCCGAAACGGCGGCGTCGGCGATGTCCCTGACGGCCTCGCGCAGCGATTCTCCGGGCCGGCCCTCTTCGAACTGGTCGTCCGTGGCGTACAGGACGGCGAGCGGCGCGCCACCCAGGCTCGCGAATAGCGGCCGGAACCCGTACTCCGCCGCCAACGCGTGCGCCGGGAGCGCGCCGGTCATCAGCCCGACGCAGACCTTGTCCGCCAGGTGGCCCTCCGGTAACAGGTCAAAGAAGCACTTCAGCGCCCCTGAATAGAGCGCGCGATAGGCGGGAGAGGCCGCAACAACGATGTCCGCCTGCCCCACGGCTGAGATCGCGTCGTCGATCTCGGGTGACGGCTCGCGGGCGAGCAGGGCAGCAGGGGGAAGAGCTGCCACGTCGATCAGACGGACTTCTGCGCCCAGCTTCTCCATGTCGTCGAGCAGCAGCTCCAGCAGCGCACGCGACTTCGACGGGGACCGGGGGCTCCCGGCAATACCGACGGCTCGCAGCACGCCGTCGAGCCGGGCGAGCGAAAGCGTCTCCTCGAGGACCTCCTCGATCGCCCCGTCCAGGGCCTCGACCTCGCGCTCGGGCTCGGCGGCCGTTGCGTTCACCTCATTTGCCGAGGGCGACGGCGCAGGCAGACAGGTCCGGCACCTCGGTGAACGGGTGCACGTTGATATACGCGACCTTTCCGTCCGCGTCGATGCCGATCACGGCGCGCTCGGCCACTCCGACGGGCACGAGCACGCCGAACTTCTCCGACACGGCGCCGTGCGGATAGAAGTCGCTCAGGAGCGGGAAGTTGATACCCGTCTGCTGGGCGAAGACACGGTTGGCGTTTGGACCATCCACGCTGATCCCCACGACCACGGTGTCGTCGCCGAACATCGTCTTCTGCTCCTCGATCCTCGGCATCTGCTGACTGCAAACGCCGGAGAACGCGGCCGGATAGAAGTTGAGGACGACACGTTTTCCCCGCTGGTCGCTCAGTTTCCACTCCTGCATGTTCATATCCCGCAGAGTGAAGTCTGGCGCCTCATCGCCGACCTTCAGCGTGCGGGTTTCCGCCTTGCCTTCCATCCGGGGTCCCTCCTTCGTGTCCGTGAACCGGGCGGCTTCTGATAATACCCTAGTTGGGCAATGCCGTGGTGAGGAGCAGGCCTTTCGCGACTACCTCTCCGCAGATCACGAGCGCCATGGCGATGTACAGGAGGCCCGTTGCGGACTGCATCGCCCGCGCGCCGCTGGCATCGTACGCCATCCAGACGAGCAGTCCCGGAAACGCCAGTCCGAACCCGAACCGCATCCAGAGGAAGGGGTTCTCCAGCACAGGTGTGTCAACGGAGTTCTGGATCGCGTCGCGCGGGAGAGCGAGCGAGACCGCCAGTAGCAGCGCCTGGAACACCATGACGGCCAGCAAGAAGCCCGTCATTTCGCGCAGGGGCGCCTCGGGGAGCCGCGGCGTGACGAGGTACCAGTGACCCAGGGTCATGCCCATGGTGACAGCACCGACGGCCAGGGCGCCGATGACCAGGCTGCCGAACGTCAGCGCGAATCCCCACGTTGGAATCGCAATGAGCGCGCCAACAAACGCCAGCGCCGCCAGTCCCGCGACTGATCCGCAGGTGCCCAGGGCGAGCGCCACCGGCCGTTGCTCCCTGATCCTCGCGACCGTGTAGAGCACCGACAAGCCGAACACGACGGCGAGCGCCCATCGCACCTCGCGGACCCAATCGCCGTCCAGAGGATAGCCGTCGACATCAGAGCCGATATCAACCTGGACGGCGACCCAGAAGGCGAGGGCCGCCACCGCCGCCGTGAGCGCGGCACCGAACTTCACGAACGAAGCCGCAGCGTTCCCGCGCGCGTCCCACGCCACCATCACCCACAGGCTTCCGACCGTGAACTCGATCAGCACGAGGAGCAGCGTGTACGGAAGGGCCGCCGAGCTCATATCACGCTATCGTAGAGTCGCCCCGAGGGGCGGTAAAGCGGCACACGGATACCGGCGGCGGCTACAATCTATCCGTGCTGCGCTCCGAAGGCGATACGCGGTCCTGGATTCTCAAGGCCCTGCGTGAAGCGGGTTCCTCGGTCGCGTCCGAATTCGCCGGGCTGAGCGAACGTGACCTGACGGCGCGGCCGGCCGAGGGCGAGCTATCAATCAAGGAGATCGCCGCTCACCTGCGGGACGCCGAGAACCTCGCCGCGCGCCAGATCAGAAGCGCCCTCGAGCGGCCGGGCAAGACGCTGCCCCACCACGACATCGACCTCCTGCCGATGGAGCGGGATTACCGGCGGAGCGACATCCTTGAAGTGATCGGCGACTTCCGCCGCACGCGGAGCGAGACCGTTCTGACCCTCTGGGGTTTGTCTGACCCCGAATGGGAGTCCGGCGGCCGGCACCCCTATCGTGGCGAGATCAGTGTCGAAACGATCGCGCGGGAGCTCGCGCAGCACGACCTGGAGCACCTCTGGCAGGTGCGGCGTTTGAAAGCGCAGATGAACGTGTCCGTGCGTGTTAGCACCGACCGGGACGAATTCGATTCGCCGGTGGACCAGCCTTAACCGCGAAGGCTGCCGCGAAGGTCCGCGATGTGGCCGCCCAGGTGGCCTTCGGCGGCGAGGATGATGAGCTCCGCCACAGAGCCCTCCGAACCCCACGGAGCGACGAAATGCTTCTGCAATAGTTCATCCGGCGCCGCTTCGACGGCCTGGATGTCCCGCTGCGTCGTGCTCCTGATCTCGTCGAGGATCTGCTGCGGGGAGTGCGCGGCCCGCATCTGAGTCTGCTGCCGGTTGAAAGCCTCTCCATCGAACGACCCTCCACCAGTCCCGCCGCCACCCGGCACCTGCGCGATGGCCAGCAGAAAACTCGCCGGCCCGCAGGTGGACGCAATGTGGGCGAGGATATCCTTGGCCGTCCAGCCATCTTCGTAGGCGGGCGACGACCAGTCATCCGGACCGGCGCCCTCCACCAGGCCGACGACTTCTTCCCGAATCTTCTTCAGGCTCGCTATGACTTCATTCTTGTCCGGCATCCTGAAGCTCTCTTTCCGGCCGTTCCCGCGCCAGCCCGTTTATAATCAGACGCCGGGAGGCCACTCGAATGATAGACCAGCAGAAGATTGCCGCACGACCGGAAGACGCCGGAATCGACAGCGAGAAGCTGGAGGCGGTCTTTGCCAGGGCGTCGCGCGATATCGAGCAGGGGCTCGTGCCGGGGGCGCAGGTAGCCGTCGCGCGCAACGGCAAGGTCGCCGGGATACGCAGCTTTGGAACGGCCGTCCAGGCCGGGGAAGAGAAGCCGGTCACGGACGAGACGCTGTTCTGCATCTTCTCCTGCACGAAGGCTGTGGTAGCAGCGGCGATCTGGACGCTGTTCGAGGACGGCCTGCTATCGCTTGATGAGCGCGTGGCGGAGATCATCCCGGAGTTCGGAACGAACGGGAAAGACGTCATCACTGTCGAGCAACTGCTGCTCCACACGGGAGGCTTCCCCTACGCACCGTTCGCTCCGGAGCACTGGGAAGACCGCGAGCGCCTGATCGAGGCGTTCTCGGACTGGCACCTGAACTGGGAGCCGGGATCGCGCTACGAGTACCACGCCACGTCCGCCCACTGGGTCCTGGCGGAGATCATCCACCGGCGCACGGGCAAGGACTACAAGAGGTACATCCGCGAGCGGATCACCGGCCCGATGGGGCTGCCGGAGATGTTCATCGGCGTGCCGGCCGAGCACGACCACAGGTATGCGGAGATCCGGTACGTGGGCGAGATAGCGCCCCCGCCCGGCGGCTGGGGCGAGGTGACACCGGAAGCGATCGAAGGGTTCAACAAGCCGTCTACTCGCCGGGCCGGCCTGCCGGGCGGCGGCGGGGTGACGAGCGCCGCGGAACTCGCGATGTTCTACCAGGTGCTGCTGAACGGCGGGCAGACGCCCGAGGGGACGCGCGTGCTCAAGCCGGAGACGATCGAGTTCGCGCTGAAGGTGCGGAACAACCTGCCGGACCCGGTGTTTAACGTCCCGGCCAACCGCGGGCTCAGCATCATCGTCGCGGGCGGCGACGGCCAGGCGTTCATGCGCGGGTTCGGGCGCGTCGCCTCGCCGCGGGCGTTCGGGCACGGCGGCGCCGGCGGACAGATCGCCTTCGGCGACCCGGAGACCGGCATCTCCGTCGGCTACGTCACGAACGGGTTCAACGACTGGATGACCTCGGGCCGGCGGGTCGTCGCCATCGCCAGCCTCGCGGCGGACTGCGCCGTCGATTGAGCAATCAGCAGGAGTCCACATGATCAAGGCAGTGTTTTTCGATTTCGGCGGCGTCCTCCTCCAGCACGCAGACGGCGTGAATCACAAGGAGCTAGAGGCGATCCACGCACTACCACCGCGCACGCTGCTGGAGTGCGTGTACATCGAGAGCAGGTACATGGACCACCAGGTCGGCGCCTGCACAGAGGAGGAGTGGATCGAATCCGTCCTCTCCGCCCTGGCAAAGCGCGTCGGCCGCACGCGCGCCGAGGAGATCTGGAGCGCCTTCGAACAGGCAGAGCGTGAGCTGAACCCGGACATGATCGACCTGGTGAGACGGCTCCGGGCCGCCGGCTACAAGGTCGGCATCATCTCCAACACCACGCCGGGGATGGCGGAGCGGCTGAGCGAGCGCTTCCCCGGCTTCTCCGCGATGTTCGACGACATCCTCGGCTCCGGCGATCTCAAGATGGCCAAGCCAGACCCCGCGATCTGGCGCTATGCGATGGAGCGGATGAACGTGGAGCCGGAGGAGTCTGTCTTCGCGGACGATATGCGCTCGTACGCGGCCGCCGCCCGTGAAATCGGGATGCACGGCTTCCACTTCACGGGCTACGAGCAGTTCGCGGCAGACCTGCGCTCCATCGGCGTCGAAGTCTAAGCAGTGAGCGGCGGCATCCGCGCCGTCTTCTTCGACTTCTACGGCGTGCTCGAGGATTACGGTCGCCCGAACGAGCCGGTCGTCGAACTGGCGCGGCGCCTGCAGGAGACGTACAAGGTCGGAGTGCTTTCCAATGCATCGGTGCGGCTGGAAGCGCGGCTGCAGAACGGCTGGGGAGCGATCGAGCGCTTCGACGCGGTGATCACGTCGGGCCGAACCGGGCTCGAGAAGCCCTTTAAGCCAATCTACCTCTATGCGGCAAAGGCGCTGGACCTGCCGCCGGAAGCCTGCGTGCACGTCGATGATTCGCCGGGGCACGTGGAGGGCGCGCGACGGGCCGGGCTGCACGCGATCTTCTACACGGGCGATACATCGGCGCTGGAGCGGGAGCTACGGGAACTCGGGCTGGCGTGGTAGAGGCGCAGCCCTACAGCAAGTGGGGCAGAAAGTAGTTGACACCTTTACTGCCCGTTGCTAGCCTGAATTGGGAAGTCGGAAGTTACTTTATTAGGCCGAGGTGAAGGATGATCAGCGTAACTGACAAGGCAGCGGAAAAGGCGAAGGCGCTCTTCGAGGAGAAAGGCCTCCCGGTCGACACCGGCCTGCGGGTATTCGTGGCCGGCGGCGGGTGCTCCGGTTACCAGTACGGGATGGCCCTGGCCCGCGAAGTCGAGGATGACGACCTGGTAATCGAGAACGCCGGCATCAAGCTGGTGGTTGACCCGGACAGCGCACCGCTGCTCGAAGGCGCGGAGATCGACTACATCGACGACCTGATGAAGGCCGGCTTCACGATCCACAACCCGAACGCGGTCAAGTCCTGCGCCTGCGGCTCGTCCTTTCAGACGGCAGACGGCAGCGGCCAGGCGAAGGCCTGCTGCTGAGGCGAGAGCCGAAACCGGAAAACGGAAACCGGCGGCCCGGAGCCTGACTTGCTCCGGGCCGTTTTGCATCCACCGTCAGTCCCGTTAGAGTTCGCGCCTGAACACCCGTCCCGTTTTGCATCCATCGTGGGGAGCGCAGAGGGGCGGAGCCCCTTTGCCGGGGGGTATGGGGGGTGTCCCCCCAATTCCCATATTATTTTGGGGGTGGGGCGGGGAGGAGGACCATCACACCGGAGGTGAACCCACCATGGCTTACTGGATCGTCGTCGGCTCCGAACAGAACATGCGCATCGCCGAGGCGCGCGGTTTCGACGTCTTCGGCTTCAAGAGCACACGCCGCACCGAGGCCGCCCGCATCAAGCCCGGCGATAAGCTGATCTTCTACCTGACGAAGACCATGAAGTTCGGCGGCATCGCCGAAGTCACGTCGGAGTGCTTCGAGGACCACGAGCGGGTCTTCGTCAGCACGAAACCTGCCCTGAGCGGAGTCGAAGGGAAGCCGAGGGAGGACTACCCGTACCGCGTCCGCGTGAAGCCACTGATCGTGCTGACCCCGAAGCGGCCCACCCTTCGCCGGGGCTCGACACTCGCCGAGCACCTTAGGCAGGGGCGAAACGAACCTGTCCGTAACAACGATAACGCCCTGCTCGGGATCATCCTTTAAGGAGCCCGCGTATGCCAGGCGCGCTCATGCTTCCTGACCCCCTCTCGAGTAGCCCGTGAGGCCTTATGGGAGAGCGGGGTCTAGCGGACCAGATTCTAGTTCTGCGGCATGACGCAACTGCGCAATAAGGTCGGTGACTGCCATCTCACGGTCGTCCCATTTGCTGTAGGCCCGCCCACCAGAAACGACGTAGGCGTCTTCCAGGGTCCACCCCGAGATGTTAGTGCCCGGCGGGTTCAAGAACACCACGGCCTCCATGCCGACGTCAAACTTATACCCGTTGTCCATCGTCACACTGATCCCGTCTCTGGCCCCCCCCAACTGCGATATGCGTATCTTGTCCGGCCCAGCCCCCTTGATGTACTGGTCAACGCTGACAAGAACAGGTGTGTACACCAGGCCCAGCCCCGTGCCAAAGGAGACTGCGGAATCCCCGGGATAAGACCCGTCCGGGCTGTTCCAGCGCGGTTCCTCCACGTCCAGGACTGTGACAAGGGCAACAGTCTGAACGTCATCGACGAACCCGGATGGCTGTTCGCCGGGGGTGAGCGGCCCCCTGTATGTATCGAGGTTGATCGTGCGAACGGTTAAGGCTCCTCCACCCGAATCGACGTACAACACTTGCCATGCAAGTATCACGCCTGCCACCGTTACCAGCATGCCGAGGATGATCGCTGTCCTCATCGCTTGGGTCACCTGCTCTCTGATCCCCGTGTAAGTCCGCTTCACTTCTAGCCGTAAATGGCCACGAGCGAGCTAGAATCATGTGAATTGATGGATCTTCTCACCTTCCAATCGACACACATCGTGGACTTAGGCGAGACATCGCAGCCTCCGTGCGTGAACCTGACCCAATGCCCGAATTCGTGGAGGATGATGGTCTTCACGTCACACGAAGGGCTACATTTGTTGGTGCTAGAACCCATACTGCTGCCTTCAGCCATGGTAGTTGACCACGCGAAGTCCGTATTGAGCCAGGAACGCTTGCGAATTATGTAGCCATTCTGATCGTACGCGTTTATCGTCATTCCTGGGTCGTTGGGCCAGCCATTTTCCGTAAAGGTATTGCTGCTGCCGGCGGAATTGAGCACGCCGGTGCAGGCGCTTCCTGTATACCAATTCAGGCTGAAGCGTGAGGGTGACCCGTTCCATGTGTCAGCCGCGCTTCTGTACTGAGTCTGCCAGCTGCTGGGCAGGGAGTTGCCGAAACACCAGTCGACAGACCACCCCAGCCAACGATTCCCACCGTAGTAGTGAGTCGCCTGCGCATTGGATCCCGACAAGGCGGCCCAGATACCGAGTGCTACCACCAAGCCTAGACCAATGCGCTTCATAGCTGTAACCCGTTGGAAACTGATCCTTTCGCTTGCAGCCTGACACAGCCGTGGTCCCCTGCCTATCCCCCTTTTCGGGGATTTTCCGGGCCTGGATCGCCGCGACTGAGTGTGATCCAGGCCGCCACTGCAGCCGTTCTCTTTCGCACGCCCAGCTTGATGAAGATATGCTCCACGTGTGTCTTCACTGTCTCTTCGCTGATGACCAGACGTGCGGCGATGTCATGGTCGCCGACGCCCTGCGCGATCAGGCGCAGCACCTCCTCCTCGCGTTCACTTAAATGCGGGGGGGGGCATCGCCTTCGTTCCTCACGGGTCAAAGCTCCTGCAACCATCCTGCGCCTCGCCAGCAACGTTGTCATGGAGAGAATTACCCATTTTCTCCTCCACGCTTACAACGCACGCGGCGGCGCATAAGTTCCGCCGTTTGCCCCACCCTTCCCGCTTCCCGTAACCTTTCCTCCAAGCATGAGCGAGACCGCCACCACCACCGCCAGCTTCCGCGACAGGGTCACCTCCGGCCAGTTCGTGATGACCGTCGAGGTGGACCCGCCGCACGGGCTGAACCCGGCGAAGGCCGTCCAGGGGGCGCGCCTCCTGCGGGACGCCGGAGCCGACGCGATCAACGTCGGCGACAGCCCCACCGCCAAGATCAGGATGTCGCCGCTGGCGATGTCGATCCTGCTCAAGGAAGAGCTGGGCGTGGATATCGTCATGCACTACACGACGCGCGACCGCAACGCGATGGCGATCCACAGCGACATGGTGGGCGCGCACGCACTGGGCATTCGCAGCATCCTCTGTCTGCGCGGCGACCCGCCGTCGGTCGGCGGCTACACAGACATCGTCGGCGTCTGGGACGTGAGCGCCGTGGGGCTGATCCGCTTCCTGAAGCTGGCGAACGACGGCGTCGACTTCACCGGCAAGTCGATCTCCGGCAAGGCGAGCTTCTTCATCGGCGCCTCGGCCAACCTGAACGCCGACCCCCTGGAGACGGAGATCCGGCTGATGCGGCGCAAGGTGGAAGCGGGTTGCCACTTCTTCATGACCCAGAACGTCTTCGACGAGAAGGTGCTGGAGCGTTTCCTCGACGGCACGGCCAAGTTCAAGAAGCCGACGATGATCGGCGTGCTGCCGCTGGCGAACTCGCGCCACGCCGAGTTCCTGCACAACGAGGTGCCGGGCATGACAATCCCGGAGACGGTGCGCGACCGGATGCGGCGCGCCGGCGAGTCGAACGGCCCGCGCGAGGGCGCGGCGATGGCGCGGGACACGATCGCGATGTGCCGGGCCAAGGGCGCGGCCGGCGTGTACCTGGTGCCGAGCTTCGGCCGCTACGACATCATCGCTGAGCTGATCGCGGACGCGAAGTAGGGTCGCTGACGGTAGCCGCCGTCACCAGCGGCAGGCGGCGAACGCGTTGCCGAGCCTGTCTCCCGCCTCGTATCCATCTGCCATGCCGTTGTAACCCTGGCACCACTGCTGCGCCCCGCTGAGGTGCGGTGATGAGCCATAGATCACATTGATGGCCCCGGCGTTGGCGACGGTATTAACGTCCTCCGCCGGCGCCCCCACGGCCAGGTCGTCCTTTGCATCGCCGCTGAAGTCGCAGGCGCCTAACGCGCTGCCCATCTGATCCCCTGCCTCGAACGCACCACCCAGCGCATCCTGTCGCAGTTCCTGGTCGTCCGAGGTGTTCAGCCCACCAGCCGAGCCGTAGATGACGTTCACCAGGCCCGCGTCCGTGTCATTGCCGACATCCTCCAGCGGCGCCCCAACCGCGAGGTCATCCCGTCCATCGCCGTTGAAGTCACCGCAGGCCACCGCGTACCCGAAGTGGTCGTAACTCTCCGAGGCGCCTTCGCCGGTAGCCGATTGCGACCAGAGAAAGTCGTCACTCGGGCTTGTCGCTTTCAGCCCGTCTGAGGTGCCGGACATCTCCTCCACGGCGCCTGCTTCCGTCGTGCCGCTAACGCCCTCCCCGTCCGCGCCCGCAGCCATGTCCTCGTAGCCGTTCGCGTCGAAGCTACACACGGTGGGATAGCTGGGCGGGTTTGTTGACCACAGGTACCCCCTGTCGGCTGACCATGGGTCGCTGCCTCCGCCCGACCAGCCGTAGGGATCGATGGGCGTCCATCCCGTCTGCGTGGTGTAGACGCCAAAGTGCAGGTGAGGACCGGTTGATTGCCCGGTATTCCCGCTATAGCCCAGCACCTGGCCTCGCGACACATGCTGTCCCTGTGTCACCACGCCCTGTTGCTGCATATGCCCGTACAACGTCGAGTAGCTCGATCCCGAGTGCCATAGCCGAACGTAGAACCCAAACCCCTTCGTTCTGTCCTGAGGGTCTTGCAGGCCCACAAACTCAACAATACCCGATGCAGCAGCCATGACACTGTAACCCTGTTGACTAGTCGGATAATCCAGCCCGGCATGACCGTTGTACGAGTATCCAGTGCCGCCATCGTGTCGCGTCATCGTAGTCGAATTGTCGCTGTACAAGCCAGACACCGCTGGTGAGGTGTGGTCGAACCACGAACCGACGCTGAACCCAGTGATCGGGAGCGTGACGCCAGCACCGGCAGTGGTCCCACTTGGCCTTACGACGAGAGCGGCCAATATAGCAACCGCGATCAGCGCGAGGCGGACACCCTTCATGGCTTGAACCGGATGGTTGCCAGCACGCGCTCGAAGTCGGACCAAACTTGGGAATCGGCGGGAACCGCGTTCACAACGAACACTTGGGTACCACTGAGAGGTATGTAATAGCCGATGTGCCTCACATCGCCATCCTGGGTTTCTTCCACAATCCCTTGCCTGTCACCTAAGGTGACCGCTGATTGTGACAGCACTAGTGGTGGGGCAACCTGACCGGCACTGCCTTTTCCCTCTGCCAACCACTGCTCCAGCGGGAGCTCGACGCCTTCCGCAACCCAAACGCGGCCTTTAGCTTATCCTTCGGGACGGGCATCCCTGCCTGCTCCGGCGGGATGGTTGCCGGATCGTAGCTGTACAAAGTCACAGATCCGCCCTTCTGCCCTTCTATCGACACCAACCACGTAGCCGGATACTGAAACATGTACCCATAGAGAGGATCGGTGTAGTCGAGCACCTTGTCCGCGCTTTCCGTGGCTGTCGCGGTTCGCCCCGCTGTTGCACTCCCCTGCAGCGTCTGGGTCCCGCTCTCGGTGACAATGGCCGACGGCAGGTCCTGCAGTACCTCTTCCTCGCCGCCGCCGGGGATCGCCACGTAGACGGCGCCGGCGACGCCTGCCGCGGCTACCAGTCCGGCAAATCCAAGCAGAAGGGCTTTCATACCATCACCCTCTTCTTGAGCACATGATCGCGCTTCCGGATGCCCCCGCCTATCACCCGTTCGGGTGATTTTTCGGAGCTTTCCGCCAGCTTCCGGGCGAGTTGCACCCGGCTGTGCACACCCAGCTTCAGGTAAACGTGCTCCAGGTGCGTTTTCACGGTGTTCACGCTCAGCACCAGCCGTTCGGCTACCTCTTCGCACGAAAGGCCATCCGCCGCCATTCGCGCAATCTCCTCCTCCCGTTCAGTCAATGCCGGGGGGGGGCATCGCTCTCGCTTCGCATGTATCAACGCTCCTGCGAACATTCTGCGCCGATCGAGCCATCTTGCCATGGGGAGAATTGCCCATTTTCGCCTCGCATCTAGGAAACGCGCGGCCTTCGCGGGAGATACGCGGCGTTCCGCGCGGCCGTGGGCGGCGCTCACAGCACGGGCGCGGATGTGTCATCATGTGGCTATCTGATCAACTCATCTGTGCCATCAGTGTCATCTGTGGACTAGAAGAGGCAGCCAATGGCCGGTGCAACGTTCCACTTCTCGCCGCGGCCGAACCGCGCGCACGAGATCGCCTGGAAGGAGTGGGGCGCGGAGGCGTTCGCGAAGGCGGCGGAGACCGGCAAGCCGGTGCTGCTGTCGCTGTCCGCGATCTGGTGCCACTGGTGCCACGTGATGGACGAGACCACTTACTCGGACCCGGGCGTGATCAGCTTCATCAATGAGCGCTTCATTCCCGTGCGCGTCGACAACGACCAGCGGCCGGACGTCAATGCGCGCTACAACATGGGCGGCTGGCCGACGACGGCGTTCCTGACGCCCGAGGGCGAGATCCTGGCCGGGGCGACTTACATCCCGCCCGACCAGATGAAGGACGTGCTGCCCAAGGTCTACACGCACTTCGTGAGCAACCGCGACGAGATCACGGCGAAGGCAGTCGAGATGCGCGAGAGTCGGGCGGCTGCGTACGCGAAGGGCGCCGGTGAGCTGACCTCGGCCGTTTACGACGACATCCTCCGCAGCGCGATGAACCACTACGACCCGCTCTATGGCGGCTTCGGCGAGGCGCCGAAGTTCCCGAACACGGACGCCATCGACCTGCTGTTGTACGCGCACCGGAAGACCGGCGACCCCGACCCACTGCACATGGCTCGCAAGACGCTGGAGATGATGCACGCGGGCGAGGTCTACGACCGCGAATGGAACGGCTTCTTCCGGTACGCGACTCGGCGCGACTGGAGCGAGCCGCACTACGAAAAGATGCTCGAGGACGAAGCGGGGCTTCTGCGCAACGCACTCGCCCTCTACCGGATCACGCGGCAGGACGATCACCGGCGGATCGCAGAGGGGATCATCGCCTACGTGGACTGGAAGCTGCGCGACGAGGCGGCCGGCTACTTCTACGGCTCCCAGGATGCGGACGAAGAGTTCTACCGGCTGAGCGCGGACCAGCGAAAGGACCACGCTGAGCCGTACATCGACCGCACCTGCTATACCGCGTGGAACGCGCAGATGATCTCCGCGTACCTCGAAGCGTCGTGGACGCTCGGCCGGCCCGAATTACGCGATCGCGCCGTCCCGGCGCTGGAGTTCCTCTGGGAGTCATGCCGCGAGCCGGGCCGGGGGATGTACCGTTACCACGACGGTTTGCCCCACGTCCTCGGACTCCTGGCCGACCAGTCGCAGACGGCGCGCGCGCTGCTGGACGCGTACGAGGTGACAGGCGACGCGGGGTACTTCGCACGCGCGGAGGAGCTGGCCGCATTCCTGGAAAGCCGGTTCCTGGACGGTGAGACCGGCGGCTTCTGGGACGTGTGGGACGAGACGGAGGACGTGGGCCGGCTGAGGGACCGCCAGAAGTCGGTGCAGGAGAACGCCGTCTGCGCCGAGGTGTTCCTCCGGCTGGGGCACATGACCCGTGAGGAGCGCTACCTCAGCATCGCCCGGCGGACGCTGGAGGCGTTCGTGGGGGTGTACCAGCAGATGGGATTCCACGCAGCAGGGTACGCGAAGCAAGCGGATATCTTCCTCAACCCGCCGGCCGAGGTAAACATCGTCGGCAGCACCGAATCAGCCGCGGCGCTCCATTCCGCGGCGCTCGCCTTGCCTTTGGCCGCGCGCGCCGTCCAGCTTCTGGACCCGGCGAACGCCCCGGACCGGATTGCGGCCCTCTTCCTGCCGCCGGAGCCTACCCCCGCCGCCTACGTCTGCTCCGGGACGATGTGCTCGCCGCCGGTAACGGACCCCGACCAGCTGCTGCAAACGGTGCAGCAGATGCAGTCGATGGGCACGCAGGTGGTACGTGGTGACTGATGCGGGCCGGTTCTTGCGCAAGGCCCGGGAAAGCCTTGCGTCCGCAGAGGCCGACGTAAGGGCCGGGCGGTACAACTCGGCGGCGAACCGCTCGTACTACGCGGCGTTCCAGGCGGCCGTGGCGGCGCTGATCAATGCCGGAATACGACCAGCCGGGAATCAATGGCAGCATCGCTTCGTGAACAGCCAGTTCTCCGGTAAACTGGTGAGGCGTCGCAAGCTCCTGGACAGCGACTTCCCGGCCTTGCTCGACGACCTGTTTCGAACGCGCGTGGTCGGTGATTACGAGGCCGGTGACGTTGCCAGGCGCGACGCATCCCGCGGCATACGGGGCGCAGGACGCATCGTTCAAGGAGTCGAGTCCATGATGAAGCTGACGACTCTCCGGGAGACATCGGCCGAATACGAGGCACAGGTTGCCGAGGGCCGGCATCTCGTTGAACTGGCGGAGCAGAGGATCGCCGATATACAGGCCACGGTCGTCGCGTGCCACCCGGAGGCCCGATTCGCTGTATCCAGGTTGGGGCCGAAGGACTACCGCATCAATGCGTTCGTTGACAGGGGAAGCTTCGGCAAGCTGGCCAGGACGCTTGGATCGATCTCCACTGACATCCTCCTTGAAGACGACCTCTGGATCGTCGTGATCCCGCACGACATCCGCGAACTCGACGCCAACTAGGACCATGTCCCCCTCCGAAGCCGAGCGCGTCATGCACGAGATGCCGTACGGGCTCTATATCGTCGGCTCCATCGAGGAAAACGGCCTAGTGAACGGCATGATGGCCGACTGGGTGATGCAGGTCTCGTTCGAGCCCCGCCTCCTGGCCGTGTCCTTTGAGCCAAACTCGCACACCCTTCAGAACGTCCGGGAACGCGCCTTCTTCACGGTCAACCTCCTGGCCCAGGACGACGGCAGTATGGAACTGGCGCGCCGGTTCGCCCAGCCTTACAGCGGCGAGAAGGTGGCGGGCCGAAAGGGCGAAGAGCGGACGAAGGTCCACTACAAGCTGGAGGGGCTGTCCTACACCAAGACGCGGAATGGCTGCCCGGTACTCGACGATGCGATGGCCTGGCTCGAATGCCGGCTCTCCGGCGAACACGCGATCGGCGACCACGTGCTGGTGATAGGCGAGGTCCTGGACGGCGAAGTGATCAGGGAAGCTGAGCCGCTAACGTCCAGTTACACGGGCTGGACCTACAGCGGCTGACCGCGATTTCGCCTTGCCCTAAACAGGCCGCCCCGATAGACTGCTAATGTTGCCCATGGACGCGAGTGCCTACATAGACGTCAAGCCCAACAAGAATATCCCCGACTTCCGCGTCGGGGACACCGTGCGTGTTTCCGCAACAGTGGTGGAAGGCGACCGGCGCCGCATCCAGGCGTTCGAAGGCGTCGTCATCCGAATCAAGAAGGGCGGCGTCAACTCCGCCTTTACGGTCCGGCGCGTCAGCCACGGCGTCGGGATCGAGCGTGTCTTCCCCTACTTCTCGCCGCTTGTCGAGAAGGTAGAAGTGACCCGCGTCGGGCGCGTGCGGCGTTCCCGGCTTTACTACCTGCGCGAGCGCGTCGGCAAGGCCGCCCGCCTGAAGGCCGGCTCCCGCGCGCGCTTCGAGGCCCTGACCAACCGGCCATACGTCGCCGAAGAAGAGGAAGTTGTCGAAGAGGAGTTAGAGGCCGAAGAGGAGCTGATCGAGGAGACC
>JBBISJ010000002.1:66279-169685 GCA_037441345.1 Chloroflexota bacterium
GGCGGAGAGTGGAGGGCCTGAACCGGAAGCATCGGTGGAGGAACTACCGGCCGAAGAGCCGGCGGCGGAGGAGCCGGCGGCGGATGAAGTCGCACCAGAGGCGGCGACCGAAGAGCCCTCGGACGAAGGCGGCGCGGAAGAACCCGAGTCCGCCGAAGACAAATAGCACGTCTCACTTCTCACCTTGACCCGTAACCCCTGACCCTCGACCCTGTACCCATGTACGCCGAGGTCGCGGTCAACGCCACCGCTCCCCTCCGGCAGACCTTCACCTATCGCATCCCCGAGGGGCTCGATCTATCTCCCGGACATGCCGTCTACGTCCCTTTCGGGCCGCGCACTCTCCAGGGCATTGTCACTGAAGTCGGGCCCGTGCCGGCGTTCGCCGAGGCACGCGACATCGAAGGCGTCATCGACGAGCGCCCCCTGCTAACACCGGAGCGGATCGCCCTCGCCCGCTGGATTAGCGACCACTACCTGGCGCCGCTGTTCGACTGCCTCTCGCTCATGCTCCCTGCCGGCTTCAAGCGCAAACCGCTGACCTACCTGCAACCCGCGTTCTGGCTGGGCGAGCCCGGCGCCCCTGAGGGCGTTGGCCAGAGGCTGTCTGACGCCGAACAGACCATCCTCGCGCACCTCCGGGAGCACGGCGAGACCGAGGTCGAAGCGCTCAAAAGGGCCCTGCCTGGACGCGGCTCAATTCGGGCGATCGGGTCGCTGATCCGCAGCGGACACATCGCGCGGACGTACCGCCTCGCACGCCCGCCCGTTTCTTCGAAGTCCGCGCCGCACCTGCGGCTCACGGCGCCCGAAGCGGCTGTGCGTTCGCGGATCGCGGAACTCAAGCAAGGCGGCGCCGCGAAGGGCCCCAAGCTCGCCGTCCTCCTGGAGGCACTGGCGGACGAGAGCATCATCCCGCTCAGCCGCGCCCGCAGGATCGGCGCAACGCCGGCCGTCCTCCGCGACCTCCAGGCGGACGGCACGGCGACTGTCGAAATTCTGCCCATCATCCGCGACCCGCTGGCTGGCCGTGTCTACCCACAGCGCGCCGCCCCGGCACTGACCCGCGACCAGCAGGCCGCAGCCGAAGCCATCCGCGCCGCCCTTCACTCTTCACTCTTCACTCTTCACTCTTCCGCCTTCCTCCTCCACGGCGTCACCGGCAGCGGCAAGACCGAGGTCTACCTCGCCGCCCTCGACCACGCCGTCGCTCTCGGCAGGCGAGCCATCGTCCTCGTGCCGGAGATCGCGCTCACCCCGCAGACCGTCCGCCGCTTCGCCGAGCGCTTCCCCGGGCAGGTCGCGGTGCTCCACAGTGAGATGTCGCTCGGGGAGCAGTTCGACGTCTGGCACGAGGTGCGCGACGGCCGCTTCCAGGTGGTGATCGGCGCCCGCGGCGCGCTGTTCGCACCGCAGCCCGACCTCGGCATCGTGATCATCGACGAAGAGCACGAGTGGACGTACAAGCAGCAGGACGCCTCGCCCCGCTATCACGCCCGCGCCGCAGCCGAGGAGCTCTGCCGCCTGACGGATGCGGTTCTCGTCCTTGGTTCGGCGACGCCCGACGTCGAGACGCATTTCCGGGCCCGGTCCGGCGCTCTCCAGCTGCTGGAGCTGCCGGAGCGCCTGGTGCCGGCGGGCGGAAGTGTCAGGACGGCGCCTCTGCCGGACGTGGAAGTGGTCGACCTGCGCGAGGAGTTGAAGGCCGGCAACCGCGGCATCTTCAGCCGCGACCTCACTTCGGCCATCCGCTCCGCTCTCGGCGCGCGCGAGCAGGTGATCCTCTTCCTCAACCGCCGCGGCACCGCGTCCTTCGTCCAGTGCCGGGACTGCGGCCACGTCCCAGAGTGCCGCTCCTGCGCCGTCGCCCTCACCTACCACGCCCCGGCGGGCGCCGACCCCGGCGAGCCGGAGGCGCGGCTCGTGTGCCACTACTGCAACCGGCGATACGCGGTGCCGGCGGCCTGCGCCGCCTGCAAAGGGACGCGCGTCCGCCAGGTCGGCCTCGGCACGGAGCGCGTGGAAGAGGAGGTGCACGCGGTCTTTCCCGGCGCTCGCACCGTGCGCTGGGACCGCGACGTCACCGGCGGCCGCGACTCGCACGAGTCGATCCTCGCCCGCTTCCTCGCCCACGAGGCCGACATCCTGATCGGAACGCAGATGGTGGCGAAGGGGCTCGACATTCCGCTCGTCACGCTCGTCGGCGTCGTCTCCGCCGACATCGCCCTCCACCTGCCCGACTTTCGCGCCGGCGAGCGCACCTTCCAGCTGCTCGAACAGGTCGCAGGCCGCGCCGGGCGCGGGGAGCGCGGCGGACGCGTAATCATCCAGACCTACACGCCCGACCATTACGCCATCGAGGCGGCAGCGCGGCACAACTACCACGCCCTCTACGAGCGCGAGATCGACTTCCGGCGCCGACTCGGCTACCCTCCGTTCGGCCGGCTCGTCCGCCTCACATTCGCGCACACCAACGCCGGCTACGCCCGCGACCAGGCGACGCTGATGGCCCGCCGCCTCCGCGCCGAGCGAGGCCACCTCGCGCTGCCAAACCTCGACATCCTGGGCCCGGCGCCTGCTTTCGTTCCCCGCATCCGGGGCCGCTGGCGCTGGAACGTCGTTCTGCGGGGAACCGACCCTACCGCGGCGTTGCACAACGAAGCGCTGCCGCGCGGCTGGACGATCGACGTGGACCCCGCTTCGCTGTTGTGATTGACGTGACGTTTAGTACTTGTTAGTATGCCGGTAGTACTTGTCCCAAGGAATGTTGAACCATGAGACAGCTAATGACAACGGTAACGCGCAAAGGGCAGGTCACCGTGCCGGTCGAAATCCGTCGCGAGATGGGGATCAAGGAAGGTGATCGAGTAACATTCGTCGTTGACGAGGCGGGCATCCACTTCAAGCGGGGCGAGAGCGTTGTGGCGCGCACGGCTGGTCTCTTCAAGGGTCGCGGACCGCGGCTCTCGGCCGAGCAGCTTCGTGAGATAGCGGAACTTGGTTTCGTAGAGCATGCGGACAGACGCGAGGAAGAATAAGTGGGCGCACTGCCCTTCCTCGACACCAATGTAATCCTGCGCCACCTGCTTCAGGATGACCCGCGGCAGTCCCATCGCTCAACCGATTACCTGCGGCGGATCGAGGCCGGCGAGATCGCGGTCCGGACTGCGGATACCGTGATCTTCGAAACGGTCTTCACGCTACAGCGCCAGTATGGGATTCCCAAAGCCGACGTGCGCGACGCCGTTCTGCCGCTAATCGAGCTGCCGGGGATAGTTATGCCGGGGAAGCGCCGGTTCCGCGACATCTTCCGGATATACACGACCCACAACACCTCATTCGTCGATGCTTATCACGCTGTCCTGATGAAGCGGCTGGGTTTGCAGCAGATAGTGAGCTTCGACAAGGGCATCTCCAGGATCCCCGGCATCCAGCGCGTTGAGCCCTGAACTTGCTCTGGGTTCTCGGCGGTCGCCAGCGTATCATTTCACCATTCACCCTTCACGCTTGACCATTCGGAGCCGCCATGTCTCGCATATTCGAGATCGCCGATAAATACGTTGATGACATCGCCGCACTGGAGCCGTCGCTGGCCACGGCCATCGGCGTTCCCGGCCACGAGCGCGAGATGCCGGACCTCTCGCCGGAGGGACCGGCCCGCATCGCCGAACTGAACCGCCGGACGGCCACCGCGTTGAATGCCGCCGAGCCCGAGGGCAAACCGGACCGCATCGCCCGCGATGTGATGCTGGAGCGCCTCGGCGTTTCGCTGGAGACCTACGAAGCGAAGGAGTACCTGCGGGCGCTCCGGATCATCGCCAGCCCGCTGCAGGGCGTGCGCCAGGTGTTCGACCTCATGGCCAAGGAGACCGAGGAGGACTGGTCCAACATCGCCGCGCGCCTCAAGCTCGTGCCTGAGACACTGGCGGGCTACCGCCAGACGCTGTCCAAGGGGCTGCGCACGAAACTCTCCGCATCGAAGCGGCAAGCCGCGGAGGGCGCCGAGCAGGCGCGCGTTTTCGGAAACCTCGCCGCCACCGAGGGCAAGCCATCGTACTTCACGATGCTGAACGCGCTTTTCGAAAAGGCCAGGAATGAGATGGGCTTCTCGGATGCGCTCAGAACCGACATCGAGGAAGGCGTGGCAGCGGCAATCGCGGGTTACGCGCAGATGCACGCCTACCTCCGCGACGAGTACCTGCCAAAGGCCAGCGAGAACGAGGCTGCTGGCCGCGATCGCTATCAATTGATGTCGCGCGCCTTCCTCGGCGCTAAGATCGACCTCGAGGAGACGTACCGTTGGGGCTGGGAGGAACTGCACCGCATCGAAGACGAGATGCGGCGGACGGCGGACCGAATCATCCCGGGTGGCTCGATGGGTGAAGTGACTGAGCTCCTGGAGACGGACCCCGCGCGCGTGGTCGAAGGCGAGGAGAACTACCAGCGCTGGCTGCAGGAGTTGCACGACCAGGCGCTGGAGGAGTTGCACGGCAAGCACTTCGAGATCCCGGACTCGATCCGGCGCGTCGAGGTGATGATCCCGCCGCCGGGCGGCGCGCTGGCCGCGTACTATACCGGCCCGTCCGAAGACCTGTCGCGTCCGGGTCGCACCTGGTGGCCGACGGGCGGCAACACCCGCTTCCCGAAGTGGGGCGATGTCACGACCGTTTACCACGAAGGCGTCCCCGGCCACCACCTGCAGGTCGCCAGCGTCCGCCTCCAGGCCGAGAACCTTTCGCGCTACCAGCGCCTCCTCACGTTCATCTCCGGCCACGGCGAGGGCTGGGCGCTCTACGCGGAGCGGCTGATGGCGGAGCTGGGCTACCTGGACAACCCCGACTACTACCTGGGGATGCTGAGCGGCCAGGCGCTCCGGGCCGTGCGAGTTATCATCGATATCGGCATGCACCTGGAGCTGGCGATCCCGGCTGGCGAGTCCTTCCACCCGGGCGAGACCTGGAACCACGACCTCGCCGTCGACTTCGCCACGGAGCGGACCCGCCGCCCGCGCCAGTTCATGGCCAGCGAAGTCGTCCGCTACCTCGGCTGGCCGGCGCAGGCGATCTCCTACAAGGTGGGCGAGCGCTACTGGCTGCGGACCAGGGACGCGGCGCGAAAAAAGCAGGGGTCGGCGTTCGACCTGAAGTCGTTCCACACGGACGCCCTCAACCTCGGGCCGATGGGCCTCGCTCAACTAGAGAAGGAGCTTGCGGCCTAACCTTCCGGAGGCCAAACCCCGAGCTGTTCCGCCAGCCACTCCTGTTCTTCCTTACCGATGCCTAAACCCGCCAGTAGGTCGGGCCGACGCTGCGCGGTGAGGAGAAGGTTCTGGCGCCGGCGCCACTTCGCGACCTCAGCGTGGTGGCCGGACAGCAGGACTTCAGGCACCTGCCAACCGCGGAACCCGGGCGGGCGGGTGTAGTGAGGCGCTTCCAGCAGGCCGTCCGCGAACGACTCCTGCTCCGCTGACTCGGCGCACCCGAGCGCTCCGGGGAGGTGCCTGACCACGGCGTCCACCACAATCATCGCCGGGATCTCGCCCCCGGACAGCACGTAGTCGCCGACGCTGATCTCGTCGGTGGCGAGGTGTTCGTGAACGCGCGCGTCGAAGCCTTCGTAGTGGCCGCAAAGGATGATCAGACGCTCCTGCCCGGCCAGCTCCAGCGCAACCTCATGGTCGAACCGCCGGCCGATCGGGGTCATCAGGACCAGCGGCCCGCGCTCCGGCGCCATGCGCAGCACTGCCTCGGCGGCCGCAAACACCGGCTCAGGCTTGAGGACCATGCCCGGACCGCCGCCGTACGGATAGTCGTCGGCTACGCTGTGCTTACCCCTGGCCCAGTCGCGGATGTCATGGACGTGGATCTGCACGATACCGGCGTCAACGGCGCGCTTGACAATGGACTCGTCGAAGGGCCCGCGGAACATGCTGGGGAAGAGCGTCAGGATATCGATGCGCACGGCTAGAGCTTACAATGCCAGCCGGTTCCCCACTTCACCCCACGGCGTGATCGCGCGCGTCGCCGCCGAGCAACTCCAGCGCGTGCTGGAGTACCGGGGCGACGACGCCCAGGTTCTGGCGCACGCCCCTGGGGCTGCCGGGAAGGTTGATGATGAGGACGCCGCTCCGCACACCCGCGACGGCGCGGCTGATCATGGACATTGGGGTGTGCTTCAAGCCCTCAGCGCGCATCGCCTCGGCGATACCGGGCACTTCGTATTCGATAACTGAGCGGGTGGCATCCGGAGTTACGTCGCGCGGACCGAGGCCGGTGCCCCCTGTTGTGACAATCAACTGCGAGGCGCCCGCGTCCGCCCATTCGGACAGGCGTGCCGCGATCAGGTCGCGCTCGTCCGGGATCACCTCGTAGCGCGACACCTCGATGCCGGCGGATTCCAGGATCTCGCGAATCGCGGCGCCGGAAGTGTCCTCGCGCTCGCCCCGCGACCCCTTGTCGGAAACGGTCAGAACGGCGGCGCTAAACACGCGCTTCCCCCGGGTAGTCGACGGATGCGATCAGTCCCGAAAACGAATCTGTGTGGAAAAGTGGAACAAGAATTGTATAAGCCCTTGACAGCGGGGGGCTGGGTGGTATGCTGTGGGTCGAAGTGGGGAGAAATGGGGGAAATCCCACCTCCGGCGTCTTCGGTTTTGGTCACTCCGGCCACTCCGACCGGACGCTTCGATTCTAACCCCCGTGGGGAAAACCTAACAAGGGTCTACTGTCACTATGCAGTTCAGGGGAAGCGTCGAACACTCACTCGACGACCGGGGGCGAGTCGCCATCCCGGCGAAGTGGCGTGCCGCCTTCCCCGGCAACACAGCAGTAATAACCCCGGCGCCGGAGGGCTGCCTCCAGGTCTTCCCGGAAGCAGAGTTCCAGCGCCTTTCCGAGCAGTTCGCGTCCAGTCCTGCGACCACCCTGGAGGGCCGCAGGGCCCGAAGGCTCTTCGACGCGCGGGCCTTCGACGCCGAGCTGGACCGCCAGGGGCGCCTCCTCATCCCCGCGCCGCTGCGCCAGCTTGCCGCGCTCGACGGAAACGTCATCGTGGCAGGAAACCGGGAAAGCCTCGAGATATGGAACCCGGAGCGCTGGCGGCACGAGATCGGGGAGGCCGAGATGGCCTCGCCAGATGGACAGAGGTCCGAGGAGTAGGGAGGTGGTTGCAATCCAGTCCCCCCGGGATACCCTGTTCCACACCTCCGTCCTCCTGGACGAAGCCATCCGCTATCTGGCGGTCCAGCCCGGCGGCCGCTACATCGACTGCACCGCCGGCGCCGGCGGGCATTCACTCGCGATACTCCGCGAGTCCGAGCCCGGCGGCATGGTGCTGGGACTCGACGCCGACCCGGCCGCGATTGAGTTCGCCCGCGGCTCGCTCGAGGAGTACCCGGACTCCGTCGTCCTCGTCAATGCCAATTTCCGGGACCTGGACACCGTGGCCCGGCGGTACAACTTCTTCCCGGTTCACGGCATCCTCTTTGACCTTGGCATCTCCTCGATGCAGCTGGCGCTCGCGGAGCGCGGCTTCAGCTTCCAGCAGGAGGCGCCGCTCGATATGCGGTTCAGCGAGTCGCAGACGCTGACAGCGGCCGACATCGTGAACGGCTACGGCCGGGACGACCTTGCATCGGTAATCTGGGAGTTCGGCGAGGAGCACTACAGCCGCCGCATCGCTGCCGCCATCGTCGCCGCGCGCCCCGTGCATACCACTACGGAGCTGGCCGCGATAATCCAGCGCACTGTCCCGCGGGACCGCAGCCGCATCCATCCCGCCACGCGGACCTTCCAGGCGCTGCGAATCGCCGTCAACGATGAACTTACCGCTCTGACAACCGGCCTTGAGCAGGCGCGCGGACTTCTCGGCAGCGGCGGCCGGCTCGTTGTCATCTCCTTCCATTCGCTCGAAGACCGGATCGTCAAGCAGTACTTCCAGCGCGAGTCGCGCGACTGCATCTGCCCGCCCGAGCAGCCCACGTGCACCTGCGGGCACAGGGCGACCCTGCGCATCGTCACCAGGCGGCCGGTGTCCCCGTCCCCGGAAGAGGTCCAGCGCAACCCCCGCAGCCGCAGCGCACACCTTCGCGCCGCGGAGCGCGTTGAAGAGGCAGACTGATATGGCATCCACACACACCCGCCACGCGCCGGCCGTCCCCAGACTCTGGGGCTTCTCGACACTGCCCGTCCTCCTCCTGGCGGCCGCCATGGTTGTCGGGCTCGCCGCGCTGCTGCCGCTTGTGCAGTCAAGCGGCGCAGCATCGACGGCCGGTAGAGTGCGAGACCTTGAGCAAAGGCGCTCGGACTGGCAGGCCCGTCTTCACGAGCAGGAAGTGAAGGTGGCGGGTCTGGCCAGCCTTGACCGCATCGAGCGGGACGCGCGGACCCGCCTGAGGATGGTGCCGCCAACTGACGTCCAGTACATCAGCGTGGACGCGCCACCCCCGGCACCGAACCGTTTACCGGAGCGGTTCTTCCCGGACCAGCAGCAGCACCCGGACGCCGGAAAGAGCCTATGGCAGGAGATCACCTCCTGGATTCCCACCCCATAGACGGAGCGAGCACCAGTGGCGGCCAGGCACTCCAAGCACGGCACATGGCGGATCTGGGCGGTGATCGCCGTGATCGCCGCCGGCACGTTCGTGGCCGTCGTGCGGCTTGCGCAACTCCAGATCGTGCACCACGACCAGTACGCTGAACAGGCGCGTCTCAGTCATATCAGCGAGATAACCGTCTCCAACCGGCGCGGCGCCCTGCTGGACCGAAACGGCCACCCACTGGCAGCGAGCGAGGACACCTACAACGTGATGGTCGAGCGCCGGGCGTGGAGTGATCCCGTGCAGGCATCCGCGGCCGCGCAGAAGCTGAGCGAGGCAACCGGGACGCCCGCGCAATCGATGCTTGACATCGTTCAGAGCGTGGACGTGTTCGAGGTTCCCGTGGTCCGCGACATCACCTACGAGAAGGCAGCCGCAGTCCGGGCACTCGGCCTGCCCGGCGTGCGTCTGCTGCAGGGGCAGAGACGCGTCTACCCGGAAGGCAACCTCGCCGCGCAACTTATCGGTCTTGTCGGCCAGGACCATTCCGGGCTGAGCGGAGTCGAGGCCGACCTCGACTCCGTCTTAGGCGGATCCGCCGGCAGCCTGACGTTTGAGCGGGACGGTCTGGGGCGGGAAATCGCCGTCGGTCAACGTTCGGAGGTGCCGTCAAAGCCGGGGTCTGACGTGGTCCTGACGATTGACCGCTACATCCAGAGGTTGGCCGAGCAGGAGCTTGACCGGGTACTGAAGGAACACAAGGCCAAGGGCGGAACGATCATCGTAGTTGAGCCGAAGACCGGCGAGATCCTGGCGATGGCGAGCCGGCCCGGCTTCGACCTCGCGAACCCCGACGCCAGCGACGAGAAGAAGCAGGCGACGTTCCGCAACCGGGCGCTGACGGACACGTACGAGCCCGGTTCAGTCTTCAAGCTGTTCACCGCCGGGGCAGCGCTCGACCTTGGGCTGGTCTCTCCCAATTCGTGGTGGTACGACGAAGGCGTCGTCAAGATCGACGGCTGGAGCATCCGCAACTGGGACAACTCCGCCAACGGCTCCCAGACAGTGCAGCAGATCCTCTCCAAGAGCCTGAATACCGGCGCCGCCTACCTGGCAAACCTGTGCGGGCCGGACAACTTCTACGACTACGTGCGCCGCTTCGGCTTCGGCCAGGTGACCGGCAGCGGCCTCTCCGGGGAAGCGCCGGGGCAGGTGCGGACACCACAGAACGACCCGGAGGGATGGCGGCCGGTGGACGCCGCCACGAATAGCTTTGGGCAGGGGATCAGTGTCACGCCGCTCCAGGTAGCGATGGGTCTCGCCGCAATCGCCAACGGCGGCACACTGATGAAACCCCAATTCGTCCGGGAAATCCGGGGAACTCTTGGCTCGGAGGTCATCGAACCGCAGGCATCCGGCCAGGCGATCTCAGCGGAGACCTCGCGAACCCTGCTCGACATGATGGGCGTTGTCGTTGACGGAATGCAGCCGTACCTGGCAGTCAACGGTTACAAAGTCGGCGGCAAGTCCGGCACAGCCAACATCGCGGACGAGAAAGGCGGATACAAGCCCAACACCTATATCTCGTCCTTCGCCGGCATCGCTCCTCTCAACGACCCGAAGCTCGCAATCCTTGTCAAGATCGACGAGCCGAAGGACGTGCCGTGGGGCACCGTCGTCGCCGCACCATCCTTCGGCCGCATCGTGGAGAAGGCCCTCGCCTACATGAAGGTCCCACCTTCTGAACCCGCCCTTGTGAGGGGCACGCAGTAGGGAAACCGGGATGGGAGCGATGCGCGCCAGTGACGTCTGTGAGGACTTGAAGGCGCTGCTTGTCTCTGCCCGGGACGCCCATAACCCCGAGTTCTCCCGCAGCGTCATCGACTCGCGGGAGGCAGGGCCCCGCGACCTCTTCTTCGCCATTCACGGCGAGCGGCACGACGGCCACGCCTTCATTGGGGATGCGGTCCGCGCCGGCGCTGCCGGCGTCATCGTCGACAGGCCCGTTCAGATCGCCGACGGCCCCGCTGTCTTCCACGTTGTGGATACGCTCTCGGCTCTGCAGCGACTCGCAGCCCGCTGGCGGTCCCGCCACGCCCTGAAGGTGATCGGCATCACCGGCAGTGTAGGCAAGACAACGACAAAAGAGGTCGTTGCGGCCGTCCTTTCTCGCCGCCACACCACCCTCAAAACGGAAGCGAACCTGAACACCGAGATCGGGGTCCCCCTGACTCTCCTCAAGCTGGCCCCGGAACATCAGCGCGCCGTCCTGGAGCTGGGCATGTACGTGCCCGGGGACATCAGGCTCCTCGCACGCATCGCCGGACCGGAAGTCGGCATCGTTACCAACGTCAGCGCAGTTCACATGGAAC
The DNA here is from genome assembly GCA_037441345.1 of Chloroflexota bacterium. Taxonomy (GTDB): domain Bacteria; phylum Chloroflexota; class Dehalococcoidia; order SM23-28-2; family RBG-16-64-32; genus DATKKM01. The sequence continues at coordinate 77,188 of JBBISJ010000002.1, forward strand.
GGTCCGGGTCGATCGGCCGGATCACGGCCGGGAAAGCCGAGCTTGTCGAGGCGCTCCCGGCGACCGGCCTTGCTGTCCTCAACGGCGATGATCCGCGTACGGTCGGCATGGCCCGCCGCACCCGGGCGCGATCGGTTCTATTCGGCCTGTCGGATCAGTGCGATGTGCGCGCCACCGGCATCGAGAGCCGCGGGCTCGACGGGTTCAGTTTCACGCTCGCCTGTCCCGGTGGAGAGGAGAAGGTCAACTGTCCGCTGCCGGGCAAGCATCACGTGTACGCCGCACTCGCAGCTGCAGCGGTCGCGCTCGACGACGGAATGCCCTTAGCAGAGATTACCGCCGCACTGGGTGAGCTGAGCATGGACATGCGTCTCACCCGTAGAGCGGGGCCGCGCGGGTCCACGATAATCGATGATTCGTACAACGCCAGCCCCGCCTCGATGATCGCCGCGCTGGACCTGCTTTCCGAATGCCCGGGGCGGAAGATCGCGGTGCTCGGGCACATGCGGGAGCTCGGCGGCGCCGAGCGTGCCGGGCACGAGCTGGTCGGCCGCCACTGTCCCGGGCGCTGCGATCTGCTTGTGGTGGTAGGCGACGGCGCCGCGCCGCTGGCGGATGCCGCGGTTGCCGCGGGGCATGCAGCGGTCCAGAGATTCGACACACCCGCCGCGGCAGCACCCTTCCTGCGGTCCGAGCTCGACTCCGAAGACACGTGCTTGATCAAGGCGTCGCGCGCCGTCGGACTCGAAATCCTCGTCCAGGAGCTCGCGCCCGCATGATCACCGACTCGCTCGTAATGGCGGCCATCGCACTCGTCGCAACGGTCGTCGCCGGCTATCCCGCGATCGAAGTCATGACGCGTCTGAAACTCGGTAAGGAGATCAGCGAGTGGGGGCCGGAGACGCACCAGGAAAAGGCCGGGACTCCCACCGTCGGCGGAGTGTTCATCCTTCTTGTAATCGTTGCAACAACCGTTGCGGGCAACCTGGTCGGCCGCTGGTCCATCGGGCTCCCCCTCCTCGTGATGGGCAGCCTTGGCGTTCTCGGATTGCTCGATGACCTTGGTTCCCTGAGCGGCCGTGAACAGAAGGCGCTCACGCGGCGCGCCAAGCTGGCGGCATTCATCGCCGTTGGCGCCGGCGCGGCGGTGGCGCTCTACCACCCGGGCCTGCTTGACCTCAACCGCGTTCACATCCCGTACAGCGGGGCGGAAGATCTCACCTGGGTCTATCTGCCGATTGCCATCGTTGTCATCGTCCTCACCGCTGGCGGCGTCGCCGTCACGGATGGTCTTGACGGGCTGGTTGCCGGGACCGGGGCGATCGCTTACGGGGCGTACGGAATCATCGCGCTGTACCAGGAGCAGGCGTTCCTCGGGGCGCTTTGCTTCACGGTGGCCGGAACGCTTCTCGGTTTCCTCTGGCACAACTCATACCCGGCGCGCGTGTTCATGGGCGACGTGGGAGCGCTTCCGCTGGGCGGGGGGCTGGCCATTGTCGCCTTTATGACCGGTCAGTGGCTGGTACTCCCGCTAATAGGCGTCATCTTCGTCGCAGAGGGACTGTCCGTGGGCGTCCAGGTCGGCTACTTCCGCTTCACCGGCGGCAAGCGGCTGTTCAGGATGGCGCCTCTCCACCACCACTTCGAGAAGTCCGGATGGAGCGAGGTCCAGACCACCCAGCGTTTCTGGATCGTCCAGGCGCTGGGCGCCATCCTCGGCGTCACCCTCGCGCTGGAGGCCTACGGATGATTGACCTCCAGCAGCTGGAAAGGCTCGACTTTGCCGGAAAGCGCGTAACCGTCGTCGGCCTCGGGGTTGAGGGCGTGGACCTCGTGCGCTACCTGAGCCGCCGTGGCGCCGCCGTCACGGTCTCCGATGCGAAGAGCCCGGACCGGCTTGCCGACCGCCTGCGCGACGTCGAGGGTCTGCCCGTCGAATTGCGCCTCGGGTCCGGTGCAGCGGACGCGGTGTCCGGCAGCGACGCGATCTTCCTGTCCCAGAGCGTGCCGCTGGAGGCCGAAGGGTTGCGGGCTGCACGCGACCGCGGGACGCCGCTGTACTCCATGGTCCAACTGTTCCTCCAGCTCGCGCCGGGCCCGGTCGTCGGGATCACCGGTTCGAGCGGCAAGACCACCACTACTGCTCTGGTAGCGGAGATGCTGCGCGCTGACGAGCGCCCTGTCTTCGTCGGCGGCAATATCGGCATCGGCCTCCTGGACCAGCTCGACTCCATCCGGCCGTACACGTGGTCTGTGCTGGAAATCAGCCATACTCAGCTCCAGTTGATCGACCGCAGCCCGCACGTCGCTGCGGTTTTGAACATCACCCCGAACCACCTGGACCGCTTCGCGTGGGACGACTACCGCGCGTTGAAGGCCAATATCCTGCGCTACCAGGATGCCGATGACATCGCCGTACTCGGATACGACGATCCGGAGACGCGTGCGCTTGAGCCGCTGGTGCGCGGTCGTCTCCTCTGGTTCACGATGGCAGGTGAGCTGCCCGCCGGTTCGTGCGGCGTCGTTGTCCGCGACGGCTCCGCCTTCTTCGTGGACGAAGGGGCCGCCCTGCCGCTCTTCAACGTTGCATGGTTGCAGCTGAGAGGGCGCCACAACCAGGAGAACGCGGTTGCCGCAGCGGCGATAGCCATCGGCTGCGGGGCCTCGCCCGGAGCGATCGCCTGCGGCGCGGAGTCGTTCCGTGGCGTGCCTCACAGGCTCGAGCTCGTCGGCGAGGCGGAGGGCGTGCAGTACTACAACGATTCGATAGCCACCACGCCGGAGCGCACGCTGGCAGGCCTTCGGTCATTCGAGCAGCCCATGGCCCTCCTCCTCGGCGGACGCGACAAGCAGCTTCCGCTGGAGGAACTGGCCCGCGAAGCGCTCGACCGGTGCCGGGCGATCGTGCTGTTTGGCGAATCCGCCGGGAAGATCGAGAACGCCATCCGGGCTGAGAACAACCCCCGCAACACTCCCGTTGTGCGGGTTGACGGACTGGCCGAGGCGGTGGCGGCTGCCGCGGCCGCGGCGCAGCCCGGGGACGTGGTCCTCCTTTCCCCGGCATGCACCAGTTACGACGCCTACGACAACTTTGAACGCCGCGGGGAACACTTCCGCGCGCTCGTGGAGGGTTTGAAAGAGGCCGGCGGCAGCACGAAAGGAGCAGGGCTATAGCACCCACGGACAACACCACCCGCCGCGCCGGGAACCCCCGCCCCGGTCAGCCCGACTATCTCCTGCTGGTCGCGACTGCCATGCTGCTCATCACCGGCCTGCTGGCCGTGTACACATCGAGTTACGCCGTCGCCTACCACGAATTCGGGAACGCGAACTACTTCGTCCAGCGGCAGGCCATCTTTGCACTCGCCGGTCTTGCCGCGCTGGTGTTCTTCATGCGGATCGACTACAACCGGCTGCGGATCTGGAGCGCGCCCATGCTCCTGGTCGCCCTGGTCGGGCTGGCGCTCGTCCTTAGCCCGCTCGGCGTGGAGCGCAACGGCGCCCAGCGGTGGATTGAGGTTGGGCCGGTCGCCCTCCAGCCGAGCGAGTTCGCGAAGCTGGCTGTCGTCGTGTACATCTCAGCCTGGCTGGCATCGCGCGGCCAGCAGATCCGTGACTTCAGCCTGGGCTTCGTCCCGTTCGTGCTCTTCCTCAGCGTGGTCGGTGCATTGATCATCGCTGAGCCTGACATGGGCACGACGATTATCGTGGTGCTCGTCGCCTGCACGCTCTTCTTCGTTGCGGGCGCGCCGATAAGCCACCTCGCTCTCCTCCTCAGCGTCGGCACGGCGGCCAGCTACTTCGTGATCCAGACCAAGGACTATCAACTTGACCGCCTGACCAGCTTCTTCTCGCCGGAATCGGACCCCCAGGGGGTGGGCTTTCAGATCATCCAGCTGCTCGTCGCGCTGGGCAGCGGCGGCCCCGTCGGGCTGGGATGGGCGGAGAGCAGGCAGAAGTACCTCTACGTGCCCGGGTCCCACACCGACGGAGTCTTCGCCATCCTGGGGGAAGAACTAGGCTTCGTTGGCCTGATGCTGATCCTGGGGCTGATCGCCTTCTTCATCTTCCGCGGCCTGAAAGTCACGCTGGCGGCACGCGACAACTTCGCGACGCTGCTGGGCGTGGGTATCGTCTCGTGGATTGCCTACCAGACGTTGATAAACATCCTGGGTATCACCCGGACGATCCCCCTGACGGGGGTCCCTCTACCCTTCCTCAGCTACGGAGGTTCGGCGCTCGTCGCGGTAATGGCCGGCGTGGGCATCCTCCTCAGCGTGTCGCGATATACATCGTCAGCACCCTATGCCGAGCGACAACAGAAGGCCCCGCACACAGCGCGGCGCGAGCCCCGCCGCGACCCGGCTTATGGCAGGGGGCACGCGTGAGGCTCGTCCTGAGCGGCGGCGGCACGGGCGGGCACGTCTACCCGGCGCTCGCTATCGCCCAGGCAGTGCGTGACGTCCTGCCAGGGGGGGAGGACCTCAACGTCCTCTACGTCGGCGCCGGCGGGCAGGAGTCGGACATCGTTACGCGAGCGGGTTTTGCGATGGAGCAAGTTAGCGCCGCGCCGATCCGGGGCCGAATGCCCTGGGAGATGGCCGGGAACGCCGGCAAGATCGCCGCGGGCGTCCGGCAGGCCAGAAAGGTCCTGTCCGACTTTCACCCCCAGGTTGTGCTTTCCACGGGCGGCTACGCCAGCTTCCCGGTGGCTATCGCCGCCCGCAGCAGGGGCGTCCCGCTGGCCGTGTATCTTCCGGACCTCAATCCGGGCTGGTCGGTCCGCGCCATAGCGCGCCTCGCTCACAAGATTGCAGTTACGGCGGTGGAGAGCCTCCGGAGGCTGCCCAGTGGCCGCACGGTCGTGACCGGATACCCCGTGCGCGAGGAGTTCTGGCACGTGGACCGGGGCGGAGGCAGGCAGCGCCTCGGTCTCGACCCCGAAGAGAAGGTGGTTTTCATTACCGGCGCGTCTTCGGGCGCGCACAGCATAAACCGGGCGGTCGCCGCGCAACTCGGCGGCCTCCTGGAACTTTGCGAAGTCATCCACCTCTGCGGCCGGGCCGACGAAGCCTGGCTCACCGAAGTCCGCAACGCGCTTCCCGAGCGCGCGCGCGGCCGTTATCACCTGTACGGTTACCTGCACGACGACTACCCCTGGGCCATGGCGGCAGCGGACCTGGCCGTGTGCCGCTCGGGCGCGTCGGTGATGGGCGAATTGCCGGCGGTCGGCCTGCCGGCCATCCTCGTCCCCTATCCGTACGCGGGCGGCCACCAGAAGCTGAATGCGAGGTACCTGGAACGCAACGGCGCGGCGATCATCCTCGATGATGAAGACCTCGACGAATTCCTGCCGCTGGTCGGCCAGCTCCTCCACGATGCGCCTCGCCTTCGTGCCATGCGCGAAGCATCCCGGCGGCTGGCGCGGCCGCACGCCGCGGCCCGCATTGCCCGTATCCTCCTGGATCTCGCCAGGGAGGCGCCGGCATGAGTTCCGCGGTTGCCGGTCGCCAGGGGACAAGCGCGGAGATCCCGGCCAGGGTCCACCTCGTGGGAATCGGCGGCATTCACATGTCCGCCATCGCCCGTATCCTGCGCGCCAGGGGCCACGAGGTGACCGGCTCCGACCTCCACCTGTCCCCGCTTACCGCCTCGCTGGCCGAACTGGGCGTGGAAATCTTGGATGGTCACCGGGCGGAAAACGTGGGCAACGCAAACCTCGTCGTCTACACTTCGGCGGCTCACGATGACAATCCCGAACTGATCGAAGCCCGCCGGCGCGGCATCCCGGCAATCAAGCGCGCCGAAATGGTCGCGTTGTTGCAGGCAAACAAGAAGGTCATCGCCATCGCCGGGGCGCACGGCAAGACCACCACCTCCTCGCTCATCTCGGTCATGCTCACACGGGCCGGCCTCGACCCGACGTTTATGGTCGGAGGCATTATCCGCGACCTCGGCACCAACGCCATGCCGGGCAACGGGCCGCATTTCGTCGTAGAAGCAGACGAGTACGACCGCGCCTTCCTGAATTACCACCCTTATATCGCGGTCGTCACGAACATCGAGCCGGACCACATGGACATCTACGGCTCGCCGGGGGAACTGCAAGCGGCATTCGACCAGTTCCTCTCTCAAGTTGAAGATAACGGCTACATCGTGGCCTGCACGGACTCCCCCCCTGTGCGGGCCTGTCCGCCGATAAGGCGGGCCCTCCTTCCCCTGACTGTAGGAGACGACATGCTCTCCCCCGTCCATGTCGTCTCCTACAGTCCCACTTCGCAGGACGCGGACTGGACAGCTCAAAACATTCAGCAAAAGGGTATAGACACATTAACTTTTGTGGTAAAATACCGGAAACACTTCTGGGGGGAAGTAGAAACGCATCTGCCGGGCGCGCACAATGTCGCCAATTCCCTCGCCGCCATTGCCGTCGGCGAGATTCTTGGACTCTCTCGGCAGGACATCACCGCCTGCCTGGGCGAGTTCCAGGGCGCAGAACGCCGCTTCCAGACGATCGGTGAGGCCGGCGGTATCACTGTCATCGACAGCTATGCCCATCACCCGACGGAGATCCGCGCGGACCTCGAGGCGGCGCGCTCACGCTACCCGGGCAGGCGCATCGTCGCCCTCTTCCAGCCCCACACCTACACCCGGACGGTGTACCTGCTGGACCAGTTCCGCACCTGCTTTGGGGGCGCTGACATCCTGTTCATCGCCGATACCTACGCCGCGCGCGAGGAACCGGCCGCCGGCATGGATGCCCGCGCCCTCGCCGGCGAGATAGACCACCCGGCCGTGATCTACAGCGGCACGGTGGAGGACTCCGCCCACGCCGTTGCCGACACCCTGCGCCCCGGCGACGTGTTTCTCACCGTGGGCGCCGGCAATGTGGACGAGGCCGCACCGCAGGTGCTGAGCCTGCTCCAGGTCAACCAACCGTTAGCCAACGGGCAGGCAAGATGAACGATGGCCTTATCAACGAATTGCGCCGTATCGCCCCGGTCCGCCTGGACGAGCCGATGTCCCGCCACACGACATTCGGTGTCGGTGGCCCCGCCGACCTGTACCTGGCCGCCCGGTCGGAAGACCAGCTCCGCCTGGCCTTTGCAACGGCCCGAAAGCATGGCGCGCCGGTATTCGTCTTCGGCTCGGGGTCCAACATCCTCATTGGCGACAGCGGTGTGCGCGGGGTGGTTATCGAGAACCGCAACGCCGATGTCACCGGTCCGGTCAGCAACGGCACCGGCTACAAGGCGCGCGTGGGGTCCGGCATGAGCTTCGCCACGCTCGCGCGCCGCTTCGCTGCAGCCGGCTTTGCGGGCATCGAGTGGGCCTGCGGCATACCGGGCTCGCTCGGCGGCGCCGTCGTCACGAACGCCGGCGCCTACGGTCACGCCCTCAGCGATGTGCTGGTCAACGCCCGCCTCAGCAATGAGCGCGGCGACCTGATGGAGTTTGCCGGCGACGACCTCAACCTCAGTTACCGCAACAGCGCCTTCACCAGGGGCGAATTGAAGGACGCCGTCGTTCTGTCGGTCGACATCCGCCTCCAGCAGGGCAACGCCACCGAACTCCGGCGCCGGATCCGCGAACTGGACAGGCAGCGCCGCGGCGCCCAGCCCCCCGGGCGCAACTGCGGTTCCGTGTTCAAGAACCCGCCGGACAGGCCGGCCTGGCAGTACGTGGACGAGGCGGGGCTGCGCGGACACCGCATCGGCAAAGCGCAGTTCTCGGAGCTTCACTCCAATTTCATCCTCAACCTGGGCGGCGCCACAGCCAAGGACGTTGTCTCGCTGATCCGTCTTGCCCAGGAGAGGGTCCGCGAGCGATTCCGCATCGACCTGGTACCCGAAGTGATGTTCGTGGGGGAATTCGCGTGACCCGCCGCGACAGAAGGCTGCGCGTGGCAGTCCTGTTCGGTGGCCGCTCCGTGGAGCACGAGGTCTCCGTGATTTCCGCGCAGGGCGTGCTGTCCGCGATCGACCCCGCCCGATTCCAGGCCGTGCCGATCGGCGTAACCCGCCAGGGGACGTGGCTCACACCCCCGCAGACGGAACAGGCGCTCACACGCATCCGTTCCGAGCGCCTCAAGAGCCTCGATGAGCCTCTCGGGGACGGCATCCTCTACCGGACCGCGGCGTTCAACACGCTGCGCCGGGTGGACATCGTCTTCCCCCTGATTCACGGCGTCAACGGCGAGGACGGAACCCTGCAGGGGTTCCTCGAATTGGCCGGCGCGCCTTACGTCGGTTCCGGGGTCGCCGCGTCCGCGCTCGGCATGGACAAGGCGCTCCAGAAGACGTTCTTCCGTCATCACAACCTCCCGGTCGTCAAAGATGTCGAGATTCGCGCCTCGGAATGGCGGCGCGACCCCGTCGCGGTCCTGCGCGCTGCCGAGGCCACAATTGGCTACCCGGCGTTCGTAAAGCCGGCGAACGGCGGCTCAAGCGTCGGCACCTCGAAGGCCCGCTCCCGCGAGGACCTCGACTCCGCGGTCTCCGAAGCGTTCCGCTACGACCGCAAGGTCCTCGTCGAAGAGGCGGTGGATGCGCGTGAGGTCGAAGTGGCCGTCCTCGGCAACGATGACCCGGAAGCCTCACCGGTCGGGGAGATCACCTACAAGGCCGAGTTCTACAACTACCACGCCAAGTACGAAGACCCGGCCACGGACCTCCACATCCCCGCGGACATACCGGCCGCGCTCGCGGACACCCTCCGCGAGACCGCCGTCGCGGCGTACCGGTCTATCGATTGCGCGGGTTTGGCGCGCGTCGACTTTTTCCTGCTTCCGGACGGCTCGCACTGCATCAACGAGGTCAACACGATTCCCGGGTTCACCCCCATGAGCATGTACCCCAAGCTGTGGGAGCACACCGGGCTGACCTACCGGGACCTGATCACGCGCCTGATCGAACTTGGCCTGGAGCGGCACGAGGAGAAGGGCCATGGCTGGTAGCGGAAGACAGGTGGTGAAACGGCCGCGGCAGCGCGCCATCAAGGGCGAGATCATTGTCGATAGCGCCACGCGGCGGCGCATCAACCGCGCCCGCCTCCGCCGGACGATCTTCGTTCTCGGAGTCATCGGTCTGGGCGCAGGCCTGGCGGGCCTCTACTTCTCTCCCCTCCTTCGCGTTCAGCAAGTTGAAGTGACCGGCGCGGCCACGGTGAGCGCGGATGACCTCCGGGACATCGTCGGCGCAGAAGGCGAGAGCATGCTCACGGTCGACTTCGCGGACGCCGAGGCCCGGATTGGCCAGATGCCGCAGGTCCAGTCGGTGACGATCGAACGGCAATGGCCGCAGACTGTGAAGATCACCGTCGTCGAGCGCGCACCGTGGGCCACCTGGGCGATCGGCGACGCCGCTTACGTCATCGACTCAGAGGGGATCGTGCTCGGCGGAGTTGCCGCTCCGGATGGCTCGCCAACCATCACTGCCACCGATAGCACGGGCATCCTGGCTCCCGGCGACAAGGTGGATTCGGGCGCCGTCGCGCTAACCCGCGCCCTCCTCGAGGAGGTGCCGGCGCGCCTCCAGCTCTCGGTCGCCTCGCTCGAATGGTCGAACGCCAGCGGCCTGTCGTTGACCACCGACGCCGGATACCGCGTTGTCGTCGGGGGGCACGAGGACATGGAGTACAAGTTCGCAGTCTGGCAGCAGATAGAAGCCAGCGTCGGCCGGGAGGTGATGAACGGCCACGTGCTGGACCTGAGATTCGGAGACCGCCCCGCGCTCCATTGAACGGAGGTGAGACGCCAATGAAAGAGAACACACTTGCAGCGATCGATGTCGGGAGCAGCAAGATATGCACGCTCGTCGCGGAGACGACGCTGGATGACGACCTGCGGATCCTGGGCGTCGGCGTCACGCCATCCCAGGGAGTGAAGAAGGGCATGGTAGACAACATCCAGCAGGCGACCGACGCCATTTCGGCCTCGATCGAGCGGGCGGAACGGTCCAGCGGCGCACGCATCGTCTCCGCGCATGTCGGCATCGGCGGCAACCACGCCTCATCGCTCAACAACCGCGGCGTTGCCACCATCCCCGGCCAGACACGCCCGATCACCGAAGACGACATCGACCGCGCTCTTGAGGGGGCGCGCAACCTTAACCTGCCGACTAACCGGGAAATCCTCCACAGCATCGCCCGCTTCTTCATCGTCGATGGGCAGGAACAGGTCACCGATCCCGTCGGCATGTACGGGCAGCGCCTCGACATCGATTGCCACATCGTCACGGGTTCCGTCACCGCCATCCAGAACCTCACCCAGTGCGTGGAAGGCGCCGGCGTCCAGGTAGAAACCATCGTCTTCTCGCCGCTCGCGGCAGCGGAAGCTGTCCTCGACGAAGAGGAGAAGGAACAGGGCGTCATTCTCGCCGACATCGGCGGCGGGACGACCGACATCGCCGTGTTCGTGGATGGCGCCGTCTTCCATACTACTGTTCTGCCCGTCGGCGGCTACCACCTGACGCACGACCTGGTCGCGGGGCTCCGCGCCCCCTACTCGGCCGTGGAGGAGTTGAAGCTCAACTACGGATCGTGCCTGCCCAGCGCCGTGGACGCGGAAGAGATCGTCGAGATCGACGCCTTCGGCGGCCAACGCACAAAGGGCGTGCCGCGACGCCGCATCGCGGAGATCCTGCAGGCGCGCGTCGAGGAGATCCTGGAGATGATCTACATCGACGTGAAGCGCGCCGGCTTCGACGACATGGTGGCCGCCGGCCTCGTTTTCACGGGCGGCACCGCCGCCCTGCCTGGCCTCGTTGAGCTGACGGAGCTCGTGCTGCGCATGCCCGTGCGCATCGGGGTGCCGCACCGCATTCACGGTCTCGCGGACTCACTCAATAGCCCGGCCTACGCGTCGAGCGTGGGCCTGCTCCACTGGGCGCTGCAGGAGGAGGAGCCCCCGGCCAACGGAAACGGCAAGTTCGACCTGCATATGCCGAACATCAACGTCACGGGCTTCGCCGCCGCGGCAGGCAAGTGGATCAAGACGCTAATACCGAAATAGCCAGCCAGAAGGAACAGCTCTCGAATACCGGGGAAAGGAGAAAGGAACGATGACAGGGAGGATCATGGAAGGGCTGCCACCGATCAAGGTCGTGGGCGTGGGCGGCGGAGGCTGCAACGCCGTGGACCGCATGATCGAGGCCAAAATCGTGGGCGTCGACTTCGTCGGCGTCAATACCGACGAGCAGGTGCTCGCCCGTTCGCACGCAGAGACCCGCATCAAGATCGGCGACCGCGTGACGAAGGGCCTCGGCGCCGGCAGCGACCCCGACAAGGGCCGGTCGGCCGCCGAAGAATCGCGCGACGAGCTGAAGGACCTGCTGAAGGGTGCGGAGATGGTCTTCATCACCGCCGGCATGGGCGGCGGCACCGGCACAGGCGCCGCGCCGCTCATCGCACAGGTGGCCCGTGACCTCGGGGCGCTCACCGTCGCCGTCGTCACCAGGCCCTTCTCCTTCGAAGGGGCGCGCCGCCGAGAGCAGGCCGAACGCGGCATCGAGGCGCTGCGGGATGAGGTCGACACCCTCATCGTCATTCCCAACGACCGCCTGCTGGCCGTCTGCGATCAGAATGTCGGCCTCACGGAGGCGTTCAAGGTGGCCGACGACGTCCTGCGGCAGGGCATACAGGGCATCTCCGAGATCATCACGACCCCGGGCGACATCAACCTGGACTTCGCCGACGTCCGCCGCATCATGGCCGACGCCGGGCCCGCCCTCATGGCGATCGGCCGGGGCAACGGCGAGAACCGCGCCGTAGAGGCGGCTCAGTCCGCGATCGCCAGCCCGCTCCTGGACGTCAATATTCACGGCGCCACCGGTGTGCTCTTCAACGTCGCCTCCTCCGGCACAATCGCCCTGCACGAACTGAACATGGCCGCGCAGGTCATCGCCGAGGTCGTAGACCCAAACGCCGAGATCATCTTCGGCACCTCAACCGACCAGGCTCTGGGCGACGAAGTCAAAATCACCCTCATCGCGGTGGGCTTCGACGCCGCCACGCAGTCGCAGCACTCCCGTTTCGTCGAAGCCGAGGACCTCGACTTCCGCCGGCTTCGCGAAGAGGCGATCGAGCACCGGGATGACACCGACCTCCCCACGTTCCTGCGTCGTCCCGTGTCGATGCGTTAGCCTCGGCCAGCACCCGAACGGAGGGGGCGGGCAATCCCGCCCCTTCTTCATTCTCCCCGGCCGCCGGGTCGCGATTCGGTTTGCGACGCGAACAGAAGCTGTTAAGACGGTGAATGCTTCGTAACTTGTCAAGTATGCCGGAGTCTCAATTCTGGTGAGGAGGCTCATCATGGTGGGGAAGATCGCGGTTTTCATCCTCGGCATCGCCGTCATCAGCGGTGTCGTTCTCATGCTCCCGGAAACGTCCTCGGCGCACCGGCGCCGCCAGTGTCCGCCGCCGCCACCGGCTCACACCGAGCGCCATCACAACCGCGATGCGGTCCGGGACTGGCTCAACGCCTGGCGAGACTGCCGTGGTCCGCATCACACGCCGCCCGCACCGGGCAGGACCCCCACCCCAACCGCCACTCCAGCGCCGGCCGCTCAAACCCCGGCCCCCACGCCGGCGCCCACGCAAGCGCCCACAGCGGCGCCAACCCAGGCGCCGACCACGGCGCCGACACCTTCACCTTCGCCAACACCGGATCCGACGCCATCGCCCACGGCCACGCCCGACCCAACCCCTGACCCGACGCCCGCACCGACGCCAACCCCCACGCCGCTGCCGCAGGGCGACCTCCAGGTCGTCAGCACCGGAGTAAATTCGCCCGCATCGGCGACTGCCGGAGTACGGTTCAACGTGCCGGGCAATGTCATGATCAGGAACGGCGGCCCGCTCGCCAGCGTTCCGGTCGTTGTCACCTTCTCGCTAACCACCGACACCGGCTGCCTGGTGACCAACAGCACGGTGGCGGTCAACAACTCAGGCATACCGATGGGCAGCGATGTGTTCATTGGGCGCACATGGGCGGTGACCTGCTCCGTGCCGGGACCGCACACATTCGTGCTCAGCGTGAGCGTCGCGGTCGCGCCCGGATTCGCCTGTGAAGACGCGAACCCGGCGAACAACAGCGGCACCGCGACCGACACGACAGACGTGACGTAGCAACTGTCAGCGACACAAGGCTCGCGGAGCCGGCGCGGTTTGACCGGCTCCCGGGCCACGGTCACAATCGGACGCATGCGACGCGACCCCGCCGAGCGCGGGCGCATGCGCTTCTTCTACCGCGACTGGCGCCCGACCCGCCTGGGCCGGATCACCAACCGCGCCATGGCGTGGTGGTCATCGCTGGGCCTCCCCCCATCTCTTCAGCAGACGCTCGAAGTGCGCGGCCGCCGTTCGGGAAAGCCGCGCTCTATCCCGGTCGCCGTCGCCACGGTAGACGGAGAGCGCTACCTCGTCTCGATGCTCGGCCCGCTGTCAGAATGGGTGCTGAACGTCGAAGCGGCCGGCGGCGAGGCGGTGCTCCGCCGCAGGCGGCGCGAGCCGGTCCGCCTGGTGGCCGTACCGCCGGAGGAACGAGCGCCCGTATTGCGCGAATACGTCCGCATCGCCACCAGCGGCCGCACGCATTTCCCGGTCGCCCCCGGCGCACCGCTCGCAGAGTTCGCGGCGATCGCCGAACACTACCCGGTGTTCCGGATCGAGCCCCGGTGAGCTCGCCCGCCGGCCGGCGGGAAACAATTGAACAGTTGAACATTGGAACAACCCGTCCCCGTTCCAATTGCTCCGCTGCGCCCCTGCTCCCATCTTTTCCACCTCCCATGTTCGCATCCTGTCAATTTCGTGCCTTCCTCGTGTGGATTACCTTGTTCACAACTTTCTACAAAATCTTGTGACACCGCTGCTTGACAACCCCAACATATAGTAGCAATATGGTCTTGCGCTTCCGCCTCAGCGGAGGCGCGAACGCATTAAATGAGCCACCCAATGTTCTGTAAAGCAACGCCAAATCACCACTCACCACTCACCACTCGGCACTCGGCACTCTGCACTCTTCACTCTTCACCATGAACTGTCCTTTCTGCGCCAACCCCGAGACCCGCGTGACGGACTCCCGCCCGGACCAGGACGGCATCCGCCGCCGCCGGGAGTGCCTCAACTGCGGCCAGCGCTTCTCCACCATCGAGCGCGTCGAGCTCGGCGGCGTCGCCCTCATCAAGAAGGACGGCCGGCGCGAGGAGTTCGACCGCGCCAAGATCATCTCCGGCGTCCGCAAGGCCTGCGAGAAGCGCCCGATCCCCTCCGGCGCGATCGAGGCGCTGGCCGCCGACGTGGAGAAGGAAGTGTTCGCGCTCAACAAGGCCGAGATCCCCTCCACGACCGTCGGCGAGATCGTGATGGAGCGTCTGCGCACGCTCGACCACATCGCCTACATCCGCTTCGCCTCCGTCTACCGCGCCTTCGCGGACGTGGACGAACTGGAGCGCGAACTCGACGCCCTCAAAGCCGGCTGGCAACGGAGCGACGTGCCGCCGGACCAGCTACCGCTGCTGGACGGGGTAGCCGCACCGGCCGAGCCGAAGCGCAAGCGCGCGCGGCGCCCGCGGACCGCGCCGGGCTCCCCACTGGTTATCTTTCCATCGGACGACGAGGCCCAGGCAAAGCGCCGGAAGGCCAACTAACCACGGAGGTGCAACCGTGAAGAAGTACCGCGTCATGTACAGGCCAACCGAGACCGCCAGCGAGCTCTCCGCGAAGAGCGAGGAGGTCTACGCCGACGGCTGGCGCGTCGACCACGACAAGGTCGTCCTCTACGCGCACGAGGACGCGCCCGACGGGCAGGCCGCCGACATCCTCGTCTTCGACGTACCAAAGACCCAGATCATGCGCATCCAGGAGATCAGCCGCTAGCGCAATTTCTGCCAAACAAACTCAAGCCACCAATAGCCGCCCTGGAGGGAGACCGACCGATATGACACTAGCACCGGAGCGCTCGACCGCGAAGACACCAGCGAAAGCCGCCGCCAACACCGAAGCGCGCCTGCCGATCACGCGCTTCTTCACGCGCCCAGAAACCGACCCCTATGACGAGATCGCCTGGGAGATCCGCTCCGCCGTCATCAACGGCGGCGACGGCAAGCCCGTCTTCGAGCAGCACGGCTGCGAGATCCCGGCCGACTGGTCGCAGAACGCCACGAACGTCGTCGCCTCCAAGTACTTCCGCGGGCCACTGAAGCCGACGGACGGGCTCGTGCGCGAGCATTCCGTCAGGCAGCTCATCGACCGGGTGGTCAACACGATCACCGGCTGGGGCTGGAAAGACTCTTACTTCGCGGACGAGGACGAGCGGGAGACGTTCCGCCAGGAGCTGAAGTACGCGCTGGTCAACCAGCTCCTGTGCTTCAACTCGCCGGTCTGGTTCAACGTCGGCCTTGACGAGGTGCCGCAATGCAGCGCCTGCTTCATCCTCAGCATCAACGACAGCATCGACTCGATCCTCGACTGGTACCGCACCGAGGGGAAGATCTTCAAGGGCGGCTCCGGCTCCGGCATCAACCTCTCCGCGCTGCGCAGCAGCCGGGAGCACGTAACCGCCGGCGGGCTCGCGTCCGGCCCCGTCTCCTTCATGCGGGGCGCGGACTCGGTCGCCGGCACGATCAAGTCCGGCGGCAAGACCCGCCGCGCGGCCAAGATGGTCGTCCTCAACATCGATCACCCGGACATCGAGGAGTACATCTGGTCCAAGGCGAAGGAAGAGAAAAAGGCCTACGCCCTGGGCGAGGCCGGCTACGACATGTCGCTGGACGGCGACGCCTGGATCAGCATCCAGTACCAGAACGCCAACAACTCCGTGCGCGTCACAGACGAGTTCATGCGGGCGGTCGAGGAGGGCCGCAAGTGGTACACCCGCTACGTCACAACCGGCCAGGTCGCCGACGAGTACGACGCCCGCGAGCTGATGCGCCAGATCGCCCAGGCTGCCTGGGAATGCGCCGACCCTGGGATCCAGTACCACACGACGATCAACGACTGGCATACTTGCCCGAACACCGGGCCGATCAACGCGAGTAACCCGTGCTCCGAGTACATGCACATCGATGACTCGGCCTGCAACCTGGCGTCGATCAACCTGCTGAAATTCCTCGATGATTCCGGGAACTTCGATGTCGAGTCATACCGCCATGTGATTGCGCTGAGCATCATGGCGCAGGAGATCATCGTCGGTAACTCAAGCTACCCCACGGAGAAGATCGCTCAGAACGCCGTGGATTACCGCCAGCTCGGCCTGGGGTTCTCCAACCTCGGGGCGTTGCTCATGTCCCTGGGCGTCCCCTACGACTCCGATGAGGGGCGCGCCTGGGCAGGCGCTCTGACGGCGATCATGACCGGCCACGCCTACGCCACGTCCGCCCGCATCGCCGCCCGCACGGGGCCGTTCGCCGGATACGAGAAGAACGCGGAGCCGATGATCCGGGTGATGGAGAAGCACCGGGAGGCCGCGTACGGGCTTTCCAGCGCATGGGCGCAGCATGCCGCGCCCCTACGGGAGGCCGCATGTCAGGCCTGGGACGACGCCGTAGCACTGGGCCACGAGCACGGCTACCGGAACTCGCAGGCCACGGTCATAGCGCCCACCGGCACGATCAGCTTCATGATGGACTGCGACACCACGGGCATCGAGCCTGACATCGCGCTGGTGAAGTACAAGACGCTGGTCGGCGGCGGGCTGATGAAGATCGTGAACAACACGGTCCCCCGCGCCCTCAAGCGCCTCGGCTACACAGAAGCGCAGATCGAAGACATCATCACTTACATTGACGACAGGGGCACCATCGAAGGCGCGCCGCACGTCGGCGAAGACCACCTGCCCGTGTTCGACTGCGCGTTCAGGGCCCAGAACGGCGAGCGCACGATCCACTGGATGGGGCACATCAAGATGATGGGCGCAGTGCAGCCTTTCATCTCCGGCGCCATCTCCAAGACCGTTAACCTGCCGGAAGAGGCGGCCGTCGAGGACATCGAGCAGGCGTACATCCAGGGCTGGAAGCACGGCCTCAAGGCGCTCGCCATCTACCGCGACGGTTCCAAGCGGACGCAAGTCCTCTCCACGAAGAAGGCCGACGGCGCTGGGGCAACCGCCGCGTCCGGCGACGGCCAACCGGTCCGCAAGCGACTGCCGTCCACGCGCGCGTCGCTCACGCACAAGTTCTCGATCGAGGGCCACGAGGGCTACATCACCGCGGGACTCTACGACGACGGTTCGCCGGGCGAGATCTGGCTGACGATGGCAAAGGAGGGCTCCACGCTCTCCGGCATGATGGACGCCTTCGCGACCTCAATCTCAATCGCCCTCCAGTACGGGGTGCCACTGCGCGACCTGGTCAACAAGTTCTCCCACATGCGTTTCGAGCCGTCCGGCCGCACGGAGAATAGCGAGATCCCGGTGGCGCAGTCGATCGTCGACTACATCTTCCGCTGGCTCGCCTCGCAGTTCCTGAGCGAGGAGGAGAAGGAAGAGTTCGGCGTCCTCTCTCCGGCAGTCAAGGCAAAACTGATGGCCCAGGAGTACACCGCGGACGGCAAGCCAGTGACCGATCTTTCACTCAACGGCGGCGTGCGCAACACGACGCAGACGGACGCGCCGCCGTGCGCCAACTGCGGCTGGATCATGACCCGCGCCGGCACGTGCTACAAGTGCGACAACTGCGGGAACACGACCGGCTGCGGCTAAATATGTCAAATCCCGCGTGAGGCGGGGAAGGGGCGCCCTTCCTCACGCACGGGCAACCTCCTTCGTGGAGAAGGGGCGGGCCAATTGGCCCGCCCCTTCTCTTTGTCCTGGCGACGCCCCGGGGCTGGGTTCCTGGGCCACGGAATAGATGCTGCCCTCAGGGTGGCGGCCCTGGGCCACAGGGGATGTCAGTCACGTAGCTGCAGACCCTCAGGTCTGCAAATCAGGGCACGCCTGTACCGGCGCCTAGAGCCGCCGCAAGACCGGACGCGGCAGACGCTCCCGCAGGTACTCCGCCAGCATCTTGACGGCCCTGCTGCCGGTGTTGCGCACCATGTGGTGCCCGCGCACAACGTGCCAGAAACCGGCGCTCCGCCCCACGTAGGACAGCACATCGGACATCTTGTCCTCGGAGAAATCGTCGGCGCTGCGGCACACCTCCAGCACATCCGGGAAGATCTGGTGGAGGGCGCCGGCGCCCAGCGCCCGCTGCATTACGTACTCTTTCGGTTCCTCAAACGCCGTGCTCCAGCATTTGCGGGCCGCGTTCCAGTAGTTGAGCAGGAGCTGTCCCGCCTCCTCGTCGCTCACGCGCTTCACGATCGTGTCTCGGAGCACGGGCTCCAGGCTGGAGACCATGCTGTGCTGCCGCATCGTGTGCTCCGGCCGCAGCTTCTCGCCGGGCATCCGGATCATCCCGTGCCAGGGGCTGCCCTCGTGTGAGTTCAGCAGATCCGTCAGCATCGTCGCCCGGCCCCGCAGGTAATTCTTCTCGCCCTCGCGCTCGATCAGCGCCGCACCCTCGGCCTCGCGCATGGAGAGCAGGTGCCGGTCCACCACGTCCGTTGGCACGCCCTTTTGACGGGTGTTGATGACGTGGAAGTACCGCATCTCCTCGTAGGCGTCGATCCCCTCGACGACGACCACGGGCAGAGGGAAATCGGCGAGCCACTTCGCCCGGTCCTTCTTCAACGCGCGCTCAAGCCCGTAGAGCCGGTGCTGGCCGTCCACGACCCAGAGCGGCACGTCTGCGTCGATCGTCATGATCCCCGTCTCGCCCTTGCCGTTGGCCTCGCTGTTCGGCTCGAACCGGGCGTGGTGCGGCTGCCGGATGCAGAGCAGGATAGACGTCGGTAGCATCCCTTCCTCGTTACGGATGTACGTGGACAGGCTACGCAGGCGGGACGGCGTGACCGGCCGCTGATAGCCCCGCGGGTTGGAGGCGGCGTAGGTGTCGGAGGTGAACCGCCCCAGCAGGTCCCCCAGCTTCAGCGTCGTGACGTACATGTTCACGTCCGGGCGCTTCTGCCGGAACCGGATCGCGTACGCTGCCAGGGGAGCAGTGTGCTTTACCGCCGCCGGCGCCTGTTCAGTCGCTGAAATACTCATCTTACCTCCGTGCAGTCCGGGGAATTGGCCGGTCCTGAACCAGCCCTGCCTGTGCCAATCAGCCCCCTGTCCATACCTTACCGGACGTATACTGGTATCGCTATGGCCACGCGCGAAAGCCGCCGTGTGGGCGGGCTCAATCTCTCCGACAACGCGCGCATCGTACTTGAGCGCCGGTACCTCGCCCGGGACGACTCTGGAACCCCGGTAGAGACACCCGAGCAACTGTTCCGGCGGGTTGCTAACAATATCGCGCAGGCGGAAGCGGCCTACAACACCGGGAATGTTGACAAGGCCGTCGGCGCCTGGGAAGCGCGGTTCCTCACCCTGATGGAAAGCCTCGACTTCCTCCCCAACTCGCCCACCCTGATGAACGCGGGGCGTGACATCCAGCAGCTTTCCGCCTGTTTCGTGCTGCCTGTTCCGGACAGCATCGAGGGCATCTTCGAAGCGATCAAGCAGACAGCGGTCATCCACCAGTCCGGCGGCGGCACCGGCTTCTCCTTCTCCCGCCTGCGGCCGAAGGGTGACCGGGTCCGCTCGACGATGGGCGTGGCATCCGGGCCTGTCTCGTTCCTGAAGGTGTTCGACGCCGCCACCGAGGCGATCAAGCAAGGCGGCGCGCGCCGCGGCGCCAACATGGGCATCCTCGCCGTCAACCACCCTGACATCGAGGAGTTCATCGGCCTGAAGTCGGACATGCGCACCCTCACGAACTTCAACATCTCTGTTGCTATCACCGAGGAGTTCATGCGCGCCGTTGAGGGCGACGAAGAATACGACCTCGTGAACCCGAAAGACGGCACCGTCACGGGCCGCCGGCGCGCGCGCCACATCTTCGACCTCATCGTCTCCAACGCCTGGAAAAACGGCGACCCGGGCATCGTCTTCCTGGACCGGATCGACAGAGACAACCCGACGCCGCGGCTCGGACATATTGAGAGCGTGAATCCATGCGGCGAACAGCCGTTGCTCCCCTACGAGTCGTGCAACCTGGGTTCACTGAACCTCGCGCGGTTCGTGCGTACCGACGGCGAGCACAGGCGACTCGACTGGGAGCGCCTGGCGGAAGTCATCCCGCAGTGCGTGCGGTTTCTCGACAACGTCATCGACATGAACCAGTACCCCATCACGGACATCGAGGCCGCCACCAGGGCCACCCGCAAGATCGGCCTCGGCGTCATGGGCTGGCACGACGCGCTCTTTGAACTCCGCATCCCATACAACTCCGAGGATGCCCTCGCCCTGGGTGAGGAAGTGATGTCCTTTGTCCAGGCAAAGGCGAATGACGCCTCGCTTGAGTTGGCGCTGGAGCGCGGAACGTTCCCCGCGTGGAAGGGCTCCCGCTATGAACCTGAATCGCTCTACAGGAACGCCACCCGGACCACCATCGCGCCCACCGGCACGATCTCGATCATTGCCAATGCTTCGTCGGGCATCGAGCCTGTGTTTGCGCTCGCTTTTCAGCGCCGGCACTACCTGGATCCGAAGGACCCCACGAAGCTAACGAGCCTCCGCGATGCGAACAGTTGCTTCGTCGAAGCCGCGCGTGAAGGCGGTTGGTACAGCGAAGAGCTGATGGACCACGTGGCAGGCGGCGGTACGCTGGCGGGCTGGAACGCCCGTCAGGGAGAAGACCAGCGCGTGCCCGAGTGGGCCGAGCACGTCTTCGTCACCGCACACGAGATCGCACCGGAGTGGCACGTGCGCATGCAGGCCGCCTTCCAGCGGCACACCGATAACGCCGTCTCAAAGACGATCAACTTCCCTCCCGAGGCCACTCAGGCTGACGTAGCTTCCGCTTACTGGCTCGCCTATCGCGAGGGCTGCAAGGGCATCACCATCTACCGGGAGGGTTCACGAGACTATTCCGTACTCTCCCACATCACCGAGAACCTCAAGGGGCCAGAGCAGGAGACGGGCACGGCTCTCGCGGAGATAGAGGGGCGCATCGCCGGGATCGAGCGGCCGCGGCCGTACCGCGAGCACCTGCCGGACGAGCGGCAGTCGATCACGCACAAGTTCGCCGTGGCGGACCAGGAGGGATATATCACCGTCGGCCTGTACGACGACGGGCGCCCGGGCGAGATCTTCGTCAAGATCAACAAGGAAGGCTCAACTGTCTCCGGCCTGATGGACGCTGTGGCGCTCCTTACCTCGGTCACGCTCCAGTACGGCGTGCCGATCGAGGACCTCTCTCGCAAGCTCAAGAACACCCGGTTCGAGCCCTACGGCCGCACCAGCAACCCACAGATCCCCTGGGCGACCAGTCTCGTCGACTACATCTTCCGCTGGCTCGAGTTGAAGTTCGCGCCGGAGGCGGCGGCCGCGGACGCCTCGTACCACCCTCTCGCGACCGAGGACGTTGATCCCGTCCGCGAGGGCGCCCACCCGAAAACCGGCGAGCCGACCGGCCTCGGCTGCCCGGACTGCGGCGCCCCTCTGGTGTACTCGGAGGGGTGCCTTACCTGCCGCAGTTGCGGCTACAACCGCTGCGGCTAGGACTCTCATGCCGCTAAGCCGGACGTGTACGCTAAACTAACCCCATGCGCGTCCACCACACACCCGAAGTCGCCGAGCCCGGCCCACCGACCTTCTTCGTCGGCGAGGTCACCATGCAGCCCATCACCACCGAAGACGGGCTGGACATCGTGCTCGTCCGATTCTCGCCGGGGGCGCGGACCTACTGGCACACGCACGTCAGCCCCCAGGTACTCCACTGCACCGAGGGACGCGGCGTCCTCGCCACCCGCAGCGAGCGCGCCGAAGTCGGCCCCGGGGATATCGTCCACATCGCGCCGGGGGAGGAGCACTGGCACGGCGCCACGCCGGACTCCTCCTTCACCCACCTCTCAATCCGCGCCACCGGCGAGACCGAGTGGACCACCGAAGACCCCCTGGCTTGAAATTGCAGGCTCTGCGGCGGGGGTTCGCCATCGTGGTGTGCGGGTTCGCCGTCATCGCAGCGGCGTCCTGCGGTGGCGACGGGACCGGGAGCACACCAACGGCCACAACAACGGAAACTCCGCCACCGGCAACGCTGCGGCCCGCCACTACGGGCAATCCGGCCACGAACCTTCTCATCAATCCCGGCTTTGAGGAAGGCCCGGAGCCCTGGCTCACCCTGGCGCCGGAATCCGGCTTCCAGGTGAGCCAGAACCGGGCCCGCTCTGGCAAAGCCAGCGCCCTTTTGCACATGGACGACCCTGCGGAAGCGGAAGGCGCCAAGGTCTACTACCTGGTGCAAGAGATCAACCCAGAAGACTTCCCGGACGTGGTGCGGGGCTCCTACTTCGTCGAGAACTGGCAGAAGGGCACTCCGAAGCAGTACCTCCAGTTCGTCGTCATTGCCATCGGCGCCACCAATAACCCGGTTGCACAGACGGAGAACTACCAGCTGCGGTACCTGCTCGCGGGCATAAACGGTGCCCCGTTTGAGATCAGCAATGCGAAGTTCCTTGCCTTCTCTACGGACGAGCCCATCACCGGCCAGTGGGTGTCGTTTGAGGCGAGCATCAAGGAAGACTTCCAGAAGCAGTGGGGTAACGTGCCCGAGGGCTACAGCAAGTTGCGCCTGCTCTTTGAGGTGCGCTACGACGGCAAGGTCGTTGGAGACGGCGCTCCGCGCGCAGACGTCTTCTACGACGACCTCTATGCAGGACCCCGGTAGGGCACGTCCACCTGCATGGCGCTCCTGCTCCCTGCTATACTCCGCCTCGGCATTGACGCCCGCCCCAGTCTGAACTCGGAGGTCCCATGATCATCGTTCTCGCCCGATTCGAGCTCCAGGAAGGCAAAGAAGAGCGCGCCATGGACGCTATCCGCAACATGGTCGCCGAAGTCAAGGACGAGGAGCCCGGTTGCTTGATGTACTCGTTCACACGCGGCCAGGTAGACGCCAAAGAGGTGTACGTCTATGAGATGTACGCCGACGAAGCCGCCTTTGCCCACCACCGCGGCACCGAGCACATGAAGGAGCTTCAGGCTGCGTTCGCAGACTGTCTCGTGCGCGGCACGTTCAACGTCGAACTCCTGCGGGAAGTTGCCGGATTCATCCGGCCCGAGGCGGCATCCTGACCAATGCAAACCATCACCGCCGAATTCGATATCGTCCCCGGCAAGGAGACTGAGGCCGAGGTCGCCATACGCAAGCTCGCCGCCGCCGTTGAAGCGAACGAACCCGGCGCCGTGTCCTACCTCTGGCACCGCGGCACGCGGAACCCCGGCCACATCCTTGTGTTCGAGGTCTATCGCGACGATGCAGCAATGGAAACGCACCGCGCAACTCCACACCTGGCTGAATTCCAGAAGTGCTTCGCGCCCGGCACGGGGTTTTTCGATCCAGCATCGGTGAAGATCGTGCGTTACGAGCGGTTCGCGGGCGTTCAGCGGTGATCCTCCCCGCAAATCTGCTAGACTGGCGGCGTCATGAGCGCATCACAGCAGCCCGCCGCAACTGAATCGCTCCCATTCCCGCTTCAAGACCACGAGCAGGTGGTCCGGCTCTACCGGCGGCACTGGTGGTTCCTCTGGCCGCGGACCGTGTGGCTGGCCATCCTCGCGGTGGCCCCCGTCACGATCGTCTTCCTCATCCTCAGCGCCGCCGGGATCTACGACGACATCACGCCTTTCTCCTGGATTATCGCCGCCGCCTGGATCGGCTACTGGGGAGTAAAGGCCCTCTTCAACTGGTATCGCTACCACAACGATATCTGGGTGGTCACGAACCAGCGCATCGTCGACAGTTTCAAGCCGCACCCCTTCAGCAAGCGCGTGGCCACCGCGGACCTGATCAACCTGCAGGACCTCAGCATCAAGAAGTCCGGCATCACCGGCACAATCCTCAACTACGGCGACGTCATCTGCGAGACAGCCAGCGCCGGGGCGGCAGACTTTGTCATCGGCGGCGTGCCGCACCCGGAGGCCGTGCAGGCCCTGATCGACGGCGAGCGAGATCGGGCCCGCGGCCGGCCCTGAGCCGTCGCGCCATCCACTGCACCTCCCCCCGGATAGCCATACGACCGGAGAACCCCGATGGCACGATTGCGCTGCCCTGCGCCATAATCTCCCCATGCGCCTATCCCAGCTGTTCGGCAAGACATTACGCCAGGTCCCGGCTGAAGCCGAGACCGCCAGCCACCGGCTGCTGCTTCGCGCCGGGATGGTTGCGCAGATATCCGCCGGTATCTACGCGTACCTTCCGCTCGGCTTCGAGGTCCTCAAGCGCATCGAGACCATCATCCGTGAGGAGATGGACGCCGCCGGGTCCCAGGAGCTGCTGATGCCCTCGCTCCTCCCCATCGAGGTGTACCAGGCATCGGGCCGTGACCGGACGATGGGCGAGATCCTCTTCCAGGTCCGGGACCACCACGACCGGGACTTCACGCTGGGCCCGACTCACGAGGAGATCTTCGTCGAGGTCTTCAAGCGCAACGTGCAGTCCTACCGCGACCTGCCGCTCCTCCTCTACCAGATCGCTCCCAAGTTCCGCGACGAGCCGAGGCCGCGCGGTGGCCTGATCCGCCTGCGCCAGTTCATCATGAAGGACCTGTATTCCTTTGATGCCGACCGGGAAGGATTGGACCACTCCTACCAGCTCATGTACGACGCCTACAAGCGCGTGTTCGACCGCTGCGGCGTGCCCACCGTGCCCGCGCTCGCCGACTCGGGCGCTATGGGCGGCAGCGACACGCATGAATTCCTCTACCTGACCGACGTGGGCGAAGACCACTGCCTGCTCTGCCCCGAGTGCGGCTACGCGGCCAACGCCGAAGTCGCCACCTTCATCAAGGAACCGGCCTGGGCGAACGAGGCCCCCCTGCCGCTCGAGGAGATCGATACGCCCGGCCTGAAGACGATCGCGGAGCTGGCGGATTTCCTGGACGTCCCCCCGACAAAGACCTGCAAAGCGGTCTTCTACCTCGCGTCATTGCCGGGCGAGCCGGAAAAGCCGGTGTTCGTGGCGGTCCGTGGCGACATGGACGTGAACGAGGCGAAGCTCCGTTCGGCGCTAGGCGCGGTCGAACTTCGCTACATGGAGGAGGACGATGTGCGCCGGGCCGGATTCGTCGCCGGGTCAGCGGGCGCAGTGGGCCTCGAGGGTGCGTCGGTCGTCGCCGACGACCTGGTCACGCTGGAGCACAACCTGGTCGCCGGCGCGAACAAGCCTGATAAGCACGTCCTGAACACTAACTACGGCCGCGACTGGACCGCGGACATCGTCGCCGACATCGCGCTGGCGCACGAGGGCGCGCTTTGCGCCGCCTGCCGCACACCGATGGATGAGCGGCGCGGCATCGAGATGGGCCAGGTGTTCAAGCTGGGAACGAAGTACTCCGAGTCCATGGGCGCCTACTTCCTCGACGCGGAGGGCAAGCAGCAGCCCGCAATCATGGGTTCGTACGGCATCGGCGTTGAGCGGCTCCTCGCCGCGATCATCGAGGAGAACCATGACGAGAACGGCATCGTCTGGCCGCCGCGCCTGGCCCCGTACGACGTACACCTCGTCGGTCTCCAACTCGAGCGTTCGCCTGGCGCGAAGGAGGCAGCGGAGAAACTGTACGCCGACCTGTCGAACGCGGGTGTGCGCGTCCTCTACGACGACCGCGACGAATCGCCCGGCGTGAAGTTCAACGACGCCGACCTGCTGGGCATGCCGCTGCGCGTGACGGTCAGTCCCCGCAACCTGGAACAGAATGCCGTCGAAGTGCGCGCCCGCACAGCGGACGAGAGCGAATTGGTCCCCCTGGACGTGGCGGTTGAGGAGCTGCGGGCTCGGGTTGTATAGGTGTCGAGGTCTGAGGTACCAGGTGTTAGGTATCAGCAGTTAGCACTCACCGCGTTCCCACCACGCTAGCACCTGACACCTGTCACCTAAACCCTCAAGTTGCCTCGCGACCGCGGCTGCGATACGATGCGCGCGGTGAGAATGACTCCCCGCAAGTTTCTTTTACGGGTTCTGCCTTTCCCTGTCATGGTGCTGGCCGCCGTCGTCGCGGCCTGTGGCGGCGACGACGATAACAGCCTCCCCGGCCAGCTGAGCGACCCGAACAACGTCCCGACCGCTACGCCCTGGCAGGACGCGCCCAGCGTGATCGTGCTGGACCCGGAGAACATCCAGCCACTGCCGCCAAGCGCACCGGACACCGGCGGCACCGCAACCCCGGCGCCGGGCGAGCCCGGCGTTTGCGGCGAGACATACACGGTCGTCGCCGGGGACACCACGTTTGGTATAGCCGACAAGTGCGGCGTGAGCGTGGACGGCATCCAGGAATTGAACCCCGAGATCGACATCCGCAACCTCAGCATCGGCGACGTCCTGAACCTCCCGCCCGTCGAGCCCGAAGAAGGCCAGTAGCGCCTCCTTTCGCCCCTGCCGAACGCCACTACCGCAAGCGAACAGCCTGTGCTAGCCTGAATCGCGCAAACAGCCATTAGTGAAAGCTGGAACAAACCACATGGCAATCGAGCAAAAGCCTCACGACCGCCTCGCCGAACTCCAGCAGATCAAGGAGCAGGCCGGCCTGGGCGGCGGCGCGGAACGCATCGAGGCGCAACACAAGCGCGGCAAACTGACCGCCCGTGAGCGGCTCGCCATCCTCCTTGACGAAGGCACGTTCGAGGAGATCGGCGCGCTGGTCAAGCACCAGTCGAACGAGTTCGGCCTGGACAAGCAGCGCTATCCCGGCGACTCTGTGGTCACCGGCTACGGCAAGATCGACGGCCGCACCGTCTACGTCTACTCCCAGGACTTCACCGTCTTCGGCGGCTCGCTCTCAGAGGCGGCCGGCGAAAAGATCTGCAAGGTGATGGACCTGGCGATGCGCAACGGCGCGCCGATAATCGGCATCAACGACGGCGGCGGCGCGCGCATCCAGGAAGGCGTCGTCTCCCTCAAGGGCTACGGCGAGATCTTCACCCGCAACGTGCTGGCGTCGGGCGTCGTACCACAGATCTCGGTGATTATGGGCCCCACCGCGGGAGGCGGCGTCTACTCTCCCGCCATCACCGACTTCATCTTCATGACCCAGGGCGCCAGCTACATGTACATCACCGGCCCTGACGTTGTGCGCGCAGTGACCCACGAGGACGTGACCCACGAGGACCTCGGCGGCGCACAGGTCCATTTCACGAAAACCGGCATCGCGCACTTCATCGGCGAAAACGACGAGGAGTGCTTGCAGGAGGTGCGCCGGCTCGTCTCCTTCCTGCCCGGGAACAACGTCGAAGACCCGCCGTATTCCGAGCCATCCGACAGCCCGGACCGGCTCTGCGACGAACTGACGTCAGCGGTTCCGGACGACTCGAACAAGCCGTACGACGTCCACAAAGTCATTGAGCCGATCCTGGACGACAACGACTTCATCGAGGTCCACGCCGGGTTCGCGAAGAGCATCGTGGTCGGCTTTGGCCGGATGAACGGGAACGTCGTCGGCATCGTCGCCAACAACCCGGGACAGATGGCCGGCGTCCTCGACGTTGACTCATCCCGCAAAGGCGCCCGCTTCGTCCGCTTCTGCGACGCCTTCAACATACCCATCGTGACGCTCGTGGACGTCCCGGGATACCTGCCCGGCACCAGCCAGGAACTCGGCGGCATCATTGTGCACGGCGCGAAGCTCCTCTACGCCTACGCCGAGGCCACCGTGCCACGGGTGACCGTCATCCTGCGCAAGGACTACGGCGGCGCCTACCTCGTCATGGGCTCCAAGCACCTCCGCGCCGACGTCAACCTCGCCTGGCCCGGCGCCGAGATCGCGGTCACCGGCCCGGACGCGGCCGCGAACATCATCTTCCGCCGCGAGATCGAAGCCTCGACGGACCCGGAGGGGCGGCGCAAGGAGCTGATCGAGGACTACAAGGAGCGCTTCGCCAACCCCTATATCGCAGCGTCACGCGGCTTCGTCGATGACGTGATCGACCCGCGTGAAACGCGAATCAAGATCATCCGCGCGCTGGAGATGCTCCAGAACAAGACCGACTCCAACCCGCCGAAGAAGCACGGGAACATCCCGCTGTAGAGGGTCTCGGGCGAAGGGTCACGGGTCGAGGTCGATGGAGACAAGCCGCGCAGTCGCTATAGCCTTGCTTGCCGCGTGCGGCGCGCTCATGATGCTCCTCTCGTTCCTTCCGTGGATCAGCTTCTCCAGCTTCGAGAGCGACTTCCTCGACGGCGACTTCCTTCCCGACACGTCAATTTCCATTACCGGCACCGAAACGAGCCGCCTGCGCGACATCGAGACCATCGAACGCGACACCATCAAGGAAGTCGACCAATGGTGCAGTTGCCGCGTCTCGTTCGGCGACGGCTACCTGGTGGCCGCGCTCGGGTTTGCCGTCATGGGCACGGCCGCGCTGGCATTCCTGAGCGGCCGCAGCGGCCCGGCCGGCTCGATCGCCACGGTTGCATCGGGAATCGCCCTCACCGTGGCCGCGTACAACGCAATGGCCGACTGGCGCGCCTTCGCCTGGACGGATGAGCGCCAGACCGAAGTGCTCGACGGCGCCGTTACGCCGTTCTTGTGGGCCCTGGTGGCCGTGTGCGCCGCCGCGACCGTCCTGGGCACGGCGCTCTGGAGCATGGCCCGGCTCGAAGGCGACGAAGACATGGCATTCGAAGAGGATGACGGCGAGTACGAATTGCCGGAGAGGTTGAACGCATGGGCGTAAAGATCACCGACACAACGATGCGCGACGGGCACCAGTCCCTCCTCGCGACGCGCATGCGCACGGAGGACATGCTGCCGATCGCCGAGCAGATGGACGAGGCCGGGTTCCACTCGGTCGAGGTCTGGGGCGGCGCCACGTTCGACACGGCGCTGCGCTTCCTGCGGGAGGACCCGTGGGAGCGGCTCCGGGAACTCAAGAAGCGCTTTAAGAAGACGCCGCTGCAGATGCTGCTCCGCGGCCAGAACGTCGTCGGGTACCGCCACTACGCGGACGACGTCGTCGAGAAGTTCTGCGAGCTCGCCGTCAAGAACGGCATGGACATCTTCCGCATCTTCGACGCGCTGAACGACCTGCGGAACCTGGAGACCGCCATCAAGGCCGTCAAGAAGGCAGGAGGCCACGCCCAGGGAACGGTCTGCTATACGATCAGCCCCGTCCACACGGCCGACATGTACGCTAAACAGGCCAGGCAGCTTGAGGAGATGGGCTGCGACTCGATCTGCATCAAGGACATGGCCGGGCTGATCCACCCGTGGGACGCCTACACGATCGTGAAGTCGGTGAAGGCCACCGTGAAGATCCCCGTGCAGATGCACTGCCACTGCACAAGCGGCATGGCCGAGATGGCCTACGAGAAGGCGGTTGAGGCGGGCCTGGACGTCATCGACTGCGCGCTTTCGACTATGTCGCAGGGGACGTCTCAGCCCCCGACCGAATCGATGGTAGCGACGTTCGAAGGCACCGAATTCGACTCGAAGCTCGACCTGGAGCAACTCACTCACCTCTCGGACTACTTCGGCGGCGTCCGCAAGAAATACGCGGCGTTCGAGGGCAACGTGAAGGTGGACGCCGGCGTGCTCCTCCACCAGGTGCCCGGCGGGATGATCTCCAACCTGGTCGCGCAGCTCCGTGAGCAGGGCGCAGCAGACAAGCTGCGCAACGTGCTGGACGAGATCCCTGCGGTGCGCGCCGACCTCGGCTATCCGCCGCTCGTCACACCGACGAGCCAGATCGTCGGCACGCAGGCCGTGATGAACGCGCTGTTCGGAGAAAGGTACAAACAGGTGACCAAGGAGACGCGCCAGCTCGCGCTGGGTCAGTACGGACAAACGCCGGGGCCGATCGCGAAGGACGTGATCGAGAAGGTCGCACCCGGCGAAGAGCCCATCTCGGGCCGTCCGGCCGATTTCCTGGAACCGGAGCTGGAAAAGGCGCGGGCGGAAGCGGGCGACCTCGTGAAGGCCGACGAAGACCTCCTCTCCTGGGTGCTTTTTCCGGGACCTGCAAAGGAATTCCTGGCGTGGCGCAAAGGCGGCGCAGCGCGGGAGCGCGAGACGGATCAGCTGGCCGCGGCGATCGCGGTCGCGCTCAGCCAGGCAGCGCCACAGGCCGCTGCCCCGGCGCCAAACGGTCACGGCCACGCACACGACCCGTGGAAGATGGCCGGCCGGAGACGAGGGCTTCGGAGCTAAGCGATGAAGGGTATCCTCAGATGAAGCTGCTTATCGGAGAG
This sequence comes from Chloroflexota bacterium, assembly GCA_037441345.1. GTDB lineage: Bacteria > Chloroflexota > Dehalococcoidia > SM23-28-2 > RBG-16-64-32 > DATKKM01. The sequence goes on from JBBISJ010000002.1 coordinate 107,454, forward strand.
CAAGAGTTCGATGTCCAGCCCGCGGGCGACACCATCACCGTGGGGAGCGAGTCGTTTGCCGTACGGGTAGTCCGGAACGCGAACATCGTGACCGTCTACCTCGACGAAAAGCCGTTCGCGGTACAGTTGCCGCAGGACCTGCCGGAAGAGGGCCCCGTCACCGTCCTGGTGGACGCCAAGGAGTACACCGCCGAGCTCAAGGGCCGGGCCGGCGCCCGGCCGAAGCCGAAAGCCGCGCCGAAGAAGAAGGCAGGCGGCACGGGCGCCGTGCACTCCCAGATGACCGGGCGCATCATCCGCGTGGACGTGAAGCCCGGGGCCGCCGTCGAGGAAGGCGACGTACTGATGGTCATCGAGGCGATGAAGATGGAGAACGAGATCGCCGCGCCGGTCGCCGGGACCGTGAAAGAGATCGCAGTGGCCGCCGGCTCACGCGTCGCGGACGGGGACCTTCTGCTGGTGATCGAGCCTGCCGCCGCCTCCGAGTAAGCCCGCCATTCCCGCGCTCGCGGGGATCCACTACGGTGGTATCTAGACGCTATGCCGCCGGACACTCTCAATGCGCTCCATGGCGACATCATCGCCTGCCGCAAGTGCCCTCGCCTCGTTTCGTGGCGCGAGCAGGCCGCGCGTGAGCGGCCGCGCCGGTACGCGGAATGGGATTACTGGGCCCGTCCCGTTCCCGGCTTCGGCGACCTACAGGCCCGCCTCCTCGTCGTCGGCCTGGCACCGGCAGCCCACGGTGGCAACCGCACCGGCCGCGTCTTCACCGGCGACCGCTCAGGGGACTGGCTGTACGCGGCGCTCTACCGCGCAGGATTCGCCAACCAGCCAACAAGCGCGCACCGCGACGATGGCCTGTGCCTCAGCGGGGCGTACGTCACAGCGGTCGTGCGCTGCGCTCCGCCGGCCAACAAGCCGGCAACCGACGAGCGCGACAATTGCGAGCCTTACCTGGCGCGAGAGATTGCGCTGCTCACACAGGTGCGGGTTATCGTCTGCCTGGGCGCCTACGCGCTGGATGGCATCTCGCGGGCGCTGGACATCCGTCCCCGCCCAAAGTTCGCCCACGGACGGGAGATCGCCACGGCGGATGGTCCGGCCGTCATCTGTTCATTTCACCCCAGCCAGCAGAACACGTTCACGGGCAGGTTGACGCCGGAGATGTTCGACTCGGTGTTCCAGCGGGCCAGGGAGATCGCGGACGCCGGATAAGCGCGGCTCGCGAGCCGCCGCTATTCCGGGAACGTAACCAGCGAAGTGGTGCTCTGGATGCCTTCGATGGGCCGGATCTTGTCGCCCAGGATCGGCGGGATCTCTTGAAGGCTGCCTACCTCAAGCTCGACGACAATGTCGTAGGGTCCCATCACCTCGTGAATCTCAGCGATCCCCGCTACTTTCTGGATAGCGCCGTAGACCTGCTTGGTCTTGCCGGGGTCCGTAACAATCAGGACGTAAGCCTTGATGGCCATGAGGGCGGCTCCTTTGTTCAAGAGACTGTGGCTTGCGGCTATCGCGGATTATAGCAGCCGCCGCCGCGCGTTCGGCTGTGCCTTCGGATGTGTTTCCTGCTGCCTCTACCATGCGGCGCTGCTAGACTGGAATCGCCATGACCCACACCCCTGATCCGTTCGCCGCCCGCACCGCTCTTCAGACATCCGCCGGCTCAGTCGCCTATCTCGACCTCAACGCCCTCAACACGGTGGCCGACGTGAGCAAGCTCCCATACTCCATCAAGATCCTGCTAGAGAACATGCTCCGCCGCTGTGACGGCGAGATCGTCACCCAGGACGATGTCCGCGCTCTTGCGAAGTGGGCGCCCGGGGCGGAATCCCCACGCGAATTGCCGTTCCTGCCGGCGCGGGTCCTGCTCCAGGACTTCACCGGCATCCCCGTAGTGGCTGACCTCGCCGCTCTGCGCGGGGAGATGGCGCGCAAGCGCGGTGACCCGGAGCGCGTCAACCCCGAGCTGACCGTTGATCTAGTGATCGACCATTCCGTCCAGGTGGACGTGTTCGGCAGCGGCGAAGCCTTCCGCCTGAACGTTGACCGCGAGTACGAGCGGAACCGCGAGCGCTACGCGTTCTTGCGCTGGGCCCAGAGCGCTTTCCACAACTTCCGCGTTGTGCCCCCAGGCGCCGGCATCGTCCACCAGGTCAACCTGGAGTTCCTTGCCAGCGTTGTCCAGACGATAAACGTCAACGGCGAGACCGTGGCGCTGCCCGACACGCTGGTCGGGACGGACTCACACACGACGATGGTGAACGGGCTGGGCGTCCTCGGCTGGGGCGTCGGCGGCATCGAGGCCGAGGCGGCGATGCTCAACCAGCCCCTGCCTCTGCTGTCGCCGGACGTGATCGGCGTTCGCCTCACGGGCGCCCTCCGCGAGGGCGTCACCGCCACTGACCTTGTCCTTACGATCACGCAGATGCTCCGCAAATACGGCGTTGTCGGTAAGTTCGTCGAGTACTTCGGCGACGGCCTCAGCAACCTGGCACTCCCTGACCGCGCGACAATTGCCAACATGTCACCGGAGTACGGCGCGACCTGCGGCTACTTCCCGGTGGACGCCGAGACCCTCCGCTATCTGCAAATGACCGGCCGCCCTGCTCATCTGATCGACCTGGTGGAGCGGTACTGCCGCGCGCAGGGGCTATTCCGCGAGAACGGCGCTCCCGACCCCGTCTTCACCGATGTGCTGGACCTCGACCTCTCGGGCGTGGAGGCCAGCCTCGCCGGTCCACGTCGCCCACACGAACGCGTCCCTCTCGCGGACGTGCCGAAGAGCCTGCAACAGGCGTTCCGGGAGCAGTTCCCGTCGCCCGCGACCAGCAAGGAGCGGTTCGATTGGGAGGGCGGCACAGTCAACGAGGCCGAACAGCCGACGGCAGCCGCCAGCACCTCTGGGGAAGGCTCGCCGCAGGTGGAGGTGCAACTGGCAAGCGGCCCCGCGACGGTGCGCAACGGATCCGTCGCAATCGCCGCGATCACAAGCTGCACCAACACCTCCAATCCCTCGGTCATGCTTGCCGCAGGTCTCCTCGCGAAGAAGGCGGTGGAGCGCGGACTCAGCGTCCCACCGACCGTCAAGACGAGCCTGGCGCCCGGCTCGCAGGCCGTCATGGGTTATCTCGATGGCGCCGGCCTCACGCCTTACCTCGAACAGCTTCGCTTCAACCTGGTCGGTTTTGGCTGCACCACCTGCATCGGCAACAGCGGCCCTCTTGACGCGCCGATCGCGCAGGCAGTCGAGGAGAACGACCTCGTCGTCGCGGCCGTGCTCAGCGGCAACCGCAACTTCGAAGGGCGCATCCACCCGCTGGTTCGCGCCGCTTATCTCGCTTCGCCGCCACTGGTCGTTGCCTATGCTCTCGCCGGCACCGTCAACATCGACCTGCGCAACGAACCTCTGGGACGCGGCGGAGACGGCAGTCCCGTCTTCCTCCGCGATATCTGGCCCTCCAACGCCGAGATCGCGGCCGCCGTGCAGGGAGCGGTGACGCCGGAGTGCTTCCGCAGCACCTACGAACACGTCTTCGACGGTGACGAGCGCTGGTGGTCCCTCGACGTGCCGGAAGGCGCCCTCTGGCACTGGGACCCGGAATCGACGTATCTCCGGGAACCCCCCTTCGTGGAGGGGCTGGCCGATCAGCCCTCGCCCGTCCGCGACATCACGGGAGCACGCGTTCTGGTCATGGTCGGAGACTCAGTGACGACCGACCATATCTCACCGGCCGGGGCGATCAAGGCTGACAGCCCCGCCGGCAAGTACCTGCAGCAGCACGAAGTACCGCCCCTCGAGTTCAACAGCTACGGCTCCCGCCGGGGCAACCACGAGGTGATGATGCGCGGCACGTACGCCAACATCCGCCTCCGTAACGAGCTGTCGGACAGGGAAGGCGGCTGGACGCAACACCTGCCCGACGGCGAGCCGATGACCGTGTACGACGCCGCCATGAAATACCAGGCGGAAGGAGTGCCGCTTCTCGTCCTGGCCGGCAAAGAGTACGGCTCCGGCAGCTCGCGCGACTGGGCGGCCAAGGGCGTCGCGCTCCAGGGCGTGAAGGCGGCCATCGCCGAGACCTATGAGCGCATTCACCGCTCGAACCTCGTCGGCATGGGCGTGCTGCCCCTCCAGTTCCTGCCTGGAGAGGGTCGCGAATCGCTCGGCCTGACGGGCAAAGAGACGTACGCGGTCGAGGGTCTCGCAGACGGCCTGACGCCGGGCAAGCGCGTTACGGTACGCGCCACGACCGAAGGCGGCGACGTGCAATCGTTCCAGGCCACTGTTCGGATCGACAGCGCCCTGGAGGTGGAGCAGTACCGCCACGGCGGCATCCTGCCGTACATCTTCCGCAAGATGTTGCGCCGCTGACCCGCGCTGTACCCATCGGCCCCGGGATGATGTGCCTTTCGGCGGTATCCGCTCACGCGCCCGCTTGCTAAAATCAGGCGCGGTTTGTGACGGACAGGAGCAGCGAATGAACGAAGCGATTGAACGGGCGAAGGAGCATTTCGGGCGGCTCCTGGAGCAGCAACTCGCGCGCGTGGAGCAGATGAAGCGAGGCGAGGAATGGACGGACTTCTCGTCCCTTTCGCCCATCATCATCGGCATCTGCGGCGGCGACGGCATCGGCCCCTACATCTCGGAGCAGGCCGAGCGGGTCCTCGCGCACCTGCTGGCCGACCAGGTCAGCGCGGGCAAGGTCGCATTCCGCACGATCGAGGGCCTTACGATCGAGAACCGCGCCGCCCAGAACAAGGCGATCCCGGACGACGTGCTGGCCGATCTGAAGAAGTGCCACGTCATCCTCAAGGGCCCGACGACGACACCGCGCAAGGGCGACCCCTGGCCCAACATCGAGTCCGCCAACGTCGCTATGCGCAAGGAGCTCGACCTCTTCGCCAACGTCCGGCCCGTCCGCGTGCCGGAGCAAGGGATCGACTGGACGTTCTTCCGGGAGAACACCGAGGATCTGTACGCGCTCGGCTCCGACGGGATCAACGTCACAGACGACCTGGCGATCGACTTCAAGCTGATCACCTCCCCCGGCTCCGAGCGGATCATCGAGCTGGCTTTCGACTTCGCCGCGAAGAACGGCATCAACAAGGTTACCGTCGTCACCAAGGCCAATGTCGTGAAGACAACGGACGGCAAGTTCCTCGACACCGCCCGCCGGGTGGCCGAACGCTATCCGCAGGTGAAGTGGGACGACTGGTACATCGACATCATGACCGCGAAACTGGTCGACCCCAAGCGCCGCACGGACTTCCGCGTGATGGTGCTCCCGAACCTCTACGGCGACATCCTCACCGACGAAGCGGCCGAGTTCCAGGGCGGCGTCGGCACCGCGGGCAGCGCAAACATCGGCAAGCGGTACTCCATGTTCGAGGCGATCCACGGCAGCGCGCCCCGCATGGTCGACGAGGGCCGCGCCCAGTACGCCGACCCGAGCAGCATGGTCCGGGCCGGCGCGATGCTGCTCCAGCACATCGGGCACCTGGACAGCGCGCGCAAGCTGGAGCGGGCGCTGGACATCGCCGGCCGCTTTGAGAAGCGCCTCGTGATGACCGGCCGTTCTGATGGAGCGACGAATGCCGCCTTCACGGACTACCTCATGGAACTGGTGAACGACCCCAACCTGGAGCAACGCTGGAACGGGTATCAGAAGCAACTGGTAGCAGGCTAACGCACCCCGCTCATCCTTCGTGGCGGCCTCCGGCTGCCGAGGATGAGCGGCTGCACGTCAGCACAGCACAGAAGGAGATAGAACATGCGAGCAAAGGTAACGATCGTCGGTGCCGGCATGACCGGCGCAACCATGGCCCAACGCATCGTCGAGACCGGTTACGTCGACGTCGCGCTGATGGACATCATCGAGGGCATGCCCCAGGGCAAGGCGCTCGACCTCGCCGAGTCCGGCCCCCACGTCGGCTTCAACGCGAAGATCACCGGCACCAACGACTGGGCGGACACGAAGGACTCGGACGTCGTCGTCATCACCTCCGGCGTCCCCCGCAAGCCGGGCATGACCCGCGAAGAACTGCTCAATATCAACGCCGGCATCGTCAGCGACGTAGCGAAGGCGGCGGCAAAAGCTTCGCCAAAGGCTACGTTCATCATCTTTGCGAACCCGATGGACGCCATGTGCCACGTCGCTCTCGAGGCCAGCGGACTGCCCAAAGAGCGCGTCGTCGGCCAGGGCGGGATGCTGGACAGCGCCCGCTACCGCACGTTCCTCGCCTGGGCCGCGGGCGCGTCCGTGCAGGACGTGAGCGCCATGGTCCTCGGCGGCCACACCGAGGCGACGATGGTCCCGATCGTCAGCACCTCCACGATCGGCGGCGTTCCGCTGACGGCGATCTTGCCGAAGGAAGAGATCGACGCCTGCGTCCAGCGCGCCCGCAACGGCGGCGCGGAGATCGTCGGGCTGCTCAAGACCGGCTCCGCGTTCTACGCCCCGGCCGCAGCGACGATAGAGATGGTCGAGTCGATCCTCCTCGACAAGAAGCGGGTTCTGCCCTGCGCTACGGTGGCGACCGGCCAGTACGGCATCAAGGACGCCTTCGTCGGCCTGCCCATCAAGCTGGGCGCCGGCGGCGTCGAGGCGATCTACGAACCGGAGCTGTGGATGGACGAAGTCGAGGCGATCCGCACCGCCGCGAACGCGACGAAGGAGTTGCTGGGGCTGATCGAGAAGAAGCGATAGCCCTCCCTGGAGGCAACCCGACGGGTCGCCTCTACATCACCTGCTCCCCCGGTGGCACACGCCGACCAATCGTCTTTCCCGCGAAGGCGGGAGGCCAGGCCAGCGCTAGGTCACGAGCTGTGGGCCCATTAGCGACACGGCGAACAGGACTATCCACGCGGCGAAGGTGGCGAGGAGCGTGTGGTCCGCCTCCATCACGAGCGCGGTCTTCACGGCCACGTATCCCGTGAACCCCAGCCAGATCAGGGCGGCCAGGGTGAACAACGGCCCGAAGACGGGAAACAGCCCCAGCACCAGCAGCGTCGCCGGCGAATAGGCCAGGCCCAGCGTGGCCAGGAGACGCCGGTATCCGTCTTCCGGGAGTTCGCCGCCGCTCAGCACCTTCGCCGTGCCGTAAATTACGCCGACGAAGGCCCACCACCCGCCGACGGCGAAGAGCAGGTACCAGACCGCCGCTGCCGGGCCCTGCCCAAGCGCCCCTACCCCCGCTGCCAGCGCTCCGAGGCAGACGATGACCGCCGTCCTCGACCTCGCGTCAGGGTCTTCCTCGAGCGCCTCCAGGTATACTTCCTGCTTTCCCTGCGCGGCATCGGCCATTCGCGGGACGAGCGCGTCCCAGACCGGCCACTCCGCGACTCGCGTGAGGATGCCGCTCGCCGGCGGCGCAGCTTCAGAGCCGTCACCGGGCGCCACTGAAGTCCGGTATTCCGCGGGGCCGGCCGCGGCGGTTTGTGGAGCGGGATGGACCGGGTTCTGCCACAACATGGCCCCCGCCTCCTCCGGCGGGACCGTGAGTCCGCGCGGGACGCTGACTGGCTCCGCCCAGTACAGCGCGACACCGCTCCCGTCCGGCGCACCTGTCCCCTCCTCCTCCAGGAACTGGCGCGCCGACTCCAGGTCCGTGAATGAGTAAGGGCGCACGATCTCCGGCCGCTTGTCGTCGCGCACCAGGATCAGCGCCTCACCCTGTTCCGAAGGCCGGACGCCGTTCCGGGCGTCGGACACCCAGAACGAGAGGAAGGTCTGCGCCGGCAGCAGGTGCCGGTCCACGTAGGCTGCTGCGGACTTGACATCCGGCAGCGCGACGGCCCAATGGGTCAGCGAGCCGTCCGGAATGAGCAGGAGCAAACGGTTCTCCCGCGGTACCGGGCGCGGTTCCACCCGCGCCGGGTCAGTCGCCCGGTCATCGGGCCGGGCCTTCCTGGGGCGAAGCAAGGCTTTCAAGGGCGGCCTCCAGCGATAGTAGGTCGATAGATAGACCGCCGAACCCGCGATCCGTTACGTGCGCACCCCGATTATTCACCCGCCGCACGACGATCGAATGTTCACGCGCGCCGGGAATCCGCAAAACGAACTTCGCTGCCAGCACTGCGCTATCATGGTCACGCCATGCGCGAGGTGCACGCCGACCAGATCCGCGACACGGTCCGGCGCCTCTGCGTCGAGGCCGCCTGCTTGCTGCCGGAGGACGTAGTGGGAGCGCTCCAGGCGGCCCGCCGGCGAGAGGAGTCGCCGGTGGCCGTGAAGGTGCTTGACCAGATCCTCTTGAACGCCGACCTCGCGCGGGAAGAGATGCTGCCGCTCTGCCAGGACACCGGCACGGCGGTGATCTTTCTCGAGATCGGCCAGGACGCGCACATCACCGGCGGCAGCCTGCGCGAAGCACTGGCCGATGGCGTGCGCGAGGGCTACGCGGAGGGGTACCTGCGCTCGTCCATCGTGGACCGGCCGTTCTCCGCGAGAGCGAACACGAAGGACAATACGCCGCCGATCATCCATACAGAGATCGTCCCCGGCGACCGCGTGCGCATCCAGGTGATGCCGAAAGGCGGCGGCTGCGAGAACATGAGCCGCTTCGCGATCATGCTCCCGGCGGCAGGCAAGAAGGGCATCACCGACTTCGTCCTGCAGACGGTGGACGAGGCCGGCGGCAATCCCTGCCCGCCCGTCATCGTCGGCGTCGGCATCGGCGGCACAGCGGAGCACGCGATGTACATGGCGAAGCGGGCTCTTACCCGCAAGGTCGGCGACCCGAACCCCGACCCGGAGCAGGCGGAGTTCGAGGCCGAGCTGCTGGAGGCGGTGAACGGGCTCGGCGTGGGCCCCCAGGCGGTGGGCGGCACCCAGACGGCCCTGGCAGTGCACATCATGACCCACCCCACTCACATCGCCTCGCTGCCGGTGGCGGTGAACCTGCAGTGCCACTCGGCGCGCCTGAAGGAGGCGGTGCTGTGAAGACCGAGACTGTGCGGGCGAGCGATCCTGATGCGCCGCTGGAGTGCCTGTTGACGCGCGAGGACGGTCAGCGGCGGCGGCCGGCGATCGACGCGCTGTTCGCCAGCCTGGACCGGCAAGAGCAGACAAGGGCAGGCACGCGCTTCGTGTTCCGGGGCGAGCCGTCGGAGCTCTGGCCAATGGTCAGGGAGTTCGTGGCTGAGGAGTCCCTGTGCTGCCCCTTCTATGACTTCGCGATCAAGGAGAGGCAGGGCGGCGTCGAGCTCGAGGTGAGCCTGCCGCCGCAGCGGATCGAGATCGAAGGGCTCTGATGGCAGAACACCACATCCGTCTCCCGCTGTCTGAGGAGGTCGTGGAGGGGCTTCACGCCGGGGACACGGTGTACCTGTCGGGAACCGTACTGACGGCCCGTGACGCGGCTCACAAGCGCATGGTGGAGGCACTGGCGAGGAACGAGGAGATGCCGGTGGATATCAGGGGCGAGGTGATCTACTACGTTGGCCCCACGCCGGCGAAGCCGGGTGCCGTGATCGGCTCCGCCGGACCGACGACGTCCGAGCGGATGGACGGCTTCACGCCGCGACTGCTGGAAGCAGGCCTTCGCGGCGCAATCGGCAAGGGCGGGCGCGGCCAGGAGGTCGCTGACGCGCTCCAGAAGCACCACGCCGTCTACTTCATCGCCGTGGGCGGCGTCGGCGCGCTCCTCTCGAAACAGATCAAGAGTGTAGAGGTTATCGCCTACGAGGACCTGGGCACGGAGGCGATGCGCCGGATGGAAGTCGAGGATTTCCCCGTGGTGGTCTGCAACGACGCCCACGGCGGCGACCTGCTGCGCGAGGGCAAAGCGCAGTGGAGGCGTGCCGGCGCCGCGAGGTGAGGGGTCGTGTGAGCGCGGGAGGCGTCTGGTCTGAAGACCTGCAGTTACGAGGCTTTAGCCTGCTCCTGGCGGACGGCGAAGAGTTCACCACGTCCGATTGGGACTACAACCGCCGACACCCGCTCGTCCGCCAGCGCCCGCGCGGTGAAAGGCGCAAGCTCCTGTTGATGCGATAGGACGTTGTCGGCGACCAGGACACCGCCCGGCCGGAGCAGCGGAACAACGAGGTCGTAGAACGCTCCGTAGTCCTCCTTCTCAGCGTCGAGAAAACAGAAGTCGATGGGCTCAGCCCTGGACCCCAGGTGCGCGAATGCGTCACCGGCAACGGCAGTCGCGCAGCCCGCCAGTCCCGCTTCGGCCAGGGAATCCCTGGCCAGCGCGACCTTCACCGGGTCAATCTCAAGGGTGGTGACGGAGCCCGCCACCATGCGCGCGGCGGAGGCCAGCCAGAGGGTTGAATAGCCGCCGGAGGCGCCGATCTCTACGATGGTGGCAGGGCGCGCGGCCAGTACCAGCGTGTGCAGAAAACGGCCCACCTCCGGAGAGACCTGCCGCAGCCGCTGTGAGCGAGCGACATCGGCCTCGCGTTCCGCCGCATCGCGCGCCTCGAGCCGGCTCATCACGGCGCGAACGCGGGAATCGATCATGCTCAGGGCGGCTACGGGTTTGAATTCCCGAACTCGGCCGCACAAAGGACCGGCTGGATCGTGTCCCCGGCCGAAGTGACGTAAGGACCCTGGAAACAGGCCACGCCTATGTGGTCGTATGCGCCGTCCATGATGATGCTGGCGTGCGGAGGGCTGCCCATCCAGAGGGCGACCATTCCTTCCGGGCCGCCCTGGGTCGTCGCCAGGATCTCGCCAACGGCGCAACAGTACCCGCGGGACCACGCGCGATCCCCCGGCCCTCCATCGAGGTAGTGGCTCAACTGGAAAGGGTCCGCATTCAGGAAATGAAAGCGAGCGTAGTACTCCGCGGCGGCCTGAAGCGATGCATCGATGCTAACTGCGCCAAGACCGCCGTTCGCCCGCTGCTGGTTCAAGAGCGCCAGTACGCTCTGGGCGTAGTCCGTTCTGTATTGGCCCGTGTACGGCACGGGCGTCGGAGGGGGTGGCGGAGGAGGCGCCGGGGGTGGGGGTACCGGCGTGGGTGTCGGAGTCGGCTTCGGGGTGGCTGGAGCCGGCGATGGCGTTGGTGTCGGCGTCGGTGAAGGGGTGAACGTGACGGCTTCGCCCATCAGCACAGGCGCGGATGCCGTGGGCCCCTCCCTGACCGAGGCTACGCTGTCGTTGCGGACACCGCCAGAATGGGCGAAATGAGAGTAGACGGTGGCTGCGAATACGAGCGCCGGCAGCAGCCAAACAGCCGCGCTGGCGACCCGATATATGATTCTGATCCTTACCTCCGAGGGCGTGCCGGTTTCGGGCGGGGCTCTCGCGCAGTCTATTGGCGCTTGCGGCGCGAGGTCAATCCGCTTCTCAGCGGCTATGGTTACGACCGAGGCTCTATATCGCGGCCAAGGCCCAGTCGCCCGAATATCCAGCGGAACGGGTCGTAATACTTGTCAATAACGCGTTCCTTCAGAGGGATGATCGCATTGTCGGTAATGTGGATATCCTCCGGGCAGACCTCCGTGCAGCATTTCGTGATGTTGCAGTAGCCAATTCCGCCAGCCTCGCGGATGAATCCGGTCCGGTCTTCCGTGTCCAACGGGTGCATCTCCAGTTCGGCGAGGCGCACAAACCAGCGCGGCCCGAAGAAATCCGCCTTGTTATCCGGGTGGTCCCGAATCACGTGGCAGACATTCTGGCACAGAAAGCACTCGATGCACTTGCGAAACTCCTGGCTTCGCTCCACGTCCATCTGCTGCATGCGGTAGATGCCGTCGGAATCGGGTGCCCGAGGCTTCAAGGCTGGTATCTTCTTCGCCACCTCGAAGTTGAACGAAACGTCGGTAACGAGGTCGCGGATAATCGGGAAGGTCTTGATGGGGGCGATGGTGATCGGCTTCGCGGCGTCGAACTGGGCCATCCGCGTCATGCACATCAGACGGGGCTGGCCATCCACCTCCGCGCTACAGGATCCGCACTTGCCGGCCTTGCAGTTCCAGCGAACCGCCAGATCGTTCGCCTGGGTCGCCTGGATCGTATGCACCACGTCCAGCACCACCTGCCCCTCGTCCACATCGACGCTGTAGTCGTGGAAGTCACCACCGGAGGCGTCGCCCCGGAAGACGCGCATCGTATACTGGGCCATTAGTTCTTCTCCTCGAAGAGCGCCTTGAGATCGTCTGGCATTTCCGGCAGCGGCTCCTTCACGACCTGCATGCCGCCATCTGCGCCCTGTCTGACAGCGAGATTCACCTTTCCCCATTCCGGGTCGGTACCCGGAAAATCGTCGCGTGTGTGGGCGCCACGGCTCTCCTTGCGTTCCATCGCGGCGCGACAGGCAGCCTCCGAGACGGTGAGGAGGTTCTGCAGGTCCATCGCGAGGTGCCAGCCGGGGTTGTACTGGCGGTTACCCTCCACGCTGGTGCGTCCGGCTCGCTCCTTGAGCCCCTGAATCTTCGATAGCGCCTGTTCCAGTTCGGACTGCGTGCGAATAATGCCGACGAGATCCTGCATCGTCTCCTGCAGTTCCTTCTGGACGGCGTAAGGGTTCTCGTTCCCGTCGCGTTCAAAGTAGGCCACCATGTCGGCCACAACCGCGTCTACATCGGCAGGGTCCACGGCGGGGAGGGAGGCGAGGCCCTTTGCGTACTCCGCAGCGCCCGCCCCTGCCCGCCTGCCGAATACGATGAGGTCGGAGAGCGAATTGCCACCGAGCCGGTTCGCGCCGTGCATGCCGCCCGCCACCTCGCCGGCCGCGAACAGACCCGGGACTGTGGACGCTGCAGTGTCCGCATCGACTCGCACGCCGCCCATTGCGTAGTGACAGGTGGGCCCTACCTCCATGGGCACCTTCGTTATGTCGACGTCGGCCAGTTTCATGAACTGGTGGTACATACTGGGCAGACGCCTTTCGATGTCCGCGGCCGAGCGCCGGGTCGCGATGTCAAGGAACACTCCGCCGTGCGGGCTGCCGCGTCCCGCTTTCACTTCGGAGTTGATCGCGCGCGCTACCTCATCGCGGGGCAGAAGGTCGGGGGTGCGGCGGTTGTTCGTCTTGTCCGCGAACCAGCGGTCGGCCTCTTCCTCGGTGTCGGCGGTCTCCGCCTTGAAGAACTCGGGGATGTAGCGAAACATGAAGCGTTCGCCCTCGGAGTTGCGGAGCGTCCCGCCCTCGCCGCGCACTCCCTCGGTGACGAGAATGCCGCGAACGCTGGGAGGCCAGACCATGCCCGTTGGATGGAACTGAACGAATTCCATGTCAATGAGGTCGGCGCCGGCCCGGTAAGCCAGAGAATGACCGTCGCCGGTGTACTCCCATGAGTTCGACGTGACCTTCCAGGCTTTGCCGATACCACCGGTGGCCAGCACAACGGCCTTCGTCTTGAAGACGATGACCTTCCCGCTCTCCCGTTCATAGGCGACGGCGCCGGTGATCCTGTCGCCATCCTTGAGCAGGCTGGAGACGGTGACCTCCATGAACACGTCGATCCCCTGGTGCACCGCATGCTGCTGCAGGGTGCGGATCATCTCGAGGCCGGTCCGGTCGCCGACGTGGGCGAGGCGGTCGTAGCGGTGGCCGCCAAACGGGCGCTGAGAGATCCTGCCATCGGCGGTGCGGTCAAACAGCGCACCCCAACGCTCGAGTTCATATACCCGCTCGGGCGCCTCCTGAGCGTGGAGCTGGGCCATGCGCCAGTTGTTCAGCATCTTCCCCCCGCGCATCGTGTCGCGGAAATGCACCTGCCAGTTGTCTTCGCCGTAGATGTTGCCCATCGCGGCGGCGATGCCGCCCTCGGCCATAACGGTGTGTGCCTTGCCGAGCAGCGACTTGCAGACAAGGGCGGTCTTCACGCCCTGTGCAGAGGCTTCAATCGCCGCTCGCAGACCGGCGCCGCCGGCGCCGACCACGATCACGTCATATTCGTGCGTTTCGTACTCAGCCATGGCTCAAAACCCCCAGGTGTTGGGGTCGCTGATGTGGCCGTTGGCCACAAGCCGAATGTAAAGATCGGTGAAGGATATCCAGACCAGGCTGAACCAGGCGAACCCCCGGTGATTGGTGTTCCAGATCGAAACGCGATCCCAGATCCGCTTGCGACTCCTGTTGAAGTTGCTGCAGCTGAAGCAGTCCAGGCCACCTCCGATCAGGTGGCGGAAGGAGTGGCAGGAGAACGTGTACATCATCAGCAGGAAGGCGTTGACGCAGAGGATGATCGAGCCAAGCCCAACGCCTATCCCGGTCTCCACGGACTCGCCGTCGATGACGGTCTCGGTATTGTAGAACGAGCGGATCGCGCCGTACCACAGGATGGGCACGAAGATGACGGCGCCGTACATGAAGTACCGGTGCAGGTTCTGGAGGATGAGGGGGAACGTGTTCTCGCCCTTGTACCCGCCGCCCGGAGGCGACAGGTCGCCAACGGCGCAAGCGGGCGGGTTCATCAGGTACGAACGGTAGTAGGCGCGACGGTAGTAGTAGCAGGTCGCGCGGAAGCCAATCGGTACCCAGAGAATGAACAGCGCCGGCGAAAACCACCACTGCCCGTACGGTTCCGCCAGCTTCGGCTCGTAAACCGGGGAGAGGTATGGCCCGATCTCGAACTTCCATTCGTCCAGGAACGCGCTGACGCCGAGATAGCCGAGGAAGATCGTGAGGCCGACGGCGATCAATGCGGGTTCGAACCACCAGGCGTCTGTCCGGAGTGTTCGCAGGAACCCCAGCTTGTGGGGAGGGCTGACAGTGCGGGTTGCCTGGTTCATAGCGGCCTCTCAGATGTGGGTACGGTTATCAGGCTTTCTTTGTAAACCGGCGCCATTCTATCAACGTCTCCTATTACACGCAATGTGAATGACCTGAAACGAAAGGCGGAAACTTAGGACTGAGAGCCGAACGCCCTTCACTCCCCGCCGGCTCGCGACGACGCCAGTAGCAGCCCGGTCACGGTCTTGGCATCGCGTATTTCGCCCGCCGAAATCCGCTCGATCGCCTCTTTGAGTGGCAGGCGCGTCACGACGATGTCCTCGTCTTCGTCCGGCTCCGCTTCCGCCGGTACCAGGTCCTCACCCAGGAAGAGGTGAATGAACTCGGTGCTGATGCCCGGGGATACGAAAAACCCCGCTAGCGGCGTGAGCCGACCGGCCCGCATGCCGATCTCCTCCGCAAGTTCCCGCTGGGCCGCCTCTTCAGGCGTCTCGCCAGGATCCATCACGCCGGCGGGGACCTCCAGGAGCACCGCTTCCGCGGCCAGCCTGTACTGCCGGGCCAGTACGACCCTTCCTTCAGCATCGATTGGGACGACGGCAACCACGCCGGGGTGCTCCACGATCTCACGAACGGAAGTGTTGCCCTTCTCCAGCAGGATCGTGTCGAGCCTGAGCGTGGCCTTCTTGCCCCGATACACGACGCGACTCTTGATCACGTTGTCCGGCGCCGGCGTACGGTGGAGTGTCACGGCTTTTTCGTGGACGGAATGCCGTTGAAGTCGAAAAGTTCCGGGTGCTCGGATGCCCTCAGGACCCGCAGCCAATCCAGACGCTCGGCAAGCATACCGTAGTAGTCTCGCGGATCCGAGAACCGAACGAAGCGCGCGACGTGCGGGCTGCGGCAAACCGAGACGGTATCACCGGCAGTCAGCGGCCGGTCCACCTGCCCGTCTACACTGACCACCGCATCGTTATCCGCACCCACAGTCAGGTCAACCACGGTGCCTGGAGGCAAGACCAGCGGGCGCGCGGCGGCCATGTGCGGCGCTACCGGGGTCAGAACGATGTCCGTAGACTCCGGGTGGAGGATAGGCCCGCCCGCCGAGAGGGAGTATGCGGTGCTGCCAGTCGCGCTGGCGACGATCATCGCGTCGCAGCGGTGAATGGCCAGGCGGGAGCCGTCGACGTCAACGTCAACGTAGACCGGCCTGCTGACGGTGTGCCGGCCAAGAACGACGTCATTCAGCGCGTGGTAAGTGACTCCCCAGGCCGGGATCTGTGCCTGCAGCATCGCACGCTGCTCGATCCGGCAGCGGCCGGCGAGTACGTCAGGCAGCCGGTCCAGCAGTTCGTTGGGACGCACCTCGGCCAGGAACCCCAGGCGTCCCATATTCACGCCCAGGATAGGGATCGGCAGCGGGATGACCGTCCGCGCCGCCCGCAGGACTGTCCCGTCCCCGCCAAGGCAGATCAGCAACTCGGTCCCGGGTATGTACTCCAGCATGTGAGAATCGTCCCAGCTGGACGTTTGCCAGACCTCGTTCACGCCCAGCCGCGACAGACATGTCGAGACCTCATCGGCGAGTTGATGCGCGACGGGCCAGGTGGAGTGAACGAAAACACCGATCTTCTTCATCGCGCAGCCCCTACGGTAGGGCAGAGGTGAAACAAGAACTCTCGGTTGCCCTCCGCGCCGAGAATGGGCGACGGCGTCATGTCAAGGATGCGAAAGCCGTTGCTCACGCACCAGGCGGCAAACCGGCCGATGAGGACCGAGTGTTGTTGCGGATCCGAGATTACGCCGCCGGACGGGACCTCCCCTTTTCGCGCCTCGAACTGGGGCTTGAACAGCGCGACGATGGTTCCTGTTACCCCATCGTGCGGCGCCAGGTAACGGCTGACCACGGGCAGAACGAGCCTGAGGCTTATGAACGACACGTCCACCACGATCAGGCCTGCGGGTTCAGGAAGGGTCGCAAGGTCGCGGACATTTGTTCCTTCCATCGCCACGACTCTTTCGTCGGTTCGGAGCCGGTAGTCCAGTTGCCCGCGGCCGACGTCCACCGCGTAGACACGCCGGGCGCCGCGCTGAAGCAGGCAGTCGGTGAAACCGCCAGTGGAGGAGCCTATGTCGGCGGCGACAATCCCGTGGACGTCAAGGCCGAATCTGGCCAGCGCATGCTCCAGCTTCTCGCCGCCCCGACCCACGAACTTCGGGCCGCGCTGAACGTCCAGGTCGGTGTCTTCGGCGATGAGGACGCCCGGCTTCACGGCGCGCCTGGATCCCACACGGACCTGGCCCGCCATAACCAGCGCCTGCGCCTTCTCTCGCGACTCAGCAAACCCGCGATCAACAAGGAGCACGTCCAATCGGCGCTTTGTCATGCTGAGGTCAGGATAGCAGACGCCACAGAGGCCGACGGGGGCAGGAATGGTGGGCGGTGCAGGATTTGAACCTGCGACCTCTTCGGTGTGAACGAAGCGCTCTCCCGCTGAGCTAACCGCCCACGAGCGGGTGCCCATGAATTGTATTTCGGTGCTCGGAAAGGCGTCAACGCAAACAGGGCCGTGCTTTTCCCAGCCATCATCGCACCCGTACACTGGCCGTCATGCAACCCGAGATGTCGAGGCAACTGACCGGCCTGCTCAGGCTCCTTGAACTCGACCAGCTGGACCGCGACCTGTTCCTGGCGAGCCCGGGCAAGGGCGAGGGACGGCTGTTCGGCGGGATGGTGGCCGCACAGTGCGTCATGGCCGCCTATCGCACGGTTGACGAAGGGGCGATGCACTCGCTGCATGCCTATTTCTTGCGACCAGGCAGCCACGAGGTCCCGATCCGCTATGTCGTCTACCGGATCAGGGACGGCCGCACATTCACTACTCGCGACGTGGTCGCGTACCAGGCAGGCGAGGCGATCTTCCAGATGTCATGCAGCTTTAAGAAGACGGAAGAAGGAGTCTCGCGCCAACTCCCTGCACCGGAAGCGCCCGGCCCGGAAGGGCTGGAAGACTGGGACCTGGTGCGCCCGGACAGCCAGATGAGGGAGATGATGAACCGCTGGCGGCGCGAACGGCCGATCGACATCGTGGCCTGCGAGCCGCTGGTCAGGCAGGAAGGCGCATCACCCGAGCGCCGGACCTGGATCCGGCCCCGAGGCGTGTTGCCAGACGATGAAGCCATACACGCCGCGGTCCTGGCGTATTCCACGGACATGGGCCTGCTGAGCACGGCACGCTACTCCCACGGCCTCGAGCAGCACTGGGGCCCCGGCGCCAACGCCAGCCTCGACCATACGGTCTGGTTTCATCACCCGCCGCGCTTCGACGAGTGGCTCCTGTACACGAGCTTCAGTCCCATAGCCCACGCGGCACGCGCGCTTATTCACGGTGCGATGTACCGACGCGACGGCACACATGTACTGTCCGTAGCGCAGGAAGGCCTGGTCAGGACACCAAGATAGCGTGTCGCTGGGATCTGGCCGGTCTATTCGTGAGGGATGTACGCGGCCACGTGGTTGAGCACGTCCTGGATCGAGATCAGCAGCGTCAGGCCATCGTCGGCTACGAAGGGGATGTGCCGGTAGCCGCCCACCGACATCTTGTGCAGGGCCACCGCGAGGCTGTCTTCCTCGCGCAGCATGATTGGGTCCGGGCTCATGATGTCCTTAACCGCCAGCGCCATCAGGTCACGATCGGCTCCGGCCGCCTTCATGAGTACGTCGCGCTCCGTCAGAATGCCGATGATGTCCCCGCCGGCGTCCCGAACGAGGACGCATTCGGCTTCCTTCTCCCTCATGAAATGAACCGCCAGGGAGACTGGATCACCGGGCGACACGCTAAGCGCTTCCGGCGCACCCAGCTCACGCAGCGTCCCATTCATCAGGCGCTCCGCGAGATCGCTGTCGGCCGCCGGCATCGAGGCGTTCCAGAGATCGGCGCCGCAGACCTCACAAAAGTCGGAGCCCTCGATGTTCTCCGAGCGGCAATCCGGGCAGATCAACGTATTACGGCCGTTGGAAGGAGTCATTCGACCACCCACGTATCGCCCTCGAGCAGCAGACTCTGGAGGTCGCCTTCGCCCATGCGGGTGCGTGTCTCTTCAATCTGATCAACCATGAGCTGTTCGTAAGTGGGGCGTTCGACGGCACGGAACACGCCCATCGTCTCCGGGTAGTCCGGCCAGTGCATCCTGCTCAGCTTGAATGCCACGGCGGGATCGGGATTCGTCTCGTCATGCACGAGCAGGTCGGCTTCGCTCACCCCGTTGCCCAGCTGGACCGTTTCGAGGGTGCTGCCGTTCATGCGGATGCCCCGGTCGCCCTCCTTGCCGAAAACCATCGGCTTGCCGTGCTCAAGGATGAGAGTCCGGTCGGACCGTACGGACTTATCGGCAAAACCGCTGTAGGCGCCATCGTTAAAGACGATGCAGTTCTGGTAGACCTCGACAAAGGCAGTGCCCTTGTGACGGGCCGCACGCTCCAGTGTGGCGATGAGGTGATGCTGGTCGATATCGAGGCAGCGGGCGATGAAGGTCGCCTCAGCGCCGATCGCGAAGCTCAGGGGATTAATGGGCTGGTCGATGCTGCCGTACGGAGAGCTTTTCGTGCGCTTGCCGAATTCCGAGGTGGGGGAGTACTGGCCCTTGGTCAGGCCGTAGATGCGGTTGTTGAACAGGACAACGACCATGTCGACGTTCCGGCGCATCAGGTGCAGAAGATGATTACCACCGATGCTGAGCCCATCCCCGTCCCCCGTCACGACCCAGACCTGGAGGTCTGGACGCGCACACTTCAGGCCAGTGGCGATCGTGGGTGCGCGGCCATGAATGCTGTGAAACCCGTAGGTGTTCATGTAGTAGGGGAACCGGCTGCTACAGCCGATGCCGGAGATAAAGACGATGTTCTCCCGGGGAATGCCGAGGTCCGGCATCAGCTTCTGTGTCTGAGCCAGGATCGAGTAGTCTCCGCATCCCGGACACCACCGAACCTCTTCTTCCGATACGAAGTCCTTGCGCTGCAGTGGGATGGGATCACCGGGGAGTGTTCTTGTTGCCATCACACGCCTACCTTGCTACCAACCATCTCGGCGATCTTAGCTTCCACCTCCCTGATGAGGAGTGGTCTACCCGTGACCTTGTTCAGACTCACGGCATCCACGAGATACCGCGACCGGATGAGCAGCGCCAGCTGACCGAGGTTGAGCTCGGGGATCAGCACCCTGTCAAAGCCGGACAGGACGTCTCCCAGGTTCTTGGGGAAAGGATTCATGTGGCGCAGGTGCGCATGCGCTACCGACACGTTGTTGGCCTGCGCCCGCTCAACGGCAGTCCGGATAGCACCATAGGTACTTCCCCATCCCAGCACGAGCAGGTCTCCCTGCTGCGGACCATGCACCTGTACGTCCGGAATGTCGTCCGCTATTCGGTCCACCTTTTCGGCCCGCAACCTCACCATGCGATCGTGGTTTTCGCCCGAGTAGCTGACGTTGCCGGTGATGTCCGACTTCTCCAGGCCGCCGATCCGGTGTTCGAGGCCCGGCGTGCCGGGCACCGCCCATGGGCGCGCCAGTGTCTGCGGGTCGCGCTCGTACGGCTGGAACGTCGCCGGGTCGCTCGCGAACTTCACCTCGATCCTCGGCAGGTCCGCGACGTCGGGGACCAGCCAGGGCTCGGCGCCTGTGCCGAGATAGCCATCCGAAAGGAAGATCGTCGGCGTCATGTGCCGGACCGCGATGCGAAACGCCTCGATAGCATACGTGAAGCACTCCGACGGCGTGGCCGGCGCAACGATGGCGACCGGGCACTCGCCATTGCGACCATACATGGCCTGCAGCAGATCGGCCTGGTCGGTCTTCGTGGGCATACCGGTACTTGGCCCGGACCGCTGAACGGCGACGACGACGATCGGCAGCTCCACCATGACGGCCAGTCCCAGGGCCTCGCTCTTCAAAGCGAGGCCTGGACCGCTGGTGCCCGTAAGGCCCAGCGACCCGCCAAACGCCGCACCGATCGCCGACCCGATGGCGGCGATCTCGTCTTCAGCCTGAAACGTCTTCACGCCGAAATTCTTGAAGCGCGCAAGCTCCTGCAGGATGTCGCTGGCCGGGGTGATGGGGTAGCTACCGTAGAACAGCGGCAGGCCGATCAGTTTCGAGGCCGCCAGAAACCCGAGGGCCGTGGCCTCGTTTCCGGTGATGTTGCGGTAGCGGCCCGGGGTCAGTCGCGCCCGAGGCACCCGGTAATGAACCGGGAACAGCTCTGACGTCTCCCCGAAGTTGAATCCCGCCTTCATCGTAGTGATATTGGCGTCCCGGACCTGCGGGTTCTTCGCGAACTTTTCACTGAACCAGCGGATCGTTGAATCCATGGACCGCTCGTAGAGCCAGAACATGAGACCGAGCGCAAACGAGTTCTTGGACCGGTCCACCTGCTTCGTGTTCAGCCCACTGTCCTGGAGCGCCCGTGCGTTCATACTCGTGATGGGAACCTTGATGACCCGGTACCCAGACAGCGATCCGTCCTCGAGCGGATTGGCATCATAGAGCGCCTTTCGCAGGTTCGCGACTGTGAACTCGTCAGTATTCACGATCAACGTGCCCCCCCGCGGCAGGTCGGCCAGGTGCGCCCGCAAGGCGGCAGGATTCATCGCAACGAGCACGTCCGGCTGGTCGCCCGGGGTGTGGATGTCGTAGCTCGAGAAGCTGACCTGGAACGCACTCACCCCGGGGATGGACCCCGCCGGCGCACGGATCTCGGCGGGGAAGTCGGGGACGGTACTGACGTCGTTCCCGAACACAGCCGATGCGTTGGTGAACTGGAGGCCGGCAAGTTGCATGCCATCGCCGGAGTCCCCCGCGAATCGGATGGTTACACGGTCGAGCTCTTCAAGTCGCGCCGCGTCGGAATGGTCTACCTTGCTTGAATCGCCCATATCACCCCTTGCGTTACCTAGCCTCCCTCCGGCGTTCCCAGCCTCTGATGCCTGGGTGGCAGGTTCAACACCTGCTGGGGGAAGAACTCCGCCACCAGGGTGATTACGTCCTTGATGCTCACGATTCCGTGCGCCCTGCCATCGTCCCGGACGACCGGGATGTGCCGAAAGTTCTTTTCGATCATCAGATTCACCGCGTCACCCACTGTCTTGTCGGGGGACAGGACTACCGGATCCCGGGTCATGAATTTCTCAACCGGTTCGTCGTACCCGACGGCCCGCGCGACGACCTTGAGCAGAATGTCGCGCTCCGTGATGATTCCCTCCAGCCTGCTGCCGGCATACACGAGCACGCAGCCAACGTTCCGGCGGCGGGTGAGTTCAACGACATCGCCCACACTCGTCCCGGCCTCGACCGTGACGGGCGGGGTCAATGGAAGGGTGCTGATCCTGTCGTTCAGCACAGGCCGGCACCACGATAGGCGCAATCCCGACGGGAAGACGGGCAGGCGGTACGGTGCGAAGCGCTTGCCGCCGCACCTGGGATATGGGTCACCATCATTACGTTTACAAGCAGTATAACGCAGAACGCCGCCCGAGGAGTTATCCCACCCCCACGTGACTGCGGACTTACTCCGGTCGCCAGGGGGGGAACCGAATCCGGGTCGGCCCCTGCCTGGGGACGGCTATCAGAAATCGCTGTTGTCCACAACGCATTGATAGTGATATGCTTCGCAATGTAATAGACGCTCTTTGAAGGAGTGGGGTGGCACCCACTTTTTTTTAACTCCGGCACAAGGGTGCGGCGGCCCGAACCGGGGAGCGCGGGAGGTCGAGGACGGCGTGAAAAGCGAGTTCATGATCGCCATAAAGCAGCTGGCGGCAGAGAAGAACCTGCCGCCTGAAGTCGTGCTCCAGGCGATGGAGGCGGCCCTCGTGTCCGCGTACAAGAAGGACGCGGACATCCAGGGCAACGTCGCGGTCAAGATAGACCGTGATACCGGCGACCATCGCGTATATCTCGAGCACACAGTCGTCCAGGAAGTTACGGACCCTCAGACCGAGATCTCCATCCAGGAGGCCCGCCGGCGCCGGCCAGACGCCCAGCTCGGCGAAGCGATCCTGGACGAGATTCAGCCAGGTGCCGCCGGCCGAATCGCGGCCCAGACCGCCAAGCAGGTCGTGCTGCAGCGACTGCGAGAGGCCGAGCGGGAGATGGTGTTCGAGGAGTTCTCCAACCGGGAGGGCGATATCGTCTCGGGAGTCGTCCAGCGGCTGGAACCCAAGCACATCGTCGTCGACCTGGGAAAGACCGAGGCGATCTTTCCCGCACCCGAGCAAGTACGCAACGAGCACTACCGCGCCGGGCAACGCATGAAGTTCTATCTGCTGGAGGTCCACCGTTCCATTCGCGGGCCGCAGCTAATCCTGTCGCGCACGCACAAGAGCCTCCTCAAGCGGCTCTTTGAGCTGGAGGTCCCGGAGATCTTCCGCGGCGTTGTCGAGATCAAGTCGATCGCGAGAGAGGCGGGCTACCGGAGCAAGGTCGCCGTTGCGGCAAGGCAAGAAGGCATCGACCCCGTGGGTTCGTGCGTGGGCCTCCGCGGCATTCGCATCCAGAACATCGTCAACGAACTGAACGGCGAAAGAATCGACGTGATCCAGTGGGACGCCGATCCTTCCCGGTTCGTCGCGAACGCCCTCAGCCCCGCACAGGTCCTGAGTGTCACTGTGGACGACGAGGCCAACACCGCCTCCGTGATCGTTCCAGACAAGCAACTGTCCCTGGCGATCGGTAAGGAGGGGCAGAACGCGCGTCTTGCCGCCAAGCTCACGGGCTGGAGGATTGACATTAAGCCGGAGTCGGCCATGGGAGAGGCGGCGCTGCCACCGATGCCGGCGCCGCGGCCGATCTCAGAAACGCCCGCGGCCGAGGAGATAGCGGTAGCCGCCGACCGAAAGCCCGACGAAGCCGAGCCCTGGATGGAAGTGATCGAGGAGGAAGCCGGCCGTGAAGAAGAGGCCGTCGCGGTGGCCGAGGCTGCGCCGACCCGCGAACCCGCGGCAGCGGGAGGGCTGCGTTTTGCAGAAGACCTGGCGCCGGCACTGGGCCAGGGGCCGAAGAAGACGAAGAAAGGCAAGAAGGAACGCACCACGGAAGAAGAGAAAGCCGCCAGAACGCCCAAGAAGAGCCGACGGTTCACTGTTATCGAAGAAGACGAGGACTTCGGCGAGCTCCTCAAGGAATACGGCGACTGGGAGGAAGAGTAGACTTGCCCGCGACACGCCAGCGCACCCGGCGGTTGCCGCAGCGGACCTGCGTGTCCTGCGGCGCCACGACGGCAAAGCGCGAGCTTACACGAGTCGTGCGGACAGCCGAGGGTTCGGTGCGGCCAGACCCGACAGGCAAGCTCGCCGGGCGGGGCGCGTACGTCTGCGGGCAGCCTGACTGCTGGACCCGTGCCGTTTCCAGGGGGCGACTGGAGCGTTCGCTGAAGGTCACTCTCTCTCCCGCCGACGCGAGCGCATTACTGGAATTCGCCGGGCTGGCGGGAACGGGAGTCGAATGACACAGGCAAGCGGTCGAACAGTGGCGCTCCCGCGAACGCTGACGGTGCGTGACCTGAGCGAGGCGCTCAACGTCAGCAGCGTCGACATCATCAAGGAGTTGATGAAGCGGGGCGTGATGGCGGCGATTAATCAGTCCATCGACCACGACGTTGCTGCTTCGGTAGCCCAGGCGCTCGGTTTTGACGTCGAGCAGATGGAGGCGCCGGCGGCCGCGACCGCGGACCGGCGGGCGGAAGGCGAAGGTGAGGGAGACCTCCAGAGCCGACCTCCCGTGGTGACCGTCATGGGCCACGTTGACCATGGCAAGACCAGCCTCCTGGACGCGATCCGGCAGACGAACGTGACTGCCCAGGAAGTCGGCGCAATCACGCAGCACATCGGCGCCTACCAGGTGGAGGTGAACGGGCACAAGATCACCTTTATTGACACCCCGGGACACGAGGCGTTTACCGCCCTCCGCGCCCGCGGCGCCAGTGTGACGGACATCGCCGTGCTGGTTGTGGCCGCCGACGACAGCATCATGCCGCAAACGATCGAGGCGATCGATCACGCCAAGGCGGCGAACGTGCCTATCATCGTCGCCATAAACAAGATTGACCTCCCCGCCGCGAATCCCGAGAAGGTCAAACAAGACCTGGTCCAGCACGGCCTCGTAATCGAGGAGTTCGGTGGCGAGGTCATCGCCGTTCCCGTGTCCGCCAAGACACACGAGGGGCTTGACAACCTCCTCGAGCACATCCAGCTGGTTGCCGAAATCAGCGAACTCAAGGCGAACCCTGACTGCCAGCCCGAGGGCGTGATCATCGAGTCTGAGATGAACCCCAGCCGTGGCCCCCTCGCGACCGTGATCGTGCAGCGAGGAACTCTGCGCGTCGGCGATATTGTGATAGCCGGTGCCAGCTGGGGCAAGGTCAAGGCGATGTTTGACGAAAAGGGTGCGCGCGTGACGGCGGCCGGCCCAGCCACACCGGTCGAGATCATGGGTTTGAACACCGTGCCCCGTCCCGGCGACCCGTTTGCCGTGGTTGACGAGGAGCGGGAAGCCCGGGAGGCGGCCGAGGAACGCGAACGCGAGACGGCTGAAGCGGGGCGGGCTGTGTCGCTAGAAGCCATCTCCGGAGACATCGCCGCCGGACGCGTCAAGGACCTGAACATCATCATCAAGGGCGACACGAATGGATCCGTGGAGGCAATCCGCAGCTCCCTGGAACGGCTCGGTGCGGTGGACGTGCGAGTCAACGTGATCCATTCCGCCGTGGGGAACGTGAGTGAGTCGGACGTCATGCTGGCCACGGCGTCGCGCGCCATCGTGGTCGCCTTTAACGTCAAGGTGGACCCGGGCGCGCGCCGGATATCGGAGACCGAGCGCATCGACATCCGGAACTACCAGATCATCTACGAGTTGATCGAGGACGTCGAAAAAGCGGTTAAGGGCCTCATGGAGCCGGTCACGGCCGAGGTCATCGATGGCCACGCCGAAGTCCGCGCCATATTCCGCGTCCGGGGTGGCCGAGTTGCCGGCTGCATGATCACGGACGGCCTCGTGCGCCGCAATTCGCTCGCACGGGTCCTGCGCCAGGGTGAGATGATTCACGAGAGCAGGGTCTCAAGTCTCCGGCGCTTCCAGGAGGACGTTCGCGAGGTCGCGACGGGTCTCGAGTGCGGAATCGGCGTCGAGAAGTTCGACTCCTTCAGCGAAGGTGACGTGATCGAAGCCTTCCACATCGAGCAGAAGGGCTAGCCGGAACGGACTGCTCCAGACCCTTTGAAACAGGAGGGAAATAGCGGTGAGCAGAAGAGTCAAGCGCCTGAACGTCCTTTTCCAGGCGGAGTTGGCCGAACTGATCCGGGACATCCGCGACCCGCGTCTCGCCAGCATCGTCAGCATTACCCACGTGGACGTGTCGCCGGACCTGGAAAACGCGCAGGTGCATGTGAGCGTCCTTGGCGATGATGCGGAGAAGCGCGGATCGATCGTAGCGTTGTCTCACGCTGCGGCCTTCCTGAGGCGGGAACTGCTCCACAGACTCCGCGTCAAGCACATCCCGATGCTCCACTTCGTACTGGACGAGTCGATCGAGGAAGCGGCCCATGTCCTCGACCTGATGAGACAGGTCGGTGGAGAAAGGCCCGTCTCGCAATAGGACCGGTTGTGTCCGGCATTCTCAACGTCGACAAGCCGCGCGGCCCCACCTCTTTCGACATCGTTCGGGCTGTTCGCCGCGGCACCGGCGAGAAGCGGGTTGGCCACGCCGGCGCGCTCGACCCTGCGGCAAGCGGGGTGCTGCTGGTGCTCCTGGAGCAGGCAACCCGCATCACCGAGTACTTGATGGACCTGCCTAAGGTCTACAGGGCTGTGGTTCGCCTCGGGGTGACGACGACAACGTACGATACCGAAGGCGACGTCACCGCGCAGCGGGATGTGGAAGTGTCTGAGATGGAAGTGAAGCACACCCTCACGACATTCGCCGGCGAAATCCTGCAAACGCCTCCGGCCTTCAGCGCGCTCAAGATCGGCGGCGAGCCAGCCTACAGGGCAGCACGCCGCGGCGAGGCCGTCGAGATGACACCACGGCCCGTGCGCATCTACCGGACCGATCTCCTGGCATTCAATCCTCCAGACGCGGAGATCGAAGTTGAGTGCGGGCGCGGGACGTACATCCGCAGCCTGGCCCACGACCTTGGACAAGCGCTGGGCTGCGGCGCACACCTCGCTGATCTCGAACGCGTGGAGATCGGACCTTTCAGCGTCGCGCAAGCAGTCAGCATGTCAAACCTGGAGTCAGGGTTCGCGGACGGCACCTGGCGGCGGTTTGTACAGCCGATCGATTCCGGGCTAGCGCTCCTCCCTGTGCTTCACGCATCACGCGACGAAGAGAATGCGCTCCGTCACGGTCAGGCCGCCGGGTTGGAGACCAATGCCGGCGAGGCGCGCGCTCAACCCGCGGACGGACTGGAGGCGCGCGCTCAATCCGCGGACGGTTTGCTCATCGGCATTGTCCGTTTTGACCAGGAAACCGGTCTATGGCGCCCCCGCAAGATATTCGCTGGTGCCTAGCATTCAACGAAATTTTCGTTTAGACTCATGGCGTGACGTTCGAGCCGAAACCATCCGAACGAATCATCAAGCGCTTCGGTGGACAGACCGCGCTGGCCAATCTGCTGGGCAAGCGCCAGAGCACCATCGAACATTGGGCCAGCACCGGCCGGATTCCGGCACAGTGGCAGGGGCCGCTGATGTCGCTGGCACGCCAGAAAGGGATCGTCTTGGAAGCCAAAGACTTCGTCGCCCACGAGCCTCACACCATCGCCCCGGCAGGAGGCCGCCTCGGCGTGCTCCTGGTCGGACTCGGGGCCGTCGCATCCACGTTTATCGCGGGCGTCGAGCACGCGCGCCGGGGCACGGCCAGCCCCATCGGATCTCTGACCCAGATGGGCACGATCCGGCTGGGCAAGCGCACCGAGGGTCGCATGCCTCTCATCAAGGAGTTCGTGCCGCTGGCAGCGCTGGACCAGATTGTGTTCGGCGCCTGGGACCCGATCCCGGACAACGCCTACGAGGCAGCAATCAAATGCGGCGTGCTCGACCGCCACGAACACATAGAACCGATCGCGGACTTCCTGAAGACGGTCGAGCCGATGCCGGCCGTCTTCGACGACTTCTACGTGAAGCGGCTTCAGGGAACAAACGTGAAGCGCTGCGGCACCAAGATGGAGGCCGCAGAGGCGATCCGCGCCGACATCCGCGACTTCAAGGAGAAGAACCACTGCGACAGGCTCGTTCTCGTCTGGTGCGCCTCCACCGAGATCTTCCTGGAACCTGGGAAAGCGCACGCCAACCTGGAGGACTTCGAGGCGGCGTTGGAGTCGAACGACCCCAGTATCGCCCCGTCCATGATCTACGGCTACGCCGCCCTGATGGAGCGAGTCCCATTTGCCAACGGCGCGCCGAACCTCACCGTCGACGCGCCGGCACTCGTGGCGCTCGCGAACGACAAGGGTGTGCCGATCTGCGGCAAGGACTTCAAGACCGGCCAAACGCTGATGAAGACGGTGCTCGCGCCGATGCTCAAGGCGAGGATGCTCGGCGTTGCCGGCTGGTACTCCACGAACATCCTCGGCAACCGCGACGGGGAAGTGCTGGATGACCCGGAGAGCTTCAAGACCAAGGAGGAGTCCAAGCTGGGCGTTCTGGAGTACGTGCTCCAGCCGGACCTGTACCCCGACCTGTACGGGAACATCTTTCACAAAGTGCGGATCAACTACTACCCGCCCCGTGGAGACAACAAGGAAGGATGGGACAACATCGACATCTTCGGGTGGCTCGGTTACCCGATGCAGATCAAGGTCGACTTCCTCTGCCGCGACTCGATCCTTGCGGCGCCCCTCGCGCTTGACCTCGCTCTTTTCCTCGACCTGGCGCAACGGGCCGGCCTGAAGGGCATCCAGGAGTGGCTGTCGTTCTACTTCAAGAGCCCCCAGCACCCGGCGGCCGTCTACCCGGAACACGACCTGTTCATCCAGCAGACAAAGCTGAAGAACACGCTGCGCTGGCTGATGGGCGAGGAGCAGATCACGCACCTCGGCACCGAATACGCAGACGAGGGCTAGCCGTATACTGTCGGGAGCGTGGCGAAATACCTGCTGTTCTGGTTCGTCTTCCGGATTCTCGGGCGCCTGCCGCTGCCCATGCTCTACTGGATCGCCGACATCGTAGGCACGCTTTCCTTCATGTTCGCGTCCCGCACCCGGTCCTCGGTCCTCGATAACCTCGGGCACGTGATGCCGGAAGCTTCGCCGCCGGAGCGCAGTCGGGTCGCGAAGCGGGTCTTTCACAACGTCGCCTACTACTACGCCGACCTGGCCCATATGCCACACATGAGTGCCCAGCGATTCGTGGACGAGCGCCTGACATACCACGGCATCGACGAGCTGTTGCGGCCAACCCTCGCTTCGGGCCGTGGGGCGATCATGCTCAGCGCGCACTTCGGTAATCCCGAGCTGGTTGCTCAGGCGATGGGGCCACTCCGCATACCCACCTTCGCCGTGACCGAACCGGTGCAACCCCCGCGCCTCTCGAGGATGCTCAATGAGATCCGGTCAAACGAGGGCGTCGAGTTCCGGCCAGTGAGTGTGGGCTCAGCCAAGCACATCATTCAAACGCTTCGTTCGGGCGGGACAGTCGCGCTGATGGGCGACCGTGACATCGAGGGGCCGCGCATGCGACTGCCGTTCTTCGGAGTCGAGACGTGGATGCCCACCGGCCCGGTGGAGGTCGGGCTGCGCACCGGCGCGGCGATCTTTCCCTCGTTCTGTGTCAGGCGCGACCGGTACAGGCTCGAGGCGTACCTCGAAGATGAGATCACCGTTGAACGGACGGATGATTTCCAGGCCGACGTAAAGGCGACCATGCTGAAGTACATCGAACGGCTGGAGTGGTGGCTACGCCGGGAGCCGGAGCAGTGGGAGGTGCTGGAGCGCATCTGGGACGATGCCGGTTCTGCAGCCGATCGCACGAAGGCACGGGCGACGGCGGCTTGAATCGCGCAATGGGCAAGGCAGACCTGCATATCCACACTGCCCACGGCGACGGCATGTTCAGCGCCGCCGAGCTGCTTGTTCACGTTGAGGACCGCACAGAGCTCGACGTGATAGCCGTAACAGACCACGACGATCTGCGCGGCGCCTGGAACGCGCGCGAGATGTGGGCCCGGGGCAGCTATCGGTTCGATTTCGTCACGGGGATGGAGGTCACGACGATAGAGGGGCACCTGCTCGCATTGTTCATCGAGGATCCTGTGCCTCCACTTCGCCCCCTGGAAGAGACGATTGAGGCCGTGCGCCGGCGGGGCGGCATCTGCATCGTCCCCCATCCACTCACGTGGCTAACGCGCGGTATCGGGGAGCGCCACATACGCCGCGTGATTTCCAGGGCAAGCGCGGGCCTGGGTCTCGACGGCATCGAGGTCACAAACCGCACACCGGCCGGACGCGCGGGATGCACCAGGGCGAAGCAGCTGAACGACACCGAATTCCGGCTGGCGGAGGCAGGCGGCAGCGACGCGCACTTCCTTCCGGCAATCGGCGCCGGCTACACGGAGTTCAACGGAACGACCGCCGGCGAACTGCGCGCGGCGATCGGAGCGCGCAGCACTCACGGCGTGGCCGGCCGCCACCCAAGTCTGCGCGAACTCGGCCTCGGCCAGGTAGTCCGCCAGACTTACCGCGGCATTATGTCGACTCCCCGCGCCGCCGGTTGGGGGCCCACCGCGTGGAGCTTCGTGCGTCGTATAGTGACGGTACGATGAGGATCGCTCTCGTATCGCCGTACGATTGGTCGGTCCCGGGCGGCGTCAACCGCCACGTGGCCAACCTTGCAGCGCATTACCTGAGGCGCGGGCACGACATTCGCGTCGTGGCGCCAGCTTCCAAACGATTGAACGGTCAGCCCGCGTGGCTGCAAATCATCGGCCACGCCAGCATCGGATTGCCGGCGAGTGGCTCCGTGGCGAACGTGAGTCTTTCGCACAACCTCGGGCCGCGCGTCAAAGCGTACCTCGCGAAGGAGCAGTTCGACGTGGTGCACGTCCACGAGCCCTTCATGCCGTTGCTGCCGTTCCAGTTCATTCGCTACTCGCCCGCGCCGGTGATCGCCACGTTCCACGCCGCGCGGGACACGGGTAGCCGCATCTATGCATACACGCGGTTCATCATCAATCCGTGGCTACCGCGCATCAACGGCCGTATCGCGCACTCCAGGGCTGCACTGAAGCTGATCGGCAAGTACTTCACCGGGCGTTACCGCATCATCCCCAGTGGCATCGACTACCCCTCCTTCGCCGCCGAAGTGCCACCGATGCCGGCGCTGATGGACGGCAAGCGGAACATCCTCTTCGTCGGCCGGCAAGAGCCGCGGAAGGGTCTACCTTACCTGCTCGAAGCGTTTGCCCAATTGAAGCGCGAGCTACCACAGACACGGCTTGTGGTTGTCGGCCCGGACGGCGGACTGCGCGCGGCCTGCCTGCGGTTCATTCAGCAGAACGAGGTGAAGGACGTGGTTTTTACGGACTATGTCCCCTTCGAGGATCTGCCACGGTACTACAAGAGCGCGGACGTGTTCTGCGCGCCGAACACCGGCCACGAGAGCCTGGGCCTGATCATCCTGGAGGCCATGGCCGCCGGCCTGCCCATCGTCGGCACCCGGATTCAGGGCTTCCAGGACGTGCTGACGGACGGGGTCGAGGGCCTGCTGGTCCCTCCCCGTGAAAGCGCACCCATGTGCGAAGCGCTCAAACGCCTGCTCCACGATGCTGCAATGCGGGAAGAGATGGGCCGGGCCGGGGCCCGCCACGCTCAGCAATTCTCCTGGGAGGAGATGTCCGGCCGGGTGCTAACGTTCTACGAAGAAGCCGCCGCAGGAGCCGCCGCCTGATGCGTATCCCGCTCCCCCGCTCCGCGCCAAGGTGGGTAACCGAACCGGTCGTCCGCCCGCTCTCCAGGCTCGGCGTTACGCCCAACATGCTGACAGTGCTGGGCCTGGCCGGTAACGTCGCCGCCGCCGTACTGGCCGCGGACGGGAGGTTCCTGCCGGCCGGTGCCCTGGTGCTGATCTCAAGCGCGCTGGACATGTTCGATGGCGCACTGGCCCGCGCCACAGGACAGGCGACGCCGTTTGGGTCCGTCTTCGATGCCACGGTGGACAGGGTGTCAGAGGCGGCCGTACTGTTCGGTCTACTCGTCTACTTCAGCGATCGCGGCGGCCGCACCGAGGAGCTGCTGATCTTCGTGGCAGTTGTCGGCTCGATACTTGTCAGCTATGTCCGGGCACGGGCAGAGATTATCGGCCTGACGATGAAGGAGGGTGCGTTCACCCGCTTTGAACGCGTCGTACTGATGGGCCTGGGACTGATCGCGGCGGCGCTTATCGACAATGACATCATCACGTACGTCCTGTGGGTCCTCGCCGCCCTGGCATCCTTCACCGCAGCACAGCGGCTTGCTATGGTGTGGGCAAAGGCGCGCAACACCGACGAGGACGAGTCAGAATAGATGATCCCGCTCAAAGACCAGGACATGATCCGCGACAAGTTCGCCGCGGAGATGATGTACCAGGTCAAGATCGACTACTTCACGGAGCGTGACCTCGGCTTAACAGTGCCCGGCAAGCAGCCCTGCCGGTACTGCAAACCAACGGGCGAGATGCTGCAGGAGATGGCGGGTCTGACCGACCTGATCAGCCTGCGCACCCATTTCGTGGAGGATAAGCCGGAGGAGCAGGCGACCTATGGGGTCGAACGCGTCCCTGGCATCGTTCTCCGGCGCGGCGACGTCTTCATTAAGTACTACGGCATACCCGCCGGAAGCGAGTTCCCCGCGTTCCTGGAGTGCATCGTCGATCTCTCGAGGGATGAATCTCTACTCTCGGCCCAGTCGGTGGCATCCCTTCAGACACTGACGCGGGACGTCACCGTGCAGGTGTTCGTGACCCCGACCTGCCCGTACTGCCCCGCGATGATGCGGATCGCGTACCAGATGGCGATGGCGTCGTCACACGTCAAGGCCGAGACAATCGAGATCAACGAATTCCCGGACCTGGCGCAGATGTACGGCGTGCAGGCAGTGCCGCTTACCGTCATCGATGCCAGGTTTGCCATCCCCGGCATGGTGAACGAGTCGCAGTTTGTCGAGCAGCTTATAATGGTTGTCAACGGAGCGGAGGCGGCGGGCGACGGCGGTCCATCCACGCCGAAGGACTCAGCCCCGCCAGCGCCGATCGAGCGCGGCAAAGAGCGCCCGAGCGGTCTGTTCATACCTTGAACACGCGCCGATGACCGAGGTAATCCGCGTGAAAAAGGTGCGCCCGAACGCCCGTCTCCCCTTCCGGGCGACCGAGGGCGCCACGGGATACGACCTCTACGCCTGCCTCGAGAGCGGCAGTCTCGAAGTCGGCCAGGAGCCCGTGCGCGTCCCGGCGGGGGTAGCTGTAGAGGCTACTCACGGGATCGACGTCCAGATCCGCCCCCGGTCAGGACTATCCGCTCAGGGCGTGATGGTCACCTTCGGGACGATAGACCAGGACTACCGGGGCGAACTCATGGTCACGATGTACGTGCTGCCCTACCGCGATTCCCACCTTGTCCACGACGGCGACCGGATCGCGCAACTGGTGGTCAGCCGGTTTGCGGACGTAGACCTCGTGGAGGTGGATGAACTTTCGGACACGCAGCGGGGTGCGGGCGGGCACGGCAGCACAGGCCGGTGATCTGCGGGAAACAGCGAATCCTAGCCCGGGACGGAGAGCGGGGAAATCGCGCGCAGTGCCTTCATGGCGGTGGTCAACTGGCGGCGAATCGGCGATGACGTGTTGATCACGAGATGCCGATCAGGCAATACCTCCGTGGGCCGCTGAAACCGCCGCTTCTGCTGGCGATACGTATTCCAGCGCGCGTCCGAAGGGCCGGCCGCACCGGCCTCCCGCCGCTGCATGCGGTCTTTGATGTCTGATTCGTCTGCGAACACCTCGACGCACGCGAACTGGGCACCTGTTTCGCGCGCCAGGCGCGCTGCTCCCCTGCGCTGGTCACGCCGCAGGAAGGCCGCATCCAGGATGATCGATTCGCCGGCGAGCAACAGCTCTCTCGCCTCATCGAACAGCGCCGCGTACGTCTGCCGGTTCATCTCTTCGGAGTAGATCCCTTCCCGGTAGGCGGCCACCGCGGGGTCACCGGCGCTGATTCCGGCCAGACGCTTGCGGGTGACGTCCGACGAGATGATCCGGGCCCCGATGGAGGGTGCGAGACCGGCGGCGACCGACGACTTGCCGCTCGCGGAGAGTCCGCACGTGATAATGAGCATCGCAGGCGGCAACGTTTGAGCATACTGCACCGCGAGGCCGAAGTAGCGCCCGGCCCGCGCGGCGGCCGCGCGTCTTTCCTTCTGTGGTATCTCCGGGATGTCCAGAAGGAAGCTCTCCACCTTGCCGCGAACGCATGCGTTGTAACCGGCGTAGTACGGGAACACCTCGGCAAGATCCGGATCATCCGCCAGGGCCTCGTACCGCTGCACGAACGCCGCCGCCAGGTCCGGGTAACCGCGGTACTCGAGGTCCATGGCCAGGAAGCTGACATCCCTCGCCGCGTCCACGAGCGTAATGCGCCGGCTGAATTCCACGCAGTCGAAGATGCAGATGTCGCCGGGCGTCGCCGACTCCCCGGTGAAGCAAACAGAATCGGATCGCAGGTCTGAGTGGCATCGCCTGATCTTCAGCCCTTCAACTCGCCGCCGCATCACGTCGGCCTTGCGGGCGTAGAACGCCTCCAGATAAGCGCGGAGGATCGCGTCCTGCTCCCGGGTAATCGTGCGGCCGATGTACGGCTGCCACTGTCGGACATTCTCTGCACAGTTGTAGCGAATGGCCCAGTCTCCGTATTTCGCGATCGATGCGCTCGTCTCCGCTGACTGGTGAAACGGCACCAGCTTCTCTGCCACGGCGCCCACCATCTCCGGCGTAACTTCTCCTCTCTCGAGGAGGTGGTGCATCATCCGGTCCTCGGGAAGGCGGCGCATCCACACCGCGTAATCGACTATGACGCCGGTCTTCCCGTTCACCCGCACGTCCCCGTGCTCGCCCTCGCGGATAGGCGCCACGCCGAGGTATGTGCCCGAGCACAGCCGCGAATTCAGTTCGAGCTCCTTGTGGCAGTAATAGCGGCGGCGCCCAAGGGTAGAGTAGTTGAGGAATCCGAAGTCGACCGGCTTCTTGACCTTGTACACGTAATCGCCGGCCAGGAACACGTACGAGATGTGCGTCTGCAGGAGCTTGATCCGGCCGGTGGGATGGGGATAAGCGTCCGGCTCAAGGAGCGCCTTGACAAGCGGCGGCAGTTCCGGTTTGGGCACGGTGTCCAAGTATACCGGCGCCGCACTTCTGAGCGAACCCGCGACAAATGTCGCCAGGTGATGTAGTCTACGCGTTACAGCACGATATCCCGCACGTCGTGCG
Source organism: Chloroflexota bacterium (assembly GCA_037441345.1). GTDB lineage: Bacteria > Chloroflexota > Dehalococcoidia > SM23-28-2 > RBG-16-64-32 > DATKKM01. The sequence goes on from JBBISJ010000002.1 coordinate 142,592, forward strand.
GGTTGGTACAACGGAGAGACTATCGCCCATGATTGGTCTTGGTTCGTCAGAATGCAGTCGGGGTTCACGGCCCCGGCTTTTTGTTTGTCCAGCAGAGAACGGAGGTTGATGGGTTGACTCCTGAGATAAGGGCCGCCGTGAAGAGCATCCAGCAGGACCGGGCGAGCGGTTCCAGGCAACTGGCACTGGCCGCACTCGACGCATTGAGGACAATTGCGGGCAATCACTCGGGAGCAGAGCTGCGGGACATCTGCCGCCAGCTCGCGCTCGCGCGTCCGATGAACGCGGCGATCGAGAACGCGATCGCCGGCGCCTGGTCTCGTTACCTCGACACGGGTGACTGCCCGCTCGCGGTCCAGGAGATGGTGGAGGAGATCGAAGCGGCGCCAGAGGAGATCGCTCTCGCCGCTCGCAAGACCATCCCGTCCGGGACTCTAATGACCCACGGCTATTCCTCAACCGCGATCGAACTCCTGACCAGACTGGCGCCGAGAAAGGCGATCGTCACGGAAGCGCGCCCTTCAAACGAAGGACTTCGCATAGCCAGGGAACTGGCACGCGGGGGGATATCCGTGACGCTAATCACTGAGGCCCAGATGGCGCTGATGGCGCATGAGGCGGACGCCGTGGTCGTTGGCGCAGACACCGTGTTGCCGGAAGGAGACCTCATCAACAGGATCGGCACGCGGTTGCTTGCCCTGGCCGCCAGGGACACCGACGTGCCGTTCTACGCCGTGGCCGGCACCCTCAAGGTTGCCGCTCCCTCGGAACCGCTACCGTTTGCCCCGCACGAGGGTTCGCCTGAGGAGATCAGCGCGGAGAAGTGGCTGGAAGTGCGTAACGTCTACTACGACGTGACGCCGGCGCGACTCGTGACGTCATACGTCACCGAACGCGGTGTTCTGGACCCCTCGGAAGTCCTTCAGTTCTCCAACGAGGCGGAACGCCGCTGGCAGGCCCTGATGAACTCAAACGAGCTCTAGCGCCAAGCTGCTCGCTCGACCCTCGCGCCCGCGCGCCATACAATGCCATCTATCCGCCTGCCAGGGCCATCACATCTAACCACGGAGCGATCGACCACGTGTCTAACCACCGAGACCACTACGCAATACTGCAGGTTTCCCGTAAAGCCAGTCTGGACGAGATTGAGCGGGCGTACCAGCGCCTGTCGGCCCAGTATGACCCTGCAGTCAGCCGGAAGCCGAAAGCCGCCCAGCGTCACGCCGAGATAACGGAAGCTTACACAGTCCTGAGTGACCGCGAGCGAAGGCGCCAGTACGACCGCAGCCTGGCGCGTGGAACACCCGGGGAACTACTGCCGTCGGAAACGCTCTCGAATCGTTTCATCGTGATCAGCGCCGGGATCATCATCGCCAGCGTGGCCGCTGTCCTGGCCGCGATCCTGCTCCTCGCCGGCGACGGCGGTGACGATGAAGCGCTCGTGACCAGCTTTACTCCATTCGTCAGCTCCACGCCCGCCACGCCGATTCCGACGCCTACCGGCCCGACGCCCACGGACGCCCCGGCCGGGCCGCCCGCGATCGCCGGAGAACCGGTGACGACCGATAGCGGCCTCCAGTACATCGATGTTGTCGTGGGCACAGGCGCTCAGCCGAAGCAGCAGGACCAGGTGCAGGTGTGGTACACGGGCTGGCTGCAGGCAGACGGCACAAAGTTCGACAGCGCGGTGGACCGTGGCGCACCCGCTGTGTTCTCGGTAAGCGGAGTTGTATCGGGTTTCGCGGAAGGTCTACTGGGGATGAAAGAGGGTGGCCAGCGCCGCCTCATCATCCCGCCTGAACTCGGCTACGGCGCAACCTCAAGCAACGCGATACCGGCCAACTCGACGCTGATCTTCGACGTCGAGTTGATCAGGGTGATCCCCGGCGCATCAGCGACACCCGCGCCATCCGCGACGGCTCCTCCAACCTCCGTTACCCCAACGCCTTAGCCGTAAGCGGGCACTTCCGGCCGCTCGTCAACCAGCGCGCCCGACACGATCTCCTCGAACCGGTCGAGCCATGCGCTGGAAGCCGCGCCGATACCACGGATGGCGTCCGGGTCGGCGAGGTATCGCTCGGCATACAGGGATGCGATGAGGCTCTTCCGGTCGTCCCCGAACTCCCTCAATTCCCAGTCTGCACGTTCGCAGAGGACGGCGGCGGTGAACGTCTCCGCCATGAACTGGGCGAGCGGGAAGAGACGCGCCTCCGCAACCTCGGCGTCCAACCCCTTCCAGGCGTCAATCGCCGTTACGAGGTCATCTGTGCGCTTCGATACGAGTCGGGCGGCAGGTACGGCTTCCCCGGCGTTCTCGAGCGCCTCGCGGATGCGGGCGATCAAGGGCTCCTCGGCCTGTTCTCGCACCATCGCGCGCCGGACGTCCAGGCAGAGGATGTTGTCAGGGCCCTCCCACAAGGTGTTGATCTGCGCGTCGCGCAAAATACGCGCAACCGGCCAGGATTCGATGTAGCCGTTACCGCCGTGGACTTCGATTGCGTCGCTGGCGGCGGTGATCCCGAGGCGGGCGGCCTTCAGCTTGGCCAGCGCGGGCACGATGCGGTGGCGCTCCAGGTCGCGCTTCGATCGCTGGTTGTTCGGGAATCCGTATCCCTCGAACAGGAGAGCCTGAACGGCTTCCACGTCGACGATCATTTCCGCCAGCTTGCGCTTCATGAGTGGATGACGGATGAGCTGGGTGCGCCAGGAGTTCCGTGCTTTGGCATAGCAGAGCGACTCGACCAGGGCGCGCCGCGCGCAGCCCAGGCCCATAAGCGCGACGCCAAGGCGCGCGACGTTCGTCATCGACATCAAGCGCGCCATGCCTCGACCATCACCTTGCTTCGTTCCGTCAGCGCCCGTCGCCGGACCGGACAGCATGAACGCCTCCGCGTCCACGAACTCCACCTCCCCGGATGCGACAGCGTGGGTGCCGAGCTTGGCTTTCAGCTGCCGGACGTGCATGCCGTTACGAGTGCCGTCGCGGCGGTACTTGAGGACGAGAAACGGCGCTATGCCTTTGACGCCGTCGAGGGCGCCTTCAGGCTTGGCCAGCACAACGAACGCCTCACCATCAAGGTTCGACGAGAACCACTTGAAACCGTTCAGCAGCCAGGCGTCGCCAATTGGCGTTGCCGTCGTCTCCAGTCCGCCCAGGTCCGACCCGCCCGTGCGCTCGGTAAAGAACTGCCCGGTGGCGCCGACCCACTCCCCGGACTCGATGCGTGAAAGCACGTACTCCTGCACGTCCGGGGGCGCAAAGCGGGCTACCTGCGCCTCCACCATCCCGGCATCCGCTCCCATTGCGCAGGACATGCCAATCTCCGCCTGGTTCAAGAGGTAACCGTTGGCCATCAGGAGCGGACCATGCGGCACGCCTGCTGCTTCGCAATCCTTGCGGAAGCGCGGCCCCATGAAGCCGCGCTCAACGAGGTCTCGCTTTGTCTGTTTCGCGGACTCAGCGATGATGACCTCACTCACATCGTGTCCCCAGCGGTCGTACTTCACGAGCTGCGGCGGGTTCTTATCGGTCACCTCGGCGCGTTCTGCGACGGGCCCGCCCATCAGCTCACCGAGGTCATGAAGCCGCGGCTCCGCCCATTCGTACTCGGCTCCCGCCAGGTAGTACCGCATCGACCTTTGCAGCGTCGGGTCGCAGTCGTACCAGTTCAGACCGATGGCGCCGGCGAACCGGTCGGTCTCGTACCTGCTGCTCTTCTCTGGCGTGTTGAACGGGAGGGAATCGACCCGTTCCTCCCCGTAACGCCGCGTCCTCCTCGTCGAGCGCTCCGCTTCAGTCGTCATGTCCGCCTCCTGGGCTAAGCTGGTACGTCCCATGGTACACGCACTGTCCAGTGCCAAACCCGCATCAGTGACGGGTATACTAACCTCCATCATGCCGCGCGTGTTCACCCGTGAGGAAGCAGAAGGCACACTACCGGAGATCGTTTCACTGCTCTGGAAGCTCCGGTCGCTCAAGCCAAGATACGACGAAGCGGCGGGTGGGCTGGCCGCTGCCGGCAAAGGGAGCCAGGCTAACGGTCACGCCGTCGATATCGACATCGCGCGCGCCTCTGCCGAACAGCAGCGCGTCGCCGCGGAAATGCAGGCGCTCGTTTCCCGTATCAATGAGATGGGCGCCGAGGTGAAAGACATCGATGCCGGGTTGATCGATTTCCGCGCCATCGTCGCCGGCCGCGAGGTCTACCTCTGCTGGAAGATGGGAGAAGAGAGGATTGAATGGTGGCACGACCTCGATTCCGGGTTCGCCTCGAGGCAGCGCCTTGACTAGGCCGGCTTCACGCGCCGGGCAAACGGATATCGATGCCGTCCTCAAGCGCCTGGAGGAGGCGAAACTGGCGCTGGTGTATACCCTCGAACAGTCGCCCGAGGGCCAGTTCGAGGCAACCGACGGCGAAGGCACGTCCATCAAGTACGCGCTGGAACGGACCGTCGATGACCTTAACTTCTATTACGGGCGACTCGCCGCCCGGGCGCTCAATCTCCCCCAGCCTCCCTGCATGGTCCGCGCGGACTTCGGCTCCCTTCGGGAGGGCGTAGCAGCGTTGCACGAAGCCCACAGGGGGTTCTCAAACCTGCTTCACGACCTGCTTCCGGCCGACCTGGAGAAGTCCGCCAACGATATTGAACTGGGGTCATTTACCCTCCGGCAGATCCTGGAACTGGCAGCCGCACACTACGCAATGCGGACCCAGCAGGTCCAGCGCCTCGCTCACGCGGCGCCCGATCCGCTCCAGTCATGACCCCACGGGCGCCCGTCGTCAGGATCGCCCACGCCTACGGAAACAGCCGCGCCTCTCTGAGGCGCGCCCTCGCGGCGGATATCGACATGATCGAGGCCGACATGTGGTACAGGTCCGGCAATCTCGAGATCCGCCACGAACGCCGACCTGGTTGCCTTCCCCTGTTCTACGACAGCGTAATGAGCGGCCACCCACCGGGCAGGTTTGCACTGCGTATCGGCAGACACTTCGTTCGGCCCGGCATCAGCTCACTGCGCCTGCGCCACGTGCTCGAGACCGTGGCGGGGAAGAAGGGGTTGCTGCTGGACGTGAAGGGACGGTACGACCCGGCCGGCATTCGGTCGTTCGTTGAAACGCTGCTCCGTGACATCCGAGCGCACCGCGCCGAGGCCTGGGTCACTGTGTGCGGACAGAGCTACAGCGTCCTGAACCATCTTCGCCGGTCGGCGCCGGACATCGAAGTGCGCTATTCGGTTGAGCGGGCGCGCCAGTGGGAGAGCGTGCTGCGGAAAGTCAGGCGTGACCCGCTCGTGCGGGGCATCTGCATCTCACACAGGTTCGCCGGGCCCGGCACGATCCGTTCAATCGGTGAGAACGGTATGACGGCCTACTTCTGGACGGTGGACGACCCGGGGGAGGCGAAACGCCTGGTGGGCCAGGGTGCGCACGGCATCATCAGCAACAATTTGGACTTACTGGCGTCGTTGAATCTCCGGCCCTAATCGGGATTCCAGGACTGAGTTGATGAGCCCTTTCTGATCAGATGGATGGCCGTTGCCTTGAACCCGGCAAGGACTTCGGCACCCGGACCCAATTCAAGATCGTCCACGGCGTGCTGTGTTACCAACGCTACTAGGGGAAATCCGGCATCCAGTTCCAGCCGCCGGAACGAACCCCAGGGGACAATTCTCGTCACCCGCGCGGGGAGGTGGTTCCGGACGCTCGTTGGCGACCCATCATCCGGAGCGCGGCTAATCGAAACGTCCTCCGGCCGCAAGCACACCAGCACCTCATCGCCGGCGTTCACGCCGGACCCACCCTCGATGATCCGGTCTGAGACTTCGACAGTCGCCACTCCGTCGGTCACGCTTTGGACACGGCCCAGCGTTATCGTCTCGACTCCAACGAACTGGGCGATCTCTTCGTCCGCGGGCGCGCTGAATATGTCACTCGCCCGCCCGATCTGGCGTATTCGGCCGTCCATCATCACCGCGACCCGGTCGCCGAGTAGCAGCGCCTCGGCTCGGTCGTGCGTGACGAACATCGTGGCCATCCCGTTGCGTTTGAGGAGAGGTTGGAGATCGCTCATCACACCGGCCCGCGTCGGAGCATCCAGCGCGGAGAACGGCTCGTCGAGGAACAACACCTCAGGCTCGACAACGAATGCCCGCGCAAGGCTGACCCGCTGGGCCTCACCGCCGGACAGCGTTCGGGCGGATCGGCCGGCCAGGTGGGGGATACCGAGTCGCTCCAGCCACTCGTCAACTCGCCGGACCCTCTCCTCGCGACGTACACCCCGCAGTGCCAGACCGGCGCCGACGTTTGACCTGACGCTGGTGTCCAGCAGAAGCGGCTCCTGCAGGACCACCGCCATCCGCCGGCGGCAGCTCAAGGTGTCCCTGACAGGGTTCCCCTGCAATACGATCCGCCCTTCGGTAGGCCTGACCAGCAAAGCCATGAGCTGGACCAGGGTGCTTTTTCCCGCTCCGTTGGGCCCGAGCAGGGCCAGGACCTCCCCGGGGTACAGCTCCACGCGGTCTACGTTTACGATGGTGCGGCCGCCCTGGTTGAGCCAAAGATCATGAACCGCCAGCACAGGTTCAGTCACGATAGCGGCCTCCGCTGTTGCACGTGGGTCACGCCGAGGACGACCGCGAAGATGACCAGGAGCAGGATCAGCGAAAAAGCGATGCCTGTCTCGAAATTACCCTTCTGTACCTCGAGAACTGTCGCCGAAGTCAGCGTCCTCGTTTCGCCCTTGATGTTGCCTCCCACCATGATCGTCGCACCTACTTCAGAGATGGCGGCGCCGAATCCGGCCATTACCGCAGCCAGTAGTGAGTATCGGGCCTCTCTGAACAGCAAGACGGCTGTCTGGAGCCGGGACGCACCAAGAGCGGTTATCTGGAGGCGAAGCCGCGGGTTGATGCTCTGGAGCGCCGCTACGCTCAGCGCCGTGATCACCGGGGTCGCGATCACGGACTGAGCGACGATGATAGCGCCTGGCGTATACAGGAGATGCAGTTGCCCAAGGGGGCCACTGCGCCATAGCAGCACGGCCACAAACAGGCCGACGGCAACCGGCGGCAGGGCCATGCCCGCGTTGAACGCGCCAACAACTACCACGCGTCCTGGCGGCGACCGGAACGCCAGCGCCGCGGCAATGCCAAAGCCGGAAACAAGGCCGATAAGGGTCGCCGCCCCGGAGACGTACAGCGAGGTGAACAACACTTCGTAGACGTACCCGTTGCCGGTGAAAATCAGCCGAACGGCTTCCTTGACGCCGTCCCAGATCAGGTCCATAACGACCCTAGTTTAGAAGAACCAGTGGGCATCGGTGCGAACGCCGCCGAATCGGTGGAAGCCGGGTGCCGATCAGCGGCTTTCCGCCGGTCAGGCGCGTATTTCCGGCGCGGCGCCCTCAATCGGCTGCAGGGCGGGCGATCCCGCCGGGGGGTGCACCGGCTGCGGGGCCTCATCCGCGGCAGGGGCGGCACCGCCCTCATCGGGCAGCACGTGGGTCTTCCGCAGCGGAACGTCGCGCATGAACGCGCCCACCACAACCGCGGCCACGAGAATCCAGATAGCGATGAAAAATGCTTCCGATATCCCATTCGCAAGGGATGTCTTGACGGCGGTCATAGTCGCTCCGAACAGCGCTTCGCCCTGGTCGTCGAATTGCTGAAATGCGCCCTGGATCTGTTCACGTGCCTGCGTGTTGAGGAGGAACTGGGGGTCATCCAGCGCCGCCGAAAGCTGTGGCTGCTGTTGCACGGGCGCCGGAACATCCTGCGCGAGGCCGTCGTGATACTGCGACCGGATGACGGTGAACATTATCGCCACGCCCATCGTCCCACCGACCGAACGAAGGAATTGCATCGTGGAAGTTGCGACGCCCATCACCCGGTATTCCACGGCATTCTGGACGGAAAGCATGAATAGCGGCATCGAAGCACCCAGGCCAACGCCGAAGACGATCATCGCCATGGTCACATCGCGACGACTGGAATCAACATCGAGTTGCGACAGGATCGCCATCCCCGCCACCATGATTGACAGACCAACCACGCCGAGCACCGTGTAGCGCCCCAGGCGTGACATCACCTGGCCCGTGATCGCACTCGAGATCGCCATCGCGATCATCATCGGCACCGTAACGAGGCCGGAGTTCGTCGCGGACGAGCCGATCACGCCCTGCACAAACAGCGGTATATAAAACAGGCTGCCCATCATCGCGAAGCCGGTGATCAGCGTGACAAGCGCCGAAACGGCGAATACCCGGCTCCTGAACAGGTGCATGGGCAGAAGCGGCTCTTCCCTGCGCAGCTCAAAGAACGTGAAGAGGACGGCGCCGAGCAGCGCCCACGAGAGGAAGCCGATGATCTGCGGCGACACCCACTCGTACCGTGAACCGGCCCAGGAGAAGGCCAGCAGCATCGGCGTTACCGACGCACAGAGCAGCAGCATCCCCCGGTAGTCCACGGAGGGCTTGCCAACCGGCCGAATGTACGGCATCCCAAAAGCCAGCACGGTGAGGGCGAGCGCTCCGAGCGGCAAGTTGATGTAGAACGCCCACCGCCACGAAGCGTGGTCCGTAAGCGAACCGCCGATGAGCGGGCCGAGCACACTCGCCGACGCGAATACTCCGGACATCAGGCCGGCCCAGCGGCCCCGTTCGGACGGAGGAAAGACGTCGCCGATGATCGCAAACGCCACAGACATGATCATCCCGGCGCCGAACCCCTGGATAATGCGGAACGCGATCAACTGCCCTACGTTCTGCGACATACCACTGAGCGCGGAGCCGAACATCAGCAGCGCGATCCCCAACATGTAAAAAGGCTTTCGTCCGTACATGTCCGAAAGTTTGCCAACGATTGGCACCGTAACCGTAGAAGCGAGCATGAAGCCCGTGCCAACCCACGAGAAGAAAGCAAACCCGCCGAGGTCCGCGATGATGTGCGGCATGGAGGTGCTCACCACCGTCTGGTCCATGGCGGAAGTGAACATGCCCAGCAGCGTTCCGGCCATCACGATCACCCTGGTCCGGGTACCGAGCTCCGAAATAGGCCGCATCGCCGCCGTTGCCACGGTTACCTCCTCACCGCCGCCGGATCCGCGGCTACCGCGTCCATCGCGGATGTGAAGTCCCTCAGTGCCAGTACCAGTCGGCTCAGGCTTCCCCGGTCCAGCCGGTTCAGCACCTCGTCCATGTGTCCGCGGAAACCTCGCTCAACTTCGGCGACCAGTTCGGCACCACGGCTGCTCAGGTAGTGGTTGACGCAGCGCCTGTCCTCGACGTCTGGAACCCGCTCGATCATCTGGTTACGGTTCAGCCGGTCGATGATCCGTGTCAACGTGGAGGGGGTCACCTCCAACCGCTCCGCCAGTGCGCCCGCGGCCAGGCCGGGTTCGCCGCGCAGAATGAAGAGAACACGAAGCTGCGTAATCGTCAGGCCCAGGTTCGCCCACTGGTCGAGGCGGCTCGGGTCGGAACGCGCGATGATCTGGCCGAACAGGCGGAACGCCTCATCGCGCAGCGCCGTGTCATCGCGGACAATAGTTGTACTCATTGCAAATATTGACCCACTGCGAAGTATACCATCCGGCCTCTGGAGTGCAAGACCGCGGTGATACGATTTGCGGCGTGAAGGACGAATTCGAATCGACGACCGAGAACACTGCCCTCAAACGCGCAATCATCGAGCGCATTGAACGGGAGGGCGCCATCTCCTTCCGGGACTTCATGGAAACGGTCCTCTACGAGCCACGCCTGGGCTACTACGCCAGCAGCCGCCCAAAGATGGGCCGGGAGGGCGACTACCTGACGAGCCCGGAACTGAGTCCGCTTTTCGGCGCCATGATCGGACGCCAGCTACGCGAGATGTGGCAGGTCATGGACTCCCCGTCGCGATTCGATATCGTCGAGGCGGGCGCCGGAACCGGCTCCCTCGCTCGCGACATCCTGTCCTGGGCACGTCGCACGGCACCCGACTTCGCGGACGCCGCGGTGTACACGATCGTGGAGATCAGTGAGCCCCTGCAGGAAGCTCAGCGTGCGAGGCTGGAGGACGACGGCCTGGCAGACCGGTGCGAGTGGCGGCAGGCCTTCCCGGATGCGATCGTCGGGTGCGTCCTCTCAAACGAGCTCCTCGATGCGCTGCCGGTCCACAGGGTGGCGCAATCGAACGGCCGTCTCCGCGAAGTCTACGTGGGGTGGGACGGAGCGGCGTTCAGAGAGGAACTTCGCGATCCCTCGGCTGAAGTTCGCCGGTACTTCGAGCGGCTCGACGTGGCGCCAGGGGACGGATGCCACGCGGAGGTGAATCTCGGAGCTCCGGAATGGGTTGCACAGGCCTCTCGGTCACTGGAGCGCGGCTTCCTCGCGACTTTTGACTACGGCTATGAGGCCCCCGAACTCTATGCACCGTGGCGCACGGACGGCACACTCCTCTGTTTCTACCGCCATAACCCCGGCACCGATCCCTACGCACGCATCGGGCGGCAGGACATCACATCCCATGTAGACTTCACCACCGTGCGCCGGGCAGGCGAGGAGGCCGGTTTGAGCACGCTTGGTCTCGTGACCCAATCAGATTTCCTGTGCAACCTCGGGATCATGGAAGCGACACGACTGCCCGAAGGCAGCACGGACATGGAAGAGCACTTCGCCCGCCGCCGCGCGGTGATGGAACTGCTGGACCCCGGCGGCCTTGGCAGGATCAAGGTGTTGATTCAGGCCAGGGGCGTCGACACCGTACCCCTCCAGGGTCTGCGCAGTGCCGAATAGCACAGACCTGCCGCCGGTACGATACAATACGGAGCCACCGGAAGGAGGAAGGTTGCGCCCATTCGGCTACTACGCCCCCCGGACCCTTGAGGAGGCCGTCGCCCTGCTGCGCGAGCTGGGGGAAGTCGCCCGACCCGTAGCGGGCGGTACCGACCTTGTCGCGCAGATGAAAGAAGGCCGGGCGAAGTTCCGCTACCCGGACATGCTTGTGAGCCTGGCCGGCATTTCAGAGATGCAGGGCATCGATTTCGGCGAAAGCGCCGGGCTGCGCATCGGAGCCGGCACCCGGCTTGCGGACGTTGCGGGCTCGCCCGTCATCCGCGACCGCTATCGGGCGCTCGCGGACGGCGCCGGTCTCATTGGCTCCGTCCAGACGATGAACATGGGCACAATCGGCGGGAACATCTGCAACGCGGCCCCCTCGGCTGACACCGCGCCGGCGCTCCTGGCGTACGAAGCGGAGGCGGTGATTGTCGGCCGGGACGGGAGGCGCAGCGTGCCCATCGAGGAGATCTTCAAGGGGCCAGGCGTCACGGCACTCGAGCACGGCGAGCTGCTTGCTGAGCTGAGACTGCCGGCGCCGGTGCCTAACACGGGAAGCGTCTATCGCCGGCACACCCCGCGAAAGCAGATGGATATCGCCGTGGCCGGTGTCGCAGCCGTCATCACCGTCGAATCCGGGGTGATCACCCGCGCCCGCCTCGCACTCGGCGCGGTCGGCCCAACACCGTTCCGCGCCCGTCAGGCCGAAGCCACGCTTGAAGGTTCGCGGGCGAATGACGATGCCTTCACCCGCGCGGCGGCAGCCGCCGCGAACGAGTGCAGTCCGATTTCAGATGTCCGCGGCTCGGCCGAGTTCCGGCAGCACCTGGTGCGGGTCATGACGGAGACAGTGGTGCGCGAAGCCGTCCTGGCCGCGGGAGCTTAGATGCCAAAGCAGATCATCAACGTGCGGATCAACGGCGAAGCCCACGAGGTCGCCGTCGAGCCGAACTGGACGCTGCTGGAAACGATACGCGAAGCCCTCGGCTTCACCGGCCCCAAGGAGGGCTGCGGTACCGGAGACTGCGGCGCGTGCTCCATCATCCTGCGAGGGCCTCAGGATGAGCGGGGGCGCCTCCTCACATCCTGCCTGATGCTGGCGCCGCAGGCAGACGGCGCCGAGATCACAACGATCGAAGGTCTTGCAGCAGACGGCACGCTGCACCCGGTCCAGCAAGCGTTCATCGACGCGGGCGGAGTCCAGTGCGGGTTCTGCACGCCCGGTATGGTCATGGCCGCCACGGCGCTGCTCGACTCCAATCCCAACCCGTCGCTCGAAGAGATTCAGCGGGGGCTGGCCGGCAACCTCTGTCGCTGCACCGGCTACACGAAGATATTTGCCGCCGTCGAGATGGCGGCCCAGCGGATGAGGAGCTCGTAATGGCCCAGGAGACGACCACACGCGAGCGCGACGAGACGACCCACCGCTTCGTCGGCCAGCCGACACCGCGATCGGACGCCTCGGCCAAGGTCACCGGACGGGCGTTGTACACAGATGACATCAAGCTGCCGCGAATGCTGCACGCGAAGGTGCTCGGCAGCGCCTACGCTCACGCGCGCATCCGGTCGGTCGACACCGTCAAGGCGCGCCAGTTCCCGGGCGTCGAGGCGGTCGTAACGTCCGCCGATCTCCCGGCGCACAAAAAGAACCCCTCAAACCGGCGCGGGATCATCTTTCCGGACGATGAGGCGCTCTTCTTCGGTCAGCCCCTCGCCGCTGTACTTGCCGCTGATCCGCACGTGGCCGCGGAGGCCCTCGCGTTGATCGATGTGGAGTACGAGCCGCTGGCGCCGGTAGTCGATCCAGTGGAAGCGATGAAACCGGACGCGCCGCTGGTCCGTGCTCCCCTCCATGACATCGACCGCTCGGAAGAGCAGGGGCACGTGGCCGTGGACCTCGAATCAGGCAACAAGGAGGACCGGCCCGGCAACGTGGCTTCCGAGACGCCCTTCAAGCGCGGCGACGTCGAAGCCGGGTTCGCCGAAGCAGACGTTGTCATCGAACACACCTGGCGTTCGGCGATGGTGCACCAGAGCTACATAGAGCCGCACTCAACGATCGCTGACTTCGACGGAAGCGAGCTAACGGTCTGGACCAGCACCCAGGCGCCGTTCTACATCCGGGACGAACTCGCTCAGACGCTGGGCCTGCCGGAAAACCGCATACGGGTGATCGCGGCGGAGATGGGCGGCGGCTTCGGCGGCAAGATCTACCTCACGGAGCTGATGGTCTCAGCCCTGGCGATGCTGGTGCGCCGCCCGGTGAAGTACGTCATGAGCCGTCACGAGGACATGCTGGCGGCCACCCCCGCGCCCTCGGCCCATATCACGCTTAAGACTGGCATGAGGCGCGACGGCACGCTCACAGCCCTCCAGTCGCGCCTCATCTACGATACCGGTGCCTTCCCGGGCGCGGCCGTGCCGGCCGGCGCCACCGCGATCGGCGGCTACTACAAGTGCCCCAACCTGGACATCATCGGCTATGAGGTGATGACCAACAAGGTAAGCGTCGGCGCCCTCCGCGCCCCCGCTGCCCACAACGCCACATACGCTATCGAGTGCCACATGGACATGATGGCTGCCGAACTCGGTCTCGACCCGCTGGAGGTGCGCCTCAAGAACGCCGTGGAAGAAGGCGACCCCATGCCGAGCGGACAGGCCTATCCCCGCATTGGACTCAGGGAGTGCCTTCGCGCGATTTCGGAGAGCTCGGTCTGGAAACGCCGCAGCGCCACGAAAGCAGCGCCGAACAGGGGCGTCGGCCTCGCCGTCGGCGGCTGGCTGGGCGGCCTGCAGCCGGCCAGCGCCGTCTGTTGCCTGAACTCGGACGGCACGCTAAACGTGACCGTCGGCGCGGCCGACATCACGGGCGTGAACACGAGTTTTCAGCAGATCACGGCCGAGGTGTTCGGCCTGCCCCTCGACCGGATCACCGTTACCTACGGTGACACGAAAACCGCCCCGTACGCCGGCATGAGCGCCGGCAGCAAGACGACGTACACGGTAGGCCGGGCCGTCAAGCTCGCTGCTGAGGATGCACGACTGCAGATGCTGGAGATCGCCGCGCAGCGCCTCGAAGCGACGCCGGAGGAATTGGAGACGGTGGACGGCGAAGTGCGCGTGAAAGGCTCGCCCGACAGGGCAATCACATTCGCCCGCCTCGGCCGCTGGACCACCAATTTCGGCGCGCGTTATCCGGCTGTCGTTGGACGAGGCGCGATCTCTGCGACGAAGGCAGCCCCGGGCTTCACGGCGCAGGCCGCAGAGGTGGAGGTCGACTCGGACACGGGCGAGGTGACCTTGACCGGGTTCGCGATCGCCCAGGATGCCGGCTTCGCCATCAACCCCCTGTCAGTGGAGGGACAGATGCAGGGCGGCGCCAGCCAGGGACTCGGCCTCGCGCTCTGGGAGGAGATGCTGTACGACGCCGAAGGGCGCCTGCTCAACGGCAACCTCCTCGACTACCGCCTGCCCACGGCCCGCGACCTGCCGCCGATCGAAACCCACATCGTCGAGGTCCCGTCCGAGGAAGGCCCGTACGGCGCGCGCATCGTCGGCGAACCGTCAATCGTGCCCGGCATCGCCGCTATCAGCAACGCTGTCGCCGATGCCACCGGCACGCGGGTTACGGACGCGCCGATCACGCCGGAGCGCGTGCTGCGGGCGATGGGGAAGATTTGATGGGTGGTCAGCCTCGCCCACGGCGCGTCAAATCACGACAGATGATCCCGTTGGTTGACGATCCTGCCGCGCGCTTGCTCGCCCTGTATGACAAGCATGCCGTCGAAACGTTTGCTGGCTTGATTGATCTGCCCGATCTCCCAGCTGCCGACCGGAACATCGCCGTCTCTGCGCGTGCGATGCTAACCGGCCGCGCAGCGGTGAAGAATCCAACGCGAGGCGACCTTCTCGGTGATGGTGGACTAGAGGGCGATCTCATCCTCCCTGAGAGGAGTTTGGGAGTTCGGTCGTCGACAGCGCGCTCGTCGCGGGCCTCTGAACACCTGTCTAGGCGGCAGGCAGCGTCGCGCCTGCTTCAACTCCTGCGACAGCGCCGAGCACAGACCGTCAATGAACTGAACTCGATCGACGACCTGCCCCGCGACGCTCGCAGGACGATCGCCATCTGTTTAGGTCTTCTCGAACTGCGTGATGCGACCACAGCTGAACTGGAGCTGCTTACCGGTACATTTGCAGGCACGAAACCCAACCCAAGGAAAAGAGTCGAGATTCCAAGTTCCTGACGGCCGGCGACCCTGGCGACCGTAGACAAACCTCACGTATCCTCTATAATCGTGCGCGCATCGTCCGCGATGACTTGATTAAGCGGAGGGGGCTATGGCCACGAGTTCGGAAGTCGGCTGGGAGGATGAGGAGGAAGACGAAGAAGAACAGATAGAGTTGGATGTGCCGGATCAATTCCGTGATCTGGAACCCAAGCAGATATCTCGGACGGTCAACCGGTTGGCAGAGTTGTACGTCGGCGGAAGGCTGAGCCTACAACCTGAGTTTCAACGGGAATACGTCTGGGATGAGAAACGGGCCAGCAGGTTCATTGAGTCATTGCTGCTGAATCTGCCCGTTCCACCGATCTTCGTGGCCGAGAACGACGATGGCTCATTTGAAGTGGTCGATGGCCACCAACGCCTCCAATCGCTGTTTGGATTCTTGCGCCAAATCCCTCGCGGGCCATCCAGGCAGGGTTCCGTCCCCACCAGCTTCAAAGCTCTGAAGCTGAAAGGCCTAGAGGTGTTGTGCGAGTTGAACGGCGATGGCATTGATGACCTTCCCGTGGACCAACGGGAAAGGCTAATGTCCAAGCAGCTGCATTTGATTTCTATCCCCAAACGGGCTAACCCAGACCTTCGGTTCGTGCTCTTCGAGCGATTGAACCTGGGATCCGTACCTTTGAATGCCCAGGAGCTACGGAACTGCATTTATCGTGGCCCGTACAACGACCTGATCAGGGAGTTGTCAGCCGAGGCCAAGACGCTGGAAATCCTCGGTAAGAAGACAGGTGGAAAGAGAATGAAGGAAAGGGAACAGGTGCTCAGTTTCTTCGCTCTCTTGCACAGCCTGGCTGAATACCGGGTCCCTTTCACCATGTTCTTGAATGAGGAAATGGAGAAGTATCGGGACGCCGACACCGAAACGATTCAGGAATTCAGGTGGCAATTCCATCAAGGATGCGAGTGGACGAAGAAAGTGTTCCGGCAGAACGCCTGCTTGAAGTTCGAGCCGGGTACCTCGGCAAACGTCAACGGAGGTTGGTCGAAATGGAATCAACTCATATTCGAGGTTCAGACTGTAACCGCAGCTGAGAACGCGGACAGACTGGCTCGCCTCGAACGCCAACTCGAGAAGGGCGATTTCGAAACCTTCCTTCGTGGTCTCCGATCCGGCCTGCTCGACGCGATGTGCGGTTCGAGGTTCCGCGAGACTTTCAACCAATTCGTTCGCAGCCCTGACAACACGCGGCTGCGGTTCTCTTTATGGCGCAGTGCCATGTCCAATGCCCTGGAGCGACCGAACGACGTGATCTCGCGATACGAATCGCTTCGTGAGGCAATGAGCGCTAAACCCTACTGCTGCGAGTGCATGGAACCCATATCATCTCCCGCGGTGGACGCGAGGCTCTTGCCCAATTCGCATTACGCGGCACATCGCTATTGCTATCAGCGAAACATAGACGACAATGAGGTCAGGCAAGTCCAGAAGATCAAACAAGCTTAGAATTGCCAAGGAGTAACACCCCAATGCCCCCAACCAAAGACCAGATCAAGCAGTTCTACCAGGCCGCACTCGACCGCTGCCTTAACGACTTCCCGAAGCTCGACGACCGGGACTGGGGCCGCAAGGCCGTCGACTGGACGGCAAAGGAGCACCTGGCCGGGCTCGTCGCCACGACCGAGGCGGAGACGCTCCCGCTGACGAAGCAGTCCCTGGCCGGAGAGCCAAACAACGTGCCGGGCTTCGAGAAGCGCTCGGACATGCAGCCTTTCCGCGCAAGCTGCATGAAGGGGCTGCGCGACCTTTCGGTCCAGGAGTTGCTGGACCGCCTGAAGGCGGACGTGGAGGAGCACATCGGGATGCTGGACTCCTTCTCCGAGGCGGACCTGGACAAGCCGGCGATGAGCCCGACCTGGGACCGCGAGGGCACGGTGCGCGACCTGTTCCTGGCCAGCTACCTTTTCCTTGCGGCACAGTACCAGGACATTCGCAGGGTCAACAAGCGAAGGATGCCGCACTGGATCGAGGCGAGCCCGCCGGACATGGTCAACTTCCACATGGGCCGCATCTTCCACTACATGCCGCTCGTCTTTAACCGCGACAAGGGCGCCGACACCACGGCGACCTACCAGTTCACGATGGAAGGCGCCGGGGGCGGGCAGTGGTCGATAGCCATCGCCAACAGCCGGGCGGACGCCTCCGATGGCGCTGCCGACCCCCACGACTGCGAGATAAAGACGAAGCCCGAGCACTGGATCGACCTGACGACCGGCGAACTGAACGCCGTCACTGCGATAATGCCGGGACCGTTCCGCAAGGTCGCGATCAACGGCAACGTTGGGCTGGCGATGAAGCTGAGCGACCTCTTCTCCGCGGAGGGGTAAACGGGGGCACGGCGGGCCGTGACAGTCGCCGCGATCCTCATGGCGGGCGGCGAATCGCGCCGCATGGGCAGTCCGAAGCCGTTGCTGGACTGGGGAGGCGTCACCCTGCTGGAGTACCAACTGCGGCAGCTCCGAGACGCCGGGGCTGATGATGTCATCGCCGTCCTCGGCCACGAGCCGGACCGGCTGCTACCCCTCGTTCGCGCCGCCGGGGCGCGCGCCGTCGTCAACGAGAACTACCGTGAAGGGCGTGCTTCGTCCATCAGAGCCGGAGCCATGACAGTTGACGGCGGCACCACCGCGATCGTCGTCCTCAACGTCGACCAACCGCGCACGTCAGCAATAACACGGCGCCTGCTGACGCAGCACGCTGGAATGCAAGCGCTTATCACAGTTCCTGTCCACGGCGGCGTGCGGGGCCACCCGATCGTCCTTGCCGGTTCACTGCTCGGCGAAACGCGCGAGGTCAAAGAGGAGACGCAGGGACTCCGGGGCATCGTGGAAGCGCACGACGCGGACGTGAATGAGGTAGAGTTTGATTTGCCGGTGGTCCTGCTGGACCTGAACGAGCCGGGGGACTACAAGTCGGCCCGCCGGACTTACTTCGAGGTAGCGCCATGATCCTTCGACAGGCTCAGGATGAGCGGAGGGAGAGCGTGATGAGCGGAGGGAGGGTGTGATGCGCAGTATGCCAGTCGAGGGATGTTCGGAGATGCCGATCGAAGATCCCCAGCCTGCCGGAGGGTGGACGCCATGAAAGATATGGGTACGTACGAGATCCTCTCTCACGTCGTGCTGCCGGAGTGCAGCATCAGGATCATTCGCATGCTGTCGGCCGAACACGTCGCCCCGCACTACCACAAGAACTCCGCGCAGGTGTACACCGTGCTGGAGAACCGCGTCGAGGCCCGCGTCGGCGATCACGCGATGCAACTGCGCCCCTATGAGACTGTGCGCATTGAGAAGGACATCGTGCACAGCGTGCGGGCGCTGGACGGCGAAGCGCTGGTGATGAGCCTGAGCATCCCGCCGCTGGACCGGGATGATCAGCACACGGTGGAAGGATGAACGTCCAGTCCCTATCTTGACGCGCACGTTAGGGTTTGCTTGAATAGCGACTGCCCTCCGGTTTTCGAAACGCCGGAAGCGCAAGTTGCAAGGAGGTCGCCCGATTTGACTCAGGAAGCTGTCGCTGAGAAGAAAACGAACCCGATCGTCCCGTTCATGCGAATCCCGGAGAAGTACCCCGCGGAGGAGGCGTATTTCTGGGGGATGGAATGCGGCGCCTGCGGAACGAAGTTCCTCGGCGAGCGCATCGCCTGCGGCAAGTGCGGCGCCACCGACAAGCTGCGGGAAGTCCGCTATGGCCATGATGGCAATCTCTACGTCTTCGCCGTGGTCCACCAGAGTATGCCCGGAGTCGAAGTGCCGTTCGTGGCGGGCATCATCGACCTGGATGACGGCATCTCCGTCCGGGCAAACGTTTACGGACTGGACGCCGCCCGACCTGATCCAAGCTGGTTCGGGAAGCGCGTTAAGATGTACTCGGAAGTCGTCTCCCAGGACAAGGAAGGGAACGACGTCGTCGCAGCCAAGTTCAAGGTCCAGGACTAGCGCCCCCGGGGCAGCAAAACCAAGGAGAATCTCACAATGCGTGATGTAGCAATCGTCGGCGCGAACATGCTGAAGTTCGGGCGCTATCCAGAGAAAGACGTCGTCCAGCTTGCCTCGGAAGCGGCCATCGGCGCCCTCAAGGACGCCGGCATTTCGATAAACGACGTGCAGCTCGTGTCGAGCGGCAACCTCTACCAGTCCAACGCGATGGTCGGCCAGCGGATCATGAAGGAGATCGGCGCCACGGGCGTCCCCGTGATCAACGTCTCTAACGCCTGCGCCACCGGCTCTACGGCGTTCCGCGAGGCTTACTATGCTGTCGCTTCCGGCGCCTACGACATCGTCATGGCGGTCGGCAGCGAGCAGATGGGCAAGATGGGGCTGCTGGGCGGCGGTGGCGGCGGCGACCGGGCCTACAGCACCGAGGGCGTCATGGGCACGGGCATCATGCCAGGGGTCTTCGGCCAGGCCGGCGTCGAGCACATGCGGAAGTACGGGACGACGCAGGAGCAGATCGCCAAGATCGGCGTCAAGGCGAGCAAGCACGGCGAGGCCAACCCCTACGCAATGTACCGGCAGAGCAAGAACCTTGAAGAGATCCTGAACGCGCGTGTGGTCGCGTGGCCAAACACCCTCTACATGTGCTGCCCAACCAGCGACGGCGCTGCCGCCGCAATCCTGATGTCCGCCGAGAAGGCGAAGCAGTACACGAGCAAGCCTGTGTGGGTCGCCGCTTCCGTCCTCACCTCCGACCCGTACAGCGACCGCAACCCGACGATGTTCGACATCAACACATTGACGAAGAATGCGGCGAAGGAAGCGTACGAGAAGGCCGGGCTCGGCCCGGAGGACCTGAGCATGGTGGAGCTGCACGACTGCTTCGCCACCGCTGAGCTCGTGCACTACGAGAACCTCTTTCTGTGTGGCGAGGGTGAGGCCGGTAAGCTGATCGACGAGGGCGCCACCTACAACGGCGGCAAGATCCCGGTCAACGTCAGCGGTGGGCTGCTCTCAAAGGGGCACCCGCTCGGCGCGACGGGCGTAGCCAACATCGTCGAGATCGTCTGGCACCTGCGCGGCGAGGCCGGCGACCGGCAGGTCAAGGACGCGAAGGTCGGGCTGGCGCACGTTATCGGGCTCGGTTCCGCGTGCACCATCCACGTCCTCAAGAAGTAGCGACGAGCGGCAACTCAACACGGGGGCCGGCCAAGTGACCGGCCCCCGCTTCATTAAGTGACATAGATCACAGATTTTGCCCACGCGGCACCAGACGATTTAGAATGACGCGGACGGCGCGGGGCACACCACCTGAGGGTCATCGGTGATCCGTTGCTTCCGCCGATGGTGCGGCTAACTCAAACATGGAAATAAGCTTTCTCGGCTCCGCCAACGCCTTCGCCTCCGAGGGCCGCTACTGGAGTTCCTTCATCGTCGACGGCAAGTACCAGTTCGACTGCCCGCCAACGCTCCTGCCCCAACTCAAGCAACTTGGCGTCCCGCTTGAGCAGATCGAGGTCGTGTTCATCTCCCATTTCCACGGAGACCACTTCGTAGGCCTGCCGTTCCTCCTCCTCGAATACATGTACATGACGCCGCGCTCCAGGGATCTCCACATCGTCGGCCCGGAGGGATGCGAGGCATGGCTGGAAGACTTCTCCGCGCGCGTCTACCCCAACATCACGCGCGAGGCTGGCTACAAGCGCGTCTACACCGAAGCGGTCCCGGGCGAGACGCAGTCGGTCGCTGATCTAACGTTTACGTCGTTCCCGATGAACCACGTCAAATCCGACGGGCTCAAGGCGCTCGGGTACCGGGTGAATATCGCCGGCAAGACCATTGCGTACACGGGTGACACCATGTTCTGCGAAGAAGCCGTCTCGCTGGGCGACGGCGCCGATGTGTACGTCGTGGACTGCACCTACCCGGACGGCGGGGGCCCCGAACACATGGGGCTCGAAGACATCAAGGTCATCCGGGAGCGGATATCCCCCGACACCACGATGGTGTTGACGCACACGAGCCGCAAGCCGGCGTTGGACGGACTCAAGAACGTCTTAGTCGCCGCCGATCTCCAGAAGTTCCGCTTCTAAGGCAGGGCGGCCTTTCGTCCGAAATGCCCGTTAGTGACGAAACTGGTACGCTCGCCACATGACCTGTGACGTAGCCGTGCTCGGCGCCGGCAACATGGGCACGGCCCTGGCCCAGGTGATCGCGACAAACTCCCACTCCGTTCGCCTCTGGAGTATCGAACACGACGTCCTGGAAGAGATCAGGGACCACAATCGCAATACGAAGTACCTGGACGGAATCAAGCTTCAGTCGGGTATATCCGCCACCTGGGACCTGGCCGAGGCGGTGGCCGGCGCCGGCCTGGTCGTCGTCAGCGTGCCATCCCAGGTCGTCGGCGGACTGGCAGCCGAACTCGGGCCGCTCATCAAACCCGGCCAGTTAGTGCTGAACGTCGCCAAGGGACTCGAGGCCGATACTCATCGTCGAATGAGCGAAGCCATTCGCGTGCAACTTGACGGATCGTGCGCGGAGTTCGTCGGAAGCATGGGAGGACCGGCCATCGCCATCGAGATGGCGCGCGGCGTGCCGATGGCCGTGATCATTGGTATCGCCCACACGGAAGGGCGCGCCGCGTGCCAGGGGATTCTGCAGAACGAAAGCCTGAAAGTGGAGGCAACCAGAGACGTCACCGGGCTGGAACTGTGCGCGACTCTGAAGAACGTGTACGCGATCTCGCTCGGCATGTGCGACGGCCTGGCCTACGGGACGAACACCAAGGCATTTCTCGCCAATCTGGCGCTGGTGGAGATGAGCGCAATCGCGGTGGCGCTGGGCGGCCGCGCGGAAACCGTGTACGGGCTGGCGGGTCTTGGGGATCTGCTAACTACCGGCTTCAGCGAGCACAGCCGGAACCGTACCCTCGGTGAGCGCATCGGCAGCAGTGGAGACTGGCAACACTTCCTCCGCACCCACACCGTGGAGGGCGTCGGCGCCTGCCGGGCCATCACCGAGATGATCTCGGGCCGGGGGCTGGAGACCCGGTTGCTGGACACGATCCACCAGATCCTGTTTGAGGAGCGGCCCGCGCCCGAGGCGATGCGGCACTTCTTCCGCGATTTCTCGTACGCCGCTAACTGAACCAGCCTGGTCCGGGCAGGAGATTCTGGCCTGGCAGCGTCTCAATGGCGAAATAGATGCCAATGTAGCAGACGGCGACCAGCATCGTCAGCCACGCGATCGGGAACAGCTCATCAGCCATCCTCAGCCAGTCGCCTGCTTCCACCGTCGCGCGGTCTGCAACCCGTGCCGGTGCCGCGACCAACGACTCCATCGTCTCGCCGGACTCATCCGCCGGTTCGAGCGCCGGTTCCGGCTGCATGACACCTTCAGGAGCCAACGCCGCGCCGCAATGCGGGCAGAACCGCGCGAGCCCAGGGGTCGCCCCTCCGCAGGAGGGACAGGCGACGCTCTCCTCAGGCGTGGCCGGGCTCACTTCTCAGCCGCCCGGAACGCCGGGGACAGCGAACGGATCCGCATCACGGTCTCCGGGAGCACGTCCAGCACGTAGCCGATCTGTTCCATGGTATTGTCCGTTCCCACTGTGAAACGCACGCTCCCCCTGGCCAGTTGCTCCGGCACGCCCATCGCTGTCAGCACGTGCGAAGGCTCCAGCGAGCCAGTCGTGCAGGCCGACCCGCTCGAGCAAGCAATGCCTGCCAGGTCCAGCGCAATGAGGATGGCTTCACCCTCGATGCCTTCGAAGCAGCAGGAGAAGTTGTTCGAGGCGCGCCGTGAAAGGTCATCTGGTCCGGTCACCGTCACGGCGGAAACCCGCTCCGGGACGCCCTGGAACAGGCGGTCTCGCAGCTCGCGATACGAAGCATTGCGCGAATCGAACTCCTCGTAAGCCAGGCGCAGCGCTGCCGCCATACCCACGGCTCCCGCCACGTTCTCCGTCCCGGCGCGGCGGTTCTTCTCCTGGCCGCCGCCCAGTTGCTGCGGGAGCAGCGGCGTACGCGGCCGGAGGTAGAGCGCGCCGATTCCCTTCGGCCCATAGAACTTGTGCCCCGAGATGGAGAGCATATCCACGCCGAGCGAGTCGACGCTGATGTCGAGTATCCCTGCAGCCTGCACCGCGTCCGTGTGGAACACCGTGCGCGGGTTCCTGGCCTTCACGATCCGCGCGGCCTCAGCGACGGGCTCGACGGTCCCCACTTCGTTGTTCACCAGCATCACGCTGACGAGTGCAGTCTCATCAGAGACCGCCGCCTCCATCTCCTCGAGGTCGATGAAGCCCTCCTGGTCCACACCCAGGTATGTGACGCGGAAACCTTCCTGCCCCAACCGTTCCGCCGCGTGCAGCACAGCGTGGTGCTCGATGGCAGTCGTCACCACATGGTCCCCGCGTCCGGCCCGGCGCGCAGCCCAGGCGGCGCCGCGCAACGCGAGGTTGTCCGCCTCCGTACCGCCGCTGGTGAAGATGACATCCTGCGGGCGGCAGCCCAGCACCTCGCCAACATCTCTGCGGGCGGCGTCGAGCCCCCGGCGCGCTTCCTGCGCCTCTGCGTAGATGCTCGAGGGATTTCCCCACCGCCCGCGCAGGTAGGGCATCATCGCGTCCAGCACGCGCGGATCGAGGGGAGTCGTGGCCGCGTGGTCAAGGTAAATTCGTTCGTCCTGCATCTCCGTTCTATTGTAGCGAACGTGGTTCCGTTTCGAAGCGTACGGGCGCACGCTGAAATGCGGAGGGTTGCCATCAGCTCCGGTATCGTTCTTGCAGTTGCGTGTCGGGATTTCGAGCAAAGACAACGCGAAGAATCGGATTCCGACGCCAGTCGAGACCAGGGTGCTCCTCTCTCTCTCTCTCTCTCTCTGCCGGGGTTTGACACTGGGGGACATAATTGACTTTAGGAACTACATCAGAAGGCGCGACTTTGAACGCGAGGCTGTTCATCGGAGCTGTGTTGGTGGCTGGTGTGACTATCATGGCGGGCGCCAAGGACATGGACGCCCACAATTGGGTTCCCGACGATGGCTGCGGCCCTTAGCAACTACAACCACACGTACAATCTCTATGCATACCAACCAAATGTGGGTTACACGTGCACCCTCAAGACGCGCAGCGCCCACTATCACCGGTGGCCCAACGGTCACTCGGGTGGGATTGGCAGCCACTACTTCAAGGATCAAACAGTCTGGTGCAACAACTACTGCAATTATGTAGCTCAGGGCAGCTTGAACGGATCCAACGGCGGATTTTTCGACCTGTGGGACAACACAGGTGACCCGCAGTCCCGGTTTGTTTGGGTTGACGCGTTCTGCTTTTACCAGCCATGAGCGCATATTCCAGGGTCGTTCAAGGGCGGGCCCGTCTGTTGGCCGTCGCCGCAATCCTCGTGGCGCTGGTTTCCGCCACGACTGCGCTGGTGAGCGTCATGAGCGGAGAAGCGGGCCCGCAGTGGCCGCCAACGGCACCGGCCGAAGTCCTTCCCGAGAGCGAGGGAGCCACGGGGGATTTGCCAGCTCCCGATTTTGAACGGGTCACAGCCGTCGGCTTCGCCAGGGCGTCGTCTAGCTTGGCCGAAGCCTTGGACAATGTGCCTTTCGCTCCGCGTTTACCCGGACACATCCCTGGCGGGCTCTCTCTGGAACGCTTTTACCTGACAACGTCCGCTGCGAACGAGGGGACACTGGAGCTCTACTACACGACGCCCGTGACACACCCACCATCGCCACGCCCGGCTCTACACGTCTGGCAGACAAACAGGAAGCATCAGGCTGAAGAGCCCGCCCAGAAGCCCACCCAGGGAGGAAGTTTCGTCGTCGCCGGGAACACGTGGCGGTACTGGCTGCTGCCGTATCCCCAACCGGACGGCAGTGTCCTGGAACTCTACGCCGCTGAGGCCACCATGGCCGACGGCGTGTCCTTGTCTGTCGACATCAGGGTTGGCCACGATCCAACCGACGCTGAACGCGAGCAATGGCTCAGCGAGATCTTCCGAGTTATTGAGACGCTGGCCCCGGTCACGCCCTGAAGAGCGCAGCGCCAGATTGTCCGCCTCTGTACCGCCGCTGGTGAAGATAACATCCTGCGGCCGGCAGCCCAGCACATCGCCCACACCTTTGCAGGCCGATTCCAGACCGCGTCGCGATTCCTGTGCCTCAGCGTAAATGCTTGACGGGTTGCCAAAAGCGCCGCGCAGATAGGGCATCATCGCGTCCAGTACACGCGGATCGAGAGGTGTCGTGGCTGCGTGATCCAGGTAGATTCGTTCGTATGCTGAGCCGACGGTCATCCGGTGCAATTGTAGCCCGCCTGGGGAAGTCCCTGTCGGGTGCACCCTGACGCCGAATGACTGCCGAACTCCGTTGAATGCCCGAAGTTCAGGTGCTAGAATGATTGCAGATAAACACAGTCAAATGTTGCTTAATGCGCTCGAAGACGCAGCTCGCACATCAGGTGAGCCACGAGGAAACATGGTAGCCCCCAAAGAACCAAAGGTGATATCCCGCACGTCAGAGCTCGAATCCGACTACAAGTGGGGCTTCGTCACCGACATCGAAGAGGAGCGGGCGCCAAAGGGAATCAACGAGGACGTTGTCCGGCTCATCTCCGCCAAGAAGGCAGAGCCGGAATGGATGACCGAGTGGCGCCTCAAGGCCTTCCGCTACTGGAAGAAGCTGGCCTACAAAGAGCCGCGCTGGGCCAAGGTCAGCTTCCCGCCTATCGACTACCAGGACATCTACTACTACGCCGCGCCAAAGAAGAAAGAAGACGGGCCCAAGAGTCTGGACGAAGTCGACCCGGAACTGATCGAGGCGTTCAACAAGCTCGGGATCCCGCTTGAAGAGCAGAAGAAGATGACCGGTGTCGCCGTGGACGCCGTATTCGACAGTGTATCCGTCGCCACCACGTTCCAGAAGCAACTCGAGGAGCAGGGCATCATCTTCTGCCCGATCAGCGAGGCGATCAGGAATCACCCTGATCTCGTCCGCAAGTACATCGGCAGCGTCGTGCCCTACACGGATAACTTCTTCGCAGCGCTCAACGCGGCGGTCTTCTCGGACGGCACGTTCTGCTACGTACCCCCTGGCGTTCGCTGCCCAATCGAGCTGATGACGTACTTCCGGATCAACGCCGAGGAGACCGGCCAGTTCGAGCGGACACTCATCGTTGCCGACAAGGGTAGCTACGTCAGCTACCTGGAAGGCTGCACCGCTCCGATGCGGAAGACCAGCCAGTTGCACGCCGCCGTCGTCGAGCTGGTGGCACTGGAGGACGCGGAGATCAAATATTCCACGCTTCAGAACTGGTTCCCGGGTGACAAGGAAGGCAAGGGCGGAGTCTACAACTTCGTCACCAAGCGCGGCAAATGCGCCGGCCGCAACTCCAAGATCTCCTGGACCCAGGTGGAGACCGGATCCGCCATCACGTGGAAGTACCCGTCCTGTATCCTGCAGGGCGACAACTCCGTCGGCGAGTTCTATTCGGTCGCTCTCGTCAACAACCGCCAGCAGGCCGACACCGGCACCAAGATGATCCACATAGGCAAGAACACCAAGAGCACGATCATCTCCAAGGGCATCTCCGCCGGTCACGGCCAGAACACGTACCGCGGCCTCGTCCGGATCCAGCCCACGGCAACCGGCGCCCGCAATTTCACGCGTTGCGACTCGCTGCTCGTCGGCAGCAACTGCGGTGCGCATACGGTCCCATACATCGAAGTGAAAGAACCTACCGCGCACCTGGAGCACGAAGCGACGACCTCCCGGGTCAGTGAGGACCAGCTCTTCTACCTCATGTCGCGCGGCATCAACGAGGAGGACGCACAGTACATGATCATCAACGGCTTCTGCAAGGGAGTCTTCCAGGAGCTGCCGTTCGAATTCGCCATGGAGGCGTCTCAGCTGCTGAAAGTCAGCCTCGAAGGAACGGTGGGCTAGTGGCCGCCGCTCTGCTCGAAGTTCGGAACCTCCACGTCTCTGTCGACGGCAACGAGATCCTCAAGGGCCTGGACCTGGCCGTTAACCAGGGTGAGGCC
>JBBISJ010000003.1:0-137035 GCA_037441345.1 Chloroflexota bacterium
GTATCCAACACGTGCGATAACTGCGACAACAATGCGAACAGCAACCAGGCCGACCTGGACGGCGACGGCCTCGGCGACGTCTGCGACTCCGATGACGACGGAGACGGCGTCGCCGACGGCAGCGACAACTGCCCAACGGTCTACAACCCGAGCCAGAACGCCAGCGCCTGCGCGGACGCGGATGGCGACGGCGTTTATGACGGCAACGACAACTGCCCGAACAACAGCAACGCGAACCAGGCCAACTGGGACAACGACTCCCAGGGCGACGTCTGCGACCCCGACGATGACAACGACGGGGTGCCAGACAGCACCGACAACTGCGACTTCGCGGCAAACCCCGGACAGGAGAACTGGGACGGCGATGCCGCAGGAGACGCGTGTGAGGACTCGGACCTCGACCTCTGGCTGGACTCCGTGGACAACTGCAAGGCCCTCGCGAACCCGTCCCAGACCAACTCCGACAGCGACAACTTCGGCGACATCTGTGACAACTGCCCGGTCAACGCCAACAACTCCCAGGCGGACTGGAACTCGGACCTTGTCGGAGATGCCTGCCAGGACTATGACCTGGACGTTTGGAAGGACGTCAACGAGGTCTTCTCGGGCACCAAGCCAAACCAGGCTTGCGCCTCCACAACGGCCCCGAACGACGAGCCTCAGGACTCCCAGGTGACAGATTTCAACGATGACCGCCGAAGCAACCTGAGCGACATCGTCCTGTACGGCCCACACTTCAATAAGGTGAGTCCGGATCCAAATTACAGCGCGCGGTTCGACCTCAATATGGACAACCGCGATAACCTCTCGGATGTGGTCCTCTTCGGCCCCTACATGAATACCCTTTGTACACCGTAGCGCATCGCCATAACTAGCAATGACCGGGACTGAGAAACGACAATGAGGAGAGCCGCCATACTGAACAGGGTCGTGGGTGCGGGAATCGCGGGGGCGTGTGCGCTCCTTGTCTCATTGCTGGCCACTTCTCCCGCCTCCGCAGCGAGCAACGTGTTGATCGGTATCGACATGCAACCAGCGACCAACGATCCAGCGTCGCTTGGCCGCTTGCAACCTTGTGTCGGAGTGGATATTGGCGAAACGTTCACGGCTGATATATTCATTGCCAACGCCGAATCGTTGACCGCCTGGGAGCTCCGCCTGGACTACAACCCGCAGGTGGTGGCGATAGAGTCCGCGGACTACAATCAGCTCCTGCTCACCACTCAACCAGCCGGCACGGTCTTCCCATCCCTGTTCGAGGAGGAGCAGTACGGCCGTCAGTTCATGGCCGCCACTGAGATCAATGGCAGCCCCGATACGGGATCAGGCGTACTCGCTCACCTGACCCTCAAAGCGACGGGCGAAGGCAGCAGCACCCTCAGAATAGCGACTGACCCATTGGCCATAGGCCCGCGCATCACCGGCGCCGGCGGCGCCCCGATCGGTGACAGCACGGGCGACGGAGTGTGGGACGGTGCTATCACGAGCGGGGAGGTGGTGGTCGGCGACGCATGTACCCCGGCCACCCCTATCCCCACCCCACCACCGGCAAACAACGACGGCAGCGGGCTTAGCACCGGAGGAGACGACAGCGGCGAGCCAGATAGCGATAGCATCGGTGTTGACGGCAACGGAAACGTACCCGACGGTTCTGCATCGGGAGGCTCCACCGTTGAGGTTATCAACGGCGGGAGTGAAGGCGATGCCGGTGGAGAGGATACGCCGGGTGGCAGCTCCGCGGACGGCTCCGCCGACGCCGACGGCTCAGGCGACAGGGCCAACCCATCGGGTGGAACGGCTGGCAGCACCGGAATGGATGGCAGGGTACCACTCATCCTCGGCGTTACGGCTTTGGCAGCTGTGGCTGTAGGGACGGCCGTCCTATTCCTGTTTCGCCGGCGTCCAACGCTCTAAGGTTGCCCGATGGCCGAATGTGTGATAACACAAGCGAATAACGGGATCGTCTTAGCCTGACCCGCTATTCACGCACAGGGAGGGTTATAGTCTTGAGCACAGTAACGAGGGGGCTGATCGCCCTCAGCGGCGCGCTGCTGGCAGTCCTCGCGATCGGTTTCTGGATCGGCGCAGAACCGGCGCGCGCCACACCGGGCCAGGTCAATATCGTAGCCATTGACGGCGACATCACCGGGAACACACCCACCTCCATCGGCGCCATAGACGGCTGCATCGACGGGCTTAACCTCAACGACACCCTCACAATTGACGTGGTGGTCGATTCCATTGACCCCGCGGACGGCATATCTGGGGCAGCATTTGACGTCCTCTACGACAGCGCCAAGATAGCGATCAACGCCAGAGCCGGTTCCAGTGCGATCATGTTCGCTCAGGCGGCGCCGCTTGGCTCTTATCTCGATATATTCAGCGATACGCTCCCCGACACCGACGGTGACTACCGTCACGAAGCAGCGGAGATTGGCGGTACCGCTGAGAGTGGCCAGGGCGTTATTGCACAACTGACAATCGAGGTGGTCGCGACCGGTGTGACCGGCCTTACCATAGACGACATCATCGAAGGTGATGGCGAACCAAACATCCTGGCGTTCAACGGAGCACCCCTGGACGTGATAAACGTGCCGGGCGGCCTCGAACTGCACTCTGATGGCTCCACCTGCGGCGCCGCGACGCCCACGCCGACCGCGCCGCCGACGCAAACACCCGTCCCGACCGAACCACCAACCGACACACCCGCTCCGACGGCTCCCCCCCTGACGGCCACGCCGTCGCCGTCACCAAAGCCCACCTGCAACACCACTCTGGCGGCCGGCGTCTCCGTGGGCGCCACAACGATCACAGTTGTGAGCGCCGCCGGCTGCTCAGCCGGCGACACCATCCGCATCGGGAGCGGCGCCAACCAGGAAGACGTCAAGATATCAAGCGTCAACGGTAACACCATCACGCTTGTCGCGGGCGTCACCAAGGCGCACAGCTCAGGTGAGACCGTTGTCGAGGTGGCCGCGGCTACGGCTTCGCCCACCACCACTCCGCGGACTGGACCGTCCACAGGTGACCGGAGCGGGGCAGGCGGAGTTGCCGGCACACTGCTGATTCTCGCCGCCATCTTCGGGGTCATCCTTGCCCTGGCAGCGGGCGGCAGTCTCCTGCTGGCCCGATCCGAGCGAAGGGAATAGCGGCACAGCCGGAGATCCTGTGATTCGGGCATTCATTGGGGCGGTGGCAGTGGCGGCATTCGTCGCTGCCACCGTCTCCGCATCTTCCTCCCAGGCCGGCTGGGTAGATGCCGGGCTGGATATGGACACTGCGGGCAACGCTGCCCGTACTGTCGGCAATATCCAGTCGTGCGCCGCCGTTGAACCCGGAGGAACTCTGGACATTGACTTCTGGGTGACCGGCGCGCCGCCGCAACCAACCGCCGGTTCTGAGAGTGGCGGCGTCTCGGGCTTCAGCTACAACCTCCACTTCGACCCCACCGTCGTGAAGGTCACTGCGGTCGACAACCGGTTTATGATCGTGGACGAAGGCGATTTCGTCCCCTTCGAGGTCATCGACGCCAAGCCGGAGAATGGCCCCCAAGGGGACCCACTGCCGGCCGTCACCGGGAATCTGCGGGTTGATTTCGCCGACATCAGCCCGAACCGCGAAGGCGGTGACGGTGTCCTGAGCAGAATAACGCTACAGGCCATCGCGGCGGGTTCCACCGAATTGACACTCAAGGACGACCAGTACGATAACTACCCGGCGCCCTCGATTCTCGAAGGCAACGGGGATCTGAACTTCGTGAACAGGGTGTACAACGGGCGGGTGGCCGTCGGCGGCTCATGTGACGACGAGCCGGTGCCTACACCGCTTAACGTCGGCGGCCTCGGTGGCACTATCCCCGGCGGTGCAACATTCCCGCCCACGTCACCCGGGAGCACCGCCAGCGGCGGCACGAGCGTCGGGCCTACCGAGCCTGGCCAGACCGCAGCGCCCGGCGAGTCTCCGGGAACAGATTCCGGCCCATCGGTCGCCATTGACGTCGTGCCGGCAGGCAACGAGGCCAACGTCGTAGGCGAAATAGAGACCTGCGCCCGCGCCGACGCTGGTGACACGTTCAACGTGGATCTGATCGTTCAAGGCGTCAGGGAGCTTCTCGCCTTCGAGGCGCAGATCAAGTATGACGGCGACATCCTGGACGTCGTTGGAAGCAACACGAAGCTGTTCCTGGCCGGTGGCGAGGGCAGCAACGTGAACGACACCTCGGCACACACGCCGGACGACAGCGGCCGCTACGTGGCCGGTGCTGTGGATCTCGCTGACCCTGCCGAGCCCGACAGCGGCTCGGGGGTTCTGGTCCGCCTTACATTCGAAGCAAAGAAAGACGGCGCGAGCGAGCTCTCGCTCAAGCAGTTCGACTCAAACGGCGATGGGAAGATGGACGAGGGCGTGTTCCTCCGTAATGTCGACGGCGACATTATCGGCGACACCAATGACGACACGTTCTTTGACGGCCCCGCCGGGGACGCGGAGATTCGCGTCGGCGAGGACTGTGAAGACAGCGAAGCCCAGGTTGTGAGTGTCGGCGGGGAACCAGGCAGCGACGACGCCGAAGACAGCGGGGGCGGGTTATCCGGCGTGGTGATCGGTGTCGCGGCTGCCGGTGCTGCGACCGCCGCAGCAGGCGCGGCCTACTACGTCCTGCGAGTGCGCCGACGCGGCGGTGGCGGTAGCGAGGGCGACGGCGGCGCGACGACGGTATAATTCCCGGTAGACAAAACGAATCCCCTCACCCCGTCGTCTACCTTATCGTGACTTCTACCACTTCGCGTCCTGGACCCGATAAGCCTGTGCTTTTCGTCTGGGTATTAATCGCCGCACTGACCGCGATCGGCATCAACTCACCCAGAAGCGCCATTGCGGCGGGCCCCAGTCTGGCCATAGATACCGGGCCCGCCGGCAACGAGGCCACCACCGTCAGCCAGATTGAAGACTGCGTGACGGCTGACGTCGGCGACCAGTTCCAGGTGGACGTCGTCATCATGGACGTTACCGACCTCCTCGCGTGGGAGGTGTCCCTCGACTACGACCCGGAGATCCTCACCGTTGTCGAGCATGACGTGAAGCTGTTCCAGGGCGCAAATGCCGGGTCCGCCCCGATCGATATCTCCTCCAAGACCCCGGACACTTCGGGGTTCCACACTCTTTCCGCCTTCGAGTCAAGCGACCCCCCGGCCGTCGACTCGGGCTCCGGCGTCCTGGCGCGGGTCACCCTCGAAGCCATCAAACAGGGGGAGTCCGGCCTGCGCTTCGGCAACCGAGACTTGAACCAGGACGGCAAACAGGACAGGGGGACACTCCTGCGAGACGCATCCGCCGCCATCATCGGTGACGACACAGGCGACGACTTCTTCGACGGCGAAACGCAGGACGCCCTGGCGGTTGTGGGAGGAGATTGTCCGCCTGGCTCGACCGTGGCCCGCGCCGGGGGAGGATCGGGCGGCGGCGGTTCGATGCCGTGGCTCGTGATCGCGGGCGCAATCGCGACAGTCGCGGTGGCAGGTGCGGCGATCACCGTTATCAGCTTCTCCAGGAGGAGATCAGCGGCCCGCCGGGCTACGGAATCGTAGCTGCTTCGCCTGCAGCAGGAACCACCGGCAGCGTGATCGTGAACCGGCTCCCGCCCTCCGCACCGCTGCCAGCGCGGATATCGCCCCCGTGCGCGCGGGCGATCCAGCGGCTGATGGCCAGCCCGATCCCGGCCCCGCCGACGGTTCTCGATCCGTCTTGCGCGGAGCGGTAGAAGCGCTCGAATATCTTCTCCCGCTCACCCTCAGGGATTCCCGGCCCCTGGTCCTCGATTACCACATCCACAGATGTGCTGCTTCTCCGCAGTGAGACGACCACCTCTCCACCCGGGGGCGAAAACTTGACGGCGTTGTCCACCACGTTCAGCAGGAGTTGCTTCAACAGGTCGCGGTCACCGGCTACGGTTACCTGTTCCTCGTGCTCAAGGCGGAGCCTCACGTCCTGCCGCACGTTGCTTTCCTGGTGCACAACCTCCAGGCACAAGTCGTCCAGTTCAACGGGCCGCGAGGCGACCTCGCGTCCCGCCTCGGCGTGTGCCAGAAGTAGCAGGTTCGACGTAAGCCTGACCAGGCGGCTCACCTCCTGCGACATCGTTTCCAGTTGAGCACGTGCGTCCGATGCGAGGGATTGGTCCATCAACATGACATCGATGTTGCCGCGCAGGCCGGTCAAAGGTGTGCGCAACTCGTGCGACACGTCCATCACGAAGTTCCGCTGCTGTGCGAACGCCTTCTCCAGGCGCTCGAGCATTCCATCGAACGTGTCGGCGAGTCTCTGGACCTCGGCGGGCTCACCGCTGGCGCCGATCCGCCGTGTAAGATCCGACGCCTCAATGTCTTCTGCCACGTGCGCTATGCGCTCCACTGGACGGAGCGCGCCCCGGGCGAGCCAGTAGCCGACGGCGCCCACGACCACTAGAGCGATGACACCGCCGATGACCAGCGTCAGGAACATCCGGTCCCGCACGTCCTCCACCGCCTGCGTGCTGCGGCCGACCTGGACGATGCCGAACACTGTTCGACTGGTTCGGAGTGCTTCCGCTCGCACGCGATAGTGCTCGCCCCTGATCTCGACCGTTTCCTCCAGCCGCCCCCCTTCAACGCTTATCTGCACCGCATCCTGCTCGGATAGGCTCATGGCCTCAACATCGGCCTCGCTGTTGGCAGCGATCAGGCGCCCCCCTGCGTCGTATATCGCCACAGGATACGGATAGCTCGCCGGTATCTCCGAGAGCCGTCCTTCTCCGACCACCACTGCTCTGCCCTCGACCTGCTGGAAGCTGCGATTCAGGTCGTCCACAACTCGGTCTTCGAGAATGCGGGTGACACCGAACCACACGGCGAGGAATACGAGGGCCACGGCCACGGCGAACGCCAGGGCGATCCAGGCAGTGAGACGCCAGCGCAGCGCCAGGCTTGGGTGCGGCGCGCCTTCAGCCGCCACCTCACGCCTTCAACATATAGCCAACGCCGCGGATCGCGTGGATCAGGTCCTTTTCGCCCTCGGCATTAAGCTTGCGTCGGAGGTAGCGAACGTAGACCTTGATGGTGTCGGTCTCTACGTCGAAGCTATATCCCCACACGCGCTCGAAGATCGTATTACGGTCCATCACCTTCCCCGCATTGCGCGCCAGGAACAGCAGCAGGTCGTATTCCCGGGCCGTCAGCTCAATCTCGCGGTCTCCTCGCGTGATCTCGCGGCTGGCCGTCCGGATGGTCAGGTCTCCCACCTGGATCACGTCCTCCGTTGGCTCATTGCGGCGGAGCGCCGCGCGCACCCGCGCCAGCAGTTCCTCAAAGGCAAACGGCTTGGTTACATAGTCGTCCGCGCCCGCGTCCAATCCCTTGATCTTGTCCGCCACCGAGTCGCGCGCGGTGAGGATGATGATCGGCACGTTGCTCCCGGCGCGCAGACGGCGGCAGACCTCGACTCCATCGACCTTGGGGATCATGAGATCCAGCAACACCAGGTCGGGCGGCTGATCGCGCGCCGACGCCAGCCCCGCTTCCCCATCGGGAGCGGTGTCTACTTCATAGCCCTTGTAGACGAGGCCCCGCCTGATCAAGGCGGCTATGTCGAGGTCATCTTCGATAACGAGGATTCTTGTCATTTCCCAACCGTTAGAACGCAAGCGCACGGACGGGAGTAATTATAGCCGCGAGGCCATCTCCTCTCAGCTAACCGGGAACGCGGCCCTTGCCCGGTCTACCACGAGCTGTACCCAGCGCTGGACATCGGCGGCAAAGACGTCCTCGATCGACCCTTTGGGCGCATCGGCGTTGGCGTTGAGGTAGATGAAGTTACGGCCCGAACGGACCAGGACGTGGTCGATCACGGCAAGCCGCGGCACGCACTCGATGGTGGGCGATGGTTGCCCCGGCGGAACGTCGATTTCGCACTCCTGAAGTCCCGTCACCCGTATCCACAGGGATTCGTCCCCCAGTGGCCGCTGCAACTCCGTGACCGTCACCTCGTCCAGTTCGGCGTAATTGGCGCGCCAGTCGTTGGTGCGCGCGGCCTCGGCGCGCGTCCGGAACGCCTCCTGCGCGCCATCAATGCCCGTGTAGACGCTCACGGAGTTCTGAATCCCGCCTCTGCCAGGCGTGTCTTCCGGGATCTCACCCGCCGGTAGGAACGTCAGATCGACGCCCAGAAGTCGACCGATCAGGTTCAGGCGGTTCAACTCTTCCTCTGACGACCCAGCCACTTGCTCGTTGGTGGAGAAGGCAAGACCGCTGCCCTGCAGGCCTGGCGTGACGTCAGCGTCGGTGAGGAGCACGGACTGGAGTTGGTCCTGGAGGGCGCTGGACACGGACGCGCTCTCCGTCGGTGACCCGGATGCGGGCGCCCCGGCGCCATCGTCGCCACCACAGGCCGCCAGCAATGCGCCGGCGATGAGTGTTATAGGCAGCAGCCGTGCAAAATGTCGCATTTCTGAGGTTGTCTCCCGCAACCGGTTACGTCCGATGATAGCGGCGCGGATTGATTAGGGACAGCAGCACCATCGGTGCTCAAAACCGGACACGAGAGCAGACACGGCAAGCACCGCGCCGGGCGGGAGAGGCACAGATGCGCGCGCAGGCCTCGCTGAAACCGCTTGACTCTTTGATAAAGCCCGCCCATAGTAGGGGATAATCATCACAATTGGGCATTCATTGACGAAAAGAATGACCCCTGCGGCTTCTCGGGAGGGTTGCTCATGACCAGGATAGGACTGATGGTGCCGGTGCGTGCCCTGGCGTTGCTCCTTGCAATCGCCGCCTCCGGCGTCTTCCTCAACAGCGACACTGCGCTCGCACACAACTTCGACGCGTGTGCCAGCGGCGCCCCGGTGGACACCACCCCCGGTGCTGCGTCGGACATAACCGGCAAGTTCGGGGTCGGGATCGGCCCGGACTGCGCGGGCGGAACCGCGGACGACGTGATCTCCTACAACTCCGGCGGACTCGTCACCGTCACGCCCCCTGAGTGGATCGTCGCCGCTTCGACCGACCTCCCCACTGGCACACAGGTGGGCGAGTTCAGCTCGGTGGCGCAGCTTGGACTGGTGAACAACCCGTGCAACAACAAGCTGCCCGTCAACTTCGACCTGCTCCTCGCTTCAACCGACACGTCCACTACGATAAGCGCGAAGACCCCGAACCCGGACGGCTCGCAGCAACCAAACCGCCTCGACCCGCTAGCCCAGGACTCCGATTCGAACGGCATTCCCGACGGCGCGGACAGGTGGCCGGACTTCCTGACAACACAAGGCCAGAAGCAGGGATGGGACCTGTCGAAGCTCAAGGCACGGTTGGTGGGATTCAACACTGGTTCCGTCCCCGGTCTCACGGTCGTCCTAAATTTCCTGGTGTTCGAGCCGGGTTCGCCGATAACTCCGCTCTTTAACATCGACCCGCGGCTCGGGTACCCATCCGTGACAGTCCTGAACGACCCGACGGTCGCCGCTTCCCCCAAGGACTCGGTCAACGACTTCTGCGCCCCGCTTTCCACCAGCTACAAGCTGTTTGGGGAGGCCGGCGGCGAGACCTTCCGCAAGAACCCCGCTGATGGAACGTACAACTTCGTCACCATCGTGGCATCGCAGCCGGACTATGATGAAGACGGAATTGAGAACAGTCTTGATCCCTGCTGGGAGACGCCGGATCCTGATTGGGACCCGCGCGCCGGAGCCCCGATTGGCCCCGGAGACCAGGACGGTGATGGCGTCCCCGACAGCTGTGACCCCAATCCCACCGTGAAGAGTGACGACAAGGGTGGCGAATGTACGGCAGGCGTTGGCGTTGCCGGCGCCGACGAGGACTGCGACAAGTGGATGAACCGCGGCGACAACTGTCCCCTGGTCTCCAACCCGGACCAGAAGGACTCAGAGCCGGACGGCATAGGTGACGCCTGCGACCCGGACCCGACGGCACGCAGTGGTCATTTCCACCTGGAGTGCAAGGTTACCCAGGTCGTCATCGGCGCCGGTGGGGACCCGGCAACGGACCCGCAAAACCTGCAACCTTGCAACCCCGACGCACCGCTTCCCACAGACGACGCCGCTGCAACCGGGACCCCGACGCCGGTGGGCCAGACGCCGGCACCCACCTCGTCCGAGGGCGGCGGCACGGGCGTGCCAGAGAACGGCATTGGCAGCCTTTCCCCGGTTGGCGACGGTGCGCCCGCGTGGGCGGCGCTGATCACCACGCTCGGCGCCATCGGCGTACTCGGCGGGGCTGGACTTGCCGCGTCCCGCATAGCGCGGCGGCGCGACTAGGACTCCAGGAGCGTACCCCGCATGCGAAAGGAGATAACGAACGTGACAGTCAAACCGCTGCTGAGCTGGACAGTCATGGTGGCTGTACTTGCGGCCGTCCTGCTGCTCGGTAAAGCGGACACCGCATTCGCCGAAGCCACATTTAATCCCGAACTCAACGTCACGCTGGCAACGCCCGACCCCGAGGTGCCGTCAGACTACACCCTTAACCTCAACATCCCGAAGGGCGATGTCAACTTCGCCGGCGTCATCCAGTTCATCCCGCCGGAATGGGGGATCGTAAAGGGCGACAAGATCCCGATCGGCGCCGACGTGGGCAAGCTGACGGCCCAGTCCACGCTCGGCTTGATCAACGCAGCATGCAACCAGGACGTCCCCGTGGAGTTCTTCATGAAGAACGCCACAATCGACCGTTCTCAAACCGTCTCGTTTAATGACACGGACGAGAACAATACGCGGGATTTCGCGGAAGACAGGAACGGGGACGGCAACGATGATGCCATCGACCTCTATCCCGATTTCCTCGACCGCATCGTTGACGCCCAGCCGATCCGGCGGGCAGCCGGAATTGCGATCGTGGCCGGAACGCCGGTCCTCCTGCAGTTCCTCATTTACGAACCAGGAACACTAATCCGGGACGACATCCCCAACGACGCGGAGCTTGGCTTCCCGTCTGTGACATTCCTGCAGAACATCGGCGACGAAGAGGCGACTCCCGCGCCAGGCGTCATCACCGACTTCTGCACGCCGCTCGTCACCGAGAACGTCACCTTCGGCCAAACGACCGAGGGAGTGAAACTGTTCGTCAACCCGAAGGCCGGCACGTCGACGTTCACGACCCTGGCGCGGGGCCAGCGCGACGCCGACGGCGACGGTTTCGAGAACTCTCTCGACACCTGCGCACTCGACCCAAACATCGGCGATCCACGCGTGCTCCTGGATGGGGACCTCGATTCCGACGGCCTGGACGCGGCCTGCGATCCAAACGACGACCCGAACTCCGGCGGCACCAACTCCGACGAGGATGGTGACGGCTACCTGAACCGCCAGGACAACTGCCCGCTGAAGGAGAACGGCGAGCAGGAGGACAACCAGGAGGACGCGGACCTCGACCAGATCGGCGATGCTTGCGACCCCGACAAGGAGAC
Source organism: Chloroflexota bacterium (assembly GCA_037441345.1). Lineage (GTDB taxonomy): Bacteria > Chloroflexota > Dehalococcoidia > SM23-28-2 > RBG-16-64-32 > DATKKM01. The sequence goes on from JBBISJ010000003.1 coordinate 11,452, forward strand.
CGAAAACGGCGAACTAATACCGGCCCAGCTTGAAATCGACATCGACATCGGCGCCGGCGGCGGCTCTCCCGGCGAGCCCCCGAGCGAGGAAGCCTGCCCGGACTGCTGGCGCGCCGGTGAGGGTGGTGGTGGTGATGATTCAGGCGGCAGCGACGATGGCGGCGGCACCAGCAGCGCGATCTTCATCGCGATCGGTGTCGCGGCTGCGGTCATCGTCGTCGGCGGGGGCGCCATGTTCTTCCTCCGCTCCAAGGGCAGCAGCTAGCACAGCGACAAAGGCGTGAACACGAAGGGGGCCGTAAATCGGCCCCTTTTCGTTTATTCGGTGCGGTCTACCGCGACGCCACCGTTGGCTGCGCCAGGGTCGAAAGTTCGAACGGCGCCGGTGTGATCAGTTCTGCGTTTCGGTCGGTCGGCTGCAATCCGACGGCTTCGGGCTCCGCCTGCGGATCTCCGAACGCGAGCTGGCGTGCCACCCCGGCCAGGAGTCGCTGGTTGATCCCGTCGTCTGGCGTCGGATCGTCGGCCACGCCCGGATTAGTCGGTGCGAGCGAATCGTAGACGGTAGAGAAGATGGAGATCGTTCCGTCTCCATTGTCCACGACCTCGATCAGCCGGCCTTGCATAGGCGCGTTCGTGGGCGGGCCTGTCGTGATCTGCCAATAGGCCACCTCTGAACCGGCTGGGCCGGGTTTCGCCGAAACCCTGTTCTGCAGTGTGTGGCCCGCCACGTGCATGATCACGTTGGGGAACCGGTGGAGCAGCGCCTCAAGCTCTTCTCCCCGGCGCCGCTGCTCTCCGTCCGGTCCCGGGAACGGGTTCGTCATCGCATCCGATGGATGGTGGCTGACGATGACGATCAGCCGGTCCTCGTTCGGCGCAGAAACCTGCTTCCCCGTCGCATCCAGGTATCGGCTGCTGCGTGCGACCAGTTGCTTCTCCAGCCACTTGAATTGGGCGAGGTCGATACTTCCGGCCGAGAACCCTGCCGGGTTCACCGTGTTCAGCACGATGAACGCCACGCCTGAGCGCTCGAATACGTAGTACGCGGTTTCGGCCTCCACCCCAGCCGCGGAGAAGCCGTGCCCATCCGGGCCGGGCCACTCCGCCGTTCCGAAGTGCTCACCCATCCATTCCCGGAGGCCGAGCAGTCGCCGGTTAGCGTCCGAGCCCACCCCCCGGATGATCGTTTCGGGATCGTTGAAAATGGTGGACGACGAACCAGGCCCGAGCAGGTTATCCGCCGCCGAGCACGCCTCGGCCAGTGCATCGGGCCCCAGCTTCATGATCTTTTGGGCTCCCGTGGCAAACTGCCGCGAACGGTCGTCCGGAGAGAAGTTCCCCTGGACGAGGACGTCGCGGTTCCCGACAACCGCATACCAGGGATAGTTGAGTCCTTCCGGCGTGAAGGGGCGCTGCGAGAGTTGCAGCAGGTCCGGGTACGAGGTAGCGGGCGATTCTGTCTGAACTCCCTGGTAGCCGATGGCCCCGGCGTCCGGGTAGACCGGCCTACCGTCCATCAGGTCGAGGAACCACCGAAGCTCGTTGAACTGCGCGCTATCCGTCGCGTTGCCCGTGTGGACCGCAAACTCCACCGGACTTCCTGTGACCGGGCTCCAGCGGACGGCGTTCGCTGCAGCGATCAGCGCTTCCGCCGCCTGGACACTCAGTGCCTCCTGCGGCCGGAACGCGGAGGCGTCCGGCGGAGGGTCGCACTGGTCGGACCATTCGGCCCGAAGGGGCGACTCTTCGTCCAGGATCCGGAAATCTGACAGGTGGTGAAACGCGACGATTGATCGGCGCCGGTCTCCCCGCCCAGCCAACGCCTGCGCCAGCTCCGTCCGGACAACATATGGCTCGCCCGGACCGCTGATCAGGTTGCCTTCGGCGTCCCGCTGGATCGTCCGCTCCAGCGTCGTTGTGTGCCGCTTCTCTTCGCCGCCACATGCGGCCCATGCCACAACACCGAGAGCCACGTGCCCGGCCCGCTTCAGAAACCGTCGCCGATTCAAACGTCGTGCAGTCGATGCCGGCATGAGTCACGCAGATTGTCGGCAGGCGCGATAACGGGTGTCAATTATGGTCCGCCAGCACGCGGCGTCTCCACGGGTCCGCTGGTTCAACGGATGCCCAACCTGAACTTATGTCGACTGCCAGAATTCGCGCTCGAACGGTGCTGCTAATCGCCCAACCCGGCCTGCATGAAGATCCCGTTGTGGATGAAGAAGCTGCGAACAAGGTTCGCGGCCTTCGCCTGTTGGCGTGAGTTGCCCTCAAACGAATCCTGGAATACTTCGATCTGCTCGGTGTAGTCGCGTCTCGCCTTGATGCGGATACGCTTGCCGCTGTCCACCTCGCGCGTGCATTCGGCGATGATGGCGTCCGGGTCCTTGCCCACCTGCTCGGCAAACATTTGCAGAACAGCGTACCGCTGCTCCATATCGGGTTCATCGCCCCACTGTTCTCTGAGCCCGCGCGCCCACTGGCGCACCGTTTCGTAATCGGAGATCGTCATGTGCGCTGCCGTCACACAGGAAGGTCGTACTGTTCCGCCAGCCGGCGTATCTCTTCCGTCCGGCCGGGGAGAGGGGCCGGGTCCTGGATCATCCTCGCCTGCTTCAGCTTTTCCACCACCGCCGGGTCACGCGGAAACGGCTTCCCGTATTCGCCCTCGAAGTACAGTTCCTCGAACGGCGGTCGCGGTCGCTGGCCGCCGGCTTCTTTCGATTCGGACGGATACCCCAGCAGCATCACCCATAGCGACATCCAGTCGTCCGGCACGCCAAACACCTGCTTGGTCAGCATCGGGTTGGGCGTGTTCAGACACGCGCCGAGACCCTGGTCCACGGCGGCAAGGAGGGCGTTTTGAGCGGCGCCACCGGCGTCTGCGAACGCGGCTCCGATGTAGCCCTCCAGGTTCTTAGTCATCGGCTCGAGAATCTGGGGATAGACGAAATCGTCGACGAACTTGTGGCTCCAGCCGTGTGTGGGCGCCAGAGCACCCACATCCACCAGTTCGCGGAGGCGCGAGCCCTTCACCCTGTTCACCGTACCCAGGTCGACGAAGAAGTAGATGTGAACAGGAGCCAGGTCGAGCGTCAACGCCGCCACGGGCGTCTTCAACATCTGCAACTTCTCCGGCGGGAGCTTATCGCGCTCGACGACGATCGCACGCAGCCAGTGGGCGTTCACAGCGCACGAGGCAAGCCGCGCGGTTTCCAGGATCACCTGGATCTTCTCCCTTTCAACGGGTTTATCCGGATCGAAAAAGCGGATCGAACGGCGCGTTCCTACGACCTCTTTGAACTCCACGTCTGGGCCTCCCTTCCCGATGTTGCCGAGCCATTATTAAGACAGCGATTGAACCTAAGTCAATGGAGTAATAATAGAACGCCAATTCCTCATTATTTGTTATAGAAAGACTTGACGAGGTTGCAGGTTCCATCTAAACTTAACCTTAACCTGAAACCCGCAACAACCCCGCAGGCCCTTTGCCGGAAGACCCGCGGTCGACTGTCCAGCCAGGACAGCCAGGGGGTTTCAGAGGTCGGACCGTGAACAGGAGCCCACGGGAGGGGTAAATGGAACGGCTCACCTCTGTAGTGACCGAGGAAGCAGAGCTTATAGCTCTCGCCAGACGCGGAGACCGTGAGGCCTTCGGCCGCCTATATGAGCGTCACTGTGTTCGTGTCTTCAGACACGCCTACTTCCTGACCAGCGACGCCGCTCTCGCAGAGGACCTGACAGCCCAGACGTTCCTGAAGGCCCTTGAAGCAATACCCCGTTTCGAGAACCGCGGCATTCCGTTCGTCGCCTGGCTCCTCCGAATCACCGTCAACCTCGCGATCAACTACCGCAAGGCACAGAAAAACGGTCACCACTCTCAGCTACCCGAATCCCTGGAGGACGACGACACCCTTGGCTCTCCGGAGGGCTCCGCCGCCCTGAAGTCCGAGGGTGAGCACGTCTGGGAGAAGGTCAAGCACCTGCCGTTTGACCAGCGCCAGGTCATCGTCATGCGCTTCCTGGATGACCTGCCGTATACCACGGTCGCCCAGGTCATGGGCAAGTCAGTCGGCGCGGTGCGCGTCATCCAGTTCCGCGCCCTGGCAAACCTCCGGTCCATGCTGCGCGACGAAGACCTCGCCGCCGCCTACACCCACGCCCGCGCCGGATAGCCAACCGCTTCGGCGCAAGCGGCTTTGCCCCTCGAACAACCCCGGCGATATACTTCAACTGCGTAGCCCCGAGCAGCACAAAGGAGTTCCTTCATGCCCCTCCGCATCGGCATCAACGGCTTCGGCCGTATCGGCCGGCAGGTCTACAAGGCCATCCACGACCTGCATCCCGACAAGCTTGAAGTGGTCGCTGTCAACGACCTCACGGACCCCCGCACCAACGCCCACCTCCTCAAGTACGACAGCACGTACGGCCAGTTCCCAGGCGAGATCAGCGCCACCGACGATGAGATCCGCGTCAACGGCAATTCGATCCGCGTCTTCAAGGAGCGGGACCCGGCTGCCATCCCCTGGAAAGACGCCGGCGCCGACCTGGTCATCGAATCCACCGGCATCTTCACCGATGGACAGAAGGCACGGGCGCACATCGATGGAGGCGGCGCCAGGAAGGTCATCATAAGCGCCCCCGCCACCAACGAGGACATCACAGTCGTACTCGGCGTCAACGACGACACGTACGACCCGGCAAAGCACCAGGTGCTGTCAAACGCGTCCTGCACCACGAACTGCATCGCCCCCCTGGTCAAGGTCATGCACGAGGCCTTTGGCGTGGACAAGGGGTTCATGACCACTATCCACGCCTACACGAACGATCAGGTCATCCTGGACACCGTGCACAAGGACCTGCGCCGCGCGCGTTCCGCCGGCCAGAACATCATCCCAACCACCACGGGCGCCGCGAAGGCGGTCACACTCGTCATGCCGGAACTCAAGGGCCGCCTGGACGGGATGGCATTCCGCGTGCCAACCGCCACCGTCTCCGTCTGCGACTTCGTTGCGACCGTGAACCGGCCGGTTACGAAGGACGAGGTAAATGAGGCGTTCCGCGACGCTGCCACCGAATCGCTGCGCGGCATCCTCGGCTACACCGATCAGCCGCTCGTCTCCTCCGACTTCCGCGGTGACCCGCGCAGCTCGATCTTCGATGCTCTCAGCACTATGGTCCTGGACGGCAACCTCGTCAAGGCCGTTTCCTGGTACGACAACGAGTGGGGCTACTCCTGCCGCGTCGCCGACCTCTGTGCCATGATCAGCGACCGGGGAATCTAGGCGGGCGATTGCGCACGTAGCTCCAGATAGGCGCCCCGTTCGCTCATCAGCACTCAGGAGGCTCAATCAACCATGCTGAAAAGGATACTGCCTACCGCCTTCGCCCTGGGCGCGCCTGTCGCACTATTGCTCATCGCGGCCTGCAGCAGCGGAGATGGCGGAGATGACGCCCAGCCCAGCGCGACGGCGGGCGCCTCGCCGGGGGCGTCCGGCACCCCGGTCGTGGGCGCGTGCGGCAATGCTGTTCTCACCGAGCAGATCGACGACAACCTCCTGCCCCTCGTCCTCTCATCCGACCTCGCCCTCGGCCATAACCGATTCGTCGTAGCCGTGTGGGACCAGGAAGCCTCGCAGCCGGTAACCGACGCTGAGCTGCACCTGACTTTCATCTGCTTCGATTCTAAAGAGGGCACTCCTGTGTTTGATGCGGACCCTGATGCGATTACTCTCACGAAGACCTACACCCACACGCACGAGGACGGCACTGTTGAGACGCACGAGGCAGGCGAGACGGGCGCCTACGCGACCTACGTGGACTTTGACCGCGCCGGCACCTGGGGCATCGACGTCACCGGCAAGACCGCCGACGGCAAGGACATCGGCCCGGCGCGGCTCACCTTCAGCGTTGGACTGAAGCCCGTCGGCCTGGCCCCTGGCGACCCGGCACCGAAAAGCGAGCAGCCGATCCTGTCCGATGTTTCCGATATCCGCGACATCGACTCCTCGGAAAAGCCCATACCGGAGCAGCACAACATGACGATCGCAGAGGCCGTCGCGTCCGGTCAACCCACGGTCATCGCCTTTGCCACACCGGCCTTCTGCCAGTCCCAGGTCTGCGGGCCGATCAAGGAGATCTTCGACGACCTGTACAACGCCTACAAGGACCGCGCGCACTTCGTCCATGTCGAGCCCTACGACGTCAAGAAGATGCGCGCCGGCGACTGCGACTCGTTGGCCACCTGCCTGGTGCCGACCATCAAGGAGTGGAAGCTGGAGAGCGAGCCGTGGGTGTTCATCGTCGGCCCTGACGGCAACGTCGCCGCGAAGTTCGACGGGATCGCCTCCTACGACGAGATGGAGTTCGCGCTTAAGGCCGCGCTGGGCGAGTAAGCATCGTAGGAGGTGCGCAAGGCCCCCAAAAAGAGGGTTCTCCCTGACAGAAGACGGGGCGTTGCCCGACAGACACACAAACGGGGGGGGGGTATCGGCTTGCGGTGGAATGAATGGCAAGCCAGGCACAGCGATCGCCCCCGCAGCGTTCGTCAATCGTATTCACTCTAATGCTGGGATTTTACGTTGCTATGGGACGCTGAAGCCGCAGAGGCGAAGTGCTGGCCCAACCGTCCGAACGACGGACAAACCTATCACGCAGGCTGGTGGCGCCGCCCTGGCACAACCGTGCGCGGCGTTGAGGTTGGCCTGATGCTGAACTACGACCCTTGGGTTCAACCCGGTTCGTACGTTATAGCTTGGCCCATGTTAACCAGGCAGGATCACACGAATTGGGCGCAAATCGGCTGGCGCGAGTACGCCTACGACGAGAGATACACCTATGTTCAGTACACATACCTCGGCGTCGCCTACACTCACCTCTACAACCCACCGGAGCCCGAGGGTCAGTTCAGCAGATACACGGTACTCTACGATCCGGGCGTTTATCCTAATCCGCCAACTTGGAGATTCCAGGTAAATGGTGTGACGAAGAAGACCGTTTCTTCACTCCAATGGACGCCAGACGAAGGCCAAATTGCGGGCGAAATCCACACGCTGGCCAGCCAGATGGCAGGCGGCACCAATTATCGCCAGATATTCTGGGGCATGAAGATCTACTACTCTGGGGCGTGGAGAGATTTCAATGGGTCACCCGGTTTGATGGACACGCGTTACTTTGGGCGCAATACTGACTATCCCGCCACGGTAGGTGAAATATGGGACAAGGCATGCACGTTCTAGCCTTGGGGTCATCGCGACGCAAGCTGTTCGTGCTTACGGGTGCGGTTGCCGTCTTTGGCGTTGCCGTCAGCTCCCTTCTTCTCGTGGACACGGGCAGTTCAGCGCCACCGCTGGCAATTGACGGGGTGGATCTGGCGGCGCTGCAGCAGCAGGATATCGACCTGAAGGCGCCCCCGTCAGACGCACAGGCCAAAATCTCCCGAGAAGAGGCGGCCGCACGGGCAGGCTTCGACCTGCCGGTGAAGGAGGTTGTGCTCAGCAGGCTCATCTCGAAGCTTCCCCCGAAGATGGACCGCCTGGTCTGGGCGATAAACTACGACGGTGGGTTGCCGATTGGTGAGGGTCCGGCCCCGGTTCCCGGCGAGCCAACCGTAGACGTGGAGTTCGGGCCTGCGGACTACATGCTCGCATTCGTTGACGCTGAAACCGGCGAATTCCTGTTCTCGGTCCAGGCCAACCGCATGCAGCCCTGAGGCCACGGGCACAGCAGCCTCCCTTGAATACCCGGCGATATGCACTCCTGAGGTTGGCGTCCGGAGCCAGGCGCTCGGCTGTGGCCCTAGTGCTGATCCTCTCCGCCTGCCAGAGCAGCGACAGTAATGATCAGGGCGGAGGGGACATGCGCCTGGTCGTTAGTAACCTCGATGGGCCTGACGTTGAAGTGCAGCCATGGGAAGGAGCTGAAATCGTCATTGTGCCATGCGGGCGCACGGTCGAAATCGGGGACGCCGCTAGCCCGGGGGGGCCGTGGAGTGTCAAGGTGACAAACCGCGATACCGGCGAGGCAATGTTCAAGAAGACCCTGCGGGGACCGAATATTTATCTCCGCGTCGCACCTGGCGGCGTCGTGTGGGGAGATAGTCCGCCCGACGGCCCCGGCCCCGCCGGGGACGCCTGCCAGACACCCCAACACTGATCTTCTGCCCTTCCCTGAGACCTCCCCACCCTATCTCCTCGGCCCGTGCGTCATTACCGCTTATTGGCCCTCGCCCCTCTCTGAAGTACAATGGGCGTTTGTAGATATGTTCGACTCCCTGAGCGATAAACTGCAGGGCGTCTTCCGCAAACTCGGCGGAAGGGGCACCGTCACTGAAAAGGACCTCGACGAAGCGCTGCGCGAGGTCCGCCTCGCCCTGCTCGAAGCCGACGTCCACTACAAGGTGGTCAAGGACTTCGTAGCCGGTGTGCGCGAACGCGCCCTCGGCTCGCAGATCCTCAAGAGCCTCTCTCCGCTGCAGCAGATCATCGACGTCGTCAACCAGCAGCTCGTAGAGGTCCTGGGCGGCGGCGCGGCCAAACTCCAGAAATCCAGCAAGCCGCCCACCGTCGTCATGCTCGTCGGCCTCAAGGGCTCCGGCAAGACGACCACCGTCGCCAAGCTCGCCCTGCACCTCCGCCGCGGAGGCGAGCGGCCGCTGATGGTCGGCGCAGACCCGGGCCGGGTCGCCGCGGGTGAGCAGCTCCAGTCGCTCGGCAAGCAGCTCAGCATCCCGGTCATCGCGGAGACGGGCGCCATCAAGCCCGACCAGATCGCAAAGAAGGGCCTCGAGGAGGCGCGCAAGCTCTCGTCCTCCTACGTGCTCGTGGACACTGTGGGCCACGTCAACCTGGACTCCGGCGACACCACGGCGCTCAAGTCGCTGTACAACGTCCTGGCCCCCACCGAGGTCCTGCTCGTGGCGGACGCCATGACCGGGCAGGAAGCCGTGCACGCGGCCGAGCAGTTCAACCAGAGCGTGCCGCTATCCGGCCTCATCCTGACCAAGCTGGATGGCGATGCCCGCGGCGGCGCCGCCCTCTCGATCCGCGCGGTCACCGGCGTGCCGATCAAGTTCGTCGGCACGGGCGAGAAGGCGGACGCGCTGGAGCCGTTCTACCCGGACCGCTTCGCCTCCCGCATCCTCGGCATGGGCGACGTGCTCACGCTAATCGAGAAGGCGAAGGCCGAGATCACGGAAGCGGAAGCAGAATCGCTCACCCAGCGTATGAAGAAAGGCGAGCTAACCCTCGACGACTTCCTCGGCCAGTTCCAGCGGCTCAAGAAGATGGGGCCGCTGGGCCAGCTAATCGGAATGGTGCCGGGTCTCAACCAGATCAAGAAGCAACTCGACGTGGACAACGTAGACGAGGACTTCTTCAAGCACATCGAAGCCATCATCTACTCCATGACGAAGGCCGAGCGCCGCAACCCCGACATCATCGACGGCAGTCGGCGCCGCCGTATCGCCCTTGGTAGCGGCACCCAGCCCGCAGACGTCAACAAGGTACTCAAGCAGTTCAAAGAAGCAAAGAAGATAATGCAGATGATCAGCACCGGCCGCGGCTCCAAGATCTCGCCGTTACTCCGGTAGCCGTGATTCCTCATTCCAGTACGGAGGTGCTTATTGCTACGCATTCGACTATCCCGGGTAGGTAAACGAAAGCAACCGTCCTACCGCCTCGTCGTGACCGACTCGCGGAACCCGCGGGCCGGCGCGCACCTGGAGATCGTGGGACACGTGAACCCGCTCACCGACCCGGCGACCATCAACCTCAAGGAAGAGCGTCTGGTGCACTGGCTCCAGGTCGGCGCCCAGCCCTCGGACACGGCAGCCAAGCTGCTGACGAAGGCCGGCGTCATGGAGAAGGCCGGCAAGGCGCCCGTGGTCTACGAGGGCAAAGAAGTGCCGTCGGCCGAGAAGAAGAGCAAGAAGGCCGCCGCCGAGGCGCCCGCTCCCGCCGCCGTGGCACCGGCGCCGGCGCCCGAGGCCTCCGCCGCCGAAGAACCGGCCGCGGAGGCGCCTGAGGAGCCGACCGCGGCTGCGGAACAGGCTGCCGAGGCCGAGCCGACCGCTGACGCGGAGCCTGCACCCGAAGAACCCGCCACTGACGAGACGCCGGCAGAAGAAACCTCCGAATAGCCAGCGAGGTACCCGCAAATGAAAGAGCTCATCGAGTACATGGCCCGCGCAATCGTCGATAACCCGGACGCGGTCGTGGTGTCGGAGGAGGACGCGGGAGACCACCTGATCTACCACCTCAAGGTCGCGGACGAAGATATGGGACGCGTGATCGGAAAGCAGGGGCGCATCGCCAACGCCATGCGCACGCTCCTCAAGGTCGCGGCGATCCGCCAGGGCGCCCGCGCAATCCTGGAGATCGGTGAAGAGACCCGCGGGGAAGACCGCGGCGGCAGATATGACCGTGGGGACGACGACGATCGTCACGGCGACGACTTCGACCGCACGGACGACGACGAGCACGCGGGCGACGGCCCGGGCGACAACGACGACTGATCCATCCCGGAAGCCGGCCGCAAGAGACATCCCCGACGGCTTCGTCGCCGCCGGGCGCATCCTCGGCGCGTGGGGGCTCAGGGGCCACCTGAAGATCGAGCCACTGGCGCCGCCCTCTGCCTTCCGCAAGGGCAGCCGCCTCCGCCTCGCGGGCGAAGACCGCACCGTGGAGGCGTTCAGCGCCTCGGGTCGCCACGCGCGGCTCAAGCTTGCGGGCATCGATGACCGCGACGCCGCTGCCGCCTGCCGCGAAGCCTACCTCCTCGTCCCTGAGGCGGACCTGCCGCCGCCCGAAGAAGGCCGCTACTACCGCTTCCAGCTAATCGGCCTGCGCGTCACCACGACCGGTGGCGAAGACCTCGGCGAGATCACCGACGTCTTCGCCACCGCCGGCAACGACGTCTTCGTCGTCCGCAGCCCCCGCGGCGAGGTCCTAATCCCCGCCGTCGAGGACGTCGTTCAGGAGATCAGTCTCCCCGATCGCCGCGTCACCATCGAACCCATACCCGGCCTCCTCCCGGACTGACACATGCCCGCTCATCCCGAGGAGGCCCGCAGGCCATCTCGAGGGACACCCTTCACCCTCATCCGCTATAATGTCGTAGGACGGCCACCGGCCGACCACAGGTGGGGATATAGCTCAACTGGGAGAGCGCCGCGTTCGCAATGCGGAGGTTGGGGGTTCGAGTCCCCCTATCTCCACCACTTTCACTATTCACCATTCACTATTCACTACTAAGAGGGGCCCCGGTAGCTCAGTGGATAGAGCGTCGGTTTCCTAAACCGCAGGTCGCAGGTTCGAGTCCTGCCCGGGGCGCCACAGAACCCTACTCCACCGCCCACTCCGGCCCGGCCATCAGGTCCACGCAACCGGTGGCGGGCTGCTGCTGCGGAGCGTCGAGGAACGCGGTTGCGACCCCCAGCGGGCAGTCGCCGCTCAGCGCCACGCCGTGAGCCAGGCCCGGGAACTCGAAGAAGAAGCTGTTCTCCAGCCCCTCCGCGACCAGCCGGCCCCAGGCCGGCGGCGTGATCGGGTCGAACTCGCCGGCCAGCACGAGCGTTGGGATGGGGCTGGCAACGGCCTCGTTCTCCTTCGCCGCCGCCGCCGGTGCCTCCCAGATATCGCAGGACGCAAAGATCGACTTCACCGAATACTCGTTGTAGTCCTTCAGCACTGGATCGGCCCGCACCGCTGCCGCGAGCGTCGCCTCTCGGTCGCTGAACGGTGACTCTTCCGCGCACTGGACGGAGAGGTACATCCCCGGGCTGATGAACTCCGCGTTCTGCAGGTACACGTTTGCCAGTATCGTCAGCACGTCGTAGGCGCCGTCTCGCGAGTCGAAGATGGCCCGCGGCAACAGCGGGATAAGCGCCTCGGAGTATAGCGACTGGAAGATGAACGCGCTAAACCAGACGCCGTCGATCACCGCCCCTTCGATCGACCGCCCGCCGACGGTAAGCGACACGATCACCGGCCGCTCATTCAGGCGCAGCACGGTGTCCCCGAATGCCTGCCGCAGGTCCGGGTAAGCAGCGCTGCAGGCAGCGTCGGCGGCGCACCTGTCGAACACAAGGTTCAGGGAACGGCTGAAGTCCGCCGGGGTTTCGGCGTACACGTCGGACTGCGGCGGGTATGTGGAGTCCAGGATCACGCTGCGCACGCCGGCGGGGAAGTCGCGCATTACCGTCAGGGCCAGGCGTGTGCCGTACGACACGCCGTACAGGTTCCATTGCTCGTACCCGAGCGCCTCTCGCAACTCATCGACGTCGGCCGCGCTCTCGGCGCTCGTCGCGAGGGCGGGATTGATGCCCTCGCTCAGCAGCCGTTCGTGGCATTGTTGAACTGACGCCGCGTCGTGGGCCACGCGCTCGTCGACCGTGAACTCCCGCTGGAGGAGATCGTAGTTGACCTGCGTGACCTCCGGGCAGTCAAGCGAGGGAGTCGACCCGCCCGCGCCGCGCTGGTCGAACAGGACGAGGTCACGGTCCACCGCAAGCGGCTTCATAACTTCGTAGATCCCCGGCATCTGCTTGAGAGTGTTCCCGCCGGGCCCCCCGTCCAGGTAGACGACGGGATCCGGCCGTCGTCCGGCCCCGGTCGCCTTGAACACGGCGACCGGCAGGGTCACCGTCCCTTGATCTGGTTTCGCGCGGACCTGCGGCACCGTAAGGTAGCCGCAGCTCGCCTCCACCCCGTCCGGCGCCTCGAACGTACACTCACCTTCCTCGAAGCCCAGTGGAGCCGTGGAAGGAGGAAACGTCCGAGTAACCGGCCCGGACCTATCACCGCCCGTGGAATCATCGCCGCCAATCCCGATCAACCCCGCGCCGCCGAGCGCGAACAGACAGACGCCGGCGAACACAACACCGCCGATGATCGCGAAGACCGCTAAGTCGAGCTGGTGACTGGTCTGCCGCGTCGGGGCGGCAGCGGGCCTCTGGGGCTTTTGATTCGGCGGCGGGCCCTCCACAGGCGCGTGCTGACGCGCCTCGCACTCGTCGCAGAACTGCGCGACTCCCGCGATCATCTTTCCGCATGAAATGCAGCGGGTTTGCACTGTCCGCTATCGAAGCTGATCCGTCAGCCGGCGAAAAGATGGCATCGTCGCCGCCATTCTAACCGATCCCCGGCCCTGCCCGTCGTCAGCCGCCTGATTCGGTGATGGGGTACCCCGCCCCCTTCCACGCGATCATCCCGCCTTCCAGCTCCCATATATTGGTGTAGCCCTGGGCAACCAGGGCCTCCGCCGCCTGGGTGCTCATGTTGCCGCTGCGGCAATACAAGACGATTTTCGCGGCGGTGTCTGCCGGAAGCTCGCCCAGGTGCTGGACTATCGTGTCGTAGGGGAGGAACAGGTCCGTACCATCGATCTCGCCTTCGTAGGGGATGTGGACGTTGACGAAGACGAAGTCCTTGCTCGCGAGCATCGACTTGAGCCGCGCCGGATCCACCTTCTGATAAGAGCCCGCCGCCGTCTCCACGGTGCGCGCGGAGCCCACTGCGCCCGAACTGTCGTCGCCCTCCGACCCGCCGCCGGATCCGCAGGCTACAGCCGCCGCGATCAGCAGCGCCGCGGCAATGAGGAGCCGAATCCTGGTCATCTTCACATTGACCTCCCGCCCGGGCATTCGCCAGCCGCCGAGCGTCTTGCATTCGTCGGCCGCCAGGTCTATTACTGATGCCAGTCTAATCACTGGCACGGATCGCTTCATGGGCCGAACGGCACCTGTCAGGTCCAGGTCGGGCCCTATCAACTGTACAGGAGGCAGGTCGAGCGGACGGGCCTTCTTGCGTCTCAGACCGGGCCGGCTTACTGCGCCTGTTGCATGATGTACCCGTCCGGGTTCACCACGATGAGGCCATCGTCATCCAGTTCGTTCTCTCGGCCGGCCGGGTCATCGCGCATGCTGGTTTCGACGAAGTACGCGGTATCGGTCTTCGCAATAACTTGCTGGTGGTCGCGGTACCGTGACGATGTCGCCTTCAGGAGCAGGAGCACCGAGTCGCCCTGATCCTGGACCGAAAGCTGAAACCCCGCCAGCGCCTTCTCGGCGTCGGCACTCAGCGCGCCCGGATATACCTGGTACGATTTCGCCGCCCAACGCCAGTCACTGAACTTCGTCGTGGAGGCGACCAGGCCGGTGGCGGACTTCGACTGAGCCGTTGCCGATGTTGGGCCCGGAGCCGGCCTCGCAGGTGTCGCGTTGGGCGCACCTGAACCGGACGGCGACCCCGGCTGGGCGGTTACGGCACCACCCGGCAGGCCGCTTCCGCTGCTTCCAGCGGCGTGGAGGACCGCCGACATGCCAACCACGACGGCTACCAGTCCCGCGGCACCCACGGCCTGAGTGATCCACGCTGGACGTTCTGTTGACACCCTCCCGGTCTTGCCCGCCCGGCGCCTCTCGGCCCTGCTCCCGGCCGCCTCGAAGAGTTTCGCCGTAACTTTGTCGAGGTGCCATACCCTTGCCTGGTCCAGCGCCAACCCACCTGCCACGGCCAGCAGACCAACATCGCGGATCACAAGGTCGTTTAACCCATCGCTGTACCAGAGGCCAAACACTATATCCGCAAGGAGACCAACCGCCAGCACGCATCCCGCCAGGTACACTACCCCCAGTCCCACCGACGCTGCGGCGAGGAGCAGCAGGAACCCGTGCAGCAACACCAGGTCGTTCACGGCAACCGGTGAAGCATGTACGACAAATGAGGGCACGAACACTGCCCATTCCGACGGATTCCGCAGCTCCTGCACTCCGAACCACGCCATCACAAACGCCAGGCCAGCACGCATCAGGAGATGCCGCGCCCCACCCGTATCCCATTTCAACATTCCACTTTGCCTCCGGTTGAACTCCCGCGGTTCGGTCTGAGAAGTCCCCGAACCCAGCGTTGTCACCAGCTTATGACCGCCAGATTTGTAAAGGATTAGAGCGAGTGAAATGAATTTGGGTGATGCGTCAGCCGCGCATCGTGAACGTTATCGCCTCGATTACCGCTTCGCACTCGGGCCTGAGGCTGCCGCCGTGCGTCACGGATCGTCCTTCTTTGTCCGTGTACTCCGGATAGATGTAGAACTTGGCGCACGTCACGCCCCACTCCGGAACATATCGCTGCCAGAACGAACCGCAGTACTGCAGCGGGTGAAAGTCGTCCACCGGGTGCCGCGCACCGTCCGGGACCCGCCCGTACCCCGCGTCCGAGCGCCAGTGGCCGCCTGGAGTCCCGCCCCTGTGATAGGCCGACCAGGTCTCCGCCCGGCCGTCCATCCGCCACCACTCCTCACCAGCGCTCGTCACTTGCGTCCGTGAAAGCTCGCCGGTCAATCGCACACGGCGGCCGTCATCGAAGAAGTGGGGGCAGCCAGCGCCTCTCAGCACCAACCTCTGGTCCGCCTCGAGGACGGCCAGCACGTCATCGGAGATCGGCTCCCCGTCTTCGTCGAACCCGAAATGCTTCCGCGAGTCCCCGTCAAACACCACGTACACGCCGATCCATGCCTGGTAGTAGGGGGAGTCCGGGTTCACGAAATCGCTGTAGACGCGGCTCAGGTTGAAGCCGCCGAAGTGCGAGTACGCCGCCGCCTCGACCGGATACTCAACAACGCCGGACAGCGCGGGCCCCAGGTCGACCTTCAGCGTCAGGCGCGTCCACCCGCCGTATTCGATCGGGATGCGGATATCGAGACCGCGGTCCTTCGCCGGGTTCGGCATCATCGCCGCCAGCCCGCGCGCGCCCACGCTCCGCAACAGCCCGCGGTTCTGCCAGGCCGGCACGGCGGCGAGCGCGGCGAGCGGGAGCACGAGCCGCTTCTTCATGCGCCCCTCAGACCGGTGCGCCCGCAGCCACGAGCGGCCACGGTTGTGCCTTCTCCATCGCCAGCGCGAGGTCGAACAGCAGGGCGTCCTCGTGGCGCCGCGCGTAAGCCTGCAGGCCGATCGGCAGGCCGCTCTCACTCAGGCCAGCGGGGATCGAGATCGCCGGGTATCCCGAAAGGTTCGCAGGGATTGTCAGTGCGCCCGCGTTGTAGGGGCTGACCGAAACCTCACCGACCTGGTACGGCATCGGTCCCTCCGCCGCAAACGGCTCCATCGGGCTGGTCGCGCAGAGGACGACGTCCACCTTCTCGAACAGGTCCGCCATCGCCTCGTTCATCTTGACCCGGAAGACCTCGACTTCCGCACCGTGGTGCGCCCGGTACATCGGCGCCGCCTCCATCGCGAACCGGATCTCGAACGTCAGGTCATCCTTGCAAGCTGGCCAGTAATCCTGCAGGTCGGCGACGAGTGACGGCAGCCCGGCCCGCGCCCACGCGAGCCCGTTTTCGGGCACATCCACATCGATGTCGACGCGCGCCATACCCGTCGCCTCAACCAACACGTCTGCCGCGCGGCTTACGATCGCCTGCACCTCCGGGTGAACCACGGCATTGCCCAGCGTCGGCGAAACCGCCACGCGCAGGCCGCGCAGATCGCGCTTTCCCAGGTTCGCTTCCCAGTTGCCGGGATTCGGCAGGCTGAGCGGGTCGCGCGGGTCGTATCCGCACGTCACGTCGTACCACCGCGCGGCATCGCGGACTGAGCGCGCGACTGTCCCCTTCACCGCCGTGAGCTGACCATAGGCAGTCCGCGGCCCCCTTGGAATGCGGCCGTAGGTACCCTTCATCCCGATGAGGCCGCAGTAGGAGGCCGGGATGCGGATCGACCCGCCGCCGTCGCCGCCGGTGGCCAGCGGGACCAGCCCGCCCGCAACCGCCGCAGCCGAGCCGCCGGACGACCCCGCGGGGGTCCGTTCCAGGTGCCAGGGGTTCCGGGTGACGCCATGAAGCTTAGTCGCCGTGTACGCGACGAAACCGAACTCCGATGTGGCGGACTTCCCGACGATAACCGCACCGGCGGCTCGCAGCCGCGCCACGTGAGTACTGTCCCCGGCAGCGATGTTGTCCTTGAAGACGAGCGACCCTTGCGTGGTCGGCATCCCTTCCGCGTCCTCAACATCCTTCACCAGCATTGGGACTCCGGCGAACGGCCCAGGGTCCTCACCCGCCGCCAGCCTTCGGTCTATCTCCTCTGCCTGCCGGATCGCACCCTCCGCGTCAAGGTGGGTGAGGGCATTCAACTGCGATCCCTCGATCGCCTCCAGCGAGCCCTTCAGCGCGTCGGCCGCGCTGACCTCCCGTCTCTTGATTGTCTCGGCGAGAGAGCACGCGTCATCAAGCCAGGCCTTCATGCGTTTTGGTCCCCCAACTGTTTCTGTTATGTCCGGCCCGAAGTTTACCGCATCTTAACGTCCACCAGCCGTTTACCGGGCAACACATCTCGTTCACCGGGCCATTCACCGGGGCTGCAGACAATATGTGCAAACGTCAATATCAGCGCGCGGAGTCGATAGTATTTGCCAGGTTTGCGGCACAATCAGGAGCGCTGAACCGGCATCGGGCGGGACGCCCATGGCCAGTCTCCACTGCACATTTTTTCACTATTCAAACCGAGTAGTGGCCAAGGGCGAGGCCGGATAAAGAGACCGATAGCAATGACTCTACAGTTCGATCAGGCGACCCCGATAACTGGCCCGGCCGCCGCTTTCAGGCCGGCGCCGCTCCCGTTGAGCTTCGGTCAATGCGGATGGTTGACCGTAACAGACGTAAGGACGGCCTGTCTCACCATACGACACCATCGCGCCGCCCTTTTTGCCCCAGGAGGAGCCGCCATGCGAACCACCCGCGCCGTCGAAAAGAACTCCAACGGGAAACCCGGTCCTGGAAGCGCCGCGGTCCAGGCTACTCCGGAGTTGCTCGGCTATGGCCGGTTCCCGGCCATGAACACCGAGGTGCGCATTCTTACCGCCGCGCTGGATGCCGCTGAGTTGATGGGGCAGGCGGAGGATTGCTTCCGCGACGTCGAACAGCACTTCAGCCGCTTCATCCCGGACAGCGAACTGTCTCTGCTGAATGATCGCCAGGTAGACCACGTCCGCATCTCCTCAGAGATGATGACGCTCTTGAAGCTCTGCGTGCGGATGCACCGCGCTACCGGCGGGCTATTCGACCCGGCGATCCTCCCCGTTCTGGAGGGCGCCGGCTATGACCGCTCGTTTGACCAGGTCCCGCCGACCCGGCCGGAAGGCCCAAAGACGGCCATTGAGCCGCACTCTATCGCGGAAATCGTGCTCGAGGAGTCGAAGTCCGTAGTCAGGCTTCCCGGCGGGATGCGGCTGGACTTCGGTGGCATTGGCAAGGGATACGCCGTGGACCGCGCCGGCCAGGTCATGTCGCCGGCCGGCGACTACTTGATTGACGCCGGCGGCGACATCGTCGCCTCCGGAAACGGTCCGGGGACCGAGGGATGGCTGATCGCCGTCGGTCACCCGACATCCCCGGAGGAAGACCTGCAGCAGGTATACCTCCACAACGAAGCGATCGCGACCTCCAGCATCGCCCGGCGGCGCTGGATGCGCGGCACGGCGCAACAGCACCACATCATTGATCCACGGCGCGGCGAGCCGGCCCAGACGGATTGCCTCTCAGTCTCCGTGATCGCCCCCACGGCGATGGAGGCGGACGTCTACGCCAAGTGCGCCTTGATTCTCGGTTCAGAGGGCGGACGTTTGCTGCTCGAAGGGCACAACTTGCCGGGGTTCTTCGTGCTGGCAGACGGCAATGTCGAATCCACCAGTAACTGGAAAGGGAGTTAGATATGGAGAGACCTCTCAGTACAGCGCTTGCACTGCTTTTCACGACGGTGACGGGATTCGTCATCACCACGTACGGCATGAACAACGGCCTCTTCGGCGGCAGCTTCGATGCGGGCGCCGTCGAGCCGCCCAGGGTCGAGGCCGTTGAGACGCCCACTCCTGTGCCTCCTTCGCCGACGCCTCAGATCATCGAAAACGTGATCTACCAGGACGAGTACATCCAGGTTCCCGCTCCGGCGCCGCAAACGGCTGCGGCTCCCTCACCGGCTCCGCAGCCGACCCGCAAGGACGACAGGGAATATGAGCACGAAAGCACAGCCGAACCGAAGGACGACGACGACCGGCCCAGGGAAGAAGTTCACGACGACGACCGCGAAGACGACCACGAGGAAAAGGACGACTAGCGGACTCCGCCCCGCGGGTACACAGGAGGAGGCAGCAGATGGACAGACGCCTTAGCACAGCGGCAGCGCTGGCGCTCACAACGGTGACAGGATTTGTCATCACCACATACGGAATGACGAGCGGCCTTTTCGGCGGGAACGACGGCGCCGAGGCGCAGTCTCAAGAGCAGGTCGAGGCGACCGTGACGGCGGCGCCGACCGCACCGCCGCCCGCGCCACAGGTGGTGGAGCAGGTCGTCTACCAGGACGAATACGTCCAGGTGCCCGCAACGCAGAGCCAGGCACAGGGTAACGCTGCGCCCGCCAGGAGCACGAAGCCCGCGGCGACAGCGCCCCCGGCCAACAACAGTACCACACCGCCGCCGACCCCTGCCTCCACGCCGAAGCCGCCGGGCGACTCCGGCGTTCAGGCGGTCGACATCGCGGGCAGGGTCTCAGACGTGAGCGATGGAAGGTTCACGGTGACAGGCACCCGCTTTGGGACGGCTGTGATCACCGTCGACTCATCGACGCGCTACGCCGGCTTCGACGGAGCGTCGTTCTCGGACCTCGAACCGGGTATGAAGGTTGAGGTCAAAGTCCTGGTTAGCGGTGGATCCACTCCCACCGGTGCCGATGGCACATTCATAGCCGTCAAGGTCGCGATGCACCCCGCGGGCGGCGACGACTAGCCGGAGGAAATAGATGAAGAAATTCAAGGGAAGCAAGATCGCCACGCTCGCTCTGAGCGTCATCACTTTCGTCCTATCGTGGGGCACGATAGCCGCAACCGGGTTCGGCGGTGGCGGAGGGTCGACCCAGCCTGTCGCGCAGGCGGCGGTCCCGACCCCGGCGCCGACGGCGCAACCGACGCCGCAGCAGATCATCGTCCAGCGCACGGTCGTCCGGAGGCACTACATCACGACGAGCGGCGCCGGCGCGGCGCCTCCTCCATCGACCAGTCAGCAAACTGTCTCCCAACCGGTGTCAGCGGCCGCGCCCCCGCCCGCGGCGCCCGCACCCGCGCCGGCCCCTGCGCCCGCCCCGGCTCCTGCGCCCACGCCGGTGACGAAGACCAGGGGCAGCTAAACCACCGATGAAACTCCCCCCCTGGTTACCACAGGTGGCGCTTGGCATCATTCTGGGCGGCGTTATCGCCGCCGGTGCCGGCGCCGACCCGGACCTGCACCCGAACCACATCGATAGCGCCACAGAGCCGATGACCGGCATCCACATGTGGTGGTACATGGGCCGCGCCGGCGGGTTCATAGCTTACTGGCTGCTCTTCGCTTCGCTTGCCCTGGGCCTGGCGGTCAGCTCACGCTTCTTCGACGGTCTCCTCGCCCGGCCATGGGTCTTTGACATGCACCAGTTCCTATCGCTATTTGTCCTCGTGGCGATGCTGGCCCATGCCCTGGTGTTGCTGCCCGACCCCTACGCGAAGTTCCAGCTCAAGGAACTGTTCGTGCCGCTGGAAGCACGTTATAAGCCAGAGGCGCTGGCCGTGGGCATCGTGACCTTCTACGGCTCCGTGATCATCAGCGCCACGTTCTACCTTAAGAAATACATCGGGGGCCAGAAAGCCTGGCGGAACATACATTACCTTACATTCCTCCTGTTCCTCGGCGCCCTGGCGCACGGCGTCTTCGCCGGCACGGACTCTCGCGAGGTCTGGGCGCAGTACATGTACCTTGGCTCCGGCCTGGGCATCCTGTTCCTCACCTTCTTCCGCATCCTGGCGAGCCGCCGCGCCGCGGCAAGATCCGCCCGTGAGCCAGGGGCCCCGGCGAAGGCCGCACCCGGCCGCACTCCTGCGGCACCAGCGCCGGCTCAGGCGAAAGCGGCCCCGGCGGCCGGAGCGACGCCCGCAGCTGTTGGCGCAGAACCTGCGCCCGCACCACAGCCGAGGCCCGCGCAGCCTCCTCAGCCCGTGCAGCCTGCGCCCACACCGCAGCCAATGCCCGCGCAGCCTCCTCAGCTCGTCCCGGTGCTGGTCTCACAGCCCGCTCCGCCGGCACCACAACCCCTCCATCCCCAACCCGTGTCGGCTCCCCCAGCGCCTCAGTCGACGCCCGCGCAGCCACCTCAGCCTGCCCCGGTGATAGCTGCTCTGGCGGCGTCACAACCAGCTCAAACGGTACCGCCGCCGATCCAGACGCAACCGATTCAACCGGTCCAGGCACCCCCGGCTCCGCAACCGCAGCCCCTGTCTGCGATCGCCTCCCAGCCCGCTCCAACGCCGCCGCGGCCAGTCCAACCCGAACCGATACCGCCAGCGCCCGCGCCTCGGCCAATGCCCGCACGGCCTCCTCAGCCTGTTCCGTTGGTAGCCTCACAGATCGCTCAGGCAGTGCCACAATCACTCCAGCCTCAACCGATACAACCCGACCAGCCCCAGCCGTCGCCCCCGAATCTTCCGCCCGCCCCGGCAGCGGCCACGCAGGCAGATCGGACACCCTCAGCACCAGGAAGCGCTGAGCCACCCTGCCCGCAGGTGGTATACCCTTATCTGGCCCCCGCCCTGGCCGCCCAGGCGGCAGCCGGACGGCACGTCCCGTCGCCATCACAGCCGGCTCCGGCGACGACACGGGGCCCTCAGCCCAGCGACGACGCGGCTTCCTCCTAACACCCTGAGACACCCCGGCCGGGAGGTTCCCGTGCTTCCACTCGTCCGATCATCACGTCGTCTTCTCACCCCGATGATCCGCGACTAGACCAGTTATCCGCACGTTTGACCGGTTATCCCCCAAAATCGCGCAAAATCTCAGAAATCCGCACCACGCCGGTAACATCCGGAAATCAATGTCGTCAATTAGGTTAACGAAACTCATCCCGGAGGGGGTGGTGCATCACGCCACAACAAAACACACGCCGCCTGGAGCGGCGCCAACAGCGGGAATTGATTTCATGGCCCCTGCAGGAGAGGGTCAAGGAGGAAAGAATGTCCAGGTTCATCCGGGCGCTCACCAGCGCCCACAAGCGCGAAGAGGGTATCACCGGTCTTGAGACCGCCATCATCCTCATCGCTTTCGTCATCGTTGCTTCCGTGTTCGCCTTCGTGGTCCTGAGCACCGGCCTCTTCAGCGCCGAGCGCGGCAAGGAGACCGTGTTCGCTGGTCTCGAGAAGGCCCGGGGCAACCTTGAAGTCCGCGGTGCCGTTACCGGTTCCGACACAGACGCCAGCGGCACGGTTGACCAGTTCGTGTTCAACCTCGGCCTGGCTGCCGGTGGCACCCCGCAGCTGATCGACCCGGCCGCCGACCTGAACACGCTTGCGGTCAACTACATCGACAGCGACGAGCGCGCGCCGGCCATCACCTGGACGGCCACGTGGATCGCCGCCGACGGTGGCGCCGCCACCCCGACCAACAACCTGCTGGAGCAGGGCGAACTGGTCGAGATCACGGTTGACCTCGCCGGCCAGGCCACGACCGAGCCGGTCGAGAATGCGACTGTGACCATGGAAGTCGTTCCGCCCTCCGGCGGCACACTCCTGATCACCCGCACTATGCCGCCTGAGATCCAGGCGGTCATGGACCTGCACTAGGAGCACTCCCCTGCCCGGGCCTCCCAACGGAGGCCCGGGCAGCGCCAGGAGAAAACAGCCCCAGCGTCACACGCACCCAAACTCTCCAACCACCAGACACTCCTTCTGGTTATCGTTATTCCATCCGGCTACGTGGTACTTGACCGGTTATCTCCCAAAATCGCCAAAATTCTCCGAAATCCACCCGGCGCCGGTAACATCCGGAAATCAATGCCGTCAATTGGGTTAACGAAACAAATTCATGGCCCTCCAACAGGAGGAGCCGAGGAGGAAAGAATGTCCAGGTTCATCCGGGCGCTCACCAGCGCCCACAAGCGCGAAGAGGGTATCACCGGTCTTGAGACCGCCATCATCCTCATCGCTTTCGTCATCGTTGCTTCCGTGTTCGCCTTCGTGGTCCTGAGCACCGGCCTCTTCAGCGCCGAGCGCGGCAAGGAGACCGTGTTCGCTGGTCTCGAGAAGGCCCGGGGCAACCTTGAAGTCCGCGGTGCCGTTACCGGTTCCGACACAGACGCCAGCGGCACGGTTGACCAGTTCGTGTTCAACCTCGGCCTGGCTGCCGGTGGCACCCCGCAGCTGATCGACCCGGCCGCCGACCTGAACACGCTTGCGGTCAACTACATCGACAGCGACGAGCGCGCGCCGGCCATCACCTGGACGGCCACGTGGATCGCCGCCGACGGTGGCGCCGCCACCCCGACCAACAACCTGCTGGAGCAGGGCGAACTGGTCGAGATCACGGTTGACCTCGCCGGTCAGGCCACGACCGAGCCGGTCGAGAATGAGGTCACGACTCTGGAAGTCGTTCCGCCCTCCGGCGGCACACTCCTGATCACCCGCACCCTGCCGCCTGAGATCCTGTCCGTAATGGACCTGCACTAGAAACATTTCCCTGCCCGGGCCCCACACGGGGCCCGGGACCATTCAGGGAGGAGGGACCAGTCGTGGATGCCGACACGAAAGTCAAGGAACTCGAGGAAGAGTTCAAGATACTGAAAGCGGAGATCAAGAACGTCCTGTTGGACATCCGCGAAGTGATCCTGGAGAACAACAACCCCCTGGGTGACGATCACCAGGGCGCGTTCATTCGCATGGACTTGAACACGACGGCCCAGGCGCTCGCTGCCGGCGAGATGGCCCACGAGGCGGCGAAGGCCTCCGGCCAGGACGGGCGTCCGGGCGAGCCTGCCGCTGCCCCTCCCCCGGATCACCCCGGCGTGAAGACCATCAGCGCCGCCGAACTTGAGAACGCCGACGCCGAGGATGATTCGCCTGAAACCGCTCCAGAGGTGACATCGGAGTCACCAGCCGAACCTGAAGCCGAACCCACCAGCGCGGATGGACCCGAGACGCCGGACGCAGAGGAACCGGCTCCCCGCGTGGTGAAGAGGAACTACCGGGAGAACGCCATGCCGGAACTCGAAGACAACCCAACCATGGAAATACCGCCGATGTACCGCGCGAGCCCCCACTCACTGGACATGACGCCGCTGCTCTCCGAGTGGCTCAGCGACGCCCTGGCCGGCGTGGGCTCCCGTGAACTGGAACGCATCATCGCCATCGAGCGGCTGTGGGGCAACCTCCCGCCCAACATCAGCCGCGCGCTCGCCTACCTGCAGGACCTCCTGCGCGAGACAGCCGATGACGACGCCGAGCCTGCATGGCTCCGCCTGATGCGCGACCTGGACCGCCTGTCGGCCATCTAACCGAAATCCAAAGCAAAGGAGGGTAGGACGTGGACAAAGTCATCATCACCATGTTGCTGATGATTGCCGGCATCGTGTCCACCGCGATTGTCGTCAACACCGTCCTGCCCAGCGTTCAGCGCGCCAGCGCGGACATCGTCGCCGCCGGGGACGTCGTCGGCAACCGCCTCCGCAGCGACGCCCGCATCATCGAAACCTCGGGCGCGGACGGCTCCGACGAGGTCCAGGTCTGGGCCAAGAACGTCGGCGCTGCCGACATCGCCTCCCTCGAGAAGATCGACGTGTTCTTCGGCGAGACTGACAACTTCACTCGCATCGTCTACGACGCTGAACCGACATGCGTGGCACCGCTCGTCCCGCCCCGGACCACGTCCTGCTGGCAATACACCCTCGAAAACGACACCAAATGGTCCCCGTACGCCACCCTCCGCATCTCTATCTACCTGGACTACAACCTCGCCGCCGGGCAGGAGTACGTCGCCACTATCGTGCTCCCCAACGGCATCAGGGTCAGCGAGACGTTCACGCTTTAGCAGCTCATGGAACAGTCAATCCCGGCGGTGATGATCGCCGCCCTGATCGTTGTCGCGGGCATCCTTATCGCCGCTGCCACGCATTCGTCAGTGCGCGTCGTGGACCAGTCGTGGCGCGACATCGAGGCGATTCACGAAGAGCGCATCGGGACCGAGTACTCGGTCGTCTCAACCACCGTCAACAGCTCGGACGATGTGGTTCAGGTCGTGTTGCGCAACGCGGGCCGCACTACTATGTCTGACCCAGACCGAATGGACGTCATCGTCAACTACGACGGGACCGACAGCCAGCGCCGCAGCCAGTGGCTGCCGTATAGCGCAACTTCCGCCGCCAACTCCTGGACCATCGCCTCCATCGCCAACGACTACGCCAATCCTGGCTACTTCGACCCCGGCGAGGAGATGACGCTCGAGATACAACTCAACCCCGCCGCTTTGGACAACAACCGCTGGCTCGTCGTCGCAACGGAGACCGGGCTCACATACACCGTCTACTTCTAAGGGAATACGCATGGAAGCCCAGGCACCCACCACACTTCCCGAGGCACTCCCTGAGGCGGCGCCTGCCGATCCCGCGCTCCCGGCCGAGCCCGGCATCGACACCGGGCCGCCTCCCGCCGGACCTGCTGTTCTGCCCGAGTCCAATGGCGAGCCCATCGAGGATCCCGCTGTCGATGCAATACCTTCCAGCGACGATGCCGGGAGCCAGCCTGACGCCGTAATGCCCACCTCAGCCCTTTCCGGGCTCGAAGATGAAGAGCCAGAAGAGGAGATATACGAGGACGAGCCAGAAGAGGAGGAGCCCGTCCTCCTTACCCTCGGCGTCATGGACATCGACAAGAAACTCGGTGGCGGCATTCCGCTCGAGTCGTTGACCCTTGTCGAAGGTGACCCGGAGTCCGGGAAGAGCGTGCTCATGGAGCAGCTGGCCTACTATGCGCTCCGCCAACAACTGACGGTCAGCTCATTCCTCGCAGAAATGAAACCGCGTGAATTCCTGGACCAGATGACGAGCCTGGGAATGGACACCATGGATTACTACCTGCTCAGGCGTCTATCGCTGTATCCCGCCCACTTCCGGGTCGACCAGAACGAGGCTGAACAACTCACCGGCCGCCTCCTCAAGTACCTTGAAAAAGGCGCCGATGCCGACGTGATCATGGTCGATTCCGTCACGCCGTTGCTCTTCCACTTCGATACCCGTTTCGTTCTCTCTTTCCTCGCCCAGTGCAAGGAGTTGGCGGCGCTCGGCAAGACGATCGTCGTCACGCTGCATTCGTACGCCATCAACGAATCGCTTCGCCTCCGCGCAGGCTCCATCGTCGATGCCCACCTCAGGCTCCGAATCGAGGAACTGGGGAAGCAGGTCGTCCGGACGCTGGAGGTTTCCAAGATCAGGGGGGCGATCAAGACGATCGGTAACTCCGTCAGTTTCACCGTAGAACCGGGAATTGGGCTCAAGACAGTTCCGATCTCCAAGACAAAGGCGTAGCCATGCCCCTTGTTGATCTGCCGTTTCCCGAAACCGACTGGTCGGACTCCAACCACAGGGAACCCGGCTGCCCGGTGTGCGGCCAGCTTCCTGCGGAGCTGCTGGAAGCATCCCGGGAACACGCGCACCTGCGCCGCTACATGCACAACCTGCCGATCCACGAAACCGGCCTCCCACAGCTCGTGCCAGCGCTTGACCGCAGCATGGGTTCCCTCGAGAACCCAAACATCATCTATCCCGTCGGCGACTCCGTCTTCACGCACATCATGCCGGACGCCAACGACGCCCGGAACTGGCACCTGCCCATCGAACCGACCGTGCTCAACGACTACAGCGACCTGATGCGCACTATTGAGGAGCTCCTGATCGAAGCGGTCCACAAGTTCCCGCAGCCGCTTACCAGGGAAGAGCAAACCGAGGTGTTACTGTCAGCGCTTGACATGGTGACCCACGTAGCGGGACCGGGCTCCATGAAGCAGCCTGACGGCACGTGGCCCCGCTCCAAGAAGAACGTCACGATCGGCCAGGATGACCTGACGGCGGTGCGTTACTTGCTCCTCCGGGACAAGATCGGTCTCGGCATCCTTGAACCAATGATTACCGACCCCAACATCGAGGACATCAGTTGCGCCGGTGTCGGGCCTATCTTCCTTGAGCACAAGGTCTTCAAGGCGCTTAAGTCGGCCATCATCTTCGACAGGCATGATGACCTGGACGCCTTCCTGCGCCGGACCTCGGAGCGCATCAATAAGCCAGTTACCTACCGGAAGCCGATCGTCGACGCGACGCTGCCCGACGGGTCTCGTGTAAACATCGTCTACGGTGAGGAGGTCTCCAAGCGCGGCAGCAACTTTACCATCCGTAAGTTCACGGCCACGCCCCTCAGCGTCATGGACGTTGTCTCAGGCGGCGCCTGCACGTACCAGATGATCGCCTACCTCTCGATCATGATCGAAGAGGGGATGAACATCTGGGTCTCCGGCGAAACCGCGTCCGGCAAGACAACGCTGCTCAACGCCCTCACCACCTTCATCCCGGGCGAGAACAAGGTGGTCACCGTGGAGGACACACCCGAGGTGCAGATCCCCCACCCGAACTGGCTGCGCGAGGTCGTTCGCGGCGCCGCCGGCGAGGCCGCCAGCGTCACGATGTTCGACCTTCTAAAAGCCGCCCTCCGGCAGCGGCCCAACGAGATCATCGTCGGCGAGATCCGCGGTGAAGAGGGAAACATCGCGTTCCAGGCGATGCAGACCGGTCACGCCGTTATGGCAACCTTCCACGCCGCCACGGTAGAAAAGCTGATCCAGCGCGTGACGGCGTCCCCCATCAACGTGCCCAAGAGCTACATGGACAACCTGAACATCGTCGTCATCGCCAGCGCAGTCAAATTGCCCAACGGCAAGCTGGGCCGGCGCATCCTCTCTATTAACGAACTGTTCGGATACGACTCGGTCACGGACTCCTTCTCTTATGCCGAGACGTTCCACTGGGACCCGATCACCGACAAGCACGAGTTCACCGGTCACATGAACAGCTATCTCCTCGAGAGCAAGGTGGCGCCGGCGCGCGGTATTCCGCCCAACCAGCGCCGCCGGATCTACCAGGACCTCGACCGGCGGGCCCGTGTCCTGGAGAAGCTCCACAAGTCATCGGGAATCACCAACTTCTACGAGCTGTACAGGGTACTGGGAAATGCTAGAGACCAGGGCCTCTTCTAGCATCGAAATCCGGCGTCAGCCGGAAGCGGCGAAGATCAAGAACGCCTGGCTGTTGGACCTGGACCAGAGCCAGCTGGATCTGCTCACTACACTGACTTACCTGTCGTCGGTCTCCACTGCCAACCTCAGCCGCGAGCAGATCTTCGACGCGGCCGCCAACCTGGGATACGGCCCTTCACCATACTTTGCCCAGGTCTCGAACCTCGTGCAGAGCCTGGCGTACGACTACGCCAGCGCCTGTCACGCCGTTTCCCGCAAGACGGAAGACGAAGTGATCCGCCAGTTCCTCGTCCGCTTCGGTAACTCGATGGCAGCCGGCGAGCCGGAGACCGTCTTTCTCCAACGCGAGGCGCGCGTGGTCATGGACGACTACACCAATCACTATGAGCGCGGCATCGAGACGCTCCGCAAGTGGACTGACGCGTTCGTGGCGTTGATGGTCTCCTGCAACCTGATAGTGCTGGTAACCCTCATCTCCAACATGATCTACAATCTGGGATCCGGCTTCCTCCTCATCGTCGAAAGCATCGCGATCATCGGGGCTTCACTCGGCGCCTACCTCATCTATCGCATCGCACCCTATGATCCGGTGGTGCATAGCATGCCTGTCCGCTCTGAAGAACAGGAGCGGATGCAAAAGGCAGCCTACATCTGCTTGCCCCTGGCCGCGGTCCTGGCTATTCCGGCGTTCCTCTTCGGGGGAATGGGGCTCGCGATGCTTGGCGCCGGAATCTTCATCCTCCCGCTGGGCATAACGGCGATGCTCCTCGAAAGCAAGATCGACCTGCGCGACCGCGACATCGCGGACTTCCTGCGCTCCCTGGGCGGGGTCACCTCGGCCCGGGGCAGTACGGTGATCGAGAGCCTCGGCCACATTGACTCGCGCGCCATCGGCTCGCTCGAACCCGAGCTGAAGCGGCTGCTCACCCGCGTCGCCTGCGGTCTCAACACCGGCCTGGCCTGGACGCGGTTTATGGCGGACACCGGAAGCGAGCTTGTTCACCGCGTGGTTCGCTCCTTCTGGGACGGCTGCGACTGGGGCGGTGAGCCTGAGCGCGTTGGCGAGTTCTCCGCGGAAATGGCGATGCGGGTCTGGCTTCTGCGGGCCAAGCGGAAGCTGGTCACCTCCACCTTCACGTACGTCGTGGTGCCGATGCACATCGCGTTGGTCGCAACGCTGGTGTTTCTGACGGAAGTGGTGGTTGCCTTCAATGAGAAGCTCCTGGAGGCGCAGGCCATAACTCAGTCTGAGAACACCACGACCATCAACCCGGAGGACATCGGCATCCCGGGTGCAATCTCGTTCCAGTCGTTCGACACGGGCTTCTTGAAGCTCGTGATCATGGTCGTCGTCGTTAGTCTCACGTTCATCAATGCTTTCGCCGCCCGTGCGGCCGGCGGCGGGCACCGCTTCAGGTTGGCGCTCTTTGGCTCCATGACGCTCATCAGCAGCGGCGTGATCCTGCTCGTGGTGCCACACATCGCCTCCGGGATGTTCTCAGACACCCTGACCCAGCCGGTGGGAGGGGCCATCCAGTAATGCGCCTCCTGCCGAAGCTCCCGAAACTGGCGTTGCCGCGACGGAACCCATCCTTTGAAGATCCCGCGCCGCCGAAAACCGAGTCGCCAAAGGACCGCGCCGAGGCCCTGAAGATGATGCGCGCCCGGGTGACAGGCGAAGACCTGCCGCCGGCAACGCCTCCCGTCGTGCCGCAGGCGCAGCCCGCCCCTTCCGTCGCGCCCGCGGCGGCGCCGACGCAGGCGCAAGCAAATGTCGTGGATCCGGCCCAGGCGCCTGCCGCCAGCCAAACGGACAAGAACGACCCCCTGAAAGCGATGTCCGAGGCCGCGGACTCCCTTGACTCTGACCTCCTTGACATCTTCATCGAGGCTAAGTCCGAATCCGAAGATAGCGGCCTCGCAGCTTCGCTTGAGGACATCGGTATCCGCGACCTGCTGGGCGAGGTGCTCCAGATCGGCCGGCGGCTGGGGGTACATGCCCCGGCGCCGAGGGCGGCGCAGCAACAGGACGTCAAGGTGGAAGTCTCAGCAGTCACTCCTGGCAAGGAGGCCACGGCCGAGGCCGCGCCCCCGGACGAGCCGCCATCACCCGCGGAATCGGAGGCGGAGGGCGACGAACCATCTGTTGTCGCACTGGAAGATGCGCTGCAACCGCAGGGCGAGCCGCCGCAACCCGCTGTCCATGTCGTGCCGGCCGGGCCGGACCCGGAAGACCAGCCGGCGGCGCCCGACGAGCCGGAGGAAGAGCCGGTCCCGCCGGTCCGCCGAATCGAGGCCCAGGACCCTACTATGAAGATGTCAGCGCGACGCGACCTCCACGGCCGGTATCTCGCCATGGTCGCGGCGTTCGGCATCGGCCTCGCGCTCATGACCAGCTACGGTATCGCCCTGGCCACGGAGCCCGATGGCGCGGCCGCATCCGCGGGCACCGCGGTACTCTCGATCGTGGAGATCCCTCGGGCGCCGCCTGTAGGAACCGCCAGGGTCCTCCGGCCGGAACCGGTGATACCCCAGGTGGGAGAAGCAGCCGCCTACGTTCCGACGGCACCGCTGATCGCGCGGGAGGCAGGAGGCGAGGCGGAGAGTGGAAGCTTCGATGCGGACAGGCCGGCCTTCATCCTGTACACCGTAGAGAGCGGTGATACCCTCACATCTATAGCGAACCAGTTCGAGATCTGCCCTGACCACGTAATGTGGAACAACGAAGGCTCTGAGGAGAGCCTTCGCGTCGGCGATGAGCTGCTGCTGCCGGGCTACCCCGGTATACTCCACGAATTGCGCAAAGGCGAGACCCTTGAGCAAGTTGCCTCGCTCTACAACACCACCGTCGCCCGCGTGATCGCCTACCCGGGAAACCACCTCAAGTCGGCCGGAGATGCAGAGGAAGGTACGCTGGTCCTCTTGCCCGGCGGGTTCCCGTCGTCAGCGCTCGCCGACACGGCAGAAGGCTCAGCGAGCTATCGGCCGCCCTCCGAATTCGGGTATATTTGGCCGTTCTTCGGCCCCATCACCACGCTATTCGGCGAACCTCGGCCCGGCTACATCCACACGGCGATCGATATCGGCGGGCTCGGGCGATGGGGCGCTCCAGTAAGTGCAATCGCCGCGGGTCGCGTCGTCCAGGTCGAACACCGTCAATCCGGGCTCGGCAATTTCGTCGTCCTGGAGCACCCGGATGGGTCCCGGTCCCTCTATGCCCACCTCGCGGAAACATGGGTCGAGTCGGGCGACTCCGTCAGCCAGGGAGCCCATCTCGGTCCAATCGGCTGCACCGGGCTTTCAACGGGAACCCACCTGCACTTCCAGCTCTGGCGTGAAGGAAAGCCTGTCGACCCTCTACAGTATTTGCCGCTCCTCGACTCGAACGGGCGACCACAGAACTGATAGCCGGCGCTGGTAACAACCTCACATAACCCTGCGTCTATCTCGCTAAAGCGTCTCGCGTTCAGAGGATCAAGAATGCGTATCCGAACTGCACTTACAACCGGCTCGGTCCGGAACGGGCTATTCATTGGTTTCGGCGTACTTATCGCCATGCTCGCCGTGATCATAGGCGGCGCGGTCATCACGGTGCGCGAGTACCAGGATGCAACGTCCGAGATGCAGAAGCGGGCAACTCTGACCTCGGAGATCCAGACAGCCGACCTTAACGGCAGCGTTGCCGCGATGGTCATCCAGCGTTACGTCCTCGCCGGTGAACCGACGATGGTAACCGAATTCCAGCTCAGCGCGGGAGCCGCAGTGCAAGGTCTGACCCGTGCCACCGCGCTCGCCCAGGAAACCGACACGCCATCGAACCACACCTTCGAGACGCTCTCGGAGATCTCCGCGAACTCGCGGGACATCGTGGCGGGCGCCCAGGGCGTCATCGACGCCCGGGAGGCAGGCCAGATCGATGTCGCCGCCGCGACACTTGAGAAGATCGTCCCCGAGTTCCGTGCGTACCGAAACCAACTCACGGAGCTCGCGAACACCGAACTTGCCGAAGTCGACCGGCTAAAGCAGCGCTCCCACGACGCGGGAAATCTCGCACTGACTCTGCTCATCGTATCCGGCGTGGTCGGCAGCATTCTCGTCGTCTCAGTCGCAATCATCGTTTCACGCTCGATAATCCGGCCTCTCTCCAGGCTGGAAGAGACCGCCCTCGCTGTCGCGCTGGGAGACATGCGTGCGCGTGCACCGGTCAGCGGTCCGCGGGAACTCAAGCGGCTTGCCGAATCGCTGAACCTCATGACCTCAACCGCACACCAGAGAACAGAGGAACTGCGGCTGTCTAACGAAGAACTTCGCCAGCGCAACCGCCAGCTGCTCGACGCGCGCTACAAGGCCGCGACCGACCCGCTCACAGGGCTGCTCAACCACCGCACCTTCCATGAGCGGATCAAGGATGTCGTCGCCGAGCGGCTGCAGGACGGCGGCTGCGCCAGCTTGATCATGGTCGACATCGACAACTTCAAGCGCGTGAATGACCTGCTCGGCCACATGGCTGGAGACCACGTCTTGCGGGAGATCTCCAATACTATCGCCGAGGTGGTAGGCGAGCACGCCGCTTACCGGTACGGTGGGGACGAGTTCGCTATCCTTCTGCCGGAAGCCGGCCGCTCGGAAGCGTTCAGCATCGCCGACCGGATCCTCAAATCCGTCAAGACGCGCGTCCGGAGTGAAGATGGCGAGAAGGCTACCATCAGCCTTGGCGTCGCCTGCTTCCCGGATTGGGCCTCGTCTGCGGAAGAGTTGCTGTACCGTGCCGATATGGCCTTGAACTGGGCCAAGTCCCGCGGCAAGTGCCGTGTGGCGGGCTGGGACCAGATCGCCGAGATGTCGGCGGGCGGTTCCCTGGCGACACAGGGCCAGCCCGCCTGACGCCACGGCACGCGTCGACGCCGCCTCGAACACGAGGCATACTCTCTCTGTGCACACCCGGGCCTGTTCCGCGCTTCTTGGCCTGACCGTAGCCATCGCCCTTGGGATGGCCTGCGGAGGATCCGGCCAGGGATCCCCAGCCTCTCTCCATTCTCCTTCTCATTCGGGCGTTGCAGTTGACGTCACCGCCAGGAACCTGACTTTCAGCCGGAATAAGATCTCGGTCCCGGCCGGGAAAGAGGTGTCGATCTTCCTCACTAGCGAAGACGCTGTTCCTCACAACATCGCGATCTACACCAACGAGGAGGCCCTGGAGGAGCTGTTCGTGGGTGAAACCCTGACCGGGCCCAACGAAACCATCGAGTATTACTTCGTCGCCCCAATGAAGCGCGGGAACTACTTCTTCCGTTGTGACGTGTACCCTACATCGATGACCGGTCAGTTCGAAGTCGAATAAGGGACCCATTGAGACCGGCTCCCTGGCTCGCCCATACTTGAGGCGATGCTGTTCCGGTCGGCACTGCTTTCCATCGGTTTTTGGGCAATCTACATCCTCGCCATTCGGGTGACGGTGGCACCGCCGGAGTCCTGCGGGACGGACAGCGCCGACGCCATCCGCGAAGCAGCCGGGAACGCCGTCTCGTGGATAGTCCGCAATCAACTTCAGGACGGGAGGTACGTCTACCTCTACCACGCGGATTCTGACGAGACTCCCCCTGAATACAGCGAGGTGCGCCACGCCGGCGTCACCATGTCCCTCTACCAGGCCGCCGGGCGCCTTAACGACGCCGACGCCCTGGCCGCCGCAGACCGCGCCCTCGCCTGGATGGAGTCCAACCTGGAGCGCCACGACGGCTGGGCGGCCCTGGCCCCGGGTGGCCGCCGCGCCAGCCTCGGCGCCTCGGCACTCATGCTGGTCTCGCTGCACGAACGCCGGCTCGCCACCGCCGACCCCCAACACGACGAACTGATGAAGGAGCTTGCCCGCTTCATTGTTACGCTCCAGCGTCCAGACGGTGGCTTTCACGTCGCCTACGACATCCTCGGCGGATCGCCCGACACCGAAGGTACATCCCGCTATTACCCCGGCGAGGCGCTGTGGGCGCTGGCGCTGACTCACGAGGCGTTTCCGGATGAAGGGTGGGACTGGCACGCCAGGTCGGCGCTCGACTTTGTAACGCTCCATCGGGACGAAGTCGAAGACGTCAGATTCCCTCCCCTGGCCGACCAGTGGGCCGCGTACGGGCTGTCAGAGATGGTGGAATGGGGTCTGTCCGAAGAGCATATCGGCTACGCCTCACGTCTCGCCGCACGCTTCGGGCTCCTGGTGCGGACGGAGTCACAGCGAGAGGGAAGCTGGTACGGCCGCGCTCTTCGCGCCGGCGACGTGCGCGCCTCCGCTGTTGGCACTTGGGCAGAGGGTCTGGCCGGCCTCTGGCGTGTTAGCGCCGGGGATGAACGGATGGCAGACCTCCAGCCGGCCATCAAGGACCGGCTCCAGTGCGTCGCCGGCATCCTTGCCAGCCGGCAGGTCAGTACGGATGAGTCCCGCGCCTACGCTAGGCCGGAATTGGCCGCCGGCGCCTGGTTCATCGGCGATGAGACCCGGATGGATGATCAGCAGCACGCGTTCTCGGGACTCCTCTATGCTCTGGACGCCATCAACGGCAACGCAGACCGCGAACCCGCCACTATCGCATTTCCCGCGCCGCAGCCATGATCTCCCTAACCGTCGCCACACTGGGGATGCTCGCTTCGATTGCGCCTTTCGGCGCGATCCCGCCTCTCGTCGCCCGCCCGGGGTCCGCCGGTCCCGCGTCTTCCCGCCGGCTGCTCTGGTCAGCCTGCGCCGTTGCGTTGGCGATCCTGTGTGGTTCGGCCCTGGTAGCAGACAGAGTGCTGGACGCCCTCAACGTCTCTTCTCCCACTTTCCAGATGGCCGCCGGAGCTCTAGCCGCCCCGCACGCGGCACGGCTTCTCTTAACCGGGAGCGGCATGCCACCGGGCAGGATGCAGGGCAATGCCCTGGAGTGGATCGTGCCGGTGGCAACACCCCTGCTCGCGGGACCGGCATCCGTCCCCATCGCCGTCTCTTACGGCGCCCGATTCGGAGAGGGGACTACGATCGTAGCCACAGTCTTTGCTGTCGCGGTTTCCGGCTCGCTGGTGACCGCTGGGGCCCGCTTTCAGGATCGGGCGGGGCACGGAGTCATCTCGATACTTGGCAGGCTTTCCGGCGTCGTGTTGGCGGTCGTCGCGCTCGAACTTGCGATCGACAGCACACGCAGCATCTAGACCCCGAAGGCCGCCTTCACGATGAGCCGGGCGCCCAGTATCCCGATTGCGGAGGCCAGCAGCAGCAGCACGTGGCGGCTCCGGACCCGGACGGCCAGCATTGCGCCTATCTGCGCGCCGGGAACGGCGCCCACCGCCAGCGCGGTCGCCCTGGCCAGCTGATCGCCCGCCAGCGTGCCGGTGATCCCGTGAACGACCGATGCGCCGCCCGTCATGAATGACAGGGTGAACAGCGACGTCGCCACCGCGAACTGGACGGGGATGTGCAGGAGCATGATCATCGCCGGTACCTGGATCACCCCGCCGCCGATCCCGAAGAGGCTCGAAATGAACCCGATCGCCAGGCCCATGGCCATCGCCTGCCAGACCCGGTACGCGTAGATGTATGTCCGCCCCTCGGGGTCCGCCACCCGCCGGACGAGCACGCCGGCCCCACGCAGAGGCTGACGCACGGCTGACGGACGGTTACGCGCCGAGGTAAACGCCAGGGTCAGCAGCATGGTACCGAACAACGCCATGAAGACCCTCGTCGGAACGAACTCCACCACCAGCGCTCCGACCACTACGCCCGGCGCGGAACACGCGGCGAAGAGCGCTCCCGTGACGTAGTCGATCCGCCGCTGCCGGGCATACGCTGCCGAACCTGAGACGGCATTCAGGAACACCACGAAGAGCGATATCGACGTTACTTGCTCAGGCTCGTATTCCGGGTAAAGCAGGAGCAATGCGGGGACCAGCACAAAGCCACCGCCCGCCCCGATGATCGTTCCGTAGGCGCCGATTGCCAGCCCAAGGGCCGTCAGCCCCGCCAGTTCAAGCACAGTACGGCATCAGGTTCAAGAGTCGGCTCCCCGCCAGATAATACTTGACCGTCTCAATACTGTTGCAACGCTTTGCGCGGCGCGGCTATCCTGTTACGGAGGATCGCGATCTGCCCCGCCGCGCTTTTCCACCGTAATGAGCAGTGAAATAGCCACCACCGCAGGGCAGCCCCGCCGGTCCGGGTGGCCACTCCCGGTTTCGCCCGCGTTCGCGAAATTCGTCGCCGTCGGCACCGTTGCGTACTTCATCAATCAGGCCGCCCTCCTCCTCCTGTACGATGTCCTGCCGCTCCTCCCGGACAAGGACACGAGCGTTGACCTGTTGCTCTTCACGCACCCTGACGTCCGCCTCCTGATCGCCTCCATTATCGCCGTCGAATTCGCAATCGTCTTCAAGTTCTACGCCCACGAGCACTGGACGTTCCCTGACCGCCGCAAACCCGGGTGGCGTCTCGGGCGCTTCATCCAGTTCAACGCAACCCACGTTCTCAGCCCCGTTATCACCGTGACGACGGTGAACGTCCTGACCCCCGTCTTCAGCCTGAGTCCTTATGTGTCCAATACGATCGGCGCCTTCCTGGGCCTCCTCGTCAACTGGGGATTCAGCGCCTACATCATCTGGCCCATCCGCCACCACCCGACCAATGACTGACGGCGAGGCAGCGGGATCGGACCGGAACGTGGGCGCTTCGGCCCTCGAGGAGCGCCGTCAAACAGTCTACATCAGCGTGGCGCTGTTCCTGTTCACGTTCGCCGTCTACTGGTTCGTGGGCCCGCAGGAGACGCCCTACGCGCACCAGGTAAGCCAGGCCAATAACATCCTCCACGGCCACCTGGATTTCCTCCCAGAGTACAGCAAGAACCTCAACACCCTGGAGCGCGTCATGTTCGACGGCGAGAGGTTCTGCTTCCAGCCCGGCGATCCGGAGGCGGCGAAGGTCAGCGGCGCCCACTTCTCGTCCGATTGCAAGATCTACATGCAGCACTCGCTCGGCCCTGCGTTCCTCGTGCTGCCCGGCGTCGCCATCTGGGGCAACGACCTCAATCAGACGCTCGTCTCGGCGATCTTCGGTGCGATGACCGCGCCCATCCTGTTCGCCATCGCGAGACGGTTTTCCAGCAGGCTGTCGAACCAGCTCGTCTTCACCGCCCTTATGCTTTTCGGCACCGTCTTCTGGTGGGTCGCGTCCAACGGCGGCGTCTGGTTCTTCGCCCATACCACGGCTGTCTTCTTCCTCTCTGGAGCCATCTACTTCACGATCAGCCGGCCTAATCCGTACATGGCAGGGCTGCTGTTCGGAGCCGCCTTCCTCTGCCGTCCGACCGTGCTGCTAACCGGCCTGTTCTTCGTGGTCATGTTCTCCCCCACCTGGCTCCGGGCCGAGGGTGAGCGTCTCGTCGACCGCATCAACTGGCGCACAGTGGCGGACTTCGCTACCGGCTTCGCGCCCCTGTTCCTGCTCATGCTCCTCGTCAACTACCTCCGCTTCGGCGACCCCACGGAGACCGGCTATGGATACACCGAACAGCTGTACCAGGACCACCTCCAGTCCGTTTACCCCCACGGCCTCTTCGACATCAGTTATGTCACCCGGCACCCCCCTGTCTTCCTGGAGCAGATGCCGATCTTCCAGCAAGACGCCCCGTACGTCTTGCCGTCGTGGGCCGGGATGGCCATCTGGGCGACCACGCCTGCCTTCTTCTACTCCTTCTTCCCGAACCTCAAGGAGCACCGGGCAGCGTGGATCGCCGGTGCGTCTGCGCTGGGAATTTCCGCGTTCATCATCCTCACCCGCTCCATCTCCCGAGCCTGGGACGGCGGCTGGTCCACCACGGACATCCCTCTCGGCATCCACCTGCTTCCTTTCTGGGTCATGACCGGCGTGGCGGCAGTAGCCGGACTATTGCCGCTGCTGCGGAAGACGGGCGAATGGGACCGGCTGGCGGTCGCCTGCTGGGCGGCGATCATTCCGACGGCGTTCCTCATCTTCACGTTCGCCGCCACCGGCTGGGCGCAGTTTGGCTATCGCTACGCCCTCGATTTCACGCCGTTCCTCTGGCTGCTCGTGCTGCACACGATCCGCGACGATATGCGCTGGCACCACCTCGCGCTCATCGGAACCGGAATCCTCGTCAACGCGATGGGCGTGCTGTGGGTCTACCAGTTCGAGCCCGCTCATACCAGCGGCTGGACCTGGGTCAAGTTCTGAGGCCTTCCCGTCCGGGGCGCCGGCAGACGGCCACCAGGCTCAGTCCCCACAAACCCCTGATCACATACTTCTCGGCCGCGCCGAACGCCGGCACGAGCCGGTCGTAAAGGCGCGTCAGGTCGCGCCCCGGCGTCTTCCGCCGCAGCAGGCCCGCTACCATCCACCCCGGAACGCCAAATGCGTTGAACCGGAACACACGCTCCGGCTCCCAGCCGGCGCCCACCAGCAGCGACTCCAGCACCCCTTTCGAATACCGGCGGAAATGGCCGATCGCGCCGTCTATCGTGTTGAACAGCCGCGGGTACGCCGGCACCAGCAGGACCAGCCGCCCACCCGGTTTCACGCGCTCGAAGATGTTGCGGAGAGCCTGCGCGTCATGTTCCACGTGCTCCAGGACGTTGAGACAGATCGCTGAATCCGCCGGACTGAACGGCGGTAGGCCCGCGTCACTCCCCAGCTCGGCCTGAAGCACCGTCAGCGCGGCGTTCCCCGGGTGCCGTCGCTGCAGTTCCCGCACAAAAGGCTCGTGGTACTCAAGCGCGACCACCTCGTGCCCGTCTTCCAGCAGCAGGCCCGTGTACGTGCCGATACCGGCCCCGGCGTCCAGTACCCTGTGTCCAAGTTCACCCTTGACCCGGCCGTAGAGCCAGCACGCGAACCTGGGCATCGCCTGCTCGATATCCTCGAGCGCAACGCCCATCGACTCGGGAACGGGCGCCCCCTTTCTGTCCATCACCCCTGCGCCTCGTCCCCGTCTTCGGCGCGCGGCTGGGCACGCAGAACGTCGATCAGCACGGCGGCCACAACCAGGTTCAGGCCGGCGACCACCAGCGTCTGCGCCACAGCGCCAAGGCCCAGCGCCAGCGGGGGCGGGTCGCCCGCCGTCCAGCGCCCAAGCAGGAACACATCCAGCACAACTCCGGCAAGGAGCGCCAGCCCGCCGGCGAGCAGGAAGTAGTCGGCCACCGGCACACGCCCCTCGGCCAGGAGCCGGACCGTCCGCCCGGCGGACGCGACACCGCGCCGCCACGCCAGCCACTTCGCGGCAATACCGACCGTGACGAAGGCGATCCCTCCGGGGACCAGGATCCCGCCCGCGAACACCGGTTGCCATTGCATGGTGCCGACGTCGACACCGTCGCTCGCTGCGACGCCGATGATGAGAGACACGATGCCCAGGAAGACCGCAAGCAAACCGGGGTAGATGAAGATCAGGTCCGCGCTCTCGAGGATGATGAAACGCGCAATCGCCCAGCCGTGGGTCAGCCCTCGGAGCTTGCTGGGCTCCCGGCGCACGGCATAGGGGACCGGCACGTCGGTCACGCGCAGCTTGTTTCGCCCCGCACGCAGACATATCTCCGATTCAAGCTCGAAACCGCTCGAAGTCGGGCGCATCGTCTCCCATGCCTCCCGGGTGAACGCGCGCAGGCCGGAAAGCA
This sequence comes from Chloroflexota bacterium, assembly GCA_037441345.1. GTDB lineage: Bacteria > Chloroflexota > Dehalococcoidia > SM23-28-2 > RBG-16-64-32 > DATKKM01. Next base: position 51,190 of record JBBISJ010000003.1, read on the forward strand.
CGTCGCCCATTCGCTGGCCCGTAATCACCCGGATCAGCCAGTTGAACATCGGATTGCCGATCGCTCGATGCAGGCGGGGCATCGAGCCCTCCTCCATCTCGCCCTTCAACCTGTTGCCGATAACCATGTCGTAGCCCTGCCGCAGGGGCTCAATCAGCGGGCCAAGGTCGCTAAGGTCATAAGTGGCGTCACCATCCGACATGACGATGTACCGTCCGCGCGATTCCCGGACGCCCGTCTGGAACGCGCTGCCCTTACCCGGGCGCGGCTCCGCGATGACGCGCGCTCCCGCACCGGCGGCCACTTCGGCCGTCTCATCCGTCGAAGCGTTGTCCACAACCAGCACCTCGCCGGTCATTCCCGAGTGCGCCAGCCAGTCCTGCGCCTGCGTCACGCACTCCCCCACGGTTCGCGCTTCGTTCAGGCACGGGATGATTACCGACACGTCCAGCAATTCCCGGCTGGTCCCTGTTTCCTTCGCCGCCATCTGCATTTCCTTAGTATCGCACCTGCCGCTGAAGACTCGCGCTAACACGCGCCCCCGGGCAGGCACACTGGTGAACGAACGGTTAATTCGTCCCTTATTTCCACTTGACGCCTTACCGATTCCGATAACAACCGGCCGCCACGTGAGTCTTAGCTATTGTCAATGCCCTCTGACGATCACCTCAACAGCCCTCATCAGGCGAGCGGCGGTGAGCACACGTTCCCGCGGGAACCGGACCCGGACCGCGCCGCCGCCCGCCGCTCTCGCATACCTGGCGCGCTGCTCTTTGCGCTGGTGGGAGCCACCACTATCGCCGGACTGGCGGTTACCACACACGCGCTCGCGTCCGCCCCTGCGGACGCACCTTGGGCTCTGCTGGTGCTCCTGGCCCTGCTCGCCGTGGGCGCCGAGCGGATGGACCTCAGCATGTACGGCGCCAGCCGCGTCTCGCTCGCCTTCATTCCCATCTTCGCGGGCGTTGTCGCGGCCGGGGAGACCGGCCTGGCAGTCGTGGTGCCCGCGGCCGTCCTGGCATCGGCATGGGCCCGCCCTGTGTACAAGACGCTGTTCAACTTCGGCGTCATGATGATCGCCGGATTGGCTTCAGCATCGGTCCTCGATGCGTTTACGGGGCTGGACTACGGCAGTGACTGGCCGCAGGTCATCTTGCCGGCAGTCCTCGCGGGTGGGGCCAACTTCGCAGCCAACAGCACCTTCGTCGCGACGGCTATCGCGCTCACCTCCCGCTCAAGCCTGCCTTCTGTGTGGGCCGCGAACTTCAAGTGGCTCCTTCCTCATTACGTGGTGTTTGCATTCATCGGGTTGGCGATGTTCGGGGCTTACGAAGCCATGGGCATCTGGGGGATCGCCGTCTTTGTCGCGCCCCCGTTCGCCATGCGCCTCTCGATCAAGCAGTACCTGGACCACACCACCCGCAGCGTCCTCGAACTGCGCGATGCGCACCACCAGCTCCAGACCGCACACGACCAGCTCACGACCGCCATGGCCAGCCTCGGCAACGCCTACGACGGCACCCTTCGCTCGCTCGTCGCGGCGCTTGATGCCCGCGACAGCGAGACCGCCGGCCACTCAGAGCGCGTAGCGGACCTGACGATGGCGATCGCGGCCGAGATGGGAATCCAGCCCGACACCGATGAGTGGCGGTACATCTCGTGGGGCGCGCTGCTGCACGACGTCGGAAAAATCGCCGTCCCGGACCAGATCCTGCGCAAGCCGGGCGCCCTCAACGAAAACGAATGGGAGTCCATGCGCGACCACCCGAGGGCGGGCTGGGAGATCCTCCAGTCGGTTGACTTCCTCACCCCCGCGGGCGAGATCGTACTCGCCCACCACGAACGCTACGACGGCGGCGGCTACCCCCGCGGTCTCGCCGGCGACCAGATCCCCCTCGGGGCGCGAATCTTCATGATCGCCGATGCTTTCGACGCCATGACCTCGGATCGCACGTACCGCGCGGCCATGGCCGCGGAGGAGGCCCTGGCCGAAGTGCTCCGAAACAGCGGCACCCAGTTTGACCCCGCAGCCGTGCGCGCGTTTCTGAGCGTCTACCAGAAGCGCTTCGTCGGCACCGTCCACCACGCGCATTTCGGGCGCTCGTTCACGGGTGGCCGCCTCCCTCTCAGCGATTCCCTCAAGAAGGCCATCGCCGAGGCGGCGGGCCTGGAAGATTAACCCGGCGCTCACAACAGTGAACAGAAGGTGAAGAACGCTACAGCAAAGCAAAGCAAGGAATGAAACCCGTAACGCGACAAGTTGCAGCCCGTCTAACTGTGGTAAGGGGTGGCGGGCAGCACCCCGGCTGGGATTGGAGGCACGCATGGAGCTTCAGCCTCTTCAAACACATGACGGCAGGGGGCAAATGAGCAATCATGACACTGTAGCACGCCGCGGCTTCGAAGGCGGCCAGACGCTTGTCCTGTTCGCGATGTGCGTCGCCGTCATCCTGATCATCACGATGGCCGTGGTCGACGTCGGGTTCTTCCTGCACACCCGGCAAGAGGTCCAGGCGGCGGCCGACGCCGCTGCTCTCGCCGGCGCCCAGGAACTGCCGGACAGCCCTTCGGCGGCGGAGGCAGTCGCGCTCAACTACGTCGCGGAAAACGGTGTTGACCCCTCCACGGTGACGGTGTCGTTTCGGTGTACGAGCCAGGAAGTGCGGGTTTGCGACGAAACCGCCGGCACCTATGACACGATCGTGGTTACTCCAAAGAAACAGGCCCCCTCATTCTTCGGCGGCGTCCTCGGCTTGATCGGCGTCAGCAATTGCTGGGTCGACGGCTGTGATACACAGGCGACGGCCGCCGGGTGCCGCGGTGCCTGCGGACCCATCGGCGCCGGGCCTGTCGATGCCGTGGTGATCATCGACCGCACCGGGAGCATGAGTTCCACAGACCTTTCCAACGCCAAGTCGGCGGCGGAAGCGCTCCTTGTGCAATTCGATCCCGACTATCACCACGTGGGGCTCGGCGTGCTCGGACCGAGCAGTACGAGCACCACCTGCGGATCGCCCAACACCGGCGGCCTCGGCATCGCTGCTTCCAGCGGTGGCACGTGGCTGCCCGTTGCGCTCGGAAACGATTACCAGGCCGCGAACGGCAGCATCAACAACAACAGTACCCTCGTGAAGTCCATCAGGTGCCTCAACACGTCCTCCGTCGGTACGGACATCGGCGACCCGCTCCTGGCAGCCACTCAGCACCTCAACACCAGCGGCCGGGCGAACGTCACGCACGGCATCATCCTCATGACAGACGGCGCGGCAAACGCCATGAGCGGCGCCACCGTCGCCAACAGCACCGGCTACCAGTTCTGCGTTAACCAGGCCGCCGTCACCAGCAGCGCCGGTGACAACAACGGCTTCCAGACCAACCCATCGCTCGCCTGCGCAGACGGAGGCGGCGCCGCCTCTGATGCAAACAGCGGCACCGGTACCAGCACCTCCTGCACGAGCACGGCCAAGGATAAGCACGACTTCCGCACGTTCGGTCTTTCGTCATTCATCGGCGGCACCGGCCTCGCCGTCACGGGCATCCAGGTGCGCCTGGACGGCTGGTACAGCGGCAGCGCCACCACCCGGAAGATGTGCGTCGAGCTCTCCTGGAACGGCGGGTCCAGCTGGACAAGCGCCCAGTCGGTTAACCTCTCGACTAGCGAGGCCACTCTCACGCTGGGAGGCACGACCAACACCTGGGGCCGGACCTGGAGCGCCAACGACTTCTCCGACGCCAACTTCCGCGTCCGCGTCACGAACGTCGCAAACAACACCAGCACGACCTTCAACCTCGACGCCGTCGCGGTCAACGTCCACTACACGACGCAGCTCTACAACGGCCCCTGCGACTACGCGAAGCACATGGGAGACGCGGCCATCGCCGCCGGCATCGAACTTTACGTCATCGCCTTCGGTGTTGAAGGCGATTCGTGCTCCGATGAGCTGCCCGGCACCACCTACGACGGCATGCCGGCCGCGGACTTCCTCCAGACGGTGGCGCCCGACGACGCCCACTACTTCAATGAGCCACGGACGAGCGACCTGACCCCGATCTTCCAGTTGATCGGCGCCCAGCTCAGCCGGTCCTCCAGGCTCGTCCAGTAGCGCGGGCATTAGCCGAGCCTCAAACGCCGCCGGGATTCCCCGGCGGCGTCTTCTTTCGACTATAATCCCAACCGCATGACCGACGTATCGCTCCCGTTCGGCGACTCCGCCATCCAGGCCGCCCTTCCCGACAGGACGCGCCTGATCGGCGGCGGCAACGGCGGGCCGCGTCTCACATCGGCACCCGACCAGGAAGCTGCGGTCCGCGCCGCCCTCGCGGCGCCGCTTGGCATGGGCCGCGTCGGCGAGCTGGTGCGACCCGGAGCACGGGTCCTCATCGCCTTCGACGACCCCACCGCACCATCTTTCGGCCCAGTCCGCTCTCAGGCGATCGAGGCAATCACGCAGGAACTGGCCACCGCCGGGGTCCCCGAGACGAACGTCACACTAATCTGCGCCAACGCCCTTCACCGCAAGTGGACGCGGGACGAACTCTCTCGCGTCCTCGGCCCCTCCCTTGTGGAACGCTTCGGGGAACGTCTTCAGTGCCATGACGCCGAGGATCCCGAAAACATCGTCCACCTCGGTACAACGGAGTCGGGTTACGAGGTAGAAGTCCACCGACTCGTCGCCGAGTCAGATTTGACCGTGTACGTCAACGCCGCCAACCACCTCGGCTTCAACGGTGGCTGGAAGTCCGTCTGCGTCGGGCTCTCCACCTGGCGCTCGATCAGTGCCACCCACACGCCGGACGGGATGTCCATGTCCGTGCGTGGCAACCGGATGCACCACGTCTACGAGGAGCAGGGACGCTTCCTCGAGCAGAAGCTCGGCCGCCGCGTCTTCAAGTTCGAGACGCTGCTCGCCAACCCGGCGCAGATCGCCGCCTGCTGGGCCGGGGGTGTCGATGAGTGCCGCGCCGCTGCGATGGAGATGCAGGCATCAATGCACAGGCCCCGCCGCGAGCAGGCCGAGGAGAAGGCGGACGTCGTCATCTATGGCATCCCGGCCTGGAGCCCTTACGCCACCTACGCCCGAATGAACCCCATCCTCACACTCATCTCATCCGCTCTCGGCTACCTCGGCGGCTACATCGAGGCCGTGGGCAAGCCCGGCTGCTCGGTGATCATCGCCACACCCTGCCCGGACGACTGGGACATGGAGCACCACCCGTCGTACAAGGAGGTCTGGGAGCGCGTCCTGCCGCAGGAGAAGGACCCCTACCGTATCAGCGAGCGCTTCGGCGACGAGTTCGCGACGCGCCAGGACTACATCGAGAAGTACCGGTTCGGCTACGCCTTCCACCCCGTGCACGGCATCCTCGCCACGCACCCCCTCAAGCGCCTCCGGCACGCCGGCCGCATCTTCGTCGCAGGCGCCCAGGACCCCGCCATCCCCCGCCACATCGGCTTCATTCCCACAGCAAGCGTGGAAGATGCAATCAAAGAAGCCGAGAAGCTCCACGGCCCGGACTGTTCTATCGCCTGCATCCGCAACCCGCAGGGAATGTAGGCCGGGTAATTCGCTGCCTACAAACCCGGCGGCAGCACCTTCTTCAATCGCAGCCAGACTTTGCCGATCAATGGCGTCTCGTCCCCGAAGTCCTGGGACACGACCTTCTCCGGCGCGATCACGATCGTCACCTCTTCCCCCCTGACATCGTTTTCGACGACGCGCTCGTAGGCTTTGCCGCCGACGAACCCCAGGTAGTGCCGGGAGATCCGCGCCCCCAGGCCCGGCTGCGGGGCTTCCACGCTCGCCCGCCCGTAAACCGTGACGCTCCGGTAGGGCGCCGCTTCGTCCTGCACGCAGACCGTCACCCGCGGGTCGCGCTCGATATTCAGCGTCTTGGCCGCGTCTTTCGCTGTCCGCACCAGTATCCGGCTGTCCTCGAACAGGTACCACACCGGCGTCAACACCGGCTCCCCGCCGGCGCCAATGGTGGCCAGCACCGCCACGCGCCGGCCGTTCAAGAACCGCTCTCGCTCCCGCCCTTTCAAACGCTTCATCGGCTGCCTCCTTGCACGGCGCCTACTTCGCGAACGTGCCCTCCAGCTTGCCGCTATCCAGCACCTCGGCATCGGCGAGTGCATCGTTGACTTCGCCAGATTCGGCACCCGGGTCGAGACCCAGTTCCGAGTCCAGGGCCAGGACCCGGATCCGGTAGGTGTGCTCCTCATCGCCGGGCGGGCAGGGGCCGCCGTAGCCGACGTCCCCAAAGCTGTTCACCGCCTGTTTCGCGCCGCTGGGCAACTTCTCGCTGTCCGGCGTTTCCGCAAACCCTGTCACCTTGACCGGAATGTCATACACCAGCCAGTGCACGAAGCCGTCTGCGTCGGGATCGTCCATCACGAGTACCAGGGACCTGGCATCGTCCGGCACACCGGTCCAGCTCACCGGCGGCGGCACGTCATCACCGTCGCAGGAGTACTCCTCCGGGATCGTCTCCCCGTCCTGGAAGGCGGTCGAGGTCACCTCCATCTTCCCGGCGCCTTCTCCGGCATCGATACCGCCCGACCCGTCGGTAGCGGGCGTCTTGTCCGTCCCACTGGAGTCACCGTCATCGTCCCCGCCGCAGGCTGCCGCAGTCGCGGCCAGGGCGAATAGCAGGGTCACCACCGCAATCTTCAAGGCAAATAGCGTCTTCATCACTTCACATACTTCTCCAGCAGTTCTCCCGGCACGCGGTTGTTCACAGCCACGTCCTTGAAGAAATACGCGCTCTGCTTGGGGATGCGATTCAGCGTCCCCTCCTCCGTCGCGAACAGCCCGAACTTCTGCCGGAAGCCGCGCGCCCACTCGAAGTTGTCCTGCTGGCACCAGTGGAGATAACTGCGGACGTCCGTCCCGTCATCGATCGCCCTGCGCACCTGCGCGAGGTGCCGCACCAGGTAGCTGATCCGCTGCTCGTCGTCGTCCGTCCCGATGCCGTTCTCGGTTATGTAGACCGGCTTCCCGTACTGCTTCAGCCGGGTGATGCACTGATAGAACCCCTCCGGGTACACCTCCCAGCCCATCGTACTCGTCTCCGCATCCGGTGGCGGATCCACCTGCCGCAGCCCCATCACACCCCGTGCCGCCGCGACCACCGACCGCGAGTAGTAGTTCAGCCCAATGAGGTCCCACGCGCCCTTCAGACCGGGCACCTCTTCGCCACCGCCTGCCGGGGGGCCGATCACGCCATCGCGGATACCGTCGAGCCAGTACGCGTTCCAGTACTGGTCCATCGCCTTCGCCGCTGCCCGGTCTTCCTCGCTGTCGCTGGCCGGCATCACGTATGTCATATTGATGACGGGGCCGATCTTCGGGTTGTGCGGCGCGTTTTCCCTGATGGCGTTGTGCATCGTCCCCAGCGACATCAGGATGTGCTTCGCCGCCGCAAGTGCCAGTCCCATATCCCGCTTCTGCGGCGGGAACACGCCCGCGATGTACTGCGCCGCGGGCAGCACGGGTGGCTCGTTGATCGTCAGCCAGAACGGCACCGAATCACCCAGCTGTTTCGCCATGTAGCCCGCGTATCGCGCCATCAGCTCCGGCGCCCGCGGACTCGTCCAGCCGCCCAGGTCTTCGAACCACACCGGGTTCGTGAAATGGTGCAGCGTCACGAACGGGACCAGGTCGTGCCTGTGCAGCGACTCCATCACCTTGCGGTAGTGTTCCACCTCCTTCTCGTCCCAGCGTCCCTCCTCCGGCTCAATCCGGCTCCATTCGATCGAGAACCGGTGGGCGTTGTGCCCGAACTCCTGCGACAGCGCGAAGTCCTCCTCGAACCGGTTGTAGTGGTCGCAGGCGATACCAGACACGGTGTCGTCCTCGATGTGGCCGCCCTCCTGCTCCCAGGCCCACCACTGGTTCTTCGTGTTGTTCCCCTCCACTTGGTGTGAGGACGTTGCCGTCCCCCAGTAGAACCCGGCGGGGAACCGCAGATCTTCCGCCATTTTCAACATCTCCCTTCAGCTCGTCCTCTTCGGGGGAGCCGTGCGCAATTCTAGCAGCGCCGTCCGCTTACAAGTACCGGCGGACAGCTTGAACTCAACCTTAACCGCCCCTTTCCCGACCGCGGGTAACGGTCAGTTTCCGTTGCGGCTCATACCTAATGCGCGGCATTCAACAGGCCGGCGACAAGGAGAGCGGCACTTGATCGAGAACCTGAACACACTCTACATACCGACGAATGATCGCCAGCTAAGGCGCATCCAGCGCCAGGGCGAAGAGCTCGACGCCAACGTCCGCTCCTGGGCGGCCAGGGTGATCGACGTGTTGCCCCCGGCCCTGCCCACGAACGCAGATGAGACGTACATCCTCTCGCTCTTCCTCGCGCAGCAGCGGCGGAAGAACATCCTTCTCGACGCCTACATCCCGCCGCCGTCGAACATCTGGTACAACATCCGCCAGGCCATGCCATTCGCGCCTCGCCAGCCGGATCGCGAAGAACTGGAAGCGATCCACCGCAACGTCGCCACACAACTGGATTCGGACATAGAGCGGGCGGTCACCTACTACTGCTCGGACAGCAACATCCCGCCGGAATCCGAGCCGGCAATTGACTGGCGCGTTGCCATTCGTTTCATGTGCCAGAGCATCTACAGCCGCGTCGCAAACGTCGACCTGGCGAAGATCACCAACCATCCGCGGCGTTTCGAACTGGCGCTGGTGGCGCGTGAGTTGGCGACGGAGATCGCGGAGAAGCGCCAGCAGATGTTCTCGGCCTTCGGCATCGCCGCCTGACACACCCTCTTTCCACGCGGCGCCGCCTGTCTCATAATCAGCGCGTGCGACCACTCGTGATCTCTCATGCCGCCTGTGGTGGCCACGCACCCGCCAACACGCTTGCCGGCATCCGGAAGGCAATCGAACTCGGCTCGGACGCCATCGAGATAGATGTCCAGGCCAGCGCGGACGGTGTTCCCGTCCTCATGCACGACCTCACCGTGGATCGCACCACGAACGGGACGGGCGAAGTCGCGAAGCTAACACTCGCCGAGCTGCGCGCGCTCGACGCCGGCGGAGAGCCAGTGCCCACGCTCGCCGAAGTGCTGGAGCTGACGAAGGGCAGCGTTCTGCTCATCATGGAGATCAAGCAACCCGGCATCGAGGAGCAGGTGGCGCGCGTCGTCCGCGAGGCTGCTGCCGTCGACGAAGTCATGACCTGGTCATTCTTCCCCCAGGCCCTCGAGGGCATGCGCCAGGCTGAGCCGCGCATCCCGGCAGCCCTCCTCGTCGCGCCCCAGTCCATCCCGGAATGGCCGGAGATGCGCACCACCGCCCTCAAGCTCGGCCTTCAGGGGGTCAGCGTGTTCTTCCTCGGGGTCAACGATCGCATCGTCGAAGACTGCCGCCGCGGCGGCCTCGCCCTCTACACCTGGACCGCTGACGACCCGGCGCAGATTCGCCACCTCGTCGAGATCGGCGTCGATGGCATCTGTACGAACTTCCCGGACCGCGCCGTAGCAGAGCTGTCCGAGTAGCGCTAATCAAGGCGTCCGTTAAGCGGCCTGGCGCGCCCGCTTTCCGTTGCGCGAAATCCGGATCCCCTGCCGCCGCAGCTCCGACAGGAACACCTGCGGCTCGAAGGCAGCCTCGGGAGCCATGGCTCCTGCCTGCTTCACGCGACCCTCGGCTATCATCATCGCGGCCACGGCCGCGGGAATACCCGTCAACCGGCCCATGTGGTCCAGGCAAGTAAAGCGCGCCGAGCTCTCCCTCCCGTTTGTCCACCCCCGGACCTCGACTACCGCGGCCGAATACGGCGGCAGAGTCGGCCGTCCGTCAGTCGCGAAGTAGTGGGCCAGGTTCGCCAGCAACTCCCCTGCCTCCGCCATCATGTCCTCTGAGTCGGCGGCACCGAGCTTAACCAGCAAAGAGTAGATCTGGTCCACCGCCGCGGGAACAATGGCGCCGCGGACCGTTACGTCCCGCAGCGTATGCAGGTAGCGGGGCAGCGTGACCGGCTCGGGGTGGCCGCAAACATACGCCTGGACGCGGCCGAGTGGCTTGGGCGCCGCTATTTCGCGTGTCTCCGCGCTCAGCGGGCTCACCGTCGTCCATTCGCCGTCGCGGAAGACCGTCACCGGTCGGCTCAAGATATGCAGCACGTGCTGCTCCACCGCGACACCGCCGCGCGCCTCCGGATCCACGTCGCTCTCCGACGCGACCCAGGCGATCTCGACGGCCTCGGGGCGGTCCATCATCTCCGCTCCCAGACGGGTGCAGATATTCGTTATGCCCGGAGTCCATCCACAGCCGATGACTGCAGTGGCTCCGCTGGACCGCGCAATCGAGTCGTAAGTGAGCATCTCAAGCGTCGGCTCGGCGTCATCGCAGATGTCAACGTAGTGGACGCCGCGGCGCAGCGCCGTCAGACAGATGCGCGGCGCAAAGCGGTAGAACGGTCCCACGCAGTTGACTACAACGTCAGTCGAATCCAGAACGGCCTCCAGGCTCTCGCGGTCCACCACATCAACGGCAACGGCCGGGATGCCCAGTTCGGCACCCAGCGCCCGGGCCGATTCCTCCTCTCGGTCGGCCACCACCACCTCCAATGCTTCCTGCTTCGCCAGGGTCCGGACGACAGTCGAACCCATGTTTCCGGCACCGCCCAAAACGGTGATACGCACAACAATCACTCCCTTCGTTCGTGCCTCACCATCATACCGTTCACAGACAATCACTGTCAATCTCGGTCAGTCAGCGTCATCTACGGTGTGCTACGGCACCTCATGGCACAGGCTAAGGCCGAACTGATAGCGAAAGTGTCATGATACGTTTGGAATAATGGCGTGAGTGATCCGAGTTTCCTCCTGCCAGCTCCTGCGATCGCTGCCCCGGCTCCGTTTTGCGCGTGCTAAGCTTGACCGCGCAGAGGAGACCTTTTCCACTTGCCTGGACCCACCCTCAGAAACTACGTCGACGGCCGCTGGGCCGAGTCGGCAAGCAGCACTCAACTGGATGTCCAGAACCCGGCCGACGCTTCGGTTGTGGCGAAGGTGCCGGTCTCGACCCGGCAGGAGATCGACGCCTCGGTTGCCGCGGCTCATCGGGCATTCCTCGAGTGGCGCGACGTGCCGCCACCAGAGCGCGTTCAACCGCTATTCCGCCTCAAGGCGCTCCTCGAAGCGCACAGCGAAGACCTGGCGCGGGTGATCACCACGGAAAACGGCAAGGTGCTGGCCGAAGCGAGGGCCGAGGTGCGCCGCACGATCGACAACGTCGAGGTCGCCTGCGGCATCCCTTCGCTGCTCCAGGGGAGATCTCTCACCCAGATCTCCCGCGGCATCGATGAAGTCGCGCACCGCGTTCCCCTCGGGGTCTTCGCCGTCATCCCTCCGTTCAACTTCCCGGCCATGGTGCCGAGCTGGTTCTGGCCGTACGCGGCGGCCACGGGCAACTCCTGCATCGTGAAGCCGTCTGAACTCGTGCCGATGGCCACCCAGCGTCTTTTCGAGTTGATCGACGCCGCGGCCTTCCCGCCCGGCGTCCTCAATCTGGTGAACGGCGATCGTTCCGTGGCAGAGACCCTTGTCACCCATCCCGGTGTGGCCGGGATCTCGTCTGTCACATCAACCCCCACGGCGAAGGCCGTGTACGGTCTCGCCTCGCAGCACGGCAAGCGGGTTCAGTGCGGCGGCGGCGCGAAGAACTTCGTGGTCGTCATGCCCGACGCCGATCTCGACCAATCCATTCCCAACATCATGGATTCTGTTTACGGCACGGCCGGTCAGCGCTGCCTGGCCGGCTCCAACGTCGTCGCCATCGGCTCCTCAGCCGACCACCTGGTCTCCGCCCTGGTTGACGCGGCGGGCAGGATCACGGTCGGCAACGGGCTCGACGAGGGCATCGCGATGGGACCGGTGATCACGGAAGCGTCGCGGCAGCGCATAAGGTCCTGCATCGAGAGTGGCACCGCCGAGGGGGCGCGCCTCCTGCTTGACGGCCGGGAAGGCGCCATGCCGGACCAGGGCTTCTTCCTGGGACCGACCGTGTTCGACGAGGTCCAGCCGGACATGTTGATCGCACGGGAAGAGATCTTCGGCCCGGTGATGTCGGTTCTCCGGTGCCGGTCACTGGATGACGCAATCAGGCTCATCAACGCCTCGCCGTTTGGCAACAGCGCCATCATCTACACGCAGAGCGGCCTGGCCGCCCGGCACTTCGCCCGCAGCGTCGATTGCGGCGAAGTGGGCATCAACGTCGGACTCGCGGCGCCCATGGCGTTCTTCCCGTTCGGCGGCCGGAAGGAGTCGTTCTTCGGCGTCCTTCACGGCCAGGGGCAGGACGCCATCGACTTCTTCACGGACAAGAAGATCGTGATCGAACGATGGTGGTGAACTCTTGAGGATCATCGTCCTCGGCGGGGCCGGAATGATGGGGCGCGTGGCCGTCCACGACCTCGTCGAATCGTTCGGCGCCATGGTGACCATCGCCGACTTCAACGGCGACGCCGCCCGCGCGCTCGCGGACTCTATCGGCGCCGGCAAGGCCGATGTCCTCACTCTCGATGTCAACGACCCCTCCGCGCTCGACTCCGCCCTTGCGGGACACGACTGCGTCGTCAACGCCGTCAACTATTACCACAACCTGTCCGTGATGAACGGCTGCTTGCGGAAAGGCGTCTCGTACGTCGATCTCGGCGGCCTGTTCCACATGACACGCCGCCAGTTGGCCCTCGATGACCGGTTCCGGGAAGCGGGCCTTACGGCCGTCATTGGCGTCGGCGCCGACCCCGGCATCACCAACGTCCAGGCGGCCCGCGCCGTCCGCGAACTCACCACCGCTCACAGCATCCGTATCTACGATGGAATCCTCCCTCCCCCCGGTGATGCCATCGTCTGGGGATATTCGATCGCCACGATCCTGGACGAGGTGACGATGAACCCCTTCGCGTTCCGCGATGGCGAATTCGTTGAATTGCCACCGCTTTCAGAGCCGGAGCCGTTCCTGTTCTCCCCTCCCATCGGCCTGCGCAGCGTCCACCACAGCCTCCATTCGGAGGTGGCGACGATGCCCCTGGTCTACGCTGAAAAGGGGATCCGGGATGTGACCTTCAAGATCAACGACTTCGGCTTCACGCCGGAGATCCTCGCCCGCCTGAAGGTACTCACTGATCTCGGGCTCGCCTCGACCGAACCCGTGAGGGTGCGCGGCGTCGACGTCGTCCCCCGCGACGTGCTGGTTGCGGTGCTTTCCGCGAAGGCCGGCGAAAGCCCGCCGCCACCGCTTGAAGGCGCGGAGGAGCTTGTCACAGTCGTTGATGGCGCGGACAGCACCGGCCCGGTCACCGTCACTATGCGCACCATGAACGAAGCGCCGCGCTGGGGGCTCGATCCGGGCTCAGTCATGACGGGAGTCCCGCCTGCCATCATCGCCGCTTCCATTGCCCGCGGCGACCTTCAGGCGCCCGGAGTCCACGCCCCCGAGTCCGTTGTCGAGCCCGGGCCGTTCTTCAACGAACTGGACAGGCGCGGCATTCGCACCCGTATCTCGGTCGAACGCGCCTTCGCCGGGTAGATCTCAGGCGGTCGGCGCCGGTGTGGCGCTGCCGGGGAGGACCGTCACATCCTCCTGGTCCCAGGTAACCCAGACCGGCTCGCTGTTGTCCAGCATCTCTGGCCTGTCCTGCGCCAGGAGCACGACGTTCAACTCCGTGCCGCTGGCCGTTGCCAGGTCCACTCGCGTCACCGCTCCCTGGAAGACGACGGCCTTGACCTGTGCCGCTACCCTGCCCTTCGCATCCGACTCCGGCACCGTGCGCGAAATCCGCAGCCGCTCCGGCCGCACCACCACCGTGGCCGCGTCACCCGCGCGGAACTCTTGCCCGCCTTGCCTTGCACCGGTACCCCCTCCGTCCGCCAGGCGCACCGTGATCTGGTCCCCGTCGGCCGTCTCCACCGTTCCGGTCAATATGTTGGCAAGCCCGATGAACCCGGCTGCGAACACCGTCGCCGGGCGCTCATATATCTCCTCAGGGGTGCCCAGTTGGTCCACCCGGCCCTCGTTCATCACCGCCACACGGTCAGACATCGTCAACGCCTCCTCCTGGTCGTGGGTGACGTAGATGAACGTGATGCCGAGTTCCCGCTGGATCCCCTTCAGTTCCAGTTGCATCGCCCGCCGCAATTTCAGGTCCAGCGCGCCCAGTGGTTCATCCAGCAAGAGGGCGCTTGGCCTGTTCACGAGCGCGCGCGCCAGCGCGACCCGCTGTTGCTGTCCGCCGGAAAGCTGCCCCGGCTTCCGCTTTGCAAAGCCGGCGAGCCGGACCACCCCAAGGATGCGCTCCACGGCGGCCTTCACCTCGGCCTCTTTCAGGCCCTTGTTTCGGGGGCCAAAGGCGATGTTGTCACCAACGCTCATGTGCGGGAAAAGCGCGTAGTTCTGGAACACCAGGTTCACGTTGCGCCTGTACGGTGGCACGTGCGACACATCCTCGCCTTCGAGCAGGATGCGCCCCTCCGTCGGCGTCTCGAACCCGGCGATCATCCGCAGCGTCGTCGTCTTACCGCACCCCGATGGTCCCAGCAGCGAAAAGAACTCTCCTCGCTTGATGCTGAGGTGAACATCGCTCACTGCCACCGCGCTTCCAAAGCTCTTGGAAACGTGGTCGAGGACGATTACATGTTCACCGGCTGAGTCCGCGTTCATCGGCCGTACCGCTTCCTTTCCACCGAGCGCAGCTTAACTTGCCGCCCCTCGGGCCATCAACTAGACTCTCACGCAGGCGGCGATATCGTCGCGGAAGAAAAGCATGGTACGTCAGAGGATCGATCGGGGCGCGCTAAAGCGGCTGATTGACCGTGAGACCGAGACATTCGCCAAACGGACGCCCGGCAGCGTTTCGCTGCTGGAGCGCGCGCGCCGGGTTATGCCTCTGGGCGTCCCCTCGAGCTTCCAGCACATGCCGCCGTATCCGCTATACATCGGCAAGGCCTCCGGCTCTCGCATCTGGGACGTCGACGGCAACGAGTATTGCGACTACCATCTCGGATTCGGAACCCTCGCCATCGGCCACGCACACCCGCTCATGGTCGAGGCGCTCTCCGATCAGCTCAGGAAAGGCACGATGTACGCGCTCCCCGGCGAGGAGCCCGTCATCCTGGCCGAGGAGATCTGCCGGCGCTTCGGCATGGAGATGGTCCGCTTCGCCAACTCCGGCACGGAGGCGACGATGGACGCCATCCGCGTCGCCCGCGGCGTCACGGGCCGCGACGTGATCGTCAAGATCGAGGGGTCGTACCACGGCCACCACGACTCTGTCATGGTCTCCGTGAAGCCGCCCGCCGATCAGATCGGCCCCGAGGACCATCCCAACTCGGTAATCTTCTCCAAGGGTGTACCCGCCGTGAACGCCCGCCTCACGCTCGTCATCCCCTTCAACCAGCCCGACGCCCTGGAGCGGCTTCTGAGCGAGCACGAGGGCGAGGTCGCAGCGGTCATCCTCGAGCCGATCATGATGAACGTCGGCATCGTCTACCCGCACCCCGGCTACCTGGCGGAGCTACGCCGGATCACGAAGCAGCACGGCGTGGCCCTGATCTTCGACGAGGTCAAGACCGGCGCCACTATCGCCGCCGGCGGCGCCTGCGAGCACTACGGCGTCACACCGGACCTGATCTGCCTGGCCAAGTCCATAGGCGGCGGCATCCCCATCGGCGCCTTCGCCGGCTCGCGCGAGTTCATGGAGAAGATCCGGCCGGAAGACGTCGCCCATCTCGGCACTTTCAACGGCAACCCGCTGGCCATGCGCGCCGGCGTCGTCTCGCTCACGCAGATCCTGACCCCGGATGCTTACAAACACTTCGGCGTCCTCGAAGACAAGCTAGTCGCAGGATGCCGGGAAATCATCGACCGGCATGAGCTGCCGATGTACTCCACGGGCGTCGGGGGCAAGGGCTGCGTCATGTTCGCGCCCGAGGAACTGCATGACTACCGCGACTACCTGAAGATCGACTTCGACCTCTCGTACGCCCACTGGCTGTACTACATGAACCGCGACATCCTGATGCCCATCGGCGCCGACGAGCAGTGGACGCTCTCCGTCCAGCACACGGAGAAGGATGTCGAGAAACACCTCGCCGTCTTCGAGGAGTTCGCCCGCGACGTGACGGCGGCTTAGACTCGCCGGCGCTGCAGCAGAAACGACAGGATAATACCGCCGATCGCCACCAGCAGGATCATTGACCCGATCACGTTGATCTGAGGCGGAGCAGCGGTCCGCGCCGCACCCCACACGTAGAGGGGAAACGTCACCTCCTGGCCGGAGTTGAACAGCGTGATCACAAAGTCGTCCAGGGACAGGGCGAACGCCAGCAGGGCCCCTGCGAGAATCCCCGGGAATATCAGCGGTAAGGTGACCTTCCGGAACGTCTGGAACTCATTTGCCCCCAGGTCCATCGCCGCCTCCTCAAGCGTCCAGTCGAAACTCCGCAGCCGGGCGCGAACGGTGACCACGACGTAGCTGATATTGAACATCACGTGAGCGATGACGATCGTCGTGAATCCCGTGGCGATGTTCAGGGTCAGGAACAGGGTCAGAAGCGATGCGCCCATCACGATCTCCGGCGTGGTCAGCGGCAGCAAGATCAGCAGGTTAGCGGCCGGCGCCCCGATGAACCTGTAGCGTGTCATGGCGAACGCAACAAGCGTCCCCAGAACCGTCGCTATCACGGTAGAGATCGCCGCTACCCGCAGGCTAAGCAGCATCGAATCCCTCAACGCCGGGTCCTTGAACGGGTGCGCCCAGTGCCGCAGCGTGAACCCCTGCCAGACAAAGTTGAAACGCCCCTCCACATCGTTAAAGCTGAAGAGGACGACGACGAATATCGGCAGGAACAGGTACAGGAGGGCCAGCGTGGCATAAGCCGTGAGCAGATGCCGGGCGACGAAGCGCATCACCGCACCCGCACATTACCTGCGCCCGACGCGCGGGCCGTCTGGACCGCCATCAGGCCAGCTCCTCCGTGCCCAGGAGCCGCGCGTACACCAGGACGGCCACGAGGATCGCCGCCATCAGGATGAACGAGAGCGCGGCGGCGCCCGGATAGTCATTCACCTCCAGAAAGCGGCTCTGGATGACGTTGCCAATCATCTGCGTCTTCGGTCCGCCGAGTATCTCGGCGTTGATGAAGTCCCCCACAGCCGGGATGAACGTGAGCAGGCTGCCCGCGAACACGCCGGGAAGGGACAGCGGAAATACTACCCGGAGGAAAGCGCGCACGGGCCCACCGTAGAGATCGTGCGCGGCCTCAATCAACCGCCTGTCGATCCGCTCGAGGCTCACGTAGCACGGCAGCACCATGAACGGCAGGAAATTGTACGTGATCGCCATTACCACCGCCGTCGGCGTCGCCAGCACTCTGCCGTTCTGCGAGATCCCCAACGAGTCCGTGATGTCCATGACGCCGATATCGCGCAAAGTCGTGAGGACATCTCCCTGGTCGCTCAGGATCGTCTGCCAGGCCAGCGTGCGGATCAGGTACGTCGTGAAGAAGGGCAGCACGACCAGGAACAGCAGGTAGCTCTTCATGCGCCCGCCACGGAAAGCGATTGCGTACGCGAGCGGATAGCCGATGATGAACGCCAGCACAGTCGCCGTCGCCGCGTAGCGGAACGACCGGATGAACTGCTCCTGGTACCTGTCGACGACGTCGGAGTAGTTGGCCCACTCCCAGGCGAACCGGAACCCCGTCTCCAGCGTGCCATCATTGAGAGACTGGCGGGCCAGCGTGTACATAGGCACCACGAAGAACACCGCCAGCCAGGCAACGCCGGGCGCCAGGAGGATGTATGGAAGCAGAGGCCGTAGACGGCCGATGGTCACCGCCTGCCTACGCCCCGATCAATGCCTGGAACAGTTCGTTGAACTCCCGGTCTTCATCCTCGTCCAGCGGCTTGAACACGTGAGCCCGCGCCAGCGTTGCCTCGTCCGGGAAGATCAACGGGTTGTCGGCAAGCGTGTCGTCCACGTCCCGGATCGCATCTTTCGTCCCCTGCACGGGCGAGATGTACTGGACATATGCCGAGATCAACGCCTGGTTCACCGGGTCGTACACGTAGTTCATGAACTTCTCGGCCGCTTCCTTGTGGTCCGCGCCCTTCGGGATCATCATGTTGTCCGACCACAGCATGAACCCCTCTTCGGGCAGTAGCAGCTGCAGGTTCGGGTCGTCCGCCTGCAACTGGATCATGTCACCGGACCAGGCAATCGCCGCCCAGACGTCGCCGCGCGCCAGGTCGTCGCCGTACTCATTGCCTGTGAAGGCGCGGATGTGCCCGTTGTCCACGTACTCCTGTATCTTGTCCACCGCCGCCTGGGCGTCGGCAAGCCTCGCCTCGGCCGGGTCGACTCCCATTCCCAGCATCACCAGGCCGAGCGTGTCGCGCATCTCCGTGAGCATCGTGACATGGCCGGCGAATTCCGGGTCGAAGATGTCGTTCACGCTCTTGAGCTCCCTGCCCGTCAGTTCCGGGTTATAGCCGATGCCCGTGAAACCTGACTGCCAGACCAGACTGTACTTGCGACCGGGGTCGAATGAGACGTCCTTCAGGCTCTCCGAGAGGTTCTCCCAGTTCGGGATGTTCGCCTTGTCCAGTTCCTCTACGTAGCCGAGGCGGATCATCTTCCCGGCCATCCAGTCTGTCAGCACGACGATGTCGCGGCCGATGTTCTGCCCCCGGTTCAGTGGCTCGTTGATCTTCGCAAAAAACTCGTTGTTGTCGTTAATGTCCTGCGTGTAGCTGACGGCGATACCCGTCTCGTCCTGGAAGTTCGCAACTGTGTCGGCGTCGATGTAGTACGGCCAGTTGGAGATGTTCAGCGAATCCAGCGCCGGCGTGCCCCCGCCATTGTCGGATCCGTCGTCGCCTCCACACCCCACGAACGCCGCCGCTGCCAGCCCCCCTGCGGCCAGGGCGCCTCCCTTCAGAAGACGCCGCCGCGTGAATCGCCGCCTCCAGGATGGCAACCAGAGCCTGTCATTGCCTGCCATGTGGGCCTGCCTCCTTGTATCGGGGATGTACGTGCCGGATGAGGCGACTCTAATACGCCCTATCTGCCCTGTCAATCGAGAATCAGGCTACTACCCTTGGCTGTCACTCACGCGTTCAGGCGCACAGCAACTCGACGCTCTCCGAGAAGGTCCTCGTGTGGAGGTCGATGTCGTCCTCGCAAGTATCAGCGCAGATCAGCGCCATGTTGTGAAACGGTGTCATGAGGATGCCCCGGTTCAGCGCAGCAAGGTGCATGTACCGGTCCAGGAGGGGATCGCTCGACGCGGCCGCCTCGCTCCCGTTCAGCGCTGGAGCGGGCCTCGTCCAGTACTCCGCCCGGCACCCCAGGCGAGTCACGTGCCAGGGAAGCCCCTTCGTCTCTATCACTCCCTGAACTCCCTCGACGAATCTCTCCGCCAGCGGGAT
This sequence comes from Chloroflexota bacterium, assembly GCA_037441345.1. Lineage (GTDB taxonomy): Bacteria > Chloroflexota > Dehalococcoidia > SM23-28-2 > RBG-16-64-32 > DATKKM01. Next base: position 70,641 of record JBBISJ010000003.1, read on the forward strand.
CGCCCGCTCGTAGAAGCGGTCCGTCAGAACGTGCCGGAGTGTCGCCCTCATCGCCGCCAGGGAAAGCGCGTTGCCGGCCAGCGTGCCCCCTATGCCCCCTGTGTCCGATTCCTCCTCGCGGATTCGTTCGGCCATCCGTTCGGCTACATCGGCTGAGAACCCGTACACCGCCGCAGGCACGCCGCCCGCGATCGGCTTTCCGATGGTCAGCATATCCGGGTCGAGACCTGCGGCGGCAGTGTAACCGCCCGGGCCGGCACAGATGGTATGCGTTTCGTCGATGATCAGCAGAGTCCCCGTCCGCCGGGTGATCTCCCGCAGGGCATCGTGAAACCCCGGCTGCGGATGGATGATCCCGATGTTCGTCATCACCGGCTCCGCCAGCACGCACGCCACGTCGCCGGGTGCCAGCGCCGCCTCCAGGGCCGCGACGTCGTTGAACTCCACCACTCGCGTCGTCGCCGCTGGGTCGACCGGCGGCCCGATGTTGCCCGCGCGCGGTCCGACCCGCCCGTCCGTCAGCGTGATGAAGGTCTCATCAACAGTCCCGTGATAGCACCAGTTGAAGACCAGGATCATCTTGCGGCCTGTGATATGCCGGGCCAACCTGATCGCGAAGCGGTTTGCATCAGTGGCCGTAAGCGCGAACTGCCAGTACGGCAGCCCGAACCTTCGCGAAAGCTCTCCCGCAACCCAGGATGCGTCCTCGGTCGGCAGCATAAACGTCATGCCGCGGCTGGCCTGCTCCGTCACGGCACGGACAACCGCGGCAGGCGCGTGGCCGGTCATCGCCCCGGTATCCCCGAGGCAGAAATCGACGTATCGGCGCCCGTCGACGTCCGTGAAGTGTGCCCCGGACGCTTCCGCGACAAACAGGGGGAAGCGCCCCGCCCACCGCACCATCCAGTTCATCGGCACACCATCGGGCATATGCCCCTTCGCCTGCTCGTACAGCTCGCGACTGCGCGGATGCTCGTCGCGGAAACGCTGCTCCTCCTCCGCCAGCCGCCTCTCCAGCCGTGCCCGGTCGATCAAACCGCCTGCCATGGCCTAGAGGCGGTTGATCACCATCAGCCGCATCTCCGTCATCTCCTCGATGGCAAAGCGCGGGCCCTCGCGACCCATGCCCGAGTCCTTCACGCCGCCGTAGGGCATCGGGTCCGTCCGGTACGTCGGTACGTCGTTGATGACGACTCCCCCCACCTCGAGGTGGTCGAACGCGTAGAGGGCATTCTCCAGGCTCCCGGTGAACACCCCTGCCTGCAGGCCAAACTGCGAGTCGTTCGCGCGCGCCACCGCCTCCTGGAAATCGCTGAACGGCGCGATCACGACTACGGGCGCGAAGATCTCCGCCTGGCACACCGGGCTGGAATCGGGAACGCCCACTATAACCGTCGGCTCCAGGAACGCTCCGTCGGCCTTACCCCCGGTCAGCAGCCTGGCTCCCGCGGAAACGGCCTCGCGGATCGCCTTTTCGGTCTTCGACGCGGCACCGGGTTCGATCATCGGCCCGACATCGGTCTCCGGGTCCATCGGGTCGCCCGTCTTGAGAGTGCGGACCGCGGCTGTGATTCCCTCCGCAAGGCGGTCGAAGACCAGCTCGTGAGCGTAGACACGCTGAACCGAAATGCAGCTCTGTCCGGCAAATGCGTAGCCACCCTGGGCGATCCGTCTCACGGCGTACTCGGTGTTCGCATCCCTGTCGACTATGCACGCCGCGTTGCCCCCCAATTCGAGCGTCACCCGCTTCTTGCCCGCCAGCGACTTAAGGCGCCAGCCGACCTCCGCCGAGCCGGTGAACGTCAGCATCTTGAACCGGTCCTCCCGGACGAGCGACTCCTCCGCCATCGCCGACGTGATCGGCAGGACGCTGACGGCGCCGTCCGGCATTCCCGCTTCCGCCATCACCTCCGCCAGCAACAGGACCGTCAAAGGCGTCTTCGCGGCCGGCTTGAGGACAATCGTGTTTCCCGAGGCCAGGGCCGGACCGATCTTGTGCAGGGGCAGGTTCAGCGGGAAGTTGAACGGCGATATCGCCGCGATCGGGCCGATCGGAAACCGCCGGATGAAACCGAGCCGGCCGCGGGAGTGCTCGCGCAGGTCCAGCGGCACGATCTCGCCGCCGATGCGCTTCGCTTCCTCGGACACGACCTCAAGGTTATGGAGCGCACGTTCCACCTCTGCCGAGGCGTCCTTCCACGGCTTTCCGGCTTCCAGCACGATGGTGCGGACGAACTCGTCTTTTCGTTTCGCGACGCCGTCGCGTATGCGCGCCACGATGTTCGCCCGCTCCTCGGATGATAGGCGCCTCGCGTGGTCGAAGCCGGCGACCGCCGCCTGGACCGCCATCTCGACCTGCTCTCCCGTCGGTATCGTTGTCGTACCGGCGATCGAACCGTCGTAAGGGCTATAGACGGTGAGTTGCTCATCACCCGTGGCGAACGCGCCGGCCAGCAGGAACGGGTAATCCCTCGCCACCGCCATTCCGCCTACGCGGAAACCTCGGCCAGGGCCCGCTGGAGTACGCCGAATCCCTCTTCGAGCTGCTCATCCGTGATTACCAGGGGCATCAGCGTCCGAATGACATTCGACCCCGCGCCGGACTTGAGCGCGATCAGCCCGTTCTCGTAGCACCGCCTCAGCACGGTTGCCGTGGCCTCGGTCGCCGGCTCTTTCGTCTTGCGGTCGGCGACCAGCTCCATGGCAACCATCGCGCCCAGGCCCCTCACATCGCCGATCAGCGGATATTCTTCCTGCATCGCCCGGAACCGCCGTAGGGTCAGGCTGCCTATCTCGTCCGCGCGGGCGAGCAGCCCATCCTTCTGCACGGCGTCGATCGCTGCCAGCGCAGCGGCGCAGGCCAGCGGGTTGCCCCCGTAAGTCCCGCCCAGGGCGCCCAGGGCCGGTCCGTCCATCACCTCGGCACGGCCGGTTACCGCAGACAGCGACGTGCCGCCCGACATCGACTTCGCCGTGATTATCATGTCCGGCTCGACGCCGAAGTGGTCAATAGCGAAGAGCTTCCCGGTCCTGCCGAACCCGGTCTGTACTTCGTCGGCGATGAACAGGATGCCGTTCTCCTCGCAGATCCGCTTGACGGCGGCAAAGTAGCCAGGCGGGGGCACCACGAAGCCGCCCTCCCCAAGCACCGGCTCCGCGATCACTGCAGCCACGTCCTCCGCGGCAACGTGAGAGCGGAAGATCTCCAGCAGGTACTCGGGCGAATGGCGATCGCAGGGCGTCTCGACACAGTCGCCGCAGCGGTAGGCGTACGGGAAAGGGATGCGATATACGCCCGCGAGCAGCGGTCCCACGCCGACCTTGTACGGCCTGAACTGCCCGGTCAGGCTCAGTGCGCCAACTGTGCGCCCGTGGAATGCCCGCTCGTAGGAGATGATCGCCTGCCGCCCCGTGTACGCTCGGGCGATCTTGATGGCGTTGTCAATCGCCTCGGACCCGCTGTTGAAGAGGATCGTCTTCTTCCGGAAGTCCCCCGGCGTGATCTCGTTCAGCTTCTGGCAAACGCGGACGTAGGGCTCGTACAGGGTCACCATGAAGCACAGGTGAAGGTAGGCGTCTGCCTGCGCCTTGATCGCCGCCGTCACCTCGTCGGCGCGGTGGCCAACGTTCATGGCGCCGATCCCACCGGCCCAGTCAATGAACGTATTCCCATCGACATCGGTCAGCAGTGCGCCCTCCGCGTGGGCGATCGCGATCGGAGTGACATGTCCGATACCGCGCGGGGTGTGCTCCTCGACGAGCCGCATAAGGTCCCGGCTCTTCGGCCCCGGGACCTCGGTCTTCAGGACAATCGATCCGGCCATGGGAGATCAGGCTAAGCGAACTTCGCCATCACGTGCTTGACGACCGTGTAGTCCTCCAGCGCGTACATCGACATGTCTTTGCCGTAGCCAGACTGCTTGAAGCCCCCATGGGGCATCTCGCTGACGATCGGTATGTGGTCGTTGATCCAGACCGTTCCGAACCGGAGCCGCCGCGCCGCGTTCAGAGCGCGGCTGACATTCGTGGTCCAGACCGACGCCGCGAGGCCGTAGTCCACATCGTTGGCCCACGCCAGGGCTTCATCGTCGTCCTTGAACTGGGTCACCGTAACCACCGGCCCGAACACCTCGCGCTGCACGATCTCGTCGCCCTGCCGCGCGTCAGCGATCACGGTCGGCTTGAAGAAGTAGCCGGGGTCATACCCGCTGCCACCGCCCGTCAGTACCTTGACGTGGCCGGTAGCAGAGGCCCGCTCCACGAACCCGCTCACCCGCGACCGCTGCTCCTCGGACACGAGAGGCCCCATCTCCGTCTCCTCGTCGTGGATGTCGCCCACTTTCAGCGACTCTACCGCCGGCACCAGGTCGCCCAACAGCCGGTCGTAGATACCCTTGCTCGCGTAGAGGCGGGTCGCCGCCGTGCAGTCCTGGCCGCTGTTGGCGAAGCCGGCGATCTTGACGCCCTCCACCACAGCCTCCAGGTCCGCGTCATCAAAGATCACTACCGGCGCCTTCCCGCCGAGCTCGAGGTGTACCCGCTTGAGCGTGGCGGCAGCCGCGCGCGCCACCTCCTTGCCCGTTGCCACGTCGCCCGTCAGCGAAACCATGTTCACCCTCGGGTGGCGGACCAGGCCCGCTCCCACGGGCTCGCCCTCACCGGTGATTACGTTGAGGACCCCCGCCGGGAATACGTCGGCCGCCAGCTCGGCCAGCCGCAGCGTCGTCAGCGGCGTCTGCTCAGACGGTTTCAGTACGACGGTGTTCCCGGTTGCCAGGGCGGGACCAATCTTCCATACCGCCATCATCAGCGGGTAGTTCCAGGGCGCTATCGACGCCACGACCCCAACGGGATCGCGCCGGATCATGCTCGTATACCCGGCCAGGTACTCCCCGGCAGCCTTCCCCTCCATCACCCGCGCCGCGCCCGCGAAGAAGCGCAGGTTGTCCACCATGAACGGGATCTCGGAGCGCGCCAGCGATATCGGCTTGCCAACGTTGTCGGCCTCGAGCGCAGCCAGTTCGTCGCCGTTTGACTCGATAACGTCGGCAAGCTTAAGGAGTGCGGCGCTGCGGTCAGCCGGGACCGCCTCAGCCCACCCCTGGAACGCTCCGGCAGCAGCCTCGACCGCGGCGTCCACGTCCTTGTCGGAGCCCTCCGGAACCGTGGCGATAATGTCCTCGGTAGCCGGGTTGATGATCGTACGCGTCGCACCCTCGGCCGCGTCGGCAAAGGCGCCGTTAACGAACATCTTGTACTTCTTCATTGCTTCCTCCAGTGCACCGCCCGGCTACGGCCGGCGGCGTGGGCGCCCCACATTATAGCAGCGATCCGGCCGATCGAGACGCGCCTGCCCCTCAGTCCGCCCTGGTCACCTCGACCCGGGTGTCGCGGTCATTGTGGCCCGGCTGGAGGATCGCCGGGGTATGCTGAATGTGCTCGTAACCGCCGGCCAGCTCAACGGGGTTCATCGGCGTCGGGATTACGTTCCGGTGACCCATGCCGCCCTCAAACTGGTAGTTCTCCCACGCGTGGTAAACGATGACCTGTCCCGGGCGCACTGCCGGTGACACCTTGGCGCGGATGAGGAACTCCCCGATGTCGTTGCGGACCCGCACGAGGTCGTTCTCACCGATGCCGCGTTCTTTGGCATCGGCTGCCGCCATGAACATCGCGGGTTCTCCCCGCTCCAGGCCGAGGGTCAACGGGTTGGTCCGGAAGAATCCGTGCACGCTGTGCCGGTTGTGGCCACCGGTCATGGTCAGCGGATAGTCCCCCCCGGCCTTCGGCGGGTCCTTGTGAACCGGGAGTTCCTCTCCCAGCTCCATGTACAGCGGGTGGTCGATATAGAACTGGATGCGACGAGTCAGCGTCGGCCACGGCAGCTTCTTTTGCGTGCGCCAGGTCTGGGGCGCGAAGGTCTCGTCGGGCGCCAGGTCACCGGCGTTGCCGAAGCTGCCGGGATGCTTCCCCAGCGACTCGAACCGCTGGAAACCCTTCTCTTTGAACGCCTCCCACGAAGTGACTCCCACATGCTTCGATGCACCGGTGATCGCCCTGGCCACCGCCTCGTGGTCCTGGGCGGAGAACTTGCCGCCAAAGGTCAGCCTGCGCACAAACCCCTTCAGGGAGCGGCTGCTCCCTTCCGCATCCCTGTATTTCGCCACGCCCCGCGCCCGGGCCCGTTCCTCCAGCTTTTCGGCGAGCAACACCATGATCTCCCACTCGGGTTTTGCATCGTCTGGCGGCGGGACAGCCGTATTCGTCACGTGGGCGAACGGAGCCAGCGGCGTGTACCATTCGTTGACGTCGCACTTCTCGTAGGACGACGCCGCGGGCAGGACGTAGTCGGCCATCAGGGCCGTGGAGCTCATGCGCAGGTCCACGCACACCAGCAGGTCCAGCCGTGGCACCAGCTCCTCCAGTATGCGGTGTCCGCCGCGTACCCGGCGCAGGGGGTTGCCGCCGGAGGAGAACAGTATCTTCGGCGTCGTCGCAGGGGGAGGAATCTGCCATCCCTGCTGCACTGCGTCCGCGAGGTACTCGTCTACGTCCTTCTTGAGGTAGGGGTCCCACTCCTTGCTTCTCCCGCTGATCTTTCGCAGGCCACCGTGGTAGTACCAGAACAGCACCGCGCTGACGAACCCCTTTATCGCCGTCTTTCGCGCCAGCCGGAACGTGGCCATCTCGCTGGTGAACCCCTTCAGCCTCATGGCCGCGAATGACGGTAGCATCGGCGCCAGGGAGCGGAGCGAATCCAGCGTGCCAAACCCGGTGGCTGACGCGACGCTCATCGTGCCGTCGATGATCAGGAACGGCAGCGAGTCATAGCCCGCGCCTTTCCTGCCCATCTGGCCGCAGAGCGCGAAGAGCAGGATCTGCGCACGCATCATCAGGTCGCCGTGGTAGTACTTGGAGATCGATGCGCCGGCCACGCCCGAAACAGCCCGTGCCCGCGCGACTTCCCGCGCCAGTCTGCGTATCTCCTCCGGGTGAACGTCGCAGATCCGCGATGCCGCCTCAGGGGTGTACTGCTGGTCGAGTCGTTCCCTGAGCCACCGGAAGACCGGGACTGCCTGGACAGGCCCCTCCAGCGTCTGCACCTCGAACTCGCCGTCCAGTGCCGGGACAAGCGCGCCCAGCTCAAGGGTGCGTTGCGGCGCTTTCACTGCCCTCTTCGTGCTCTCGTCAAACACGAAGAAGACGTCCTCCTTTCCGCGGCGCTTGATGTCCGATTCCCGGAGAAAGCGGCGCGTGTCGGTACGCATCAGCAGCGGCAGATCGGTCTGCTCCCGGATGAAGGAAGCGTCATGCAGGCCCTCCGATATCACTACCTGCGCCATGGCGAGTGCGAGCGCCGCGTCCGAACCGGGGCGGACCGATATCCAGCGGTCGGCGTGCACCGCGGAGGCGTTGTGGTCCGGGCTGATCGCGACGATGCGCGTGCCGTTGTAGCGCGCCTCTGTCAGGAAGTGGAAGTTCGGTATCTGGGTGTAGGCAGGGTTTCCGCCCCAGATCAGTATCAGGTCGGAGTTGAAGTAGTCGTCCGCCGAACGGCAGGCGATCGGCGTGCCGAACGTGACCGCCGCCCCTTGCTGCTCATCGCCCACCTCGGTGTTGAGGTCCATCGTCAGACCACCCAGCTGGTACGTGAACCTGTGCACAGCCGCCGCCGCGGCCAGCCCCGTGGCATTGCCGTCGAAGACGAGCGCCTCCGGGCCATCGCGCTCAAGCACGTCCAGGATCGCATCAGCGATCTCCGTGAGCGCCTCGTCCCACGTCACCTGCTCCCAATCACCCGCTCCCCGCTCCCCGGCACGCTTCAACGGATGCGTCACTCTCAGTGGCTGGTTCATGTTCACCGCGTAGCAGGCGCCCTTCTGGCAGCCCCTGGGATTGAAGTCCGGGACGGATGAATTGGTTCGGGGGTACCGCGCCGCGGGCTCCTCGAAAGCCACCTTCCCGTCGCGCACGTAGACGTTATAGGCGCAGTTCCGCTGGTACCAGCAGTTCAGCAAGTGCGTCCCCTTTGTGAAGCTGTCCCACCGCCACCTGCCGCGATACCGCTCGGCCGTTCTCGCGGACTGCGGACTCTCGGTACCAGTTTCCGGAGTACTTACGACGTCTCTGACTGCTCCCATGGTGCCTCTCCTGTCATACGCGTTTCTGGCTGGCCGCACCCACTGCCGAACACCCGAATCCGGATGGACGGCGGTTCGCCCACGGTCGGGCCTCCTCCAGTTGTGCCGCGAGACTGAAGAGTGTGGCCTCATCCGCGAATCTACCAACGAATTGGACCCCGACGGGCAGGCCTTGTTCGTTCCAGTGGAGGGGGACCGACATGGCAGGCTGGCCGGTCGCGTTCTGGTACGGCGTGAACGTGACGAATTGCAGGACGCGCTCAAAGCCACGCCTCGGGTCTTCCCGGGAAGAATCGAGCTCACCCAGCGGAAGCGGGACCTCGCCAAGTGTCGGCGTGAGCCAGACATCATATTTCTGGTGGAAATCGGCCATCGTCCGCGCCGTCATCTGGAACATGCTCTTGGCCATCAGCAGGGCGGGAGCCGTGTGCTGCCGGCCTCGCTGAGCCAGCGACCACGTCAGGGGCTCGAACAGGTCCTCTGTGGGTGCGCGGCCCGTCATCATCGCAAATCCATCGATCGTTGCAGCGGCCCCGGCCTCCCACATCATCGTGAAAGCTGCCCTGAACAACTCGTGGTTCTGCGTGGGGGCGGCCTCCTCAACCTCGTGCCCCAGCGCGGCGCAAAGGGCTGCCGCATCCTTCACGGCGCCGGCGCAGTCGGGGTGGAGCGAAGTCCCCGGCGGTGGTTCGGCACTGAATCCGATACGCAGCCTGCGGGACTTCGCCCGCACTTCCTCTGCAAACGGGCGCGGCGGCGCCGGCAAGTGGTAGGGATCGCCCGGCAGTGCCCCCGCAGTACCGTCCAGGATCGCCGCACTGTCCCGGACCGAACGCGTCAGGACATGGTCCACGCCCAGCCCGGCAGGATCTATTGCCTTCGGGTTGCGTCCCCGTGTCGGCTTCAAGCCGAACACGCCGCACCAGGCGGCGGGGATCCGGATCGAGCCGCCTCCGTCGTTACCGTGCGCTGCGGCAACCATAGCGGAGGCGACGGCGGCCGCGCTGCCGCCGCTCGATCCGCCCGGCGAGCGGGTCACGTCCCAGGGGTTATGCGTTGGGCCGAAGAGATGTGGCTCGGTGGTGGCAGTGAGCCCGAACTCGGGAGTGTTCGTCTTTCCGAGGATCAAGAAGCCCATCCCCTTGTATCGCGCGACAAGGTCGCTATCCTCCGGCGAGATGTAGTCACGCAGATACGCCGACGACGAGGTGAGCCGCACCCCCGCGCATGGCGTGCCGTGGTCTTTCAGCAGGAACGGGACGCCCGCAAACGGCCCATCTCCAGCCGGACGGGCAGCCGCCTCTCTGGCGCTGTCAAACACTGGCGTGACCACGGCGTTCAGCGCCGGATTGACCTCCTCGATGCGCGCGATGGCGGCGTCCACAAGCTCACTGGCTTTCACTTCTCGCCGCCGCACCAACTCCGCCTGCGCCGTGGCATCCAGTTCAAGCAACTCCTGCATCGTCACTCCTTACCACGTTGCGGTCTTCCTTCACCTGCCAACGTACCGCGGGGGCCGCTTCTCCGCGAACGCACGCGGGCCCTCTCGCGCATCTTCGGTCCTGATAATGAAGCGCGTCGCCTCGTCCTCCAGGGCGTAACCTTCCTCTGTCGGGCGGCCAAGTGCCTTGAGTACGGTCTCCTTGATCTTCTGCACCGCGAGCGGTCCATTCTCCGCTATCTTCCGCGCAAAGCCCTCGGCGGTCGGTATCACCTCGCCCGCCGGCACCACGTAGTTCACCAGCCCGATGCGGTGCGCCTCGCCCGCGGTCATCGAATCACCCACCAGCAACACCTCCATCGCCTTGCAGAACGGCACCTGCCGCGGCAGGCGGACCATCGAGCCGGCGCCGGGGACGATAGCTCGCTTCACTTCCGTCAGCCCGAACGTCGAGTGTTCGGCGGCGATGCGGATGTCGGTTGCTTGGATAAGCTCTGTTCCCCCGGCAAGGCAGAACCCGTTGATCGCGGCGATCACCGGCTTGTACAGATCGAAGCGCCGCAGCAGGGCGGTGTTCACAAGCCCGCGGTTTTCCATGAACCTGCGGTCCCACTCGTCCTCGGGCTCACGGGCGCCGCTCATCAGGGGAATTAATTTCCGAAGGTCAGCACCCGCGCTGAACGCGCGCTCGCCGGCGCCCGTGATGATCGCCACACGGAGAGAGTCGTCCGTTGCGAAGTCCTTCCAGGCATCCGCCAATCGCACCACCATCTCCGCGTCCAGCGCGTTGTGCACGTCGGGCCGGTTGAGGGTGATTCGGGCGATCTGGTCCCGTTTCTCGTACAGTACCGCGGGCATCTCTGATCCCTCCTACAGCCCCAGCTGGTGGGCTATCGTGTTTCGCTGAATGTGCGATGTGCCTTCGCCGATCTCGAGCACCATGCAGTCGCGGTAGAACCGCTGGATATCGTGCTCCATCATGAACCCGGCGCCACCGTGGATGAGCACCGCGGACTTCGCGATCTCGGTAGCCGTCTCGCTCGCGAATAGCTTGGCCATCGAAGACTGCGTGATGTTCGGGAGGCCCTGGTCGGCCCGCCATGCCGCCTGGTAGGTGAGTAGCCGCGCCGCCTCCAGCCGGGTGGCCATGTCAGCGAACAGCCACTGCAAACCCTGGAATTTGCCGACCGCCTGACCGAATGCGTTTCGCTCCCGGGCGAACGCCAGCGACCGGTCGAACGCCGCTCGCCCCAGGCCAAGCGCGAACCCCGCGGCAATGACTCGGCCGTCCGTCAGCGTCCGCATCGCGTTCGCAAAGCCGGAGTTCTCCTCGCCCAGCAGGTTTGACGCCGGCACCCGGCAGTCCTGGAATGAGAGTTCCGCCGTGTGCGCCGCGCGCATCCCCATAGTCTGCAGCCGCCGCGCGGTGAAACCCGGTGTATTGCGGTCAACGATCAGCAGGCTCAGTCCCTTGAATCCCTGGCCCGGGCTCGTGACCGCGGTGACGGTTACGAAGTCCGCAATGTCCCCGTTCGTGATCAGGATTTTACTCCCATTGATCACATAGTAATCGCCGTCTCGCTCCGCGCGGGTGCGCATACCGGCCGGGTCCGACCCGGCGTCCGGCTCGGCGAATCCCCAGGCGCTGATCTTGCTCCCTGAGATCCCGGGTTGCAGGTACGCATTCCTCTGGGCATCCGTCCCGAAAGCCGCGATCGCCGACAGCGCTAGATAGACGTGAACGTAGACGCCGAGGAAGATGCCGGGCGAGGCATACGACAGCTCTTCGGCCAGGATGGCGCCGCTGGCCAGACCCGCCTCTGACCCGCCGTATTCCCGTGAGAACTTCACTCCCAGGTAGCCAAGACCGCCCAGCTTTCGGAACAGTTCAAGCGGAAAGTCGCCCCGTTCGTCGCACTCCCGCGCGATCGGCGCGATCTCCTTCGCTGCGAAGTCCCTCACCGCGTCCCGGAAGATCCTCTGTTCCTCGTTGAACTCGAATTCCATGTTCAGCGCCCCTTGAAGACCGGTGTTCGCTTCTCCAGGAACGCGCGCCGCCCTTCCTCGTAGTCCTCCGTCAGCAGGCACGCCGCCTGGACGAAGTGCTCGTAGTCGAACTGGGCCCGCCAGTCCCTGTCGAGGCTTGCCTGCAAAGCCTTCTTCGTAAACCTCAGCCCGAGCGGTGGCCGTGAAGCCAGGCTCTGTGCCAGGGCGTCGGTCTCCGCGTCCAGGTCTTCGTGAGCAACCACCCGGTTCACCAGGCCGATCCGGTGCGCCTCGGTCGCATCCACCGGCTCGCCGAGCATCAGTAACTCGCACGCTGCGCCATATCCTGTCAGTCGCGGCAGCAGGTAACTCGCAGCCATGTCCGCGCCACTGATCCCGATCCCCACGAACGGGAGTCCCAGGCGGGCGCGGTCCGATGCGATGCGGATATCGGCGGCAAGGGCCGTGCAGCAACCGCCGCCCAGCGCCACGCCGTTGACCCTGGCGATCACCGGCTTTTCGACAGCCCGCAGCGCCACGACATAGTCGAGGTAGAGTCCCACCACTTCGTGGGCGGTGGCCGGCGTCATCGGATCCGGGGCATCCTTCAGGTCCGCTCCTGCACAGAACGCCTCGCCCGCCCCGCTGATGACTACAACCCTGACCTCACCGTTGCTGCCCGCTTCCGAGAACGCCCGCATCAGTTCATGCACGGTACCGATACTGAGCGCATTGAGGCGGTACGGACGGTTGATTGTGATCCTCCCGATACCGCCGTCTATCTCGTAGATGATGTTGTCGTAACCCATGGCCGCGCTCCTCACAGGATCGTGCGTTCTTCTCGCAACCGGCCGATGTCGGCCCAGTCGTACCCCAGCTCGCGCAGGATTTCTTCCGTGTGCTGGCCTAGTTCAGGGGCGGCTGCCAGCTCGCCCGGCGTGGCGCTCAGGTGAATGGGCAATCCGGGCATGCGTACCCCTCCGGCATCCGCAATGTACCCGTTGGCCAGGACCTGCGCGTCCTCAACCAGGTCCCCATACGTGTTGACCGGCCCGCACGGAATCTCGCGCGCCTCGAGCAGGCGCAGCCAGTGCTCCCGGTCATGTCCCGCGAACCGTTCGTCGAGTATCGATATCAACTCCGCCGCGTGCTCGTTCCGCGCCCGGGCTTCAGCAAACCGCAGGTCCCGCACAAGCTCCGGGACGCCGGCCGCCTCGCACAGCGCCGGCCACTGCCGCGGGTCGATGATCGCGATCGCGAACCAGCCGTCCCGCGCCCGGTAGAACGTGAACAGTGGGCTGCGTTCCGTGCGCCTGGAAGACGTCATCGCCATCTGGCCCGTCATCAGGAAATGAGCGAGGTGCCATCCCTGGACCGCGATCATGCCCGCCAGGAGCGAGGCGTCCACTCGCTGGCCCTCCCCGGACCGTTGCCTGTGGTACAGGGCCATCATCACTCCCAGCGCCAGCAAGAACGCGCCGGTCTGGTCGGCTATCGTTGGGCCCACTGCCAGCGGCTCCACCCCGGTGCCCGCGTTGGCCATCATCAGGCCACCCGCGCCCTGCGCTACCATATCCATCGCCGGCAGATCCGCCCGCGGCCCCAGGGGGCCGAAACCGCTTGCCGATGCATAGATCACCGCGGGGTTGCGCTCCTTCACCGCCTCGTAGCCGAGCCCCAGACGCTCGATAGTCCCCGGCGTCCAGCTCTGGACGAACACGTCCGAACGGTCCGCGAGTTTCAGCGCGATCTCCCTGCCCGCCGGGTGGCGGAGGTTCACGGTAACGCTCTTCTTTCCCCTGTTGTGGGTGAGAAAGAACGCGGAAGAACCATCCGGTTGGAGCTCGACGCCCCGCCCCGGGTCACCGTGGCGGGATTCGATCTTCACGACATCCGCGCCGAAGTCAGCCAGGATCGCCGTCGCCGCCGGCCCCATCTGACCGATGCTCAGATCCAGCACCCGTATCCCGTCCAGCGGCCGCATCACCGACTCCAATTCAAGGGCGCGGCTGCATACCGCTGAACACGCCGCCCTCCTCGGACAGCGTCCAGGTGTAAGTCTCGATGATCATCCGCTTCGTCGCCCTGATCGCCCCAAGTGGCGCTTCTGCGATGCTCGCAGCGACCGCTACCGCCTCCTCAACAACGCGGTCCGCGGGAACGACCTGGCTGATCAACCCGATGCGGAGCGCCTCCTGCGCATCGATCCGCCGGCCTGTCAGGCATAGCTCCCGCGCCGTTCCGCCGCCGATGATCTCCCGCAGCGGACCGAAGAGCACCGGCGCCCCGAACTTGATCTCAGGGTGCGCGAATATCACACCCTCAGCGGCGACCCGGATATCGCAGAGGACGGCGAGGTCCAGGCCGCCTCCCATGGCGGGTCCGTTGATCGCCGCCACCAGCGGCTTCGTAAACTCGGCGAGGCGCCGGTGATAGCGGGTGGACGATTCCTCCACGGCCTGCATCTTGTCCGGGGCAAACTCGGAGGTGTCGAAACCCGCGCAGAACACAGGTCCGGCGCCCGTGACGACGACGGCGCTCACGGCATCATCCGCCTCCAACTCAGCGAGGCACTCGTCGATCTCGTTACGAAGGGCAATTGAGAGCGCATTCCGTTTCTCCGCCCGGTTCAGGGTAACGACAGCCACCTTCTCGCGGCGGTCGCACACTAGCAGTTCGAATGGCACTTCTTCCTCCTTCCGCTGGCGTCACGTCCTCATCGCTTCGCCGGCTCACCTGCCCGGAGTTTTGCGAGTCCGCTCAGGATCTCTTCGGCTTCGGCCATCATGCCGTTCACCACATCCGTCGCGCTCTCCAGTTCGTGGATCAGGCCGGACACCTGACCGGCCGGCATGATGCCCAGGTCAGTATTGCCACCCTCAACGGCCGCCTGCATCTTGTCCCAGTTCCTCATCATCTGCACGGGGAACGGCTCGATCTCCCCTTCCCGGCCAATCCATGACTCTGCGTATGGGTTCCGGATCACGCGGCAACTCTTGCCGGTGTAAGCCTTCGTGATAAGCGTGTCCTCTTCTGTGGCCGAGACGATCCGCTGCTTGTAGGCCTCGTGTCCTCCGGCATCCCGGGTGGCTACGAACCGGGTGCCGACGACGGCCGCCGAGGCGCCGAGCGCCAGCGCGGCAACCAGTCCCCGGCCATCGCCGATGCCACCCGCCGCAGCGACCGGCAACGGGCTCACCGCGTCAACCACGGCCGGCACGAGCGGCAGGGTCGCGACCCTGCCGGTGTGGCCACCCGCTTCTGTCCCCTGCGCCACGATCCCGTCCACGCCTGCCTCGGCGCAGCGCCGGGCGTGTTTCGTGTTTCCGATCATCGCCAGCACGGTCATTCCGTGCCCCTTCATCTCTTTGACAAGAGCCCCGGGGTTGCCGAGCCCTGAGACGAATATCCGCACCTCCTCTTCGTACAGGACACGGAGCAAATCGTTCACGCCCGGCATATTCTCCGCGACCAGCAGGTCAACGGCGAACGGCTTGCTCGTGCGCTCCTTGACCTCGCGGATTTCGCGGCGCAACTCCTCGGGGGGCAGGAATCCCCCTCCCAGCACGCCAAGCCCGCCCGCGTTGGAAACCGCCGCCACGATCTCCGCCAGCGAGATATTCCCCATCCCCGCAAGGATGATCGGGTGCTCAATCCCGAGTAGTTCGGTCATTGGCGTTCGGATCATTCCAGCCTCCTATCTCCCCTGGAACTCGGGCGGGCGCTTCTCGAAGAAAGCGCGGGCCGCCTCCCCCAGGTCCTCGCTGCTCATCGTCGCCGCTTCCAGGAACATCGACGAGTCGAGCGCAAGGTTCACGTGGTCCCGGAGGACCTTGTTCACTGAATACTTCGTCCAGCGGACGGCGAGCGGCGCATTCTTCGCCAGCTTCCGGGCTATCTCCATGGCCCTGGGCATGACCTGGTCCCGCGCCACCGCGTAGTTCACCAGGCCGATCCGCTCCGCTTCCTTCCCGTCGATCCAGTCCCCGGTCAGCAGGTACTCCTTGGCCCGCGCCATCCCCACCAGCCACGGCCAGATCACGACACCGCCGTCGCCAGCCACCAGGCCCATCCGCACATGCGTATCGGCGAGGCGAGCGTCCTCGGCCATGACGACCACGTCGCAGAAGAGCGGGATCGTGGCGCCGAGCCCGGCGCCGTCGCCGTTCACCGCGGCGACGATTGGCGTATCCACCTCGAGCAGGTTCATGATCAGGCGCCTGACCTGGAAGAAGGGTGTCCGCGGACCCGTGGGGCGAAACTCCCCCGTCTTCATACTGCCCACGTCCCCGCCCGCACAGAATGCGCTGCCCGCGCCCGTGATGACCACGCACCTCGCCTCATCGTCCCTGGCAAGGTCTGCGAAGACCGCCTCCAGTTCGTCGTGCATCTGGTTGCTGACCGCGTTCCTCTTCTCGGGACGGTTGAGCGTTACGACCGCAATCCCGTCGTCGTCTTTGTCAATCAGCAGGGTTTCGTATCGGCTGTAGTCGATCATCTGTCCTCCTCAGCGGTTCTCGGGGATATGGCGTTCGGGGGGCCCTTCATATGCGGCGCCAAGCGCGTCCGGGATGACGCGCAGGGGCACGCCTTCCTTTATCTCCTCTACGACATGCGCGGTGATCGCAAAGCCATAGCCAACGGCGGCCAGCGCCTCGATCTCGATGGGATCGAACTCCAGTTCGCAGTAGACCGCGGCGATCATGCCGGCCAGGTTGATGGGGATCGGCCGGTTCCGCCTGCGCTGCAGCGCCGCGTGGATCTCCTCGAAGAGTTGCGTCTTCTCGCCCCAGCCACCCAGCTCCTTTACCTTCCGCCGCAGGATCTCCGCGCGCGGCTCCGTCTCCTTGTGTATCGGGTGGCCGAATCCCGGCACGGGTTCTTGTCCGTACGACTCCACCGTCCGCTCCGCCGCTTCCTCACGCGTCAGCCCCTCTGACTTCACGGTCTCGAAAGCCCTCGTGATCATCTCGGCGGCCGGGCGCGGGGAGCCCGTGATCGAGCCGTGGGCCAGGATCCCGGCGGCAACCCCCGGGATCGGCGATTCCGGGTGGGCAGAGGCCACGAACCGGGCGGCGCAGGACGCTGAACTGATGAACTGCTGGTCCATCGCCACCGTCATCACCGTCTCCCAGATGGCGGCCTGCTGCTTCGAGGGGAGCTCGCCCCTGATCAGGAGCCACATCGCCTCGATGAACGACAACCTCTCCACCACCTCTTCCAGTGGATAACCACGCACCCAGATGCGCCCCTGCTCGGCCCGGCTGATTCGCGTCGTCCAGTAGCTGCCCCATTCGCCGCTCCGCATGAACTCGCCGACGGAGCGCCGCCTTCGTTCAGGTGTGTTCGTCACCTCAGGCTCCCCCTTCCCACGGCGTGATCACTAACCGCACGTGGTCACTCTGGCCCTGGTCAAGCGTTTCCAGCGCTTCGTTGACCGCGGCGAGGGCAAAACGGCCGGTCACCGAGCCACTCAAGTCCAACCGGCCCGACCGCACAAGGCCGACGACTTCGTCCACGTCGCGACGGGTGCTGCCGTACGAACCGATCACGGCGTGCTCGCGCCAGGCAAAGAGGGCCGGCGGAGGCAGATTGATCGGCGCCTGTCCCATGCCAACGATGACGACGCGCCCGCCCGGGCGCAGGCAGCGGACCGCCTGCGAGGCGGTGTCCGGCTTGCCGACGAAGTCCAGGGCCAGGTCGGCCCCACCGCCGGTCAGCCGTTGAACAGCCTTGTGCGGCGCTTCTCCGCCGCTGTCGATCACCTCATGAGCGCCGAGCGAGCGCGCCCGCTCCAGCGCGGCCGGCCGCATGTCAACGGCCACCACGAGCGCCGCGCCACGCAACAATGCCAGTTGAACGGCGTGCGTGCCCAGCCCGCCACACCCGATGACAACCACGCTCTCCCCGGCCTTCAGCCGTCCGCGCGTTGCGATTGCGTGAAACGGCGTGGCCACCGCATCCGTCAGGATTGCCCCTGCCTCGAACGGAATCTCCGCGGGCAGCGCAACCAGGTTTGCCGCAGGGGTCAGGACGTACTGGGCAAAACCCCCGTCCGTATCCATACCCAGCACGGTCTGGTCGGGACAGAGGTTATCCTCGTCTCCCAGGCAGCGCGCGCAAGAGCCACAGCCGCTTGCTGCCCGCACAATGACGCGGTCACCCACCGACCACGGCGCAGTCCCCACCCCACACTCCACGATCAACCCCGCGATCTCGTGCCCCAGCACCATCGGGGTCTTCCTCACCGGCACTCTCCCGTGCCACATGTGCAGGTCGGAGCCGCAGATGCCCGCCGCCTTCACCTGTACCAGAACCTGGCCGGCCCCGGGCGGCGCCAGCTCGCATTCCTCCACCGAAAGTGGAGCGCCCGGGGCTTTGAACCGGGCGGCCACCATCTGCGGGGGTGGAACTGCGCGGGCGGTGGTTGACATGGACAGACCGGGCTCTTAACCTAACAGTTGTTAACTTAACGCCCGTTAAGATAGGCCTTCCTGAAACCGATGTCAAGACCCACTCTCGAACGGAAAAGGATAGACCGCGCAAAGTCAGCGCGCGGCGGCCATCACACGCGGCGGCGGATTCTCAAGACGGCCCTTCCTCTCTTTGCCCGCCATGGCTTCCACGGCGCCTCTATCCGGGATATCGCGCGGGCCGTCGGCCTCACCGAGGCCGCCATCTACTATCACTTCCCCTCCAAGCGGGCGATCATCCGCGCCCTCTACGAGGAGCGGGGATTCATGACGGCTCTCGATGAACTGGAGCATCTCCCGGCGACCGCGCCGCTGCATCAGCAGCTGGCCGCGAACGCCCGCGCCAGCGCCCGCCTTTGGGACGAGAACGCCGGCCTCCTTGGGCTCGTCATCGCCGAAGTGCTCCGGGGCGACCGGGCAGCCCGGGCTGTCCACCGCGAGCTGATGGACCGTTGGCACGCCGGGATCCTGGAACTCTTGAACCGCTACCAGCGCCGGGGCGTTCTATCACGCAGGACCGATCCGCCCGAGGCAGCAACGGCATGGGTAAACCTCATGTTCGGCACCTTCATGGACCGCCTGCTGGTACTCGGGCGTCTACGCGGCCGCTTCCTGTCGCCCGAATTCGAGGAACTGCTGGACTCAGAGGCGCTATCGTTTGCGTTGACCATGGAAAGAAAGGACAGCCGGGATGACGGACAACGTTGACTCGTTCGCGACTTCTGCCAGGCGTTTGCGCGACGCAATACGGACGAGATCCCTGAGTTTCTCACCGACGACGCCGTATATCACAACTGTCCGAGCGCCGTGCCATTTTCGTTACGTCGCATGATGCCTCCTTTATACGACAACTCGTATCTGGAGACACCCGGGAAATGGCACTGGCAGGGGCGGCAGGGCTCGAACCCGCGACCTGTGGTTTTGGAGACCACCGCTCTTCCAACTGAGCTACGCCCCTACCGTTGAAAGCGCGGGCCCTTGCCCGTACGGGCTGCCCGCAACCCCAGTATACCACCCGCCTCGTGCTGGACACCCTCCACCCGTCCGCATAAACTCCCGCTCGTAGCCAGCTTTCACACTATTCACTATTTACTATTCACTATTCTCCAAAGGAGCCCCCATGCCCGCATTCCTCGTCCACGGCGTCCCGGACACACATCACCTGTGGGACGCCGTCCGCTCGCGCCTCGCCCGCAACGACGTCATTGCGCCGGACCTGCCCGGCTTCGGCTGCCCCCTGCCTGCCGGCTTCGAGCCCGTCAAGGAGTCCTACGTCGACTGGCTCATCGCGCAGATCGAGGCCGTCGGCGAGCCCGTTGACCTCGTCGGCCACGACTGGGGCGCCCTCCTCTCCGTCCGCGTCGCCTCCCTCCGGCCCGACCTCATCCGCACCTGGGCCGCCGGCGGCGGCACGATCGACCCCTCGTATACCTGGCACCCCACCGCCCAGATCTGGCAGACCCCCGGCGTCGGCGAGCAGTTCATGGCCGGAATGACACCGGAGACCGCCCAGCCCGCCCTCGTCGGCGGCGGGATGCCCGCGGACTACGCCGCGGAGTGCGTCAAGCACCTCGACGACACCATGAAGGACTGCATCCTGAAGCTCTATCGCTCCGCCGTCACCTTCATGAAGGAGTGGGATGCCGATCTCGACAACATGCCGAAGGGCGGACTCCTCATCTGGGGCGCCGGCGACCCCTACATGCCCGTCGCCATCGCCGAGAAGATGGCCGCCCGTACGGGCGCCCGCCTCGTCTCCCTGCCGGACACCGACCACTGGTGGCCCGCACAGCGCCCCACCGATGTCGCCGACCTGCTCGAGCAGCACTGGGCGGCGACGTAACGTGCCCACTCCGCCGGCGGTTTAACCTTGTAGGCTCGGTATGCGCATCCATATCCGGCCCGCTACCGCTATGACTACGCCGCAGACGCAGGCCACAGTGCTCCAGCGCGGGTGGCGAAGCCACGCCTGGCATCCCGCCGGGGTTTCGCCCTCACCCGCCGCAGCCGTCGCCATCCCCCGGCCGGCGCCGCGCCGGGAACGCCGCGCCCTCGACCGCTGGTCCCGCGCCATCCGGGGCGTCTCCATCACTCTCTTCGCCCTCTCCCTCGTCGCCCTCGCCCTCCAGGCGTCCGTGAGGGGCTTCGAGGCCCGCGGCGCCAGCATGGAGCCGGCCATCAAGAACGGCGAGAACCTCATCGTCAACCACCTCGCCTACGCCCAGATCGACTTCGGCCTCCTGGACTGGGCGCCGCTCATCAACCCGGACGGCCACTGGGCGTCCCCGGCCCGGGGCCACATCATCGTCTTCCACTCCCCCGTCGAAAACTCCGACCTCGTCAAGCGCGTCATCGCCCTCCCCGGCGAGCGCGTCGAGATCAAGCGCGGCCGCGTTCACGTCGACGGCAAGCTCCTCATCGAGCCCTACGCCGCCGGCGTCACCACCTGCGACGAAATCTGCACCTGGGACGTCCCTGACGGCGAATACTTCGTCCTGGGCGACAACCGCGCCAACTCCCGCGACTCCCGAGAAGGCTGGACCGTCCCCCGCTCCAGCATCATCGGCCGCAAACTCCTCACCTACTAACCCGCCCGTCATTCCCGCGCACGAACCCGCCCGTCATTCCCGCGCACGCGGGAATCCACACACCTCACACCTCACGCCTCACGCCCGCACACCACTCACTCCCCCTCCGCTCATCCCGAGGAGGCCCGCAGGCCGTCTAGAGGGACTCACCACTCACAACTCACCATCCCCGTATCCCCGGCGCCGCAGGCAATCCCTGGTGAACCACTCTTCGCTCTTTACTCCTCCAGTTGCGGTAATATAGCGCCGCTACTAAAACACAACCGGAGGAAACCCCCATGTCCGACTGCATTCTTGAAAAGCGCGACACCGGCGTCGCCCTCATCACCCTCAACCGCCCCGACAGCCTCAACGCCATGGGCGGCGACCTCATGCCGCTCCTCGCCCAGTACCTCACCGACTGCGCCAACGACTCGAAGGTCCGTTGCGTCGTCCTCACCGGCGCCGGCCGCGCCTTCTGCGCCGGCGGCGACGTCAAGGGGATGGCCGCGCGCCGCGACATCCTCGGCGGCAACGGCGACCAGCCCACATCCATCAGCACCCTCATCGCCCGCTCCGTCCAGGGCCTCCGCCAGGCCCAGCGCGACACCTCGTACATGCTCCACACCATGCCCAAGGTCACCATCGGCATGATCAACGGCCACGCCGTCGGCGCCGGCCTCTCCCTCGCCCTCGCCTGCGACATCCGCATCGCCTCTGACCGCGCGAAGTTCGGCACCGCCTTCCGCAACGTCGGCTTCTCCGGCGACTTCGGCGGCTCCTACTACCTCACCAAGATCGTCGGCACCGAGAAGGCCCGCTACCTCTACTACACCGGCGAGATCATCGAGGCCGGCCGCGCCCTCGATCTTGGCATGGTCAGCAAAGTCGTCCCTCACGACGACCTCGAAGCCGAGACGATGAAGGTCGCCGAGCACATCGCCTCCGGCCCGACTCTGGCCTACGCCCGCATGAAAGAGAACCTGAACCGCGCCGAGACCGCCGACCTCGGCACTGCCCTCGACGCTGAGGCCCTCAACATGATCCTCTCCGGCCAGACCAAAGACCATCTGGAGGCCGCCCGCGCCTTCGTCGAAAAGCGCCAACCGACGTTCACCGGCGAGTAGTGAATAGTGAGTAGTGAAAGGGACTCCGATCAAGTACAAAACATGCGGCTAGAGCCGGCAAATTTCACTCTTTACTCTTTACTCTTTACTCTTCGCCCATGAGCCTCCAACCAGACACGTACAGGGGTTTCGACCTGACCCTCCGCGATCCCGGCATCGCCCTCGTCACCTTCAACCAGCCCGAGCGCCTCAACGGGATGACGCAGGGCATGAAGCGCGACCTGATCGAGGTACTGCTGCAGGCGCAGATGGACGATGCGGTCCGAGTCGTCGTCATCACCGGCTCCGGCCGCGCCTTCTCTGCCGGCGACGACATCTCCGGCAAGCCCCGCTCCGGCGGCGCCCGCGCCCTCGTCCCCGACGTCCCGCCCGGCCATCACAACCCGATGGGTACCTACAACGGCCTCCGCATGCTCTCCCAGTCCCTCAACCTCGCCGTCCGCAACCTCGACAAGATCACGATCGCCGCCGTCAACGGCGTCGCCGTCCAGACCGGCCTCGCCCTCGCCCTCGCCTGCGACTTCCGCATCGCCTCCACCGAGGCCCGCCTCAGCAGCGGCACCCTCCGCTTCGCCCTCATGCCGGACGAAGGCGGCCACTACCTCCTGCTGCAGATGATGGGCCTCCCGAAGACCCTCGACTTCCTCCTTCGCAACCGCATGGTCTCCGCCCAGGAAGCCTTGGACCTCGGCCTCGTCCACGAAGTCGTCGAGCCGGACCAGCTCCTCGACCACTCCCTCGCCCTCGCCGCCGAGTTCGCCCGCGGCCCCCAGGTCGCCCAGCGCCTCCTCAAGCGCGCAATCTACACCGCCGCCGAGACCAACTTCGCCACGGCCCTCGAGGACATCGCCACCAAGACGGCGATCTCAGACCACGACCCCGACGCCCGCGAGGGCATCAAAGCCTTCCAGGAAAAGCGGGCGCCAAAGTTCGGATAGACCCTCACCGGGCAACAGTGCACCCCTACCGGCGATAGACAGTCCATTCCACCTCAGAGTCGAGTGTTGGACTGAACGATCCCTGGGCAACCTGATGCATTCGCTGGTCGCTAATCGTCAAGGCGCACGAACTGTCCGGATGATTGTCGCGAATCCATTTGACACACAGAATTCCGATCTCATTGAGCCGCTGGTTTTTCGTTGACGAGTCCACCACGACTTCCACCAGCAGCATGTCCTCCCTGATCCACGACGGAATGCCATCGAGGACAAAGGCTAGGCTTCTGATGCTCGGCTGCAGGTCGGCCAGCTCTCCGTCGGGCAAGTCGATGAAAATGCCCTGAACGTGCCGAAAAGCTAATTTCCGAACGAATCGCAATTTGGAGAACCCTGCTCGCTACTAGACCTCGCTACAACACCAAACTCGCCGCCACCTCCACCACCTGCGGCGGCCCCGCGATCAGCATCGTCGTCAGGCAGGTCTTCTTCCACTCCGGCAGTTCGTCCTTGATCTTCCCCATCGGCCCGATCAGCGCCACCTCCTGCACAAGCTCCAGCGGGATCGCCGCCGCCGCCTCGCCCTTCTTCCCATCCAGGTAGAGGTCCTGCACCTTCTTCGCCACGCCTTCCCAGCCCATCCGCACGAACACGTCGTGGTGGAAGTTCGCGCCGCGCGCGCCCATGCCGCCCATGTACAGCGCCAGCATCGGCCGGATGAAGTTCGCCCCGGACTCCGGGTCGTCCGTCGGGATGATCGTCACCATCGACGCCACCTCGAAACGGTCCGCCTTGCCCGGCTCGCCCGACGCCCGGAAGCCCTCGTCCAGCGCATCCCGGTAGAACTTGTCCGTCTTCGGCGTGAAGAACAGCGGCAGCCAGCCGTCCGCGATCTCCGCCGCGAGCGCCACGTTCTTCGGCCCCTCCGCCGCCAGGTACACCGGGATCTCCTTCCGGAAGGGATGCAGCGTGCTCTTCAGCGGCTTGCCAAGGTTCATCCCGCCCGGGTACGGCAACTGGTAGTGCTTCCCCTGGAACGTCACTCGCTCCTCCCGCGCGAACACCTTGCGCAGGATCTGCACGTACTCGCGCGTCCGCTCCAGCGGCCTCGTGTACGGCTGCCCGTACCACCCCTCGACCACCTGCGGCCCCGAAGCGCCGATCCCGAGTATCACCCGCCCGCCGGACAGGTGGTCGAGCGTCATCGCCGCCATCGCCAGCGCCGTCGGCTGCCGCGCCGAGATCTGTGCGATCGCCGTCCCCAGCTTGATCTTCTTCGTCTTCGACCCCCACCACGCCAGCGGCGTCAGCACATCCGACCCGTACGCCTCCGCCGCCCACATCGAGTCGTACCCCAGGTCCTCCGCCTTCGCGATCATCTCCTCGATCCCCGGCGGCGGCCCCGCGCTCCAGTATCCCGTGTTCAACCCAAGCTTCATCCGTGCATTCCTTCCCGTTTCGTCGACCGCCCCGCAGTATATGCGCTCGCGCCACCACGAGCGAACCGGCTGCTCACCCAATCCCCACATGCCACACCCTCAAGGACATGCCGCACCTTCAGGAGACACCTCACACCTCGCACCTCACACCACTCACCATCCCCGTATCCCCGGCGCCGCAGGCAATCCCTGGTGAACCACCACTTCACTATTCACACTTTCCTCATTGCCCCCTCTGCAACCCTTCGATACCCTACAAACGTCTTTGCTATCGATATGATCGAATCTCCACCGACCGCAACCATCGCCTATTTCTCGATGGAGATCGGCCTCGATCCCGGCATCCCCACGTACAGCGGCGGCCTCGGCGTCCTCGCCGGCGACAGCCTCCGCGCCGCCGCCGATCTCCGCATCCCGATGGTTGGGATTACGCTTGCCCACCGCCGCGGCTACTTCCGCCAGCGGCTCGACGATCGGGGCCGCCAGACCGAGGTCCCCGACTCATGGTCCCCCGAAGACCGCCTGGAGGAAGCGGGGGTGCGCGTCGACGTCGCCATAAACGGCCGCACTGTTCAACTACGCGCCTGGCGGTTTCACGTTCAGGGCTGCCCCGGCAACGAGTCCGCCCTGCCCATCCCCGTCTACCTGCTGGACGCGGACCTCCCCGAAAACGCTGACGAGGACAGGCGTCTCACCGACGAACTGTACGGCGGCGATTCCCGCTACCGCCTGTCCCAGGAGATCATCCTCGGAATGGGCGGCGTCGCCCTCCTGCGCGCCCTCGGATACCACCGCATCCACACCTACCACCTCAACGAGGGGCATTCCGGCCTCCTCGTCCTCGCTCTGCTCGAAGAGCGTGTCAACGGCAACAACCTCTCCGACGTCACCGGCGCCGACCTGGAAGCGGTGCGCCGACAGTGCGTGTTCACCGTCCACACTCCCGTCTCCGCGGGCCACGACATCTTCAGCCGCGACCTCGTTTCGCAGCTCATCGGTCCTGACCGCGCCCGTATCCTCGACAGGCTCGACGGGTTCGAGGACGACAACCTGGACCTGACCGCCTTCGTCATGAACTCATCCCGTAGTGCCAACGGCGTCTCCATGCGCCACGCGCAGATCTCGCGCGACATGTTCCCGGGCCACCCCGTTGCCGCCATCACAAACGGCATCCATGCCGGCACCTGGGTCGTCGATCCAGTCGCCGATCTGTTCGATAAGCACCTTGCCGGCTGGCGCGGCGACACCCGCTTCCTGCGCTACGCCATGGGCATACCGGCCGCCGAACTCCTCCAGGCCCACGCTGAAGCCAAGCAATCACTGCTGGACGAGGTCCATCGCCGGCGCGGCGTCACGCTCAGCCCCGACGCCCTCACGATCGGCTTCGCCCGCCGCGCCACCGGCTACAAGCGCGGCGACCTCCTCTTCTCCGATCTCGAACGCCTCCGCCGCATCGTCGATCGCGCCGGCCCCCTCCAGGTCATATACGCGGGCAAGGCGCACCCCCGCGACACCACCGGCAAGCACATCATCGAGCAGGTGTTCGCAGCCTCGCGCGAACTGGCAGACGCGATCAAGGTCACTTATGTCGAGGATTACGACATGGGCGTCGCCAAATACCTCTGCTCCGGGGTCGACCTCTGGCTCAACAACCCCCAGAAGCCTCTCGAAGCCTCCGGCACCAGTGGCATGAAGTCCGCCATGAACGGCGTCCCTTCCCTCAGCGTCCTGGACGGCTGGTGGATCGAAGGCTGCGTCGAAGGCGTCACCGGCTGGGCGATCGGCGACGAGAACCCCGCCAACGAGGCCGATGAGATCGCCTCCCTCTACGACAAGCTCGAGTACGCCATCCTGCCCCTCTACTATCGCCAACCGCTCGGATACGCCGCCGTCATGCGCTATGCCATCGCCATCAACGGCGAGTTCTTCAGCGCCCAGCGCATGATGAACCAGTACTGGCGCGGCGTCTACCAACCCCCAGCCGAAGGCTACACCTAGCCCCGGCGCCCCAACGCCGTACCCTCATTCCAACCACCCCTGCCATTCCGGCGAAAGCCGGAATCCATTACGCAAGCGCTGTATACGCCCAAACTCCCGTCACCAACCACGCCGCTCGGCATCCCTCCATGCCGCACCCTTTAGGGTACGGTGCGGCAATCCCTACCTTCACCCTTCACACCTCTCACCCCTCGTGGGCTCAGGCCCTCAGCCCTCAGATCTCCCACTCCCCACCACTCATCCCGAGGAGGCCCGCAGGCCGTCTCGAAGGACACTCACCACTCTCCACTCTCCACTCGGTCAGGCTCCGCCCTACCGCGATGCCGTTCCTCACCGGACTGCACCGGCCGCCCGCGGCGGCATACGATCATCCGGGCATGTCTGCCGTATCGCGATTGGCGCTCGGTCTGACGGCCGCTGCCGCTGTTGCCGTCGCTCTGCCCGCATACCTCAAGATCGTCCGCCCCCGCCAGCTCCGCTGGGGCGCCACGGACGAAGAAGTCGCCCGCGAAATGCCCGGCGACAGGATCGTCGCTGATCCCACCTTCAACGCCACCCGCGCCATCACCATTGACGCTGCACCGGGCGAGGTCTGGCCCTGGATCGTCCAGATGGGGATCGGCCGCGCCGGCTGGTACAGCTACGACTGGATCGACAACCTCGGCCGCCCCAGCGCCCGCACGATCCTGCCCGACTTCCAGCTACCCCGGCCCGGTGACCTCGTCCCCATAAGCCCGAACGGCAAGCATGGGTTCTACGTGAAGTCCCTGGAGTTCCAGCGCTCGCTGCTCTGGTGGGACGGCAAGGGCAACACCACGTGGTCATGGTCGCTCTACCCCCGGGTCGGCGGCGCCACTCGCCTCGTCACCCGCATCCGCATGCGATACAACTGGCGCTCGCCGCGGATTCTCTTGTTCCTCGCGGTCGATGTCGGCGACATCGTCATGATCCGCAAGTGCCTTCAGGGCATCAAGGAACGCGCCGAGGCCGTCTCCCGCAACCGCCGCGACTTCATCCACCTCGCCGAAGACGTCATCACCGAAGCCTTCTTCAACGCGTAAGCGAACCCGCAGCGGTGCAGCGTGATGCGCCTGTAGCTGCAGACCTTCAGGTCTGCCATTCCCACCTCGGACATCCCGCGCCGGCCCACTTACACTGAACACAGGACCTTCACATCACAGCAGCCGCTCCTGACTCCGTTGATTGCATCGCCCGCCCCACGTTGTAGCCCCCGACGTAATCAACGGTCCGACCGCCCCTTCGAACGTGCGGGCGGCGGGAAAAAAGCAAAATCACGCGCACCCCAATCAAACTCTACGTGCGAACTACGAAATCCAATCAAGCACCGTGCTACAATCGCCCCGCATTCCAGCAAGGAGGCGCCCCATGGTAACCGCTCAGGTCTTCGGCGACATCAAGCCCTCGGACGACTACACCCATCCCCTCGGCCCCGAAAAGAACTTCAACGAGAGCATGTATTTCAACTTCTTCGATGTTCACGATGCGCGCGGCGGCTTCCTGCGCATCGGTAACCGCGCCAACGAGCGATACGCCGAGATGACCCTCTGCCTCTACGAACCCGGCGGACCCGTCCTCTTCAACTACAAACGCCCCGAGATCACGACGAACGACGCGTACGACGCCGGCGGCATGCGCTTCGAGACACTCGAGCCGCTCGTCCGCCACCGGACCACCTACGAGGGCTCCGCCGTCTACCTCGCCACACCCGAGACGATGACCGACCCCGGCCAGGCGTTCCGCGAGAATCCCCACAAGCAGGTTACGCTGGATTTCGTCCACGAGGCCGTCGCTCCGGTCTATGGCTCATCCGGCGCCGACCGGGTGATCGAAGACCCCGAGAAGGAGTTCGCGAAGGCACACTACGAGCAGCACATGGACGTAACCGGCAACCTCAGCATTGACGGCAAGATGCACAGAATCCACGCTTACGGTCTTCGCGATCACTCGTGGGGCCCGCGCTACTGGCAGAACATCCTCTCCTACCGCTGGCTCACCTGCTCGTTCGGCCCGGACCTCAACATCATGGTCTCCGAGATCAACCGCACCGAGACCGAGCGCACTGAGTGGGGAGTCGTCATCCGCGATGGGGTCGTCGAGCCGATCGTGAAGGTCGCCATCGACACACAGTTCGACGCCGGCCAGCCGTTCCACCGCTCGATGACTGCCGACGTCACCCTGAGCAGCGGCGAGGCCGTCCGCATCGAGGGCCGCGTTCTCTCGCTGATCCCGCTCCGCAACCGGCGCGAGGGCCACGTCACCCACATCGGCGAGGGCATGACCGAATACACCTGCCTCGGCCGCACCGGCCTCGGCATCAGCGAATACCTGGACCAGCTCCAGTAGCGACGTCCCGGCGAGATGTCTCTACGCGGTGATTCATGTCTTCCGACCGCCTGACCCCTGAAGAAGTCGGCGAGCGTCTCGCCGCTTTCCTCCAGCGCCACCATCGCGCCCGGTCAGTTCACATCGATGACCTGAGCCTCCTCACCGGGGGCGCCTCCCGCCAGACCTGGTCATTCGACGCCGTCATCCAGCACGCCGACGGCAAGACGGAGACTCTCCCGCTGGTCGCTCGCGCGGACCCGCGCAAAGGCCCGAACGTCATGTCCCGCGAGGCCGAATACCGAGTCCTCGACGCCGCCGTCGCGGCCGGCGTCATGGCGCCCCGTGTTCACGCCATGGGCGACGATTCACTCGAGGTGCCGTTCTTCCTCATGGAGCGCGTCGAGGGAGAGACGATTGCCCGCCGCATCCTCCGCGACGACGACTACGCTGCGGCCCGCGAGCGCATGCCCGCTCAGCTTGGAACGATCCTCGCCGCTATCCACGCTGTACCCACCGACGACCTTCCCCTCCAGCGTCCCGAACAGGGCCTCTCGCCCGCCGAGACTGAGGTTTCCCGCTTCGAGCAAACCTACCGCATGATCACGCCGGACCCACACCCGGCCTTCGAGCTGGCCTTGCGCTGGCTCAAGCGCAGACTGCCGCCTCCTGCCGAATCCACCCTTGTCCACGGCGACTACCGCATGGGCAACTTCATCGTCGGGCCCGAGGGTATCCGCTCGGTACTCGACTGGGAGCTGGCCCACGTTGGCGATCCCATGGAGGACCTGGGCTGGCTGTGCGTCCGTTCCTGGCGCTTCGGCAACGACGACCTGCCGACAGCGGGCGTCGGAACACGCGAGGCCCTGTTCCAGGCGTATGAGTCAGCACGCGGGTGTGCCATCGACCCGGAGGCGGTGCGCTGGTGGGAAGCGTTCGGCAACCTTCGCTGGGGCATCATCACGATCATGCAGGCCAGAGCCTACCTCGACGGCATGTCCCGATCCGTCGAACTCGCAACCATCGGCCGCCGCACCGCCGAGACCGAGTGGGAGTTGCTCAACCTCATGGAGGACACCACATATGCGTAAGGGCGCAGTGGAATTGGCACGCAGTGCAGGATAGGCCAGCCGTTGACGAACTTCTGGCCGCGATCGAGCATTTCCTCGACGCCGAGATCGTGCCGAACGTCCCCGGCTCACGGGGGTTTCACGCCCGCGTCGCCGCCAACGCTGTCCGCATCGTCCGCCGTGAGCTCGACCTTCAAGACGAGCATCTCGTCGCCGAGTGGGAACGGCTGGACCGGATACTGGGCCCCGCCGAACGCCCCGCCAACCTCAAGACCCTGGCAGCGGAGCTGCGCTCCCGCAACGAAGCGCTCTGCGCTCGCATCCGGGACGGCCACGAGGATGACCTGGCGCTGATCGCCGAACACGTCCGCGAGACCGTGCGAGACAAGCTGCGAACCACCAATCCCGAACTCCTGTCCAGGTCTGCGCCTCTCGACCGTCAGCCCGGCGTGGCGTAATGTATCGAATGAACACCAGCATATCCGGGAGGACTACGAACAATGCGCGACCCCGCAAAGAGGAGCTGGCTTCTGCTGCTTCTGGCCTTGATAGCCACCCTGACCCTCCTCGTCGCGGCCTGCGGCGGGGATGACGACGGTGGCGATGATGACGGCGGTGACGACGGCGTCAGCGAACCCACCGCGACCGAAACGACGGACGCCGGTGGTGACGACGGCGGTGATGACGGTGGCAATGGCGGCGGAGACGACGCACTCGCGGAGCTCGAGGACATCGCGGGTAGCAGCGAGGACGTCGACGGTGTCATCACGTACACCTTCAAGACCACGGGCGCACCGGAGGGGGAGTGGACGATCTATTCGCAGGGCGACAAGTCTCGTATCGACATCGCCTCCAGTGATGGCAACTTCGTCTCCATCACGACCCCCGAAGCTTCATACACGTGCACTGAGAGCGGCGGGCAGGGATTCTGCTTTGAGGGCGAGGGCGACGTGGGAAGCAACCCGTTTGCCGGCCTGTTCACCCAGTATGGCAGCTCAGAAGCTGTCTTCGGATACATCGACCTGTTCAGCGATGTTGATGTCGAGTCATCGTCCGAAAACATCGCATCCATGGACGCCAACTGCTTCACCGCCAGTGGTGATTTCGGTGGCGACAGCGGCACTATAAAATGGTGCTTCTCCGACAGCGGACTTCTCCTGCTCTCGTCCTATGACCTCGGCAGCGGCAATTTCGAAATGAAGGCTACGGAGGCCAGCGAAGACGTCCCCTCGGACGCTTTCGAGCCCCCCTACGAGGTTACAGAGATCCCCGGGCAGTAGCTATCTCGCTCCCTCCACCGCGAACAGGAGGCCCCATCATGCGGGGCCTCCTCCAGTGTTGCCGATGTTTTTGACCAGCCGCTAACATAGTTGATGCTGCCGAGGTGGTGGAATAGGTAGACACGCCGTCTTGAGGGGGCGGTGCCCGTAAGGGCGTAGGGGTTCAAATCCCCTCCTCGGCACCACGCGAGTCGGCGACGTAGCCAAGTGGTTAAGGCAGGGGTCTGCAAAACCCTGATCGCGGGTTCGAATCCCGCCGTCGCCTCCAACACAATCCCAACCGTCCGGGCGCCGAGGCCCCGGGCGGTTTCGTTCTTCCATGCGCCTGGACTTAACCAAATCAGACCCAAATAAGCTTCAAAGAATCGCGTGGCGACCGAGTAGTACGCGCCCCCAACGGCGATAGGCATATTGAAGGTAAGCCCGGAAGTCTAAACGGACAATCTCGCAACTGGAGGACGTCATGATCAAGCACTTGCCCCTGGGGCTATTCGCGACCACGGTGCTCTCCTTCAGCGCAATCGCCTCGGTGGCGGCGCTGAATGGTGACACCCCTGAACCTGTTTCCACCGACACACCGACAGCGACGGCCGAGGCGACGGATACAGTGACCCCCACAGACACGGCGACTCCGGAACCTACGGAGACGGAGACACCCGCGCCATCGCCGACCGACATGCCGACCGAGACCCCGGCACCATCGCCGACCGACGCGGCAGTATGTGACGATGACGACGATGATGAGGCGGACGACGATCACCACGGCGATGACGCCGATGACGATGATGACGCCGACCATCACGAGGGTGATGACGCCGATGACGACTCCGATCGCCACGATGGCGACGACGACCACTGCGTCACTGCACAGGCGATCGCCGACGCGTTCGGCGTTCCGGTAGAAGAAGTCCAGGCGCTCCACGACCAGGGGTTCGGCTTCGGGATCATCTTCAAGGCGTACAGAATCGCCGCGGCTACCGGCCAGAACGTGCAGGACGTGCTCGCCTCGTTCCACGACGACGATGATCACGACGACTCCTGGGGACAGCAGTTCCACGACCTGTCCGACGAGGAGCACTCGATGGACGACCTCCCCAGGAACCTCGGTCAGGCCGTCTCGGGCAACCAATCGCACCACCACTAGCCGCTCCACGAAGGCGACACTTCGGCGGTCCCACCGGGCGCACAGGCGCTGCGGTCAGGACCGCCGATTCGGTATTCTGACGACGCGATGGCGCGACAAATAGTCCTCCGGATGGCGGCGAACCTTGCGCTCGGAGCAGCACTCGCGGTGGCGTGCGGCGACTCAGGGGCTATTCGGGAGCCTGGATCCCAACCAACGACGACGCGAACCAGAGTAACGGGGTTGCCATCGCCATCCCCCTCACCATCACCACCGGCAGGCGGAGCAAGCGGGGGAGCGGTGCTGGTGGGAGCGGGCGATATCGGCGTTTGCGGCGAGACGACCGACGACGACACAGGCCGGCTCCTGGACGGCATCGCGGGCACAGTCTTCACTGCAGGCGACAACGCTTACGACGACGGCAGCACCGGGGACTTTGCCAGGTGCTACGATCCCGGCTGGGGCAGGCATCGCTCGCGGACCTACCCGGCACCCGGCAACCATGACTACCACACCTCCGCCGCCCAGCCCTACTACGACTATTTCGGTCAGCGCGCGGGGCCCGTCCGCGCCGGCTACTACGGCTACGATCTCGGCTCGTGGCGTGTCATCGTCCTGAACAGCAACTGCGAAGATGTTGGGAGCTGCGACGAGGGATCTCTCCAGCAGCGATGGCTTAGCCACGAGCTCTCGACCCACCAGGCGCAGTGCACATTGGCCTACTGGCACCACCCCGTCCTGACCGCCGGGCCCCACGACAACGACGAAGGCGAAATGATCGAAATCTGGCGGCAACTGTTCGACGCGGGCGTTGACGTCGTCGTCAACGGCCATGACCACAACTACCAGCGATATGCGCCGCTGAACCGCGATGCCTCCAGCACAGACGAGGCTGGCATTCGGCTCTTCATCGTCGGCACGGGGGGTGGAGACCTGACCGAAGTTGATGACGAGCGAGTCGCCACGAATCCTGGCCTTGAGGCCTGGGGCGATGCGGCGGGGGACGGTGACGGAACGGAGCACCTGGCATCGTACGGGGTCATCAAATTCACGCTGGGAACGGGCCGCTACTCCTGGGAGTTCATCCCGGTCGAAGACGGCGGATTCACCGACTCCGGCTCAGGAGCCTGCCACTGATGGGTATCGTTCTGCGATCCAGCGCTGATTGGTTACAATCAACCCCGGGCCGGGGTGGTGGAACGGTAGACACTGCGGACTTAAAATCCGCTGCTCGCAAGGGCGTGTGGGTTCGAATCCCACCCCCGGCACCACATCCTGGACGCCAGAGCCTCCGTGATACCATAGCCCCCGCGTCCCGGTCTCACTTCTGAAGGAGCCCTTACGTGTCGGATATCTTGACCTCGATGGTCGAAGTTGAACGCGATGGCTCAGCCACGCCCGATTTCCTCGCCCGTCCCGCCGGCGATCCAGGCACGGAACACGCAATCTTCAACGACACCCGGCCGGAAGCGTACGCCGCGGACGCGGCCACGGACGCCCGGCGAAAAACCCTGGAGTTGTTCTTCGAGTGTCTGTGAGGTTTCCACATTATCGCGCGGGCGACGAAGCGGCGCGCCACCAGACTACTGGTAAACTCGGACTGATCCGATGACAACGACAGCATCCGTCCGCTATGAGACGGTCATCGGCATCGAAGTGCACGCCCAGCTTCTCACGCGGAGCAAGATGTTCTGCGGTTGTGCCAACCCGACGCTGGATTCCCCACCCAATTCCCACGTCGACCCGGTCTGCCTCGGGATGCCGGGCGTACTGCCGGTCATCAACCGGGAAGCGGTGGAGTTGACGATCATGACCGGCCTGGCGCTCAACTGCGAAATCGCCTCCGAGGCCAAGTTTGACCGTAAGAACTACCACTACCCGGACCTCATGAAAGGCTATCAGATCTCGGAGTACGACCTGCCAATATGCCGCAACGGCTGGTTGGAAATCGAAGTCGGAGATCAGGTGAAGCGCGTGGGCATCACCCGCGTTCACCTGGAGGAGGACACGGCGCGGCTGCTTCATCAAACAGACCAGGCGATCGGGGAGCCATATTCCCTTGTCGACGTCAACCGGTCAGGCGTACCCCTGATGGAGATCGTGTCTGAGCCGGACATCCGCTCGGCTGAAGAGACCCGTGCCTACCTGCAGAAGCTACGCCAGGTGCTGCGCTACATCGGTGCCAGCCGGGCGAATATGGAAGAGGGCAACATGCGCTGCGAGCCGAATGTCAGTATTCGTCCGGCGGGCTCAAGTGCCTTCGGCGCCAAGGTGGAACTCAAGAACATCAACAGCATCAAGCATGCATACGATGCGGTCCGCTTCGAGGAGGGCCGCCAGGCGGCGGTTCTGGACGCGGGCGGGCGCGTTGTCCAGGAGACCCGCGGCTGGCGCGAGGAGACCGGCCAGGCCGTCCCACAGCGAACGAAGGAGTTTGCCGAGGACTACCGCTACTTCCCTGAGCCGGACCTGCCGCCCCTCGTCATCACTCCCGACTGGGTGGACCGGATCAGGGCAAGGATGCCAGAGCTACCTGACGCAAAGCGGTTGCGGTTCCAGGATCAATACGGATTGTCCGCGTACGACTCGCGGATACTGGCCGAATCACGCGCGCGGGGGGACTTCTTCGAGGACGCCACGGCAGCCGCCGGCGGGGTTTCGCGGGCCAAGACTGTGGCGAACTGGATCAACGGGGACTTCGCCCGCATCTTGAACGCGCGCGGTGTGGATATCCAGGACGCTGCGGTAACGCCGGGAATGCTCGCGGAACTGCTCGCCCTCCAGGAGAATGGGGCAATCTCCGGTAAGACCGCGAAGGATGTCCTCGAGCAGATGTTTGAAACAGCGAGGCCCGCGGCGACCATCGTGGCCGAGCAGGGGCTTGGCCAGATCGAATCCCAGGACGAAGTATCATCGGCAGTGGACAGGGTGATCGAGGTTCACGAAAAGGCCGTTCAGGACTTCCGCAGTGGTAAGGAGGAGGCGATCAAGTTCCTCGTGGGGCAGGTGATGCGCGAAACCCGCGGCCGCGCCCGGCCTGATGTCGTGACCAGCATTCTTAAAGAGAAATTAGCTTGAAGGACCGTAGTCTTTTCGCCACCGGCTTCGTTACTAATAGCAGCAGATGAAGCGTCTATTTGCGTTCGACTTCCTGAAGTGGTTCTACCCGGGCATGCATATCAAGCGCTGGCTCGGCCTCGCGCTCATCGGCGTGGCCATGATGACATTCGGGCTCAGCTATCTCATTCGAGAGGCATACCTCGAGGGATACACGCTCCCGGACTTCATGTACTACGTCACGTTCCAGTTCATCCCCCGTTACGTGCGCGGCGCCGCCTACATGGGCGCCGCATCATTCCTCATCCTCTTCTCCATCTACAAACTGAACGAATCGCTTATTAGCGTGCTCGTCCCAAACCGCAGCCGGACAGATAGCATCGTCAACACGATCTACACGCAGCGTTTCCTTCGGCGCGGACCGAAGATCGTGGCCATCGGTGGCGGGACCGGTCTCTCCTCCCTCCTCAGGGGGCTGAAGGATTACACCGGTAATCTCACCGCCATCGTCACGGTCGCGGATGACGGCGGCTCTTCCGGCGTCCTGAGGCGCGAGCTTGGAGTCCTGCCGCCGGGTGACGTGCGCAACTGCATCGCGGCGCTTGCTGATGCCGAGCCACTGGTCACGAAGCTGTTCCAGTACCGTTTCTCAGACGGCTCCGGGCTGGCCGGGCATTCCTTTGGCAACCTCTTTATCGTCGCGATGTCGGGTGTCGTGGGAAACTTCGAAGACGCCATCCGCCAGACGTCGCGTGTGCTCGCCGTGCGCGGGCAGATCATCCCGTCAACGCTAGCGAACGTCACCCTCTGCGCGAAGACCGAGGACATGCGAACCATCCACGGCGAGTCGCTAATCGGCGCCGGTGCCGCGAACGGGGATGGCGGCGACTCGCGGATCAAAGAAGTCTATCTGTTGCCCCACAATCCGCCGGCCCATCCGGAGGCGGTGCGGGCGATTCTCGAGGCCGACCTCATCATTCTCGGGCCGGGCAGTCTGTACACCAGCGTCCTGCCTAACATCCTCGTCGAGGGAGTACGTCGCAGCATCCTGGCATCCCCGGCACGGAAGATATACGTCTGCAACGTCGCGACTCAGCACGGCGAGACTGATGGGTTCGATGTTGCGGCCCACGTGCGGGCAATCGAGGATCACATCGGTAAGTCGGTCATCAACTACGTCCTGGCCAACTCCAACCCGCCTGACGTGATCCCCAAGGCGCCTCAGTCCGAGGCCGTGCGGCTGGACTCAGTGGTGAACCATGGAATAAGATTGGTCCAGGCCGACGTAATTTCAGAAGAAAACCGATACCACCACGACTCGGCCAAGCTCGCACAAGCCGTGATGCAGATCTACTACGACCGCGATCAGGTACCGACGCTGTCTCCGGAAGCGGAGGCCGACCTCATCACCGCGGAAAGTTCAGGCTGATACCGAATGCAGTTAGAAGATTACCTCGCGATAGCCTCGATCCTCGTGTCCATCGCCCTCGTCGCCGTCATCCTTCTCCAGGTGAAGGGCGAGGGCGTCGGCGGGCTCCAGAGCGGATCCTTCGTCCGCACTCGTCGGGGGCTTGAAAAGACGCTGTTTCAGCTCACCATCGGGCTGAGCGCACTCTGGGTGGGTATCGCGGGCCTCGCCGTCTACGTCCGATAGCGATTCAATCCCGCGTCGACTCTGACATGGACTCTTCGGCTCGCTCCGACGCGCGCCGCGCTGCGCACCACCGGCCGGGCTGGCCCCTCCTGGCGGTCCTTGGCTGCGGAGTTGTTCTCGTGGTCGTCGCCTTCTTCGTCATCGCCAACCCTTTCGGTGGCGCCGGATCGGCAGATCGTGTCAGCTACACCGAGGCGGTCGTTGGTGCGCCATCGCGGGTGAACCCGCTCTTCGCGCATCTCTCTGATGCCGATCGCGACCTCGCGGCACTGGTCTTCTCCGGCCTCGTCAAACTGGACAAGGACGGGCGTCCGTTGCCCGACCTGGCCGAAACCTGGAGCACAAGTGGAGATGGCAAGGAGGTGACCTTCACCCTCCGGGACGACGTTACCTGGCACAGTGGTGTGCCATTCAGCGCTGATGACGTTGTCTTTACGTTCGGGTTGCTGGCCAATCCGGATCTCCCCACTGACCCCGAGCAGAAATCGCTCTGGCAATCGGTGAGTTGCAGCGCTCCGAATCCCCTTACCGTCGCCTGTACGCTGCAGGAACCCTATGCACCCTTTGTAACGTACGCGGCTATGGGCATCCTGCCCAGGCATCTACTGGAAGCGGTGCCGGCAAAGGAGATCGCTGACGACCCATTCAATTCCCGGCCCATCGGAACCGGCCCCTACCGTCTGGACGGGCTGAGTCCAGACAGCGCGATCCTGCACGCGTACGATGGTTTCTATCTGGGCCGCCCCTCGATCGATGAGCTACGCCTTGATTTCTACCCAGACATCGCGTCTGCTGCGGCCGGCCTTGTCCGGGGGAACACACAGGGCCTGCTGGTCGACCTCACCATTAACCCATCCGACTTCCAGACCCTCATGGACGTTCCCGGGGTGTCACCCTATTCCGCTGCCCGCAGCGCCCATACGGACCTCTTCCTCAATAACACCGCCGCTCCTCTCAACGATCCTGCCGTCCGCCAGGCGATAGCCCGCGCCGTTGACGTTGACTCAATCATCACCGGCCTCCTCGGCGGCCGCGGGGTGCGAGTTGATACGCCGATCGTCCCCGGGTCCTGGGCGTACGATCCGGACGTGAGCCCACCCGCGCATGACATCGGCGAGGCGCGCCAGATCCTCGAAGAGGCAGGCTGGAACCTGTCCGGCGGCGAACCCGTGCGACGAAAGAACGACGCTGAGTTGCGAATCACCCTGATGACCGACCAGGACCCGTTGCGTGGAGCCGTTGCGGACCTGGTCGCCGAACAGTTGAAGGACATCGGGATGGATACAACAGTGGTCCAGCAGCCATCCAACGACCTGGTTCGCGAATTCCTGATTCCCCGGCAGTACCAGGCCGCCGTGTTCGGCCTTGATCCCGGTCCCGACCCAGACCCGTACCCCTCATGGCACAGCTCCCAGGCACTTGAGGGGGGCCGCAATTTGACCGGCTACGCTGACGACGAAGCCGACCGCCTGATGGAGGAAGCCAGGGTCGCGGACAACGTCGAGCAGAGGACGGCCCTTTACAGTCAGTTCCAGCAGCAGTTCCTCAATGACGCGGCCAGTATCCCTCTCTACTCGCAGCTGTACGTGTATTTCGTGAGCAGCCGCATCCAGAACGTCGACCCCGGGCTCCTGTTCTGGCCATCCTCACGCTTCAGAAACATCAGCGACTGGACGGTGACCGGTTCAGATCAAATCGGTGGCTAGCTCGCGTGAACACTCTTGAACTGCTGACGATCATTTGCGTCACAGTAGCCGCCGCAGCAACCGCATGGTTCGAAAGTGGACGAGACTCTGAGCTAGCGCGCGCTGCCGCTCTCCTGCTGGGCGCATTTGCCCTGGGCGGGGCGATGGCCACTATCGTCTCCTGATCAAGCCGAATTACTGGGGGAGGACGACGATTGGGACCTGCACAACCCCCCTTGCCCTGCCCTGTTCCGTGGTTTCCAGGTAGATCCACAGGCAGTACGGCGTGGGTTCGTCAACGTTGGCCAGCACCACGTCCGCAGCAAACGGACGGGTGAAGTCCGTGACCTCGATCCCGGCCGGTGCGACCCTGTACTCCCTGGGCTGCGGCGGCAGGTTGTTCACCTGCAGGACGTTCTGCTTAATGTCAACGACGGAAAGTGCAACTCCCCGGTCGTTCTGGCCAATCGTGGAACCCCAACCACGGACGTGAACCGGGAATTGCACCTGGGCATTCGGCTTTGGCTCCTCCACCTGAAGAAGCTTCGCGGGTGCCGGATCCGGGTTTGGCGCGCACACCGGGACAGCCGTCGGTTCGGGAGATGGGCTGGGGGTAGGCGTCTTCCGAACGCGGGGCGTCGGGGAGCCGCTGGGCGACACGACGATCACCTGGATCCCACCGTCACCCTGGCTATCGCCGGGGCTACCAGACCCGCAGGCTCCCACGATCCCCGCGAGCGCCAGGGCGAGCACCAGTACGCGCTTCCTGCGTCCGATCACCCTCATATCACCTAAGTCTATAACGCCGTCCAACGCCGCACGGTTGTGGAGGGCGCTTTGCACCGCGCATCACGCCAGCATATTCTGCCGTTGATGCGTCTCATCTTCATCGGAACGCCCGCTTTCGCGGTTCCGTCACTGCGCGCGCTCGCATCCAGCGGCCACGAGATTGCCGCTGTAGTCACACAGCCAGACCGTCCAGCCGGTCGTGGCAGGCGCCCCTCCCACTCTCCGGTGAAGCTGGCAGCACTTGAACTGGAATTGCCGGTGACCCAGCCAGAATCGCTGCGGAACCCGGAATCGGTGGCGGCCCTGCAAGACCTGGCCCCAGACCTCATCGTGGCCGTGGCCTATGGCCAGATACTCCGGCCGGAGGTGCTCAACATCCCGGAACACGGTGTGGTTAACGTCCACCCTTCACTTCTGCCCCTCTACCGCGGGGCGTCGCCCATACCGGCAGCGATCCTGGCGGGCGACAAAGAGACAGGCGTGACCATCATGTTGATGGACGAGGGAATGGACTCCGGACCCATTCTGGCGCAGGCGAGGCATCCAATTTCGCCTGAAGATGCGTC
This sequence comes from Chloroflexota bacterium, assembly GCA_037441345.1. Classification (GTDB taxonomy): domain Bacteria; phylum Chloroflexota; class Dehalococcoidia; order SM23-28-2; family RBG-16-64-32; genus DATKKM01. The sequence goes on from JBBISJ010000003.1 coordinate 110,315, forward strand.
AGCATCCCTCACGGAGTCGTTGGCGGAGCTCGGCAGCGAGCTCCTCGTCCGAACCACACAGGACTGGCTGGCGGGGCGGATCACGCCCGAGCCGCAGGACAGCTCCCGAGCCACGTTCACGCGCCCGCTCAAGAAGGAGGACGGGGCAGTCGACTGGTCGCTCCCAGCACTCGATATCTGGCGGCGGGTCCGCGCCTACAATCCGTGGCCCGGTGCGTACACAGGTCTCGATGGCCAACTGATGCACATCTGGTCAGCGTGGCCTATCGACGCGGATAGCGGCGCGCTTCCAGGAACAGTGGTGGCCTTGCCATCCGGCGCACCTCCCGAGGCGAGAGCCGCAGCTTTCGCCGTTCAGACCGGCGATGGGCTCCTCGCCGTTCGCGAGGCACAACGGGCAGGCCACAAACGCATGCCATCACCGGACCTGCTGCGTGGGATGCCGGAATTAATCGGACGGCACCTGGGGTCAGTGCCGATGAAGTAAAAGCGGGGAGACTCATCGCCTCCCCGCCTAAACAATTTCTGTTGGCTACTCGCCCGCTGCTTCCTCTTCAGCAGGCGCCGCCTCTTCGGCGCCTTCTGCGGCCGGCGCCTCACCGGCCTCGACGGCCTCCACTTCTTCGGCCCGCTCAGCCGCCGGCAGGTCAATTCGTGCCACGGCCGAATCCGGGTCGTTGAGGATGACCGCGCCCTCGGGTACGGCAATATCCGAAACGTGCAGGGACTGACCGATTTCGGCCAACGCACTGACATCCACTTCGATCGCGGACGGAATGCTGGTCGGCAGCGCCTCGACGAGCACCTGGTTCAGCTGGTGGGTCACGATACCGCCATAGGTGTCTACCGCCGGGGCTTTGCCCACGAAGTGGAGGGGTACTTCGATCTTCACCTTCTCCTTGAGCGATATCTGCATGAAGTCGACGTGCAGCACCTGGTCCGTCACCGGGTTTCGTTGCACGTCACGGATGAACGTCGGACGCTCTTCGCCATCGAGCTGGACGTACACGATCTCGGAACGTCCGTGGCCCCGCATGAGGTGTCGCAGATCGTCGCCCGAGACCTGCACCGCCACCGAATCCACGTTGTTGCCGTAGATGTTTGCGGGTACGATCCCGCCGCGCCGCAGGGCACGTACCTTTTTGCCCGTCACATCGCGGCGGGCAACATTCAGCGAGGTTTTCGACTTCTGGACCATTTCCGGATCTCCTGGGGAAAGTATGTCTAGATTAGCGGCCCAAAGGTTGTTGGGTCAATTCAGGGTCCGGCCTTGACAGCACACCATCTTGTGCATCCATGATGGCCTTCACCCGAACAGGAGAACTGAGGAGTCACAGATGAAGCTCGGCCTGCAGATACCTATCTTTACATGGGCTGATGGTCCGCCCGCGATCGCTCAACGACTGGGACAGATCGCGAAGACCGCTGAGGACGTGGGGTTCGAGTCCATCTGGGTCATGGACCATTTCTTCCAGCTTCCGATTATCGGGCCGGCAGAACAGGAGATGCTTGAGGCCTACACGGCCCTGGGCTTCCTTGCCGCGAAGACCGAGCGAGTCAGGCTCGGCACCATGGTCACCGGGGTCACATATCGGCATCCGGGAATTCTGGCCAAACAGGTGACGACGCTCGATGTGCTCTCGGGTGGTCGCGCCTGGCTCGGGATCGGCGCCGCATGGTTTGAGCGCGAGCACGATGGGCTGGGCGTGCGCTTCCCCCCGCTTAAGGAGCGGTTTGAGCGCCTGGAAGAGACTCTCCAGATCGCCCATCAGATGTGGGACAGCGGCAACAATGGCCCGTTTGACGGCAAACATTACCAGCTCCGCGAGACGATCAACTCACCACAGTCCTTGCAACGTCCACATCCTCCCATCCTTATCGGCGGCTCCGGCGAGAAGCGCACTCTCCGCCTCGTCGCACGATACGCCGACGCAACGAACATCCCGGCGCGTGGCCAAACGACCGATTGGGTGAAGCGGAAGCTCGACATCTTGCGGGAGCACTGCGAGCACGAGGGACGAGACTACGATGAGATCGAGAAGACGCTGCTCTGGGTCTTCCTGCCCGGCGCCAGCGGCGAAAACGCCTCCAGGATCGTCGACGAAATCGCGCCTTTCAACGAAGTCGGGATCCAGACCGTGATCGGCTCGGTGATGGGAGTCGACAACGCGGCCACGCTCGAGGCGATGGGCAGGGACGTGATTCCCGCCCTAGCGAAACTGTAGGCACGGGGCCAGGGCAATGATCGGGAAGCTCGAGTACAAGTGGATCGTCGGCATCGTCTTCGTCTTTGGCCTGTTCATGGACCTTCTGGACATGACGATTGTCAATGTTGCGATTCCGGAGCTGGCTCGCGAGTTCAAGGCCGACACCACCGACGTCCAGTGGGTCGTCACCGGCTACCTCCTGAGCCTGGCCGTCTTCATTCCCGTTTCCGGCTGGCTTGGGGACCGATTCGGCACCAAGAAGATCTTCATGCTCGCCCTCTTCCTGTTCACGTCCGCGTCACTGGCATGTGGATTAGCCTGGAGCATTGAATCGCTGATCGCATTCCGCATTCTCCAGGGCGTCGGCGGCGGCATGCTGACCCCGGTGGGCACGGCGATGCTGTTCCGCGCCTTTCCTCCGCACGAACGCGCCAAGGGTGCCGCCGTCCTCATGATCCCGATGGTAGTGGCACCGGCAAGCGGCCCCGTCCTCGGCGGATACCTCGTGGAGTACCAGGACTGGCGCTGGATATTCTTGATCAACATCCCCGTCGGCGCGCTCGGCTTTGTTTTCGCCGGCCTCTTCCTGAAAGAGGAGACCCAACCGAGCCCAGGCCGCCTCGACGTGCCGGGGCTACTGCTCGCCTGCGCAGGACTGGCCTCCCTGATGTACGGGCTGGCGGAGGCCGGCAAGCAAGGGCTGGATGACCCCACCGTGCTGGCTTTCGGCGGCGCCGGACTCGCGATTCTCGCCCTGTTCACGGTTGTCGAGCTTCGCACCGCGGAGCCGATGATCGACATGCGGCTCTTCCAGAACAGGCTGTTCGCCGCTACCAATGTGGTTCAGCTTGTGGGTTTCGGGGGGCTCATGGGCGGCCTCTTCCTGCTGCCGCTACTCCTCCAATCGCGCTCCACGATGGGGCTGGGGGCGTTCGACTCCGGCCTTGCCACGTTCCCGCAGGCGATCGGCGTTGTCATGATGGTGCAGGTATCGAGCCGCGTCTACCCAATCGTGGGCCCTCGCCGCCTCCTCATGATCGGAATGGTAGGGGTAGCCGCGACGACGCTCGGTTTCCTGTACATCGACCTTAACACCAACCTCTGGTGGATCCGGGGCCTGATGTTCGCGCGCGGTTGCTTCTTCTCGTTCCTGCTCGTCTCGCTTCAGACCGCCACCTTCGCCACGATCAGTCCGGAGATGATGGGGCGCGCCAGCGCCGTGGCCAGCGCCGGGCGCCAGGTTGGTTCGAGCTTCGGCGTGGCACTGCTGGCCACCGTGTTGACCAGCAGGCTGACTGCACACGGCACGTCGCTCCAACCGGGCGCGGACAGTTCGGCCGCACTCGACGCTTTTGACGATGCGTTCATCGTTGCGGCGGCGTTGAGCCTGCTGGGAATGGCGACCGCACTCCTGGTTAGCGATCGTGAGGCGGCAGTCTCGATGCGTCGGCGCGGTCAAGTCGAGGAGATCGAGCCCGGCACACCGGCCGAACCCGCCATCGCACCCTGAGCACTGACCGGCTCTCGCTTGTTGACCTGAGAGGCGAGGCCGAGAGCAGTCCCGGCAACCGGGGCGAAAACGACAGCCCCCAGGATACCCCAGCCGATATCGACCGAAGAGCCGTCGAGGGGATCGTCCGTCGTCTCTCTCCAATGGAGGTCCTGCCAGCCCACCCACTCCGCAAGGCCATTTGAGAGAAGCGCCGCCGATAAGCACGAACCCACAAGCGCAATCGATGTGAGCACTGCCCACCCGGGCTTCAGCCGGCGCCCGGCGGCAAATATCGCGACCGCGACGGCAACGGCGCCTGCCATGCGGACGAGACCATCCGCGCCGTCCACCAGCCCCATGAACCAGGGCACGATAACCGCTATCCCCAGCGCAAGCAGCGACAGCGCCAGGGCCAACCCCTCTGGGCGCTTCAGGCGCTGCCGGAACGTTCCGCCACCGCGAATCACCCGTAGGACCGCAACGCAGGGCAGGATAACAACCAGGGCGACAACAAAGAAGAACGCTGCTGCCAAAGGCGCGCTCTCGCCGGCCAGGGCAACGCCAACGAATACCCCGGCCGCCACAAGACCCAGGGCGAACCAGACGGCACGCATCATTCGACGCTCTCGCCTTCTGCGCTTCTAGGGCGCTCGAACTCCCCTCGTGGTCACGTTCCACCGCTCCGCCCAGCCTGAGACGGCCCGTATAACTGCCTCCAGGTCTCGCCCTTTCTCGGTCAACGAGTACTCGATACGCACCGGTGTTTCGGGGTAGACGCTGCGCTGCACGAGGCCCTCAGCCTCAAGCTCTTTCAGGCGCTCGGCCAGCATGCGATCGCTCAAGCCGGGCACGACCTCACAGAGCTCGCTGAACCGCGAAACGCCCGTCATCAGGGCGCGGAGGATCGCCCCCGTCCATCTGCGCCCGAGCAGCTCAACGGCATGGTGGTATTTCGGACAGAAGGCTCCGAGCTCCGAATCCATCCTTCTCATCTTACTCTCCATAAGCCACTTGACAATGATAAGCTTATCTCTGTAGAGTACCTTACATCGAATAAGTTACATACGGCAAGTATGCCGAAGGAGGATCACTGATGACCGCACCAACCCAGGCCGCGACAAACACATGGACCGTTGACAAGACGCATTCGAACGTCGACTTCTCCGTCAAGCACATGGTGATCAGCACCGTCCGCGGCACCTTCCGCGAGTTCGATGCCACGGTCGACATCTACGAAGGCAATCCTTCAGCGTCTCGCGTGCTGGCAACTATCGATGTCGCCAGCATCGACACTAACGTGCCCGACCGCGACGCTCACTTGCGGTCCGATGACTTCTTCAACGCAGAGCAGTTCCCGAAGATGACGTTCGAGAGTACCCGGGTCGAGTATGCTGGCGGCGAGGACTTCAAGGTCGTGGGAAACCTCACGATCCGCGACGTAACGCGCGAGGTCGTGCTCGAGGGTCAGTTCGGGGGGCGCATCCAGGACCCCTGGGGCAACGACCGAGCCGCATTCAGTGCCCAGGGCGAGATTAGCCGCAAGGACTTCAACGTGCGCTGGAACCAGCTGCTGGAGACCGGCGGCGCTGTCGTCGGCGACCGCGTGAAGATCAATCTCTACATCGAGGCCGTCCGGCAGGCCTGAACAAACGATCAAACGGCCGGCCCGCGCGGCTATTGCCGCCCGCGGGCCGGCTCAGCTCCTCGGTCCTCCCGCTCCTCCCAGAAAGTCTCGAGTACCTCCATTCGTCCGGGAGCACGCAACCGGGAGATGCGGAAGCTGACAGCGACCAGGCCCCAGGCCAGCAGTAACAGCAACAGCGGCGATATGAGGAGCACGTTATCCGCGCCAATAGCGCCCGCCGCCGAACTCAGCGCCAGCAGCGGGAAGATCGCGGCTCCATTGCGCAGCGCTCCCTGCAGCGCAAACGTCCGCCCCTGGTGGCGTACGGGGACCCGTCGGTTGATGTACGTCTGCACGCTCGTTGCCGCCAACGACACGCCGAACGCGAGCGGCACGGCCAGCAGACCAGCGGTCCGAGTCAGCCCGTTCATTTCCCAGCCGGCCAACTCCGTCAGGTGCATCGGATTCACCGAGTCGACCACGTCGCGTATCTCGGCGACCAATCCAAGCGAGAACAGCGCAGCGGCAGAAAGGGAGACGCCGCCGATCGCCGACATGCGCTCTCCAGCGCGCCCAATGACGAGCGGTGCGCAGACCAGCGCCAAACCGACGCCAAGCGCGGACGGCGCAAATACGTAGGCCGTGTTAGTGGCATCCGCCTTCAACACAGCCTCTACATAGCGCGGAGCGAGTGTCGCCAGCACCGTGTTGACGGTCGCCGCCAGCACGGAGAACACGATCATCGTCCCGACGGCCGGGTGGGTGACCAGCCAGCGCACGGCCGCGCGCAGCCTGACACGCATCGGCGGGAGGCTCGCTCTCCAGCCCTCCCAGACGCGGTCCCCCACCGGCAGATCAAACACCCGGCTGGCGGCCAGAAGCAGGAGCAGTCCAGCCAGGTAGATCACGGGCTCGACACCGAACGCCTTGACGATCAGCGGGGCCAGTAAGGCCGTCGCCGCGCCCTGCCCGATTGCAGCCGCCAGGTTGATGAGGGCCGCCGCGCTTGCCAGTTCTTCATCGCTCGCCACCATAGGCAGCACCGAGTTCTCCGTCGGCGCAGACACCTGGCCCAGGGCGTTGACGGCCAGGATCAGCACGAACATCACAGCCAGGTCCGCCGTGTCAAAGAACGCGGCCGCTGAGAAGCAAATCAGGGCCTGGCCCGTATAAGCACCCGCTAGCGCTAGCCTCTGGGGCAACCGGTCCGCGACTACACCGCCATGCAGGCCCAGAAGCGCCGGCGGGAGGAGCGCCGCGACGCCGATCATCCCCACTTCCAGCGCCGATCCCCCGCCGCTTGCTACCGCGACGAGCGCGCCGAACGTGAGGCTCTGCTGCGCAGCCTCCGACAGAACGCGCGAAAGGAGCAGGTGCTGAAACCGGACGTCCTGCGCCACTGACGGCTCCGGCAGGAACAGCCATAGAAACCGGAACACCTGCCCCTGGGCCGTATCGAGCATGCGGTCCGCCTGGTAGCCCGCGACGCTGACGATCCCCAGCCGCCCCCAGAGCGTGCGCTGAAGTCGCCGCGCCGTCTCGTTCATGGCGATAAGGGTCGCGGGTACCGGTTCGCGGGTCAAGGAGGATGACGATCCCTGCCGGGGCGAACTTCGGAAATACGCGCAGAACAGAGCATGAGAGACAACAAGAGAGAGAGAGAGAGACTGCGCCCATCCCACCTGCCGAGCTGATTGACAGGTTAGCTGCCTGAGCCCACTATGTAGCCAGTCGCAGGGGGTGGCAGATTTGAGTACTCTCGATTCGGCGCTCACGATAAGCGGCCGCCTGGTAGCGCTCCGCCCGATCAGCCGGGAAGACTACGCCGCGATATTCGCCTGGCGTTCCAGCATCGAATCCGGAATGTGGGCGATGTTGCCGGCACCACCGAATGGCATCGACTACCCCGGGCGTTTCTTCCTCTAGGACTCTGCACCGATGAATGGCTTCTACGCATTCCTGCTGATCGCCTGGCTGGCCGGTGCAGCCTTGTCCGTTGCCGCCCTCGCCGTTGGCCTTCCACTGGACCGGTGGCTGGCACGCAATTCAGCACAACCGGGTGGCTCATTCCGGCGACTCATGGCTGTGATCGCAGTCACAGGCATCGCAGTAATTGTCATCCCATGGATCGCCATGGGCGAGGGCCAGGCCGCCGTCACAATGTGGGTGGGTCTGGGCACGGCCGCTGTGTTCCTGGGCACCTTCACCGCCGCCCGGCAGGTAAGCTCGGGCTGGGCGCTCCTCGTCGCATTCATCCTCCTGAACGGCTCCTTGTGGTTGGCGATTGGATCGCTGGCGGCGGCTGAAGCCCTGGGGTGGCGCGACTTCGACCGGGCCCGCGACGAGACCGGCCTACCGTGGTGGGCCGGCGTGGCGCTGTGGTCGGCGGCTCTGCTGATCCCTGCGGTGGTTCTGGGGCTGCTTTCTCAGTCCGGCAAACGAACCCTCAGCACATAGCCGTCAATCGCCTGGTGGCCACGATCCTCCACCCTTGACCCTTCCCTTAGTCTGTGCTCAGATAACGGCCAGCAGTCCGCGCGCCCCAAGTACGAAATTCGGAGGTTTCCCGACGTGAAAGCATGCATTAAGACCGCCAACGGCAAGGTCGAAATGATGGACATCCCGGTTCCTGCGCCGAAGCCCGGCGAGATCGTCGTGAAGATGAGCATGGCCACCGTCTGCGGCAGCGACATGCACTTCCTGGACGAGTACGCGAACGAACTGCTCGCGTTCGCGTTCCCTGGTTCCGTGACGGAGCACGGCCTGCCGATGGGCCACGAAGGCGTGGGCGTCGTCAGCGCTGTCGGCGAAGGAGTCACGAAGTTCAAAGAAGGCGACCGTGTCCTCGCCTCGTGCATGATCGGGTGCGGCAAGTGCCACGAATGCAAGCACGTTGACCACAGCGTCTGCTCGGGCGGCGGCCGCGTGATGTTCGGCTGCCAGGCCGAGTACTACGCGGTGCCGTTCGCTGACCACAACGTCACGAAGGTGCCGGACGGCGTCAGTGACGAGCACGCCGTCCTCATATCCGACATCCTCTCCACGGGCTTCGGCGCCATCGAACGAGCCGAAGCTGGGTTCGGGGCATCCGTGGCCATCTTTGCGCAGGGCCCGGTGGGTCTCATGGCCACGGCCGGGGCGCGCGCCCGTGGGTGCGGCCTCGTGATCGCCGTGGACACGCTGCCCGAGCGGCTCGAGATCTCGAAGAAGTTCGGCGCGAATGTGACGATCAACGCGAAGGAGAAAGACCCGGTCGCGGAGATCGCCGCCCTCGCCGGCGGTGGCGTTGACGTCGCCGTCGAGGCCGTCGGCACCCAGGCTACGTTCGAGGCCGCCACCAGGGCTGTCCGCCGCGGCGGTGTCGTCTCGTCCGTCGGAGTCTACGGACTGACGCCCCAGGTCTCAATGCCAACCCTGGCGCCGTCGTTCCTGCACCGCAAGATTGTCACGACCCTCTGCCCGTCCGGCAGCGACCGGATGGAGTACCTCTGCAACCTCGTCGCCCACGGCAACATCGACCTTTCACCCGTCTTCACCCACCGCATGAAGCTGGATGACATGCCGAAGGCGTACGACCTGTTCCGCAGCAAGACGGAGGGTGTCCTGAAGATCGCCGTCACCGCGTAGAAGACCCGCGGCACCGGAGAGGCGCAGGCCAAACCTGCGCCCCTCCTTCATTTCCCTGCTATCATGCGCGTCGTGACAACCGGCACGCACACCGCCCAACAAAAGCTCGACACCCTGAGCGCTCTGCTCCGGGACATGCGGTCTGTCGTAGTCGCCTTCTCGGGCGGTGTCGACTCCACCTTCCTCGCGGCTGTGGCGTACGACGTTCTCGGACCCAGCGCACTGGCCGTGACCGGCGTTTCACCTTCCGTCCCCACAGCCGAACTCCAGGAGGCGGCGAATCTCGCCCGGCGGATCGGCATCCGGCACGAGACTATTCAGACCGACGAGATCCACAACGCCGATTATGTGAAGAACGACCGGGACCGCTGCTTCCACTGCAAAGACGAACTCCACTCACGTCTGCAAGCCATTGCCACCGAACGCGCCATCGAGTGGGTCGTCGACGGGTGCAACCTCGACGACACCGGTGACTTCCGCCCGGGCCGCCGCGCCGCTGAACAGCTCGGCGTTCGGAGCCCGCTGGTGGAGGCCGGTCTGACAAAGGCCGAGATACGCGACCTCTCACGCCAGCGCGGCCTGCCGACGTGGGACAAGCCAGCCATGGCCTGCCTCGCCTCTCGCATCGCATACGGAACGCCGGTCACCATCGAGAACCTGTCCACGGTAGAGCTAGCCGAGGCCTACATCCGCTCGCTCGGGGTCCGCCAGCTCCGGGTCCGCCACCACGTCCTGCCCTCCGGCGACACGCTCGCACGCATCGAGACGGACGGAGACGGCCTGGCGGCGCTGGTGCCGAAGCGGCAGGCAGTGGCTGACCAACTGAGGTCCCTCGGCTATCTGTACGTCACGCTTGACCTGCCTGGCTACCGCCAGGGTGCGATGAACGAGGGGCTAAGCCGCACCTGATGGCATCCACATTCCAGGCCGACCTCGACCTGGCTCTGGCGTCGCTGGCCAGCGGACGAGCGAAGCTCGTAGGCGGCCTGGAACCCCTCACTGATGCCGACCTGTCGCGCGCCAGGCGGGGAGGATGGGCCATCGGCCGCATCCTCGAGCACCTGGTCGAATCCGAGAATCTATACACGACCGCGGTAAGCGCCATCCGCAAACGGTCGGTACCCGGTCTGCCGCCATCGACGTGCACAGGCCAGCCGATGGACGAGATCCTCTGCCGATTGGACTCCAGCCGTCGGGCACTCCTCACTGCTACCCGGGGCATCACGGAGGAAGAGTTCTACCGCCTCGAGAAGCTCGGGCGGGAGGAATACAGTGTACTCAGCATCCTCGAGAATGCGGCCCATCACGACGAAGAGCACGCGCTCCAGATAGTCCAAACACTCGCCTAGCAGGAACTTCCCCTCGCTCCGCCCCGTTTTCACATCAGAGGCCATGGATCACCGCCTGAAGGTTGTTCCGCCGATCATGATCGCGCTTGTCTTCTTGATTGCGAGCGCGTGCGACGGCGACCACCCACCGGCGCCTACGACGCCGGCCGTAACGGCAACATCTACCCCGAAATCATCCTCAACCGGCACGTCAACGCCAACTCCACACGGGAGCGGAACTGTCACTCCCGCACCGGAGCCCTCTCCTTCCGCAACCCGTGCCGGGATCTGGTACGTCGTGCAGTCTGGCGATACGCTCTTCGGAATCGCCGCTCGCTTCGGCATCAGCGCGGCGGCGATAGCCGCGGCCAACGACATCTCAGACCCTTCCCTCGTCTACCCCGGCCAGTATCTCTTCATCCCGGGTGCGGTCGTCGTCCCTTCACCTGCGCCGAAGTCCAGCCCGGGAGGCCCGGCCACGACCATCTGGCAGGGAAACGTCGCCCGAAACCGCGTCGCGTTCACCTTTGACGCCGGTTCGGACGCCGGATATACGTCCATGATCCTGGACACGCTCGCCGCGAACGACATTCAAGCCAGCTTCGGCGTAACAGGGGCCTGGGCGGAGCGCTTCCCTGATCTCCTCAAACGCATCGTCAGGGAGGGGCACACGCTCATCAACCACTCGTACGACCACTCGTCTTTCACCGGCCAGTCCACGCAGCAAGCGCCACTAACCCGCGCTGAGCGGTGGCAGCAGCTCGACAGGACTGAAGAAATCGTGGAGGAACTCACCGGCGCCACGACGAAACCCTTCTTCCGGCCGCCGTTCGGCGACCATGACCAGTCGGTAAGCGAGGACGTCGGTGCCCGGGGCTATCAGTACATCGTCATGTGGAACGCCGATTCACGCGGCTGGACCGGCATTCCGGCGTTCCAGATAAATCAGCGCTGTCTTGACCTCGCCGCCCCCGGCGCGATTTACGTGTTCCACGTCGGCGCTGCCTCCGAAGACGGCCCGGCGTTGCAGTCGATCATCGACAGCCTCCGCGACCTCGGATACTCAATCGGCGACCTCGACTACGTCCTTGCCCCATAGCGCCTCCGCTCGTCGGAAGCTAGAGTAGCCTCGTCATGCCGATATCCGTCGTGTTTTTCGACCTCGGCGATACGCTCTGGCATTTCCCGAACATGCCGCCCCACGAAATCGTCCGCGGTCAGACCATGAAGCAAATTGCCGCGCTGCTCCGGGAATGGGGCGAGGACCTTTCCGGTGAGCGGATGATGCTGGGCCGCGACATCCGGTTCGCCATTGAAGACGCAACGCACAATGCGTTTCACGGCGATTGCGTCGACCCGGACTATCCATCAATCTGCCATCGCATCGCGGGGCAACACGGCCTCGACATCTTGCCGGCGCAGGCCGGCGACCTATGGGAGGCATGGAATCTCGGTGGCGCCTTTCTCGGACGCGCCCTCTTTCCAGACGTCCTCCCGACCCTGGAGGAACTCCGGCGCCGCGGCTATCGGCTGGCGGCGGTCACGAACCGGGGCTACAGTGGCCCGAAGTTCCACGAAGAGGTGCGCGATCTGGGACTGACGCCTCTGTTCGACGCCATGGTCATATCCTGCGACGTCGGTTACCTGAAGCCGCATCCCCGCATCTACCAGTACGCGCTTGAACGCATGGGCATCGAGGCCGGCGAGGCGGCGATGGTCGGCGACAGCTGGCGTGCCGACGTGGAGGGCGCAAAGACAGTTGGCATCACCGCCATCTGGCGCAGACCCCCAGCCGAAGAGCCCGTCGAAGCCACCACCGACGAACCCGAACTCAAAGGTCCGGTCTCGCCCGACTACACGATCGCCGAAATCGGCGAACTTCTCGACCTTCCGATCTTGAGCGGTCGGTAGGAACTATCGAGGCCGGCTCCGGCTCCCCTCGCCCCATCCACCCCCGCCCGGCGTCTGGATCGTCAGCCTGTCGCCGGCGCCCATTTTGAACTCCCCTTTTCCCGCCAACTCCCGCAGATCACCCGCGACGAGCGCCGTGCTCCCACCCGGCTGACCGTGGGAACCGCCTGCCAACCCCGGCGGCCCCCGCCTTCGCCTCTCCGTCAGCAGGGTGACGTTCACCGGCTCCAGGAACTCGTACGTCCGGGTGATCCCGTCACCGCCGCGGTGATCCCCAGCGCCTCCGGAACCGCGCCGCACGGCGTACTCCACCAGGCGGAAGGGGTACGCCATCTCCAGCGCCTCTACCGGCGTGTTCATTGTGTTGGTCATGTGGCTGTGGACCGCGTCTTCCCCTTCTCTCGTTGGCGTGCCCCCGGTCCCGCCACCGATCGTCTCGTAGTACGCGAAGCCGCTGCCGTCCGCCCGGTGTCCGCCGATCGCCACGTTATTCATCGTCCCCTGGCTGGCGGCCGGGACGATTCCGGGTGCGGCCCTTGCCAGCGCCGCGAGGACGACGTCAACGATCCTCTGCGAGGTCTCCACGTTCCCTGCAGCCACGGCGCGAGGCGGGCTTGCGTTCACGACCGAACGCTCCGGCAGCGTGAAGGAGATAGGCCGGAAGCCGCCGTCATTGGCTGGCACGTCTGCGCCCCCCGGCAGTGCTTCCACCAGGCACCGAACGACGTAGTAGACCGCCGACTTGGTGACCGCCGCCACCGCGTTGATTGACGACTGCCGCTCAGCCGCCGACCCGGTGAAATCGCAGTGCATCCCGCCATCCTTGAGTGAAATGCGAACACGTATCGGCACCGGCTCCTGAGTGATCCCGTCGTCGTCCAGGAAGTCCTCAGCCGCGTATTCCCCACTGGGCAGGTGGCTCAAGGCGTGCACGGTCATGCGTTCAGCGTAGTTGAGCATCGACGTCATCAGTTGGCGTGCCCCGGCGATTCCGAATCGCTCAAAGACCTCACGCAGCCTGTATTCCCCCACCATCTGCGCCGCGACCTGGGCGTCCAAATCCGCGCGCCGCTCGTCCGGCGCCCTCATGTTCCGCAGCATCAGGGCAAGGACACCCTCGTTCAGGCCCCCGCGGTCGCACAGCCGAATTGGCGGGATTACCAGTCCCTCCTGTATCAACTCCTCCGCCAGCGGCATTGAACCGGGCGACATCCCGCCGACATCCGCCTGATGCGCTCGTGACGCCACGAATCCCAGCAGCGTGCGGCGCAGGAACACCGGCGACACCATCGTTATGTCGGGGAGATGTGTTCCACCCAGGTAGGGGTCATTGAGGACGAACAGATCGCCCCGCGCGAACGGCGCCAGCGGCAGCACAGCCTCAACGGCCCTCGGCATCGCCCCGAGGTGAACCGGGATGTGCGCCGCCTGGGCGACCAACCGTCCATCGGCGTCGAATACGGCGCACGAGTAGTCCTTACGCTCTTTGATGTTCGGTGAGTGCGCCGTCCGGCCCAGCGTCACGCCCATCTCATCGGCCACCGAGGAGAACAGCGCCGCCGCGATCGCAAGTTCGGCCGGATCAGCTCGAAGGGACACTACAGCGTCAGGCGCATGATCGGCCTGGACTCACCCACCCGCCCTGCTTCCTTGAACCCCGCCCTGTCGAAGACGGACCGGATTCCGGTATATCCGGAGTAGCCCGTCAGCTTGCCGGTAACCTCGACGGGGTACGCCTCGAGAATTCGCGCCCCTTTCCTGCGGGCGTGGTCCACCGCAGCTGCCAGCAGCCGCTCCGACAGACGCTGTCGCCGGAACCGCCTGCCAACTACAAAGCAGACCACCGACCACACAGGCTGGTCGTCGATCCGCTTGTACAGTCGTGAATACTCCAGCTTCAGAAACCTCTCTCGTCGGTCGAGCGAGACCCATCCGGCAGGCTCACCATCAACATAGGCGATCAGGCCGGGCTCGTCACCGGATTCCACGAGCGCGCGCATGCAAGCCTTGTTCTCCCGCGCCTTCGCAGTGGCGAAATCTTTGGCGCGCATCCGGAAGAACACGCACCAGCACCCGCCGTAGCCACCGGACGGCCCAAACAGGCGCTCCAGGTCCCCCCACCGGTCCGGGGTAACGGGATGGATGTCTACCGTTGGACCCGCCATGGCAGGATTATACCCACGGCGCCATCCTCTTGCGGTGTTCTGCTTGACACTCCCGCCCCCGGCCCATACTGTATCCTCATCATGACCGCCGCAATCGACAGCCGCGCCCGACGACCGCGACCCGCCACCGGTGGGGCAGCCGCGCGCGCCGTCCGATAGCATCACAGAACCTCGAGAGCGCATCTGATCAGCCCCACCACAAGGTGGGGCACTTTCATTTCTCGGACGCACGAAACGGACACCTGGAGACTCACGCATGATCAAAGTGGCAATCATAAACGTAACGGGCTATGCCGGCGCCGAACTGGCGCGCCTGCTCTTCACCCACCCGGAGATCTCGCTCGTCAGTGTCACCGGGCGCAGCGAAGCAGGCAAGAACCTCTCGGATGTCTTTCCTCATCTCGCCTGCTACGACCTGACGATCGAGCCGGAGATCTCAGGCTCGGTCGATTTCGCCTTCTCGGCCCTGCCGCACGCGGCCAGCGCCGAGGCGTGCGCACCGCTGGTGAAGGCCGGCGTGCCGGTCGTCGACATCAGCGCCGACTTCCGCCTCAAGAATGCAAACGTGTACGCCGAATGGTACGGCGGCGCCCATCCGGCCCCTGACCTGCTGCCGCAAGCGGTGTATGGCCTGCCGGAGCTCTACCGCGATCGGATCACGGCCGCGAAGCTCATCGCGAACCCTGGCTGCTATCCGGAGAGCGCCATCCTCGGCCTGGCACCGGCGATTAAGGCAGGCATCATCGGCCCGGAGATCATCGTCGATTCGAAGTCAGGCGTGTCCGGCGCCGGTCGCGGCCTGAAGCTCAATCTCCACTTCGGAGAGGCTGCTGAGGGCGTGTCCGCCTACGGTCTGGACGGACATCGCCACCTGCCGGAAATCGTCCAGGAGTTGGCAGCGATGTGGCCCGACGCAGTAACGGGAGCGCCACCGACCCCGATGGTCACCTTCACCCCGCACCTCATCCCGATGACCCGCGGCATCCTCTCCACCTGCTATGCGCCCCTACTGGCGGGATCTAACCTCGCCACAAACTCAGTTCGCGACATATACACCGACTTCTACAGGGATGAGCCCTTCGTTAGAGTCGCGGACGGTCCGCCATCTACGAAGGACACGCGAGGCAGCAACATGTGCCTGGTCTACCCCACCGTTGATCTGCGAACCAGCCGCCTCGTCGTGATCAGCGTCCTCGACAACCTCGTGAAGGGCGCGGCGGGCCAGGCGATTCAGAACATGAACCTGATGCTGGGGCTGTCAGAGACTACCGCCCTGACCGGCCCAGCGCTGTATCCGTAGGAGAGACAGATGCTCACGGAAGAGATAGCCTCCGAAGGAATCGAGATCATCCCCGAAGGGGGCGTGACCACGCCCAAGGGGTTCACGGCAGGCGGCATCCATGTCGGCGTTCGCACCGATTGGACCAAGCTGGACGTTGGGATTGTGGGCTCGGAAGTCCCGTGCACAACGGCTGCCGTGTATACGAGCAACCAGCTTAAGGCGGCGCCCCTGCTGGTCACTCGGGAGCACCTCGCTGACAACAAGGCACAGGCCATTGTGGCTAACAGCGGTTGCGCCAACGCCGCCACCGGAGAGGCCGGGGAGGAGAACGCGCTTCGAATGGCGGCGCTTGCGGCGGGGAAGCTGGGCCTTGACCCGGAGGACGTCATCGTCGCATCCACGGGGGTGATCGGTACGCAGCTCCCGATGGACCGCATCGCCGAGGGGATTGAACGGGTCAGACTGTCGCCGACCGGTGGCGAAGACTTCGCCATAGCCATCATGACCACCGACACCGTCAAGAAGCACATCGCAGTCCGCTGCGGCCCCTGGACCATTGGCGCCGCCTGCAAAGGTGTCGGGATGATCCACCCCAACATGGCGACAATGCTGTGCTTCATCACAACCGACGCCGCAGTGCGGCAGCCGTTCCTCCAGGAATCGCTCAAGCTGGCCGTCGACGCTTCGTTCAACATGGTGGATATAGACAACGACACCAGCACCAACGACATGGTCGTGGTGCTGGCAAACGGCCTCGCCGGGAGATCTCCCATCGGTCGCGGGCACCCCGAAGCTGTCACCTTCAAGAAGGCTCTGGCGCTCGTCTGCACCAGCATGGCGCGCATGATGGTCAAAGACGCCGAGGGGGGCAGCAAGATGATCGAAACGGCCGTTGACGGTGCGCTCACACCGGAAGACGCTCGCGCGGCAGCGCGCGAAGTGGTCAGCTCGGTGGGGGTTAAGACCGCGATCTACGGTGAGGACCCCAACTGGGGGCGCATCCTTGCCGCCGTGGGCAACAGCGGCGCCGCGTTCGCCCTCGAGAAGACCCGCCTCAGCCTGCGCAGCCGTGACGACGGCGAGGTCTGCCTCTTTGCGCATGGCGCCCCGCAACCGTACGATTACGATGCCGCGAAAGCCTGCCTGTCTCCTGCCGAGGTCTTCATACGGATCGACCTCGGGCTCGGGAACGCCAGCGCCACAGCGTGGGGCTCCGACCTCACGGAAGAGTTCGTCCGGCTGAACAGCGTATACACGACATGAATGCCCCGGAAAACGAAATCCTGGTCGTAAAGATAGGCGGCTCCACCCTCGGGAGCCACGACACAACCCTGTCCGACGTGGCGGCACTGCACGCCCGCGGTCAGTCGGTGGTGATCGTGCATGGCGGCGGCGCCGTAATCAGCGAGTGGCTCGAGAAGTTGGGCATTCCCACGAAATTCGAGCGTGGTCTGCGCGTGACGGATGCCGCATCGCTGGAAGTCGTGGTGGCCGTGCTGGCCGGTCTCGTGAACAAGCAGCTTGTCGCCTCGCTGGCGGCGCTTGGCGCTCCCGCGGTGGGCCTTTCCGGTGCTGACGGGGGCATCCTCAAGGCCAGCATCCGGGACGACGCGCTCGGGTTCGTGGGTGAGATCGGAGAGGTGGATGCCTCACCGATTGCGCGCGTGATGCTCGTGGGAAGTATCCCGGTTATCGCCCCGATTGCCGCAGAGGTTGGCAAGCAAGGGCCGACAGGCCAGCTTCTCAACGTCAACGCGGACACGGCCGCGGGCGCCATCGCCGCCTTGCTGAGGCCGAGCCGTCTCGTGTTCATGACCGATGTCCCCGGCGTCAAGGCCGGCAATGAGGTCATCGGCACGCTGACGGCAGGCCGGGCACGTGAGCTGATCGGGTCCGGCGTTGTCGCCGGTGGCATGATCCCGAAGGTGGAGGCGTGCCTGTCCGCGGTCGCGGTTGGGTGCCGCGCCGCAATCATCGACGGCCGCGAGCGACACGCCCTGCTGTCGCTCGTAACGGACGGCTCCCTCGGCACAGAGGTAGCGGCCCAATGACAACGGCCGAGAAGCAACACTGGATCGACATCGAAAAGCAGCGCTTCCTGCAGACCGGAAAGCGCCTCCCGGTAATCCTCACCAGGGGCGATGGGACAAAGGTCTGGGACATCGACGGCAAGGAATACCTGGACTTTGTCGGCGGAATCGCTGTGGTTAGCCTCGGTCACTGCCACCCGGTCGTCGTGGACGCGCTCAAGCGTCAATCGGCTCAGTTGCTCACCACATCGAACTACTACTACACGCTTCCGCAGCTCAAGCTGGCGGAACTACTCTGCGAAGTGAGCGGCATGGACCGCGCGTTCTTCTGCAACAGCGGCGCCGAAGCGGTGGAAGGTCTCATCAAGCTGGCGCGTAAGTGGGGCAAAGAACACCGCGATGGCGCGTACGAGATCATCGTCGCTGAGGGTGCATTCCACGGGCGCACCATCGCCACAGTCACGGCATCCGCGAACGAGAAGTACCGCGCCCCGTTCACTCCCCTGCTTGAAGGTTTCGTCCGCGTCCCTTTCGACGACGCGGACGCCATCAGGCGCGCCACGACGGGAAAGACCTGCGCCGTGCTGCTGGAGCCGATCCAGGGCGAGGGCGGCGTGAACGTACCGGACGACGATTACCTCCGCCGTGTCCGGGCGTGGTGCGACAAAGCGGGAATCCTGCTCCTCCTGGACGAGGTACAGACCGGCGCCGGCCGCACCGGAAGGATGTTCGCGTTTCAGCACTATGGCATCGAACCGGATGCGCTGGCGGTCGCCAAGGCGATGGGTAGCGGCTTCCCCGTAGGCGCGTTCCTGGCGAAGGAACACGCCGCCGCCCTGACCGCCGGTGAGCACGGGACAACGTTTGGAGGCAACGCCCTCGGCTGCGAGGTCGCCTACAGCGTCCTCAAGTTCATCGTCGACAACCATCTAGTGGGACAGGTCGTGAAGCGCGGCGAGCATTTCGAGCGGCGCCTCCACGCGCTAGCCGATCGCCAACCGATGATCACCGAGGTCCGCGGCAAAGGACTCATCTGGGCCATCGAGCTTGACCGGCCGGTCTCGGAGGTCGTCGTGAACGGATGCCTGGAAGGCGGCGTTCTCGTAAACGCGGTCAAACCAACCGCCATCCGGTTTGTACCACCTTTCACCGTCAGCGAGTCCGAGATCAACAAGGTTGTGGAGACCGTTGAGCGAGCGCTCCAATCCGTTTCAGAACAGAAGTGAGGACCAATGGCTGAGAAGATCGTACTGGCATACTCCGGCGGCCTCGATACGTCCGTCGCGATCCGCTGGCTCAAGGAGGACCGCGGATACGACGTGGTCGCGCTGACTGTCGACGTCGGCATGGACCGCTCGCGGGAGGAACTCGAGTCTAGGGCGATGGCTGCGGGCGCGGCAACCTACGTCTGGCGTGACACACAGGACGAATTCGTCCGCCACTTCGTGTTTCCGGCGCTCATGGCCGGCGCCAGGTACCAGAACGTATATCCTCTGGCTACCGCACTATCCAGGCCGCTCATCGCCCGCGAGATGGTGGACGTCGCCCGCGCCGAAGACGCCACAGCCGTCTCACACGGTTGCACCGGCAAGGGAAACGACCAGGTGCGCATCGACGTCTCTGTACAGGCCCTCGCGCCCGACCTCAAGATCGTTGCCCCACTGCGGGAGTGGGAGATGGACCGCGAATCCGAGATCGACTACGCGCTGGAGCACAACATCCCGATCACCGTCACCAAGAAGAGCCCCTACAGCATCGACGAGAACCTCTACGGTCGCAGCATCGAAACCGGCCCGCTGGAAGACCCCTGGACGGAACCCCCGGACGATGTCTGGCAGTGGACGCAGGACCCGGACAAAGCCCCCGACAAACCGGCTTACGTCGAGATCGGCTTCGAAGGCGGCCGCCCAATCAACCTCGACGGCAAGGAAACCGACCCTGTCAGCCTCGTGAAGGCGCTGAACCAGCTCGCGGGTGAACATGGTGTCGGACGCGTGGACACGATCGAAGACCGGCTCGTCGGCATCAAGTCCCGCGAGGTGTACGAGTCACCCGCGGCGGTTACGCTGCTGGCAGCCCACGAGGCGATCGAATCGTTGACCCTATCAAAGGAACAGCGCCGCTTCAAGGCCCAGGTGGGCCAGGAGTACGCCGACCTCGTCTACAACGGCCTGTGGTTTTCTGCCCATCATCAGGACCTCCAGGCCTACATCGAAAGCACCCAGCGCCACGTAACGGGCACCGTGCGGATGAAGCTGCACAAGGGCGCCGCCACAGCCGTCGGGCGGAAGTCCGCAAGGAGCCTGTACGACTTCTCGCTGGCCACCTACGACAAGGCCGATCAGTTCGACCGCACCGCCGCCGTCGGGTTCATCAACATCTGGGGGCTCCCGGTTAAGGTGCAGGCGCAAGCGCAGTTGATGGACGACGCCTCGCATCGATAGCACGACGCCTTTGATATCATCGATGGCCTGAAACGGTTCGACCCGAAGGAGATCGCAGCATGAGCGGCGAAGTCGTACACATACACATTGCTCCCCGGGCAGAGGCCACCATGGTACCGGTGCCTGAGGTCAACGCAGTCGCCGGACGCGGTCTCGAGGGCGACCGCTACTTCCTAAAATCCGGCACGTACTCGGAAACGCCCGGTTCCGGCCGCGAAGTCACCCTTATCGCCATCGAGGAGATCGAAGCGGTCGCGCGCGAGGCCGAGATCCGTTTGCCGGCCGGGGAGTCCCGCCGCAACATCACCACGCGGGGGGTCGCCCTGAACGATCTGGTGGACCGCGAGTTTCGCGTCGGCAACGTCGTTCTGCGGGGCACGCGCCTCTGCGAGCCTTGCGAGTACCTGCAGAGAATGATCGGAAACCCCGGGATACTGAAGGCCTTCACGCATCGAGCCGGCCTCCGCTGCGAAATCGTCGCCGGGGGCACAATTCACGTTGGCGACTCCATCATCACGGAATAGTTGATGAAGTGCCCGCGCGACGACACGGAGATGGCCGTCGAGAGCTACCACGGCATCGAGGTCGACATTTGTCTCACGTGCGCCGGGCGCTGGCTGGACTTCCACGAGCTCGACCAGCTCGAGGCAACGGTCCCTTCAACCGAGGAAGAACGCCGCGCCACGATCGCCTACGGCGAACAGCAGAGCGAATTGAAATGCCCGGTCTGCGACCGCCGCATGATCGCCTTCAACTACCGGGCTTATAACCTGCAGCTAGACACGTGCGCTGAGCAGCATGGCTACTGGCTGGACGCGGGAGAGGAGCTCCGGGTGAGGGATATCATCGCGGAGCGGGTCCGCGAGCTCGGCCGGGCTGCCCGCGCGGAGAGCACCTGGGGAAGGTTCCTCGCGGGACTGAAGGGTGGACCGCGCCGCCTCTAGGTATCAGCCGGCACAGCCGGCACCCGGAGCGCCGCTTTCCGGCGAAACGAGCTCCTCAATCGGAGCATAGACGCCGGGCTCAATCCTCTTCACAGCATGGAAACGCCCCGCCCGAAGCTCTTCCAGCATCTGCTCCTCTGAAGTGATCTCAACATCGAACCTCGTCGCGTAGCGGCCAACCTCCAGCGGCATGTGAGCATCACTTCCACCGACCATTGGCAGTCCAAGCCGCTCGGCCACTTCTATCGCCAGCCGGTTTTCCCGGTCGATGCAACCGCCGTTCAGCACCTCCACAGCGTCCACCATCCCGAACACCGGATGCCGGGCGAGCTCCTCGGCCGGGATCATCTGCTCGCGCCAGCGGTCTCCGAACAGGAGGCTCGACGGGCCGGGAAAGTAGCGGAACGGGTGGTTCATCACCATGAACGCGCCGTGGTCCAGACAAGCACGACGCAGGTCGCTCGCGTACCTCAGCCCCTTCACGTCTGCCGCCAAACCGAACACGCCGATGTGGCCCATGTCTGTGTTGTATTCCCGGGCGTTGAACGCGAACAGAGCGTATTCCTCGCACCAGCGCCTCACCTCGTCGGGCCGCCACATGTGCAGATGTTCTGTTATGGCGATCCCGGAAAGGCCCACCAGCTTCGCCTGCTCTCCGAGGCGCTTCGGTGATATGTCACTGTCCATCGAACCGACGATGGTATGGACGTGCATATCGATGATCGAACCCATCAGACCCTTTCGCAGGTAAGCTTTCACCGCACGTTCGCTGCGGGCGGCAACGCCCAAAATACCATAACGCTGACGTCAGCGGAAAGGACGCCGGAATCCTGCCGATTTCCCAGCCACTGTAACCGCCGATAAACTTCAGCCATGCTCCTCGGAATCGACGTTGGAGGCACTTTCACCGACTTCTTCGTCCTCCACGACGACGGTTCCATCACGGCTCACAAGCGACCGTCAACTCCCGCCGAGCCCGCCGCTGCGGTGCTTGCCGGCCTGGACGAACTTGCGGGGATCACCCGAATGGACCAACACGCCGAAGTCGTTCACGGCTCCACCGTGGCCACCAACGCCATCATCGAACGTAAGGGCGCGCGAACCGCGCTGATCACAACCCGCGGCTTCCGGGACGTGCTCCTCATCGGACGCCAGAACCGACCACGCCTCTACGATCTGGCTCCACGCCGAGAGCCACCGCTGGTCCCCGATGACCTTCGCCTCGAAGCGAAGGAACGAATCGACAAAGACGGGAATATCCTCGAGCCGCTCGTAGAGCGCGAAATCGATGTGATGCTCGATCGCCTCACCGAGTCCGGTGTTGAGTCCCTCGCCGTCTGCTTCTTGTTCTCCTTCCTCAAGCCGGAGCATGAGTTACTCGTCGGACGGGCCGCCGAACGGAGAGGCATCCCCGTCTCGATGTCCCACGAGATCCTGCCCGAGCACCGTGAGTATGAGCGGGCGGCCACGACAGTCGCGAATGCCTACGTCGCCCCTCTGGTGACCGGCTACCTGACACGCTTGCGCGATCAGTTGGCCACCCGCAGTATCGGTCGGCTCCGCATCATGTCATCCAGCGGTGGTTCCATCTCTCCGGAATCGGCTGGCCGGCACTCCGTCCGCACCGCCGTGTCGGGACCGGCCGGCGGCGTCATTGGCGCGTTCTCTCTCGCCCGCGCCGCAGGGATCGAGAACATCATCACGCTCGACATGGGCGGGACCTCGACCGACGTCGCTCTCTGCCCGGGCGGCATCGTGTATCGCGATGAGACGCACGTCGGCTCCTTTCCCGTGCGAGGGCCGACAGTCAACGTCCTTAGCGTTGGCGCCGGGGGTGGCTCCATCGCTCGTATCGACGCCGGTGGCGCGCTTAGAGTCGGACCGGAGAGCGCCGGCGCGAACCCCGGGCCCGCCTGCTATGGCGTCGGCGTGGAACCCACCGTCACGGACGCGCAGGTCGCGCTGGGTCGGATAGCGCCCGAGTTCTTCCTCGCCGGCCAAATGGACATACGCCCGGATCTTTCCGTCGAAGCGCTCGCGACGATCGCGCAACCGTACGAAGGCGACCCGTACCGCGCGGCAGCAGCCGTCCTCCGCGTCGCGAACGCGAATATGGAACGCGCCCTGCGCGTCGTTTCCGTCGAGCGCGGCCACGATCCGCGCGACTTCACGCTTGTGCCGTTCGGCGGAGCGGGGCCTCTGCACGCGTGCGATCTGGCGGCCACACTCGGGATCCGCAGCATCCTCGTGCCGCGATACCCGGGCATACTCTCCGCGCTCGGCATGGCGACCGCCGCAATCGTTAAGGATATCTCCGGAGCGGTCATGGAGACGATCGCGCCGGACGGGGCGGCGACCTACATAGGCAAGCTTCCTGGGGTACTCACCGACCTCGAACGCCGTGCGCGCAGTGAGCTGGCGGCGGAAGGTCTTGATGCCTCCGCTGCGGACGTTTCGCGCACGCTGGAGATGCGGTACAAGGGCCAGTCCTACGAACTTCCCGTTGATATCGACGCGCCCGATCCGCGGGTTTTCTTGCCCGCCTTTCATGCTGTGCACAGGCAGCGGTACGGCCATGGGGACGTGACCCGGCCCGTCGAAGTGGTGACGGCGCGCGTGCGCGTTTCGATCCCGGGGCGGCCGCTCCCGGAGCCCGCCGTCAGGGCTTCGCGCCGTCCACCGGCGGCACTGGCTACTCGGCATGTGTACTTCCCCGGACCGCGCCGCATACGGCGCCTGGCAACGCCCTTCTACGCCCGCGAGGCGCTCCGGCCCGGTGCCTCACTCGCCGGCCCCGCAGTTGTGGTTCAGATGGACTCGACGGTGGCGGTGCCGCCAGGCTGGTCGGCAGCGGTCGACAAGCGCCTCAACCTCATCCTGACACCCACGTCCCCTCGCCCCTGACCCTTCACCCTCTACCATCAACCCGCTATAGTCAGCGGCACGGGAGGGGGATGACATGACCGTACGCATCGGCATCGTCGGCTCGCGCTTCATCGCCAACGTCCACGCGCAGGCCATCCGCCAGACGCCCGGCGTCGAGCTGGTGGCTGCGGCCTCCCCGACGCCGGAACACGTCTGGGAGTTCCACCGCCGCTGGGACGTGGCGCACGTGTTCCAGGACTACCGCGACATGCTCTCCAGCGGGTTCATCGACGCGATCACAGTGGCCTGCCCGAATGACCTCCACGCCGAGGTGACGATCGCGGCGGCGAAAGCGGGGCTGCATGTGCTCGTGGACAAGCCGCTGGCGGTGACGCTGGACGAGTGCGACCGGATGATCGAGGCCTGCAAGGCGGCGGGGGTCGTCCTCATGTACGGGGAGAACCTATGCTTTGCGCCGAAGTATGCCCGGGCGAAGGAGCTGGCGGACGAGGGTGCCCTGGGGAACATCTACTACGTGCGGCAGCTCGAGTGCCACTACGGGCCGTACTCGGACTGGTTCTGGGACGTCGAGCGGGCGGGCGGCGGCGTGCTGATGGACATGGGCTGCCATTCGATCGCGTTCTGCCGCTGGGTGTTCGGGAACGCGCCGGTGGAGTCTGTGTATGCAGACGTGGGGAACTTCGTGCACCGCGAGCGGACGACGGGGGACGACCACGCCACGGTCGTGATCCGGTTCGGTCCGGGGGAGCGCTGCCCGAACGGCGGGCTCGCCATCGCCGAGAACTCCTGGGCGCGGACCGGAGGGCTCGACGACCGGGCCGAGATCTACGGCTCGAAGGGGCTCACGGTGGCCGACATCGCGCGCGGAGGCGCTCTGCACACGTACAGCGCAGTGGGCTACGGCTACGGGGGCGAGCAGGTGAGCGGCACTCGCGGCTGGACGTGGACCGGCTTCGACGAGGCGTTCCAGTACGGGTTCCACCGGGAGATCGCGCACTTCGCGGAGTGCATCGAGAACGGGAAGACGCCTCTGCTGACCGGCGAGGACGGGCGGGACGTGCTGGAGATCATCTGTGCTGCGTACCTGTCGGCGCGGACGGGCAAGCGGGAGAAGCTGCCGATCCGGGACCGGAAGCGGAAGCCGGCGCAGTTCTGGCTGGCGGCGGGCACGCGGGCCCGCAAACCGGCAAACCAGCAAGCCGGCAAACCGGCGAGGGCGAAGAACCCAGAACCTGGAACCTAGAACCCGGCGGCCGTGGGTTCAATCAATGCCGGTTTTGTATCTGGCGGATGATTGTCTTTTCGCCGATATATTCGCGGATTGATTGTTGTTCAGTCGCTTTTTTCGTTTTCTGGGCGGTCCAGGCGGGATTCGTGTTTGCGGACTCGTCCGCAGGCGGCTCGCCGTTTGATTGCCGCTGATTCATGGGTATGGGCCGCAGGATTCAATCTGAGATGCGGTTTTCCGGGGTGGAGAGCATGTGGGCATGAGAGCATGGTAGGGGGCCGGGGGCTGCCGGGGTAAGGGGGAAGTGGCACATGGGGGGAGTGGGCCTCAGCCTAACCCACCGAGCCCGTACTTCTCCCGCAGATAGCGGATGAAGGCCTTGATCGCTTCGTCCAGGTCGAAGGGACTCCCCATAACCTCTTCAAATACCTTAAGTCGTTCCGAGTTCCCGGCAGTTCGAACGAACAACAAGAGGGCGTCATACTCCCAGGCTGTCAAACCGACCAAGCGTCCCCGGTATTTGACGTCCCTCGTCCTCGGCAAAATCGTAAATCCGTGAAGCTTCAGAACCTCTTCGTCTGCACCATTGGACCACAACACTCCCCGCACCAACGCCAGCAGTTCTGTGAATGAGAAGGGCTTCGGTAGGTAGCCGTCCGCACACTCGCTGATCTCTCCGATTTCACCTGCGGCACTCGGGACATCAAGGACCACGACAGGGGTCGTGCTTACAGTCTTCAGACGCCGGCACACCTGAACCTTGTTGCTCAGACTACTCACGTCAAGGACGATCAATCTGGTGGGCTGCCGGATGCCGCCGCAAGATCAAAGCCCTTCGGCGGGCGCAGGGTGATGCGGGCGCCTCAGGGCTGGGGCCCTGAGGCCACGGAGGGGGGGTATTCGAGAGCCTTGGGGTCCGTCTTCGGGGCGGCTCTCCCACGCGGGCCTCGAGGTAGAGCTTGCGGTCGCCGAGCGGTTCGTTTCCCCTAACAGGTCCCGGCCTGCCACAGGAATGACCGGTGCTCGCAAATACACGAAATTGCCAAAGGAAATCGGTGCTGCGGCGGTGCGAAGGTTATTGACGGTGCGGCCAGTGACCGCACGCGGCCAGATGTAAGAAATCTGTTATTTCTACCGGGCGCAGCGGGATATCGCGAAACTTGCGCCTCGCTCGCGTGTTGTTACGTTAAGAAGCGGTAAATAACTATGCGTGGGGGAGACTTATGAACACCGACCAGCGTGCCTCATTAGGCTGGGGCGCAATCCTGATACTCGGCGTGATCCTGATCGCGACGCTGGCCGTGGTGACCAGCCTGGGGAGCACGTTCGCGTCCGGTAGCCCGGGCGGCCTGTCTTTCCAGTGTGAGAACTCGCGTTCTTCCGGATCGAGCGACGACGAGGAGAGGGGCAGCCACAGCGGCGACGATGACTGCTCCAACCCCTGTTCCGACGACCAGGAGAGCGGCAGCCACAGCGGCGACGATGACTGCTCCGACCCCTGTTCCGACGACGAGGAATCGGGCAGCCACAGCGGCGATGATGACTGCTCCGAC
>JBBISJ010000004.1:0-46941 GCA_037441345.1 Chloroflexota bacterium
AGTGGGCAAGACGTACCTCTTCTTCCTCGACAGAGAAGAGGAGCTAGGCTGGTACGAAGGTGCGCCCTTCGGTCGGTTCATCGTTGACAGCTCCGGACGCCTCCAGCCCGTGCACGAGACCTGGTCGTATCTCCCGGCGGTAGCACAACTGTCCGGCCTCATCGTTGGAGACGCGCTAGAGAAGCTCGCCAGCACGCAATAGCGGAGCGCCTTCCACACCATCCGCGCCAATCTGTATTGTTTGCGCATCGCCGGAGGCGCTATACTTCGTTGCGATTTCCGCCCCACTATAAATTGTTAAAGCAGGTAAGCAGTTCATGAAGATTTCTTGTCTCCAGGAGAACCTCAACCGCGGCCTCCAGGTGGTCGGCCGCGCCGTCCCCGTCCGCAGCACACTGCCGCAGGCCTCGCACGTCCTGCTCGAATCGGACCAGGGCCGGCTCAAGCTCGTCGCCACGGACCTGACGATCGCGATCACCTGCTGGATCGGCGCGACGATCGAAGACGAAGGCTCGGTCACCGTGCCGGCGCGGCTGCTGACAGATTTCGTCGGCTCGCTGCCGAACGAGAAGATCGACCTGACGGTGGGCGAACGCGCAAAGCAGTTGCACCTGGTGTGCGCCCGCAACGAGGCGACGATGGCGGGGATGGACGCGCAGGACTACCCGCCGGTGCCGTCGGTCGCCGACGGCCTGTCCCTGACGCTGGACCCGGCCGCGCTGCGGCGGGCGATCGAGCAGGTGCAGTTCGCGGCAGCGGCCGACGACACGCGCCCGGTACTCACGGGCATCCACACGCTGGCGGAGGGCAACGTCCTGACCCTGGCCGCGGCGGACGGCTTCCGGCTGGCAGTGTACAAGATGCCGCTGGAAACTGACGTCGCGGAAAAGGTGGAGGTGATCATCCCTGCCCGCGCGCTACGGGAGGTGGAGCGGCTGATCGGCGACAGCGCCGAGCCGGTGCAACTATCGATCAACGCGGCGCACTCGCAGGTGCTGTTCAAGATGGAAACCGCCGAGATCGTCGCGACGCTGATCCAGGGCACGTTCCCGAACTACAGCCAGCTCATCCCGCAGTCCTACAACACACGCACCGAGATCGACATGAAGACGTTCCTGCAGGAGACGCGCATCGCCTCGATCTTCGCCCGCGACGGCGCCGGCATCATCCGGTTGCAGGTCGAGCCGGGCGACGGTGACGGCGGGAAAATGACGATCTCCGCCCGGGCGGAGGAGATCGGCGACCACAAGGGCGAGCTGGACGTGAAGGTGGAGGGCGAGGAGGCGAAGATCGCGTTCAACAGCCGCTACCTGCAGGACGTGCTGCAGGTGCTGGACGGCGGGCAGGGGGTGTACCTGGAGATGACCAGCCCCTCCAGCCCCGGCGTCATCCGCCCCGTCGGCGACGACCGCTACGTGCACGTCGTAATGCCGATGTTCGTCCAGTGGTGACGTAAGAACGGCGGCCCGTTCATAATTGAGCCCGGCCGGCATCGAAAGCGGTGGCCGCCCACGCGACGCCAAGCCCAGGGCGCGGCCGCGCATTCAAGGCCGAACACTATCCCAGGAGACCAGACAGCAATGAAGACACGGATCACGGAGCTTTTTGGCATCGAACACCCCATCATCCAGGGCGGCATGCATTTCGTGGGCCTCGCCGAGTTGGCCTCCGCTGTTTCCAATGCGGGCGGTCTGGGCATCATCACCGGTCTCACCCAGGGCACGCCCGAAAAGCTCGCCAACGAAATCGCGCGCTGTCGCGACATGACCGACAAACCCTTCGGCGTAAACATGACCTTCCTTCCCGCTCTCATGCCCCCCGACTATCCGGGGCTCTTCAAGGTCATCGTGGAGAGCGGTGTCAAGATCGTGGAGACGGCGGGAAACAATCCCGTCGAATGGCTGCCGATGCTCAAGGAGGCGGGCATCAAGGTCATTCACAAGTGCACTTCCGTCCGCCACGCACTGAAGGCCGAGCGAATCGGCTGCGATGCCGTTTCCGTAGACGGATTCGAATGCGGCGGTCACCCGGGTGAAGACGACGTGCCCAATTTCATCCTCTTGCCGCGCGCCGCGGAAGAGCTTTCGATCCCCTTCGTTTCTTCCGGCGGGATGGCCGACGGACGAAGTCTCGTGGCGTCGCTCGCCCTGGGGGCCGACGGCATGAACATGGGCACCCGTTTTATCGCCACCCAGGAAGCTCCCGTGCACCCGAATGTGAAACAGGCGCTCGTGGATGCGTCCGAGCTCGACACGCGCCTGATCATGCGCGGTCTGCGCAACACCGAGCGGGTGATGAACAACGCCGGCGTCGAACGGTTGCTCGAGAAAGAGAGGGCACTCGGCGCGGATCTCACGATCCAGGACATCATCCCGGAGGTCGCCGGCATCTATCCGCGGGTCATGCGGGACGGCGAAGTGGACGCGGGCGCCTGGTCGTGCGGGATGGTCGCCGGGCTCATCCACGACGTGCCGACAGTGAAGGAGCTCATCGATCGGATCATGAGCGAGGCGGAAGCAATCATTAACCAGCGGCTGGCAGGAATTCAATCCGCCTGATCGCCGGCGATCGAGGGATCCGATAGAGCAGAACATCGTCTCCGCCGGCTACGACGCCGTCTTCGAGGCGACGCCCCGAAGCCCGACGCTGCGGCGCATCTGGCGCGAACACGCCTGTGGCACCGATTTCCCGGAAGGGTTCGACCACATCAGCTTCGTAACGCTCGCCCAGCACAGGCGTATGGTGCAGGAGTTGCGCCTATCGCCGGGCGATACGCTCGTCGACCTGGCCTGCGGCATGGCCGGCCCGGCGTTACTCGCGGCGAGAGAGGCAGGCGCGAACCTGGTCGGCGTCGACTTCTCTCGTGTGGCCGTGACACTGGCGGCGGAGCGGGCGGCCACGCTGGGGATGTCCGGCACGGCCAGGTTCGTTCAGGGCTCGTTCGCCGCGACCGGCCTTGAGGACGGATCGGCGGACGCAGCGATGAGCGAGGACGCCATCCAGTATGTGCCGGACAAGAAGGCGGCGATCCAGGAAACGGCTCGCGTCCTCCGCCCCGGCGGCCGGCTGGTGTTCACGGCGTTCGAGCTCGATCCGGTGCGCGCGAAGGTCCTGCCGGTGATCGGCGAGGACCCGGTCGACGACTACCGGCCGCTGCTCGAAGGCGCGGGATTCGCCATCGAGGCGTACGAAGAGGCGCCGGGCTGGCCGGAGCCGATGACCACGACATACCAGGCGTTACTCGACGCGAAGGACACGCTTGTCGAGGAGATGGGGGCGGCTGCCGCTATGGCGCTGTCCAGCGAGCTGACACTGACGCTGCAGACGCAGATGTACCGCCGCCGCGTGTTGATGGTAGCGGTAAAGCACTGAGTCTCGGACACACAACGCTCAGCGTCCGAACCGAAGCCGCAGCTCGCGGCGAAGGAGTTTGCCTGCGGCGTTACGGGGCAGTGCCGTGACCATGAGTATCTCCCCGGGCACCTTGTAGGGCGCTAGCCGTTCGCGGCAGAAGGCGAGGATTTCCTCGCGGCCGAGACCGGATTCCCCGGGCACCACGGCTGCGGCCACCCGCTGACCCCAGACCGGGTCCGGGAGACCGAATACGCCCGCGTCGGTGACGCCGGGGTGAGCTCGAATGGTCTCCTCCACCTCCGCCGGATATACGTTTTCGCCACCGGAGACGATCAAGTCGTCCCGGCGGTCCAGTACGTAGAGGTAGCCGTCCTGATCCAGGTAGCCGACGTCCCCCGTGTGGAGCCAGCCGTCACGAATAGCCTGTCGCGTGTCCTCGGGCCGCTCGAAGTAGCCGGTGGTGACGGTGGGTCCGCGTAACAAGATCTCCCCGGCCTCTCCCGGAGGCAGCACAGCGCCGTCAGCGTTCTCAATTCGGACTTCCACGGGAAACAGGGGCTTACCGGCGGAGCCGAGCCGGCGCATCGCGTCGTCCGGCGAGAGCGTGGTCGCCTGTGACGACGCCTCGGTCAGCCCGTAAGTCTGGACCACGGGGACGTCGCGGCGAGCGCACTCCTCGAGAAGATCGCGGGGAACGGGGCCGCCGCCCGCGAGGACGCAACGAAGGGACGGCGGATACGGCCGGTTTCCCCGGGCTTCCAGCATCCGCTGGAGCATGTTCGCTACCACCGAGACTATCGTGACGCCGTCTTCGTCGATCGCCTGGTTGACCGCTTCGGGGTCGAAGCGGCTGTGCAGGACGACGGTCATCCCGTAGATGACGCTCCGCAGCAGGATGGCCAGGCCGCCGACGTGAAACAGGGGCAGGCACGCCAGCCACCGGTCGTTGTCGCGCAGGCCGAGGTTCAGTGCCGATGCGGTCGCGCTCCACCAGTGATTGCCGAAGGTGAGCATCGCGCCCTTGGCCCGGCCGCTTGTACCAGACGTGTAGACGATCGTGTGAACCGACTCAAGGTTGATCGTGCCGCACGGGTTGCTCCCGGCAGAGGCGCCGCCCGGGGCGGTGAGCTTATCCAGTCCCAGGCGGGTCACTCCGGCGACATTCGAGACGGATTCCGCGGCCGCGCCGTTCGCCCTGTCATGCAAGAGCAAGGCGGGGCGGCAGTCCCGGACGATGGCCAGCAACTCGGGCTCGGCCAGGCGGGTGTTGAGGGGGACGAGGACGGCCCCCACACGCGCGACGGCGTGGACCGCCTGGACGAAACCGGCTCCGTTGTCCGCGAGCAGCGCGGCCCGGTCGCCGGGTCGCAGTTCGGCCTCACGGAGGTGCGAAACCGTGGCCGACACTCGCCGCTCGAGGTCATGGAACGTCCACCTCTCCCCGGCGCAAACGAGGGCCGTGCGGTCAGGGGTGAGGAGTGCTCTCCGGCTCAGCCACTCCGGCATGTCAAGCGTCGCCGAGGCCGAGGTCATAGGGTGGCCTCACCGGAGGCGGTGGCGTAGCGGGCGAGCGCCCGCTCGTTCAGTTCGACGCCCAGTCCGGGCCCGCGCGGAAGAACCAAGAGTCCGCGATGCACCTCAAGCGGACCGGCAATGATGTCGGCCGCGAGCAGCGAACTCGTGGCGAGCCCGCATGCGGGGCTGCCTTCCGGGAGGGTGGCCGCGAGGTGAAGTGCTGCCGCTGTGCCTATCCCGGCATCGATGGTCGTGGTGACGACGGACGAGGCGCCGGCCTCCGCCGCGATCGTGGCGATCTTCACCGCCGATCGCAGATCGCCGGCGACCATCGGCTTGATGACGAGCACGTCCGCGGCGCCTGCGTGCAGCACCTGCCGTGCGCTCTCGGGGTCGGCGACGTCTTCGTCGGTGGCGATGGGAACGCCGGTGTCGTGACGCACGCGGGCCATGCCGGCTAGATTTCCGGGCGCGACCGGTTGCTCGACGTATTCCAGCGCCTGCCCGGCAAGACAGCGGATTGAGTGGATGGCGTCGGCGACGGTCCAGGCGCCGTTAGCGTCCAGCCGCAGCTTCACGCTGGGGCCAAGGGCGCGCCGCACCGCTGCCACCCTGCGCCGCTCCGCCTCGATGTCCTGCGTCATCCCTACCTTGAGCTTGACGCAGGAATACCAGGCCTCGCGGGCAGCCGTGGCCTGCGCCGAGGCGTCCGCCTCCTGATCCGCGGCTATGGTCGCGTTGACTGGAACTTCGCTGCGAGGCCGGTCGGTGAGGAGTTGAGCCAGGGGGATGCCCCGGCTTCGTGAGGCGGCATCGAGAGACGCCGTGCTGATGGCGCAGGCAAGCGCGGGCGGGATGTCTTGGGGGAGGCGTCGACCGATGCTGGCCGGGTCCGCGCCCAGCACGCTTGTGGCGATTCCCGGAATCGCCGCCATGACCTCGTGAAAGCCGGGCCTGCCCAGCGTGGGATGGGGGGAAGCCTCACCCAGCCCGGTGATGCCAGCGTCCGTCAGCAGTCGCACGACGAGCCCTTCGCGGCTCGTGACCGGCCCGCCGGCTGTATGGAACGGAGCCGTCAGCGGCAGGCAAAAGGCCGTCCAGGAGAGCCCGGTTACTTTCACACCAGCAACCCCAGGGCGAGGAGGACGCCGAATACCAGGTGAAACCGGGCGGTCTGCTTCAGGACCTGATTGAGGTCGCGGCCGCTGGTTCCTGAGAGGACGGCGCGACAGAGTCCGGCGGCAAGGGGGAGGGAGAGGGCCGCCGCGGCGACGGCGGGGCTGCCGCCGGCCACGAAAAGGACGGGAAGCGTCGCGTATGGCCCCAGTACAAGGAGTGTGTATTGCCACCGCGTGCCCCGATCGCCCAGGCGTACGGCCAGTGTCCGCTTCCCGGCGGCGCGGTCGGTTTCGATGTCCCTCAGGTTGTTCACAACGAGGATCGCGGTGACGGTGAACGCCACGGGGACGGCGGCGATCGCAGCAACACTGCTGACTTCTTCGGCCTGGAGGTAGTATGTGCCGATCACGGCGACGAGGCCGAAAAAAAGGAACACAAAAACGTCACCCAGCCCGTGATAGCCCAGCGGCCACGGGCCGCCCGTGTAGGCGAGACCGGCGAGGATCGACGCGATCCCGAGCGCGAGGATCGGCAGCCCCCCTACGAACGCAAGGTACAGTCCGATCACCGCGGCAAGGCCGAAGGCCAGGAAGGTTGCCACACGTACCTGCCCCGGGGGGATGAGCCCCAGTTGCGTGACGCGCGGCGGGCCCAGGCGGTCTTCAGTGTCGGCGCCGCGCTCGAAGTCGAACAGGTCGTTGGCGAGATTGGCGCCGACCTGGAGGAGGAGGGCAGCGGCAAGAGTGGCGGCGAAGACAACCGGGTTGAACTCATCGACAGCCCCGGCAGCTGCGGTGCCCACGAACACGGGCGCGACGGCCGCGGTCAGCGTTGGAAGGCGAATGGCGAGCAGCCAGTTCGACAACGCCGAGCGGTGCGCCGGGAGGGCCCCCTGGTCCGCCGCATGCCTCATGGGAGGCGGGGGAAGCGCGAGAAGTCCGGTTTGCGCTTCTCCAGGAAGGCGGCGCGGCCCTCCCTGGCCTCTTCCGACATGTAGAAGAGGAGCGTGGCGTCCCCGGCCAGCTGCTGGATGCCGGCGAGGCCGTCCGTGTCGGCGTTGAACGAGGCCTTGAGGAAGCGGAGCGCCATGGGGCTCATCGCGAGGATCTCGCGGGCGCAGCGGACGGTTTCCTCCTCGAGCTGGTCAAGCGGTACGACTGTGTTTACCAGCCCCATGTCCAGCGCCTCCTGCGCGGTGTATTGACGGCAGGTGTACCAGACCTCGCGCGCTTTCTTGTGGCCGATGATGCGGGCCATGAGCGTAGCGCCGTATCCGGCGTCGAAGCTGCCGACCTTCGGCCCTGTCTGGCCGAAGATAGCGTTGTCGGCAGCGATAGTGAGGTCGCAGACAAGTGCGAGCACGTTGCCGCCCCCGATGGCGTAGCCCGCCACCATCGCGATCACGGGCTTGGGCAGGAGGCGGATCTGCCGCTGCAGGTCCAGCGCGTTGAGGCGCGGCACGCCGTCGTCTCCTACGTAGCCGCCGGCGCCGCGGACACGCTGGTCGCCGCCGGAGCAGAATGCTTCTGGCCCCGCGCCGGTGAGGATGGCCACGCCCACGCTCGCGTCGTCACGGGCGTCCGAGAAGGCGTCCTCCATCTCGAACAATGTCTTTGGCCGGAAGGCGTTCCGCACCTCCGCGCGGTTGATGGTGATCTTGGCCATCCCATCGGCTTTCTCGTAGATGATGTCCTCGTAATCGCCTGCTTTCCGCCAGGCAACCGTCATCTTGAAACCTCCTTCAGTCGATCGCGTGATAGGCAAGCGCCGAGAAAGCCGCCTACGATGGCGGCGAAAGGCCCCGGCGCCTCCAGGTGAACAGCGTGGCCGGTTCCGGCCACGATCTGCGCCCGGGCTTGGGGCATCGCCGCGGCCATCCTGGTGGCGATAGCGCTGTATTTCTCGTCCAGTTCGCCGGCGATGAGCAGTGCTGGCACCTGAACCTGGCCCAGGTGGCCCCAGAGCGGTTCCTGTGTGCCGGCGCCCAGGCCTCGCAGGCTGTTGGCCAGCCCCGTGGGGTTGCCGGAAAGCCGCTGCTGCCGGTGCCGTTCACGGACGGCGAGGGGCAGGCGGCGCTGGCTCGCGAAGAGCGGCAGGGCCTCCCAGCGGGTCACGAACGCCCCCATCCCATCGGTCTCGATGGACGCCGCCAGTGCTTCATCGGTCTGCACGCGCGCCCGGCGATCGGCGGCGTCCTCGATACCGGGTGAAGCGCCCTCAATCACCAGTCCCCACAAACGGTGAGGAGCCTCGACCGCCAGGCCCAGGGCCACGCGCCCGCCCATTGAGTACCCGACCACGCCGGCCTGCTCCACGCCCAACTGGTCGAGGGCGGACAACAGGTCGGCGACGCAGTGCACCATGCCGTACCGGCCCGGGTCGACGGGGCAAGATGATGCGCCGTGTCCCGGGAGGTCGACGGCGATCTGAGTGAAGCCGGGCCAGGCGTCGCGGAAGGGCTCCCACGTGGCGCTGCTACCGGTGAAGCCGTGCAGGAGGAGCAGGGCCGGGCCCTGCCCCGTGACGGTGAGATTCAATTCGATCCCGTTGACGTCCAGCCGTCGGGTTGATGATCCGGGCCCGGCGCTGCTCATGACACCCTCCCGGTCGCCGCCGTCTCGGCGACGGCCCGCGCCACCGCAAGCCACAAGTCGCGGTGCAGGCGAGCGTTGGCAGCGCGGTCGGTGCGGACCTCGATGATGTTCACCCCGCCCGAAGCCAACGACTCGAGGACAGCGGCACGAAATTCGTCCTTCAAGTCCACGCGGCAGTATCCGATGCCGTACATCGCGGCGGCGTGGCGGAAGTCCAGTCCGTGCGGCGTGCCAAACAGCTCCTCGAAGTGCTCCGCCTCATCCGCCTGGGGCAGGAACGAGAATATCCCGCCGCCGTCGTTGTTCAGGAGCACGATGGTGGCCCCAAGACCAAACCGCTGCGCTGCCAGCAGGCCGTTCATGTCGTGATAGAAGGAGAGGTCGCCGATAACGAGGGCCAACGGCTCGCTGGTGACGGCGGCGGCGCCCAGCGCGGAGGAGACTACGCCATCGATGCCGCTCGCGCCGCGGTTCGCCAGGAATCGGACAGGCGTGGGCCCGCCGGGGAAGAAGGCATCGAGGTCGCGCACGGGCATGCTGTTGCCGGCGAACAGTGTGGCGCCCGGCGGGAGCAGGGAGGCGAGTCCGGCTATGACGCCCGGCTCGGTCATGCCGGCTTCGGCCGTAAGGCCGGACGAAAGCACGGTGCGGGTCGCCTGGTTCAGCTCTCGCCAGCGGTGTACCCACGGCGCCTGCGCTGCATCGCCGGCGGCTGCCGGCAGTGCGGATAGCAGGCTGTGACAGAAGGAGGCGGGGTCGGCGTGGACGGCTTCACCGGCGATCAGTGCGGGGTCGTTCAACGATTCCTCGTCGATGAGGACCTGGAGGGCGTCTGAATGCTGTTCAAGGTATCGCAAGAGCGGTTTCGAGGTGGGCGTGGCACCGAACCGGAGCACCATGTCAGGCGCCAGGGCCGCAGAGAGACCTTCGTCCCTCAGGAACGCATCGTACGCATCGATGACCAGGGAATCGTGGTGCGGGCCGCTGCGCAGTTGAGAAAGAGGGTCAGCCAGCACAGGGAAGCCCAGGTCCCGCCCCAGCAACATCACCGCGGCGGGCAGGCGTGGGTCGTCACGGGGCCCGCACACGATCAGGCCGCGCCGCGCGTTGCGCAACTGCGTCGCCAGGTCTACGAGTTCCGCGGAGTTCGGACGGCGATCGGCCGGGCGTACGGCGACGTACGGTGCTGCGCCTTCGCGTGCCAGCGGCGATGGGCCCGGCGCGGGTACCAGGGGCTCCCGGAACGGCAGGTTGACGTGCACGGGGCCAGGGGGATCGGCGCACGCCTCGGCGACAGCGCGGCAGGAAAGCGATCTGGCGTAGCGCACGGCTGCTCCGCTGCCCTCGGGGAGAGGGGTCTCAGCGAACCATTTGGCGTGCGTGCCGAAAAGGCGGACCTGGTCGATTGTTTGATTGGCGCCCACGCCGCGCAGCTCCGGCGGACGGTCTGCCGTGAGGACAAGAAGCGGCACGCGTCCGTAGCGCGCCTCGGCAACGGCGGGGGCGAAGTTCACCGCCGCAGTCCCCGAAGTGGAGACAACCGCCACCGGCTCGCGCAACGCCTTCGCGATGCCGAGCGCAAAGAAGGCGGCCGACCGCTCGTCGAGGTGAACCCAGACCTTGATGCCCGCGTGGCGGCGCATAAGCAGGGCGAGCGGCGTTGAACGGGATCCCGGGCAGATGCAGGCATGGCGGACGCCCGAACGCGCCAGTTCGTCCACGAAGGCGCCGGCGAAGTCGCGAAGGGCTTCGGCCGCGTTCACGCTGTCCTGTTGCCCAACGCCCACTGCAGAGGCCTCATCTTGATGCTCGATTCGTTGTATTCCCTGTCCGGGTCGGACCCGGATACGATCCCGCAGCCGGCGTACAGGAATGCCTCCTGGCCCCGGACGAGGCCGGAACGGATCGCGACTGCGAACTCCCCGTCGCCGCGGCCATCGACCCAGCCGACGGGCCCGGCGTACCAGCCACGATCGAACGCCTCCGACCCGCGTATCAGAGCGAGAGCCCGGTCGCGTGGGAGGCCGCCTGCGGCGGGAGTCGGGTGCAGGCGCTCGACCAGGTCGAGGACACCGTGTTCAGCGCCCAGCGAGCCCTGGATTGGCGTGTGGAGATGCTGGACGTTCGGCATGCGCAGGAGCCGGGGCGATTCCGGGACGTCAAGATGCGAACAAAGTGGCTCCAGGTCGTCATGCATGGACTGCACCACGACAGCGTGTTCGTATCGCTCCTTTTCGTCGGCCAGCAGCGCAGTGCCGAGGCGGAGGTCTTCGTCGGGCGTGGCGCCCCGGGGCGCAGACCCCGCGAGACAGTCCGCGGATATCTGCCCCGGCGCGTGCAGGTCGCCGCCCGTCTGCCGGGTCACCCGTATGAGGCGCTCAGGTGTTGCACCCAGGAAACAGGCATCACCCCGGGCGTAGGCAAAAACGGTGCAATGCGGGTAGCCCTCCACGAGTCGGCGCAACGCCTCCGCGACACCGGCGCCGGCCGGCAGGCCGAGGCGCGCCCTGCGGGCGAGGACCAGTTTGTCCAGATCGCCGGCCCGGATCCGCGACACCGCCTGTGCTACGGACTCTTTCCAGGCATCTTCCGAGGACTC
Source organism: Chloroflexota bacterium (assembly GCA_037441345.1). Lineage (GTDB taxonomy): Bacteria > Chloroflexota > Dehalococcoidia > SM23-28-2 > RBG-16-64-32 > DATKKM01. The sequence goes on from JBBISJ010000004.1 coordinate 11,182, forward strand.
CGCGCCGCAGGAGTGGTCTCCTGCTTCACCAGCGAACTGGCCATGAGCATCCGCCGCATCCAGATTGGGCGCGCCGTTTGGCCCGGCAAGCGAGTTTGTCGTCAGCCAGCATGAATCATCCTGCCGGGTGAACAGCAGCTTCGGGAGCACGAGGAGGGCGTCCGGGAACCCCCGCCACTCGGGTCCGTGCGTCCGTTCCGCGTCGAAGGCGAAACCACCGATGACGACCGGCGCCGTGATTGGGAAATCGCCGGGCTGTTCCACCGCCACGTCCGCCAGCAGGCGGCGGCGCGCAGTCTCTATCTCCGCGAAGCGAGCGGACCCGCCGGCGGTCAGCCTTGCGACCGCGCCGACGGCTGCCATGGCGAACCCCGTGGCGGGCTGGAACCACAGCGCCCGCTCCTCGCCCGCGAACCGCTCGAAGACGGCAACGGGGTCGACCGGCTCTATGGCGGTGGTGGAGCTGATGATGGCGGCACCGCGCCCTGGTTGCGTGGCAGCTGCTGACGCGGACGGGTGCCGGCGTGCTGCGGTGGTGTCGATGGAAGGCATGGCCTATTCTCCGGCGCTCGCGGGAGCGGGGCCGGTGGCGCCGACGCTGCGCATCAACAACGGACGGAGGGCGGCATAGGTTTCTTCCAGGCGTCCCGGCCGGCCGGAGAGGGCCCAGGCCGTAATCACTTCGTTCAGTGCGCCAAACCAGGCCCGGGCCGCCACTTCAGTGTTGATGGGCAAGATCGCACCGCGCCGCACGGCTTCGTCAAGATGGAGCTGGATTATGGCGGCGAATTCGCCGTGGATCTCGGCGAGGCGGCGGTGGAATTCACGTCCCGCACCGAGCGCTTCCACCATGAACAGGCGGGCGAGAGCGCGGTGCTTGCCGAAAGTGCGGACGACGGCGAGCAGAGCGGCGTCCGCGCGCGCGACCGGGTCGTCATGGAGGGAGAGGGCGGATTCGATCTTCTGCATCAGCCGGGCTGTTGTCCGGTTCAGCAAGGCAAGAAAGATGGCCTCCTTGTTGGGGAAGTGGAAGTACACGCCGCCTTTCGACGTGTGAGAGGTGTCGGCGATATCGTCGACGCTGGCGTCGCGGTAGCCTTTCCGTGAAAACACCTGGAAGGCGGCGTCGAGGATCCGCTGCCGGCGGTCCTGCGCTCTCGTCTGGGGGTGGTCCATCTGCAAATCCGACCGACGCGTCGGTCGGATTCCATGCTAAGGCCGGAGCATGGAGCGGGCAAGCCGGTAGGCGGTGTGATGCCTTCACGATAGGATTGGGGGGACATGCCAGACCGGAGCGCGAACGTGGTGCGGGCGATGTTCGGCCGGATAGTGCCGCGGTACGACCTCCTGAACCGGCTGATGAGCGCCGGGTTGGACGGGCGCTGGCGGCGTCTCGCGGCGGCGGCCGTCAAGCCAGAGGGCGCGGCGGTGCTGGACCTGGGGACAGGCACCGGCGACCTGGCGCTGGAACTGGCGAGACAGGGGGCGACCCGCGTCGTGGGGGCGGACTTCACACCGGAAATGCTGGCCGTGGCCGCGCGCAAGGCCGGTGCGGGCGGTATCGAGTGGGTGCAGGCGGACGCGCTCCGGTTGCCGTTCCTGGATGCGAGTTTTGACGCTGTCACCAACGGGTTCGTCCTGCGAAACCTGGCGGATCTGCAAGCCGCGTTCGCCGAGATGGCCCGGGTCCTCAAACCGGGGGGGCGACTGGCGTGCCTTGACATGACTCAGCCGCCGGCCGGGCCGTTCGGCGCCGCGTACCGCGTCTACTTCAGCCGGCTTCTGCCGCCACTCGCCGGCGCGATCAGCGGCGACCGCGCGGCGTACCGCTACCTGCCGCAATCGCTCGAGGGTTTCCCGGACGCGCGGAGGATGGCAGACCTGCTGCGCGACGCGGGGCTGGTGGACGTGAACGTGAGGCTGCTGGGCGGCGGCGTGGTGGCGCTGCATGCGGCGCGGAAGTCGTGACTTCCGGCACGTCCGAAGCCGATCGCCCTACGAGCGGCCGCCCACAATCGGCGAGATCGCCCCGGAGACGGCGTTCTCCCACGTGGTCTCGGCGCCGGTGTGCGTGTCGCGCAGTGTCATGGCCTTGTCGACGCTGCCGTAGAGGACGAGGCCATCCGGCGAGAGGTCATCGATGAGTAAGCCGGGGACGCGGTCAAGGAACGTAGCATTCGAGCCATCAAGCAGCGCCTGCGAAATGGCGACACCGGGTCCTTCATCCACGTCGGCCCAGACGAAGTGTTCCGAATACGGATGCGGCTGCACCATGCGAACCGGAATGCCCTCGGATGGGTAGGCGATAAACAGGCCGGTAAGCGGCGTCTCTTCGCCGGTCGCAAGGTCGTACACGGCGAGCGTCACCCCGCCGGACTTGCGGAGTGCATCTCGGTTGAGGACGATCGCTTTGCCGGTGTTGGGCGCGCAGATCCAGAACTGGGCCCATGTGTCGAACCTCTCGATGCGCTCCGTTGCACCGGTGGTCAGGTCATACCAGTAGGCATCGAAGGTCTGGGGGGCCACGTCGGTGGTCGGCGGTCCGGGGTTCAGGCCCAGCAGAAGCTGGTCTTGCCGAGGCCAGGCGCGGAGCACAGCATCGTCATGAACCAGGGTGTCTTCACCGGAATCGAGATCGGCCATGCGGACAACGTTTACGTCGATGGCAGTTAATCGTTCACCAGTCTGGTAGACCACACGGTTTCCCACCGGCGCCCAATACCACCAGGCCACGTTCTCGATTGTCCACGGCCCGCCATCACCCACGACAGCGTAGATCTCGAGGAATGGGCGACCGCCGGGCGTGCCTATCCCGCAGTGCACGGCTATTCGGTGGGCGTCGGGCGACCAGCTGCCCAGCGGTTCCTTGGTTGGCTCTGACGCTTTGCAGACCCGGTCGGCGATCACGGTGTCCTCGCTGGCGTCGGCGGTTGCCACGTGCAGGGCGTTGTCCGTGTCCAGGTATGCGACCTTTCGGTCGGCCACCAAGGGATGCCAGCGCGAAGCCAGCTCGCCCCCCGGAGCTGGCTCGTCCCACGGCTGCCAGGAAGTGAGGACTGATCGCGCTTCCTCGGAAGCAGGATCGAGGAAGTCCAGAGGGATGCGCTGGAGGCGGGTGATGAGCCACCCCTCCTGCATTCCGGTCACGTAGAACGCCAGCACCTCGCGCTGGGATGTCCTGTCGGCGAAGGCGGCAAAGCGGGTGGCGATGATCTCGTATGTGCCGAGACTGCCCTGCTCGCCCTCGAACTCCTCCGGCATGTCTGCGAGAGCGTAGACGCGCGGTGCACCTGTCCCGTATTCGTCGGCCCTGTCACGGAGGGCGTCGTAAATCCAGTTGTACAGGAAGCGGCCGTAGGAGACAGCGTCGTAGATGTCGCCTTCGGAGCCGTAGGCCCCGATGTCGACCGCTGCCACACCTTCGCCCTCGGCTGCTTCGGTGCAGTTGGGGCCCGGCGCCGGATAGTAGTTGTTGGGGCAGGACCAGCTTCCGTAGGACGTGAGTTTCACAAGGTCAACGCCGCCCAGCGTTAAGGCGCGGTCCAGTGTGCTCGCGAAGTCGCGCACCCCGGCGGGGATGTCGCCCGGAGGCAGGGTAGCCGCGGCGGTCGGCGTGGGCGAGGGCGCGTCGTCGTCTCCGCAGGCGGCGGCGATGGCGAGGACACCGGCCAGGGTCAGCAGGGTGCGGGTGCCGAAGCTCATGCCCCTCGTTCCTTCACCCGTATAAACGCGCCAGCGGTCAGCCGGGGTACGCGGCCGTGTGCTCTAGCGATGACCCGGCTGGTCGCCTCTACGAAGTCATGCCACCGAGGCCGACCAGGGCGCGGGCGTGCTCCACCTCGCCCATGTGGCGGAGGCCGTGCTGGTAGACGAAGCACTCCAGGACGTCCAGCTTGCGGAGCGGCGCGCCGGGTCCGATGACGACTGCGCAGAAGATGTTCTGCATGTTCGGCGGAAGCTGCGGCATCAGGACCTCGGCGAGGATTTCGGCAGTGATCACGTCCAGGGCGGCGCTTGTCCGCTCAATGACCTGCGCCTGGTAGGTCTTCCAGGCTTCGAGGTCAGCGAAGCGCAGGTGCTGCATCTCCTCGACGGTCTCCTCGCGACCGAGCACGTCGATCGAGACGCCCACCTTCCGCGCCCAGCCGCCCGTGGTCCAGAGCGGCGGCTCCTTGAGGAAAGGGGCGCTGATGGATTGGTCCTGGGAACGGATGTAGTGGCTGAAGCTGAACGACAGCGGCAGGACGCCCTCGCGCTCATGGTGGTTCATCTGTTCGAGCGTGAGGTCACTGACGGCGCGTTCCCAGAGCGTGTTCATGGCGCGGATCCGGTTTCGGAGCGAGGAGACGAACATCTCGTCGTGGGACATGGTCTACTCCTTACCGGGCGGTGGCGGGATTGTCAACGGGTGTTTGCACGGAAGGTGCGGAATAGCCCGGTGTAGAATCGGCCGCATGGATCTCATTATCACCGGCGGCCCGATCATCACGATGGCCGGCGAAGGTCAGGCGGAGGCGGTGGGCGTCCGCGACGGCCGGATCGCCGCGGTGGGATCGGCCGAAGAAGTGCTGGCCCTGCGGGCCAAGGGAACGGAGGTCGTGGACCTGCGGGGGGCGGCGCTGCTGCCCGGGCTGATCGAGCCCCACACCCATCCGGACCTCTCGGCGCAAATGTACGGCATGGTGGACGTGAGCGGATTCACCCACCCGACCGCGGAGTCGGTCGAGCGTGAGCTGCGGGATGCTGTCGCGAAGGCTGCGCCCGGACAGTGGGTGTTCGCTTTCGGCCTCGACCCGATGCTGACGCCGGACCTCGGCGCCTGGGATAGGGATAGGCTGGACGCGATCGCGGCGGATAAGCCGATCGCCGTGATGATCCAGTCCATGCACACGGTCTTCGCGAATTCAGCAGCGCTCGCGGCGGCCGGCATCGACGAGTCGACGCCGGACCCACCGGGCGGCGGTCATTTCCAGCGCGATGCCGATGGTCGACTCAACGGCAAAGTCGAAGAGTCACCGGCGATCGAGTATCTCGTTCGGGCTATGGGACAGCCGCTCGAAGGGGCGGTGGAAGGGCTCTGGGCACAGTACGGGCGCTACCGGGACGCGGGCCTGACTACGCTCGGGATGGCGGGGACGTTCGTGCCCGCTGCCGCCGCCGGGATATTTGCGGCGCTGGCGCAACGGCCGGAGATGCCGGTGCGCGTCGTCGGATACCTGCGCGCCCAGAACGCCGCACACCTGCCGGAGCGCCCGGGATCAGGCGGCGATAGGTTCCGGGTGCAGGGCCTGAAGCTCTGGTACGACGGCTCTCCCTATTCCGGCACAATGCTCATCGACGACCCCTACCTGGGCTCGCCGCTCTGTTGCGGCACGCTCGGCATCAACCCCGGAACCACGGGCCGGGCGAACTTCGAACCCGGCGAAGTGAGAGACCTGCTGCACGGCCTGCACCGTCGCGGCTGGCAGGTTCTGACTCACGCGCAGGGAGACAGGGGCACCCGCGAGATGCTCGACCTGTACGAGGAGGTGCTGACCACCAATCCGCGCGAAGACCACCGCTGGCGGCTGGAGCACTGCGCGATGATCTCCGCGGAGGACCTTGCCCGCGCAGCGCGATTGGGCGTCTCATGTAGCTTCCACCTGAACCACGTGTATTACTACGGTCCGGAGCTGCGGGAATCCATCCTCGGGCCGGAGCGCGCTGAGCGATTGATGCCCGTCGGGACTGCGGTGCGGCTCGGTCACCGCGTCAGCTTGCATACGGACTCGCCGATGTATCCGCCGGAACCGCTGCGCCTCGTTCGCACGGCTGTGACGCGGTTGACGCGGAAAGGCGACGTGCTGGGGCAGGATCAGGCGATCAGCCTGGTGCAGGCGTTGCGCGCCGTGACGATCGATGCGGCGTGGCAACTGTTCCTGGACGACGAGGTTGGCAGCATCGAGCCAGGCAAGCGGGCCGACTTCACAGTGCTTGAGCGCAATCCCTTCGACGTTGCGCCGGAGGATGTCGATCGGATCGGCGTCCGGGGAACGTGGCTTGATGGCCGGCCAACGAACGGCGCCGGTTTCTGAATCAGGAACCGGACCCGGCCACGCGGATGCCCGCCCGGATCCTGCGGTGGGCCCTTAGCAGTTCTTCGGCGTCGGCGGCGGGAGCGGCGCGGGCCAGGAGATAGCCCTGGAACTCGTCGCAGCCCTCGTCTGTCACGAACCTCAGCTGCTCCGGCGTCTCCACTCCCTCGGCGACGACGCGCAGCCCGAGGCTGTGCCCCATGGCGGCGCTCGCCCGGACGATTGCGGCGTCCTTGGGGTTATTGATTGCACCTTGCACAAACGACATGTCCAGCTTGAGAGTGTGGATGGGAAAGTCCTTGAGATACCGCAGCGAGGACTGGCCGACTCCGAAATCGTCAATGGCCAGCCGGACGCCCATCTCGCGCAGCTCGGCCAGGGTGCGCGTGGTGAAGGCCGTATCAGTCATCGCCAGGCCTTCGGTGATTTCCAGTTCGAGGAACTCCGGCCCCAGGCCGGTCTCTTCCAGCACCTGCCGGACAGCGCGGGCCAGGCCGGGCTGCAGGAACTGGCGTGGCGACAGATTGACGGCGATGCGAACCGGTGGGAGGCCCTGTTCGTGCCATCGGCTGGCCTGCGCACAGGCTGCTCGGAGGGCGAGGTCGCCCAGTGACACGATCAGACCAGTCTCTTCAGCGAGGCTGATGAACTCGGCCGGCATGATCGTCCCCTGGTCCGGGTGGTGCCATCGCAGCAGCGCCTCCAACCCCACCAGCGTTCCAGTGCGGGTGTCCGCAACCGGCTGGTAGTAGACGTCGAATTCGCCCCTCTCGAGCGCGTGGCGCAGGTCGTTGCTGAGGAGAGCGCGGCGTTCCGCCCTGGTCTGCATCTCGTCATCGAAGGAACGCAGGGTGTCGCGCCCCATCTCCTTGGCGCTGTACATGGCCAGGTCGGCGTTGCGAAGCAGTGTCTCCGGATCTGAACCGTCCCGCGGGTACAATGCCAGTCCCAGGGATGCGGTCACGAACAACTCGTGGCCTGCCACCGACACCGGCTCCCGCAGGGCGGCCAGCATCCGCCCGGCGACCGCCTCGATGTCAAACCCCCGCCCGGTGTTCGCGATAAGGAGGACGAACTCGTCCCCGCCGACGCGCGCGACAGTATCGCCGTCGCGGACCAGGGTAGTCAGCCGCTCCGCAACGCATTTGAGCAGTGAGTCGCCAACGGAATGGCCGATGGTGTCGTTCACGACCTTGAAGCGGTCAAGGTCCAGGGACACCACACCCAGCGCCGCGCCGGAGGGGCCGGCCTGCGCGATCGCTTCGGTGAAGCGCTCGTTCAGCATGCGGCGGTTGGGCAGGCCGGTGAGCGGGTCGTGATACGCCAGGTGGCGAACGGCCTCCTCAGCGGCCTTGCGCTCGTCCTGGGCGCGCGCTTCTTTGAGCACGATCGACACGTAGTCCGCAACGTCCTTCAGGGTGCTGATCTCATGCTCCGACCAGTCCCGTGGCTGGGGTGAGTCGAAGGAAAGGAGGCCGATAAGGCCACCCCCGTGGTTGACGGGCACATCCAGGAAGGCGCGGGTGCCGATTTCTTCCAGCTCCTTCGCCAGGGCGCTGACCATCGGGGAGTCTGTCACGTCCGGTATGGCGAGGACATCCAGGTTTCGCAACACCTCCAGGCCATTCGTGACAGGGCTGAGATCTGCCGACAGACCTTCGAGCGATGGGACGCCGTCCGGCTGAGCGGTCTTGACGATGGTCATCTTCGCGGTCTCGTCTATCACCGAGTAGGCGGCCCTCAGGCCCGGGAACGCTGCCGCCAGCTGTTCGACCGCGGCCGCGATCGTTTCGTCGGTCGACATGCCGGAGGCGACCTGCCGCGCGATGGCGTTGAGGACGCTGAGCCGGGCCTGGTGCTCGCGCAGCGCATCCTCTGCAAGCTTGCGGTCTGTGATGTCGAACGCGACGCCGGAAACCCCGGTAACGGCCCCGGCGGCATCACGGGTCGGCGCATATGCCGCCTCAAACCACCTCCCGTCGACGTTGACAGTCAGTGTACCGGACTCGCCCGCCATGCCGGACCGCAGGGCGCTGACGATCTCGGGGAACCGGCCGTAGCGTACGAGTGCTGACTCGCCGACGGCATCGCCGTCAGTCCGCCCTGTATTCTCGAGCCCGCGGCCCTCGGAAAGCAGGAAGCGCCCGTCCGCGTCGAGGGCAAACAGGACTACCGGCACGTTGGCGACGACCGCCCGATAGCGCTCTTCGCTCACGCGCACGGCCTCCGTCATGTCGATCCGGTGTTTGGCGATAGCGATGTGGTTCGCTATCGTCTCCGCGAGGCTGATCTCTTCGTCACTGAACTGGTGCGGCGTGTTGTAGTAAACCATGAACTTGCCCAGCAGGCCGTCCTCGTGTACGAGCGGGATGAACGCCAGCGCCTGGATCCCTTCGCCTGCGATCACGGGCGCCAGCTCGCCGAGGCCATCTTCCTTTGTGACGTCCGGCATGCAGATCGGCCCCGGCTCCTTCTCGTCGGGTGACCACGGCGAGTGGCCTTCTACGGCACGCCGGTAACCATCGGACAGCCCCCGCCAGGCCTTGAAGCGCATTACGCCGTCCGGGTCGAAGAGGAGCACGGCCGCGCGGTCCGCCTTCAGTCCCCGCTGGAGGCAGTCCAGGGCAGCATCATGAATGCGTTCCGCCGTGTCGCAGCGGAGGAGCACTTGTGTGAGGTCGTGCAGGAGGCGGACCCGTTCGACCTGGCGTTCCAGGGCGGCAGCCGCCAGTTTCTGCTGTGAGATATCCACCATCAAACCGCGGACGCCGGTGCGGCCCGGTATCGGGCTCATGAGGTCGCGCAGCCAGACGGTCCGGCCGCAGGACGCGATCATCCGGTACTCCATCTCGCGGTCCTCGCCGCTGTTGGCGGCGAGCTCGCGCGTCGCCACGGCCCGGTCGCGGTCTTCGGGATGAAGATGCGCTGCCCAGAACCCGGGCCGGTGCCAGTGCTCGATGGGGTAGCCGAGCATCTCTTCTGCCTGGGGGCCAACATACGAGAACCGCAGCGGCGGCCCGGTCATCTCCCACGGGATGGCGCTGACTGCTTCCACCAGTTCGCGGTATTGCTGCTCGCTGTCGGTGAGGCGGCCCAGGACAGTTCGCTCGAGCGCGGCACGGGCGCTGCCGAACCAGCCTGCAAGCACAACAATGATGCCGACCGCCAAGATCTCCGATGATTGCACAGAGTGACCGCCGCTCCTGTGGATGGCGACGGCGAAACCGAACCCCGCCAGGCATGCCGCCACGAGAGAAGTGACGTACGAGCCTCTTCGGGAAACCGACGATCCGAAGACGACCAGGATATAGATCGCCCAGATGGGGTAGATGACCGCGGGCAGGCTGGCGAGGATAAGCGACACGGCCAGAATGTCCAGGAACGGCGTGGACTCGAAGAACCATCGCACCGGATAGCCTCTCCGCGTGTGTATGCGCGTGTGAAGCGTGTTAGCGGCGTGATACGCGACGAGGAACCCCGCGCTCGCAACCGCCCAGCCGAAAGGCTGGCCGGGCCGCAGGATGAAGGCGATCATCAAGTAAGCGGCGGTGACGCCCCAGCGGAACCAGGCAAGCGACCAGCGGTAGGCCGTATCGTCGTCGCCACTGGTCTCGTGCTCCGCGAATCCCGCGACGAACCATGCCCAGACGCGCGCAGCTGCGCGTAGCAGCGACGTGCCCGGGTCCAGGGGGCGACTGCTCGTGATATCGGTTGCCATATTCCAGGTGCGGCTGGTGGTTGCCGTCGCTGGTCTAGACGCCCGCCGGATGGGGGGTGTTACCTCCCCGTGGAGCGTAGGTCCTGCGGGGACTACAGTAGTCCGTGCGAATTCCGGCCCGGCGGGCTGGAATCTGATGCGCCGCCGAGAAACGGAGAGAACGATGAAAGCTGCCGTGGCACGTGGCCAACAACTGGTCGTCACCGACGTTCCGGACCCTTTACCCGGCCCGGGAATGATGCTGGCGGAAACGATCGCCTGCGGGATCTGCGGGTCCGACCTGCACGCCCTGAAGTATGCGGACCAGATGGCCGAGGTCGCCGCCGCCGCCGGCTATCCGGCCGACCTGGACGGCGATGTCGTGATGGGGCATGAATTCTCCGCGCGGGTCGTCGAGCTCGGCCCGGGCGCCTCGGGGTTCGCCCCCGGCGACGTGGTCGTCTCGATCCCGCTCGTGATCACGCCGAACGGCCCATCGCAGGTCGGCTACTCCACTGGATACCCCGGCGGTTACGGCGAGAGGATGGTGCTCTCGCCCGCCATGTGCATCAAGGTTCCAGACGGTCTGGACCCGCGCCATGCCGCGCTCACGGAGCCGATGTCTGTGGGAGTCCATGCCGTTGCGAAGGCGCGCCTCCAGCCCGGAGATGGCGCGATCGTCGTCGGTTGCGGCCCCATCGGGCTGGCGATTACGGCCGGCCTGCGGCTTGCCGGCGCCGAGCCGATTGTTGCGGCCGATTTCTCGCCGGCTCGCCGGAAACTGGCGTCGCACATGGGCGCTCACGTCGTGGTTGACCCGCGCGAAGAGCCCGCGATCGAAGCATGGCGGACGGCCGCCGGCGGTCGCACGCCCGTGATCTTCGAGGCAGTCGGTGTGCCGGGGATGCTGGACGCGATCATGCTGTGGGCGCCGCGGGGCGCGCGCATCGTGGTGGCGGGCGTGTGCATGGAGCCGGACACCATCCGGCCGCTCATCGCTATTGCGAAAGAGGTCAACGTCCAGTTCGTCCTCGGGTACGAGCCGCTGGAGTTCTACAACACGCTGGGCCACATCGCGGAAGGAAGGATCGACGTGGCACCGCTGATTACGGGCGAAGTGGGGATCGCCGGCGTGCCGGAAGCCTTCGAAGCGCTGGCCGACCCCGAGAAGCACGCGAAGATACTCGTCGAACCGGCGCTGGGGTAGAATAAGGCCGCCATGGCGAGCGGGTCGGAGCGCATCAAGGACGCGACGGCGAAGTTCTGGACCGGCGTCCACCAGTCGATCTTCCGCGCCACGAACGGAGCGGTACTCGGCCGCGCCTTCGGGATGCCGGTGGTTATGCTCACCACCACCGGCCGGAAGAGCGGCAGGAAACGCACGACGATGCTCACCTCCCCGGTGCAGGAAGGCGACAGCATCGTCATCGTCGCCTCGTACGGCGGCGACGACCGCCACCCGGCGTGGTTCCTGAACCTGCGCGACAACCCGGAGGTCGAGGTGACGACGATGGGCCGGACGATGCAGATGATCGCCCGCGTCGCCACGCCGGAGGAGAAGGCGGAGCTCTGGCCGAAAGTGACGCGCTCGTACGGCGGGTATGGCCGCTACCAGCAGCGCACGGAGCGCGACATCCCGCTGGTGATCCTGGAACCGGCGTAGGGCTTCGCCCGCTTTTCGCCGCCACGCTCTCTCGCTAGTATTGGCGCTGCCTTCTGCACCGACCACGATAAGGAGCGCCCAACGCCATGCTCACACGCTTTGACGACTACCCGATCCACCAGACGCCGGAGCCGGTCGCGCATCCAGCGTCCAGCGACCGCAACGTCTACGACCGCTACTGGTTCAACGGCTACACGGCCGACGGCGAGTTCTACTTCGCGGTGGGCATGGGGCTCTACCAGAACCGGGGGATACTGGACTGCGGCTTCAGCATCGTCCGCGACGGCGAGCAGCACGCCTTCCACGGCTCCCGCCGGGCGCCCGGCGAACCGAGCGACACCAGCGTCGGCCCCTTCCGGATCGAGGTGGTCGAACCGATGAGGAGGGCGCGCGTGGTGCTGGAGCCGAACGAGACCGGCATCGGCTGCGACCTGATGTTCACGGCGCGCACGGCCTGCGTCGAAGAGGGGCGGGCGACCCTGCGCCAGGGCTTTCGCCCGATGCTCGACTCGACGCGCTTCGCCCAGTTCGGCCGCTGGCAGGGCGCCGTCACCTACGACGGCAAGACAGTGCCCGTGGATGCGGCCCGTGTCCTCGGGACGAAGGACCGCTCCTGGGGCATCCGCCCGGTCGGCGAGCCGGAGACCGGAGGAGCGCCGTCGATGCGTCTGCCCCAGGTGTGCTTCATGTGGGCGCCCATCCACTGGGAGGACCACTGCACGCACTTCGGCGTGTTTGAAGACGGCGAAGGGTACCCGCTGCACCAGGACGGAGCCATCGCGCCGGCCTACGAGAACCCGGACGATATCCCCGGGACCGCTGACCCGGGTATCGCCAGGATGGCGTCGGTCTCGCACCGGATCAAGTACGCGTCCGGGACGCGGCGCGCGGCGAAGGCGGAGATCACGCTGAAGGCGAAGTCGGGCGAAGAACGCGTCATCGAGATGGAACCGCTACTCTGCTTCCGCATGAAAGGCATTGGCTACACGCACCCGGAGTGGGGACACGGCCGCTGGAAAGGCGAGCTGGCGATCGCCGGCGAATCGTGGAAGACGGACGACCTGAACGAGCTGGCGATCGACAACGTACACGTGCAGCAGGTGATGCGGGCGCGCAGCAACGGCCAGGAAGGGACTGGCGTGCTGGAGCAGATCATCCTGGGCCCGTACGCGCCCGCCGGGTTCACGTCGCTCCTCGACGGCGCCGCGTAGGGGCGCCGCTTGCTGCGCCCTTACATCGGGCCCTGGTACACCTCGACGAACCGCTGCATCAGCTGCATCGGCAGCGAGAAGTTTGCCATCTTGTCGGTCTTGAGGCAGACGACGGCCGGGCGCGGCGACTTGCGCGCCTGCTCGAGTACTGACTCGACCTCCTCGATTCCCTCGGCATAGAAGCCGTCGCAACCGAGGCCTTCGGCGGCCTTATCCCAGCGGATCGTGCCCTGGCTCGTGCCGAACGTCTTTCCGTAGCGCATCAGCTCGTTCGGCTCCTCCATCGTCCACGCCCCCTCGGCGAAGACAACTGTCACCACCTTGATGTTGTCGCGGGCCGCCGACTGCATCTCCATGAAATGGAAGCCGGCAGCGCCGTCGCCGGTCACGCAGACGACTTCTCGGGATGGGTCGGCCAGCTTGGCGCCGATGGCGGACGGAATGCCGGTGCCGAGCATGCCGAGTTCGAGAATGCTCATGTATGAGTTCTGCGCAGTCGATGGCAGGAAGAAGTGCGACCACAGCGACGTGTTGCCGCCGTCGGTCGCGAAGACGGCGTCGGGGCCGAACACGCTGGCGACAGCCTGCATCGCATGCGCGGGGTGCATGCCGGGGCCGCGCCAGGCCTCGATCGGCTGGAACAGCCCCTCCTTCCAGGTGCGCGATAGCTCGCGGTAGCGCTCGAGGTCGGCGGCCGGGCGCGGCTTGACGCTCTTTGCCTTCAGTGCGGCCGCGAGCGAGGCGATCGCCGGCTTCAGCTCGGAGACGATGCCAAGGGTCAGCGGACGCGTCACGCCGAGGTTGCGCTGGTCGATGTCGATCTGGATCAGCTTCTGGCTGGAAGAGTCCCCCCAGTACTTATCGAAGGGCACGTCGAGGTTGCCCAGGCGTGAACCGGCGACCAGGATAACGTCCGCTTCCTGCCGGGCGGCATCCGCGCCTGCGCTGGAGCCGTGCAGGTAGTTCGGGTGGTCAAGCGGTACGGCGCCGCGGCCGGCCATCGACCCGATGACAGGGCATCCCAGCAGTTCCACGACTTCAAGCAGTTCGGTGCGTGCCTGGGCCCGCTCAGTGCCCGTGCCGGCGACCACGATCGGCTTCTTCGCGGCGGCGAGCATCTCAGCGGCCTCGCTGATCTGCCCGGCAGAGGCCTGCGGTCCGGGCGCGCGGTAGCTGGCCGGCGGGCCGACGCGGACGTTGTCCTCTCGCTCCTCGTAGAGCACCGGAGCCGGGACTTCGATCTGGACGGGACCGGGGCGACCGATCCACATCTCACGGAACGCGAGCTGCGTCACGTCGACGATGCGGTCCCAGGAGAGCACCGGGGCACCCCATTTCACGACGGGCCGCAGCATATCGAGCTGGTCCTGGCCCTGGAACGTGGACGGCGGTGTCGGGTAGACGATGTCCAGCCGGTGCTGCGACGTAATCACGAGCATGGGCACGCCCTCGTGCCGCGCGGTGACGACGCCGGGCACGAGGTTGGCGGTGCCGGGGCCGGGGTTGCCGAGGACGGCGGCCACCTTGCCGGTCGTCTTGTAGACGCCCATCGCCATGTACGCCGCCGCCGCCTCGTGGCGGATCGGGACAAAGCGGATGCCGTGGCCTTCGAGGCAGGCCAGCAACGGGTCGATCTCCGGGCAGGGCAGCCCGAAAACCAGTCGTATGTCCTCGTTCGCGAGGCAGCGGGCAAGCAGTTCTCCGCCGGTGATCGTGGTCATGACAGGTCCTCCAGTTCGGCGATGTCGCGGCAACGCATGATACAGCACCCTGTGCCGGCGAAACGTAGGGCAGCACCCCTCATGAGCCTGCAAACCAGCTACAATTGGCGTTGGCGCGCGGCAGGGCAACCGGCACTCCCCGCCGACGTTGCCGTGGAGGGAACCCCGATGGAGCAAGAGATCCGCTTCTGCAAGACTTCCGACGGCGTCGGTATCGCCTACGGAGTCGTCGGCGAAGGATATCCCCTCCTCTTCGTACACGGCTGGGTGAGTCACCTGGAGTACTGGCCGAAGATGCCGCGCGCCGAGGAGTTTGTGTTCAGCAAGCTTGCCCGGCATTTCCGCTTCTACCGTTACGATGCCCGCGGCTGGGGCCTCTCCGACCGCGACATAGACGACTTCTCGCTGGAGAAGAAGCTGCTCGACGTCGAGGCGGTGGTAGCCGACGCGCGACTTGAGCGGTTCGCAGTCCTGGGCATCTCCGAGGGCGGTCCCACCGCGATCACGTACGCAGTGCGAAACCCGGAGCGGGTCAGCCACATGATCTTGGGGGGCACCTTTGCCTGGACGCCTCCACCCGCCACCCCGGAGGAAGAACAGGTGCTGCGGGCCATGATGATGACGATCCTCCCCGGGTGGGGGAAAGACACCCCGGAGTTCCGCCAGCTCTGGACCCAGAGATTCATGCCGGAAGCCGACCTGGAGATGATCCGCTGGTTCAACGAACTCCAGCGGGTGTCGGCGAGGCCTGAGACTGTTCTGGCTGGGCTCACGGAGACCGGCCGGGTTGACGTCCGGGACCTGCTTCCCAGGGTCCAGACGCCGACCCTCGTGATCCACGCCCGCGGGGACGCCGCGGTGCCGTTCGAAGGAGGGCGCGAGATCGCATCCTCGATCCCCGGCGCCCGGTTCCTCCCCCTGGAAAGCAACAACCACCTGCTACTGCCCGGCGAGCCCGCCACCGACCAGATCGTGAAGGCGATAGTCGACTTCGTCGGCGTCTCCACAGGGTCCGCCGGGGCGCCCGCGCATCCGGCGGCGCCGGGCGGCCTCGTCACTATCCTGTTCACGGACATGGTAGGCTCGACGGCGCTCACGCAACGCCTCGGTGACGAGCGCGCGCAAGACAACGTCCGGAAGCACAACAGCGCCGTCCGCGAGGCGCTCAAGGCACACTCCGGCAAGGAGATCAAGCACACCGGCGACGGCATAATGGCCTCGTTCACCTCGGCGCGCGGCGCAGTCGAGTGCGCGATCGCCATTCAGCACGCTCTTGCGGAAGGCGACGGCCTGCGCGTCCGGATCGGTCTGAACGCGGGCGAGCCGGTGGCCGAAGAATCGGACCTGTACGGCACCTCCGTTCAGCTGGCGGCGCGCGTGTGCGCCGAGGCCGACGGTGGCGAGATCCTCGTCTCGAACGTCGTGCGGGAGCTGGCCGCGGGCAAGGGGTTCCTGTTCAACGACCGCGGCGATCACGCACTGAAGGGCTTCGAAGATCCGATGCGCCTGTACGAGGTGCGTTGGGAGTGACGAACGCTGGCGGCCTGATGCCGCCGGCCGTGTGAGATACTGGCGCCATGGAGCTGCGGATGCAGTACGCGACCGCCGCGGATGGTGTGCGGGTCGCGTTTGGCACGGCGGGAAGCGGGCCATGGATAGTCCGCGCTCCGAGTTTGCCATTCAGCCACTGCCAGCTTGAGTGGTCGGGCGGCAGCGCCTTCTTCGACAGCCTCGCCGCCAACTGGAGCGTGGTGCAGTTCGACCCCCGGGGCACCGGCCTTTCGGACCGCGACGTAGCCGATCTCTCCATCGCCGGGCGGATGCTGGACCTCGAAGCAGTGACCGCGAGGTTGGGCATCGAGCGGTTTGCCCTCCATGCGATCGGCTGGAGCGGGCCGATGGCGATCACCTACATCGTCCGCAACCCGGGGCGGGTGACCCACCTGGTCCTCGACGACTCGCAGGCCCGGGTTCGGGACTTCATGAACATCCCGCAGGTGCGAGCCCTCGACCAGTTGAGGGGCGAATGGGAGTCGTTCCTGGAGTTCCTCGTGTTCACCTTGTACGGCCTGGGCCGGGAGCAGGCGGCGCCGATCGTCGAGTATCTCAAGCAGTGTGTCACCCAGGATGGGGCGCAGCGCATCTTCGATGCCGTGCGCGGCGACGACGTGACGGACCTGCTGCCCCTGGTCAATGTCCCGACGCTCGTCGTGCAGCACAGCGGCATGTCCCTGCAGAGCGTCGACAACGCCCGCTTCCTGGCGGCCAACATCCCCGATTCCCGGCTCGTGATCCTCGAGGGCGGCGTGCGGGACGACACCGACCGCGTGATCGCGGCGATCGCAGATCTCCTGGGCACAGAGGCGCACTCGCCGGAGCACCCGCACACCCACCAGGCGCCATCCGGCGTACGGACGATCCTCTTCACGGACATGGTGGAGCACACGGCGATGATGGAGCGCCTGGGCGACGCGGCAGGCCGCGAGGTGCTGCGTGAACACGAGCGGGTCACGCGAGAGGTGTTGCGGTCGCACGGCGGCGACGAGGTGAAGTCGCTGGGCGACGGGTTCATGGCATCGTTTTCGTCAGTTATCGGCGCCGTGGAGTGCGCGATCGACCTGCAGCGGGCGTTCGCCCGTCGGGAGGAGGCGGGCGCCGAGCCCATCCGTATCCGCATCGGCCTGAACGCGGGCGAGCCGATCGAAGAAGGCGGCGACCTGTTCGGTGCAACCGTCATCCTGGCATCCCGGATCGCCGCCGCCGGCAGCGCCGGCGAGATCCTTGCTTCGGACGTGGTTCGGGCGTTGTGCGCGGGCAAGGGCGTGATGTTCGCCGACCGCGGCGAGAACGTTCTGCGCGGCTTTGAGGACCCGGTTCGGATATACGAGGTGCGTTGGCGGGAGTGACGAAGCTCTACGGCGAGCTGGCTTCGTGGTTCCACCTGTTGACGGCGCCCGAAGACTATGCCGAAGAGGCAGCGTTCTATTCTCGGCTGTTCGTGGACGCCAGCCGGCGCCCGGTGCGGACCGTGCTCGAATTGGGCAGCGGTGGCGGCAACAACGCTTTCCACATGAAGCACGAATTTGACTTGACGCTCACCGATCTGTCGGAGAGCATGCTCGCGCTCAGCCGCACCATCAACCCCGAATGCGAGCACATCCTGGCGGACATGCGCACCATGCGACTGGGACGCACGTTCGATGGGGTGTTCGTGCACGATGCGGTGTCCTACATGGCAACGGAGGAGGACCTGCGCGCGGCGATCTCGACAGCCGCCGCGCACTGCGCGCCCGGCGGCGCGGCGCTATTCTGCCCGGACCACACGCTCGAGAACTATCGCGACGGCACCAGCCACGGCGGCCATGACGCAGCCGACCGAAGGGGCCTGCGCTACCTGGAATGGACGTGGCGGCCGGACCTCAACGCGTCGACCTACGTTACCGATTTCGCCTACCTGCTGCGGGATGCCGACGGTGAGACGCGCGTCGAGTACGACAGGCACGTGCTGGGGCTGTTCTCAATTTGGCAGTGGCTCCAGTGGATGCGTGAGGCAGGCTTTGATGCCACGGTCGTGCCGTTCGATCACTCGGAGGTCGAGCCCGGGTCGCTGAGCATCTTCGTGGGTGTGAGGCAAGGGTAGCGCGCCGGATGGCAGCCCCGTGACCCGCAACGCCATCCTGGCTGGATACTGGGCCAGCCCCTGGCCCGGTGAGGACGGCGGACCGTCGCGCATCCAGGCGCGGGCCGATGGCGGGCCCGGGCTCGGCATTCGGCCGGGAGAGACGCTCGCGGTCACGAGCCGCCCGCTGATGATGTCGTGTATGCCGGTGCTGCGCGCCCCCGGCGAGGTCTACGTGCAGGGGAACACCCCGCCGGGTGTCGGAGAGACGACCGCGTGGGTGGAGCAGATCGACCCCGAATCTTTGCAAACGGTCCGCAAGTCGCCGCCGCTGCCCGGGGGTCCGTTCTGGCCCGGCGGCGTCGCGGCTCACGCCAACGGCGACCTCTACGTGACATACGGGCGCTGGTGTCACCGCCTTGACCCCGGCTGTCAACCGGTGGCTGCCCGCGAACTGCCGCGCGACCGTCCGTATAACTCGCTGCTGATCCTGCCGGACGGCAACCTCGTAATGAAGGACTTCGGCGGCGGCACGGGCCGCGCCGCACTCCCTCCTGATATGCGCGGCTCTGAGCTGGTGGTGCTGGAACCCGGACGGCTGGAGATCATCGCCCGGTGCGAGCTCCCTGAAGGCTCGATCGCGCGGCTTTCCGCTGACGTCGCGGCGGATGGCACGGTGCGGGTGTACGCGCTCGGCGACCGGCACGCCATGCGCCTCCGCTGGGGCCCCGCGACCGCAACGCTGTCGCTGGATGAGGGCTGGGTGACTGAGTATCTGCGCTTCGACGGCCAGACCTTTGGCTGGGACGCCGTTCTGGCCGATGGGTCGGCCTGGTTCCTGGACAACGGCGAGGGCACGAACGCCTTCGGCCCGTCGTTTCGCGGGAAGGGCGCCTCGCCGTCGCCGCTGCACCTCGTGCGCATTCCGCTGGATGGCGAGCACCCCGAGGCTGAGTTCCTGGAGGTGTGCGGCAGGCCCGGCGGCATCATCGCCAACCCGCCGGCGATCG
This sequence comes from Chloroflexota bacterium, assembly GCA_037441345.1. GTDB lineage: Bacteria > Chloroflexota > Dehalococcoidia > SM23-28-2 > RBG-16-64-32 > DATKKM01. Next base: position 30,177 of record JBBISJ010000004.1, read on the forward strand.
ACTCATCGCGGCGCATCGCGGTGGGCTACGACAGCGGCAACGGCGTGATCACGGCCTGGCGTTACGGCGCGCCCGGGCAGGCGGCGCCCATCTGGCAGCGCGACCAGGACCAGGCCGGCCACATGATCGTCTTCCCCGGCACCGGCGAACTGGTCAGCTACGATTACGACCACGAGCGCGGCACCGAGCAGTGCGTGGTCCTGGACATGGAGACCGGGGCGGAGAAGGGGCGCGTGGCCGTGAACAGCCCGCTCCAGTCCGTCGTCTTCCCGGCCGCCGGCTGGAACCGGGACGTGTACGTCACCACATTTGCGGTCATCTCGCGCGTCCACGTCGCGTAGGGGCGCAGCGTGCTGCGCCCGCCTCCCGCATTCGCCCGAAATGTGAACACCCGCGCCGCCCGCAAGACACCCGCCTGCCCGTGATGTAATCTCACGGCTGTAAGGCCATGACCAACCCCCCGCCTCGCCCCGCCTACGCCGCTGCCGGTGTTGACGTGGAAGCTGCCGAAAAGCTCGTTGGCCGCTTCGCCGAGCTGGCCCGCAGCGCTCGTCGGCCGGAAGTGCTGGCGGATATCGGTCCCTTCGCCGGGCTCTTCGCTCTCGGTCGCGACTATCGGGATCCTGTGCTCGTGGCCAGCACGGACAGCGTGGGAACGAAAGTGAAGATCGCCGGCCTGATGAACCGCTACGACAGCGTGGGCCACGACCTTGTCAACCACTGCGTCAACGACATCCTGACTTCCGGCGCGCAGCCGCTCTTCTTCCTGGACTACATCGGCAACACCGGCCTGACAGACGATGCCAAGGCTGACCTTGTGCGCGGCTGCGTCGAAGCGTGCCGGGCGACGGGCTGCGCGCTCCTCGGAGGCGAGACTGCGGACATGCCCGGCACGTACCAGGAGGGCGACTTCGACCTCGTAGGCTTCATCGTCGGTGTCGTCGAGCGCGATTCCGTCATCGACGGCTCCGCGATCCGCGCGGGCGACGTGCTGATCGGCATGCCGTCAAGCGGGTTGCATACCAACGGCTACTCGCTCGTCCGCAAGCTGTTCCGTGCCGGCATAGACGAAGACCCGGCGGCCGAACGCGCGCGCCTGGACGCGAGCTACGACGGCCTCGAGGGCACACTGGGCGAGGCACTTCTCGAGCCGCACCGCTGCTACCTCGGCGATCTGCGGCCGGCCCTGCCGAAGCTGCATGGGATTGCTCATATCACGGGCGGCGGCATACCCGGCAACCTGCCGCGCGTGCTGCCTGCCGGCCTGGCGGCGCGGATCGACCGCTCGTCCTGGCGGGTGCCGGCCCTCTTCCGGCTGATCCAGCAAACCGGCGCCATCGACGACGAGGAGATGTTCCGTACGTTCAACATGGGCCTCGGCATCGTCCTCGCCGTTGCGGCTGACGAGGCCGGCGCGGTGCTCGAGGCGCTACCAGAAGCCTGGGTGTGCGGCGAGGTCGTGCCGGGCAGCGGCGTGAACTGGCGGTAAGCGATGCCCAGCTACCGCATCTACTACGCCGAGCGCGAAGTGAAGGGCATGGATGCCCGAAACGTTCTCGAACACGCCTATGGAGGAAGCGCCGGCGGCGCCTTCGACCCGGACGCCGTACGGGAAACGGAATGGGAGGAGACCTACGACGCCCGCAATCCCGAAGGCGCCCTGAAGGGGTTCTTCAACGACCACGCCGGGCCCGGCGGCCGCGTCTTCATCGCGGAGGAAGACGGCGAAGCGCGCGAACTGGGCAGCTTCGAGGAGTACGACCCGGACCGCACCTACCTCTGGATCGAGGACGGGAAGCTGATGGAGTACCAGGGCCTCGACGAGAGTACTCCGGGCATGGTCGCCTGCCCACTCTGCGACGGCACCGGCGAGGTAGAAGAGGCGGTGGCGGTGCAGTACGAGGCGGACCAGGGGCGGTACGGGGGATAGGGTGGCGGGACTGGGGTGCCTGCTCCCTTTACATTCCGTACTGGTCAAGACCACTCTATTGATAGGCTGACGTTTGCCTGTAGACAGGCCAATCACCTACCCCGCACTATAGGCCGCGAAGAGTGTTTTAGTTAGAAGAGCGTTTGCTGCCCTCGTTTATAAGCGCTAACATACCTTAGCATATATGGAGAAGGTTCTGATCCCTACAACTCTGACACAAACAAACAAGCCAGCAAAGCCCAAGACGGAGTCGAACGGACTGGGTATCACCGGAAACCCCCATTACGACGGTGTTCCGTTTACCGACTTCGCCTCCGTCGACCACTCGACGGCGCTTGAGGACCTTAACCTTAATTGGCGCGAAAAGGACTTACCTGAAAAAGACCGCACAAAACACGTCCATCGGCTCCACCCGTACCTCGGCAAATTCATCCCCCAGGTGGTGGAAATCTTCCTTCGGAAGTATTTCAAGCCAGGTGACACCGTTCTAGATCCGTTCTGCGGCTCGGGTACAACCCTAGTCCAAGCGAATGAACTCGGCATCAATTCCATTGGCTACGACATCTCGGCATTCAACGTTCTACTGACTGAGGCCAAGACCGCGAAGTACGACCTGCAAAAACTGTCCGCTGAGGTGCTGGACATCCTCAAACGTGTTCAGGTCGCTACCCAAGAAGGCGCGGTCCAGCTCTCTCTAGGCGCAACCGAGGACGTTGATGCTATGCGGTCTCTCGCTGTTTCCCAGATAGACAGCGACTACCTGAGACAGTGGTTTGCGCCCAGAGCGCTACATGAGCTCCTAACCTACCGTCATTTAGTGGAGAGTCAGCCTTATCAATACAAAGACATTCTCAAGATTATTCTTTCCCGCTCCGCTCGCTCCGCTAGGCTGACGACGCACTATGAACTCGATTTCCCGAAGCGCCCGCAAACCGAGCCCTACGAATGCCACAAGCATTCACGTACATGTTCTCCCACCAATGAAGCCTTCAAGTTCCTCAACAGATACAGCCTGGATACTCTCGAACGCATCAGACAATTCGCGTCCCTTCGAACAAGCAGTACCGTTACTGTCGAACACGATGACAGCCGCAGAGCTAACATTCCTCAAGTCACCGGGGTAATCACCAGTCCGCCATACGTCGGTTTGATCGACTATCACGAGCAACACGCCTACGCCTACCACCTGCTAGGCCTCCAGGATCGTCGTGACCTCGAGATCGGACCGGCGGCCAACGGATCGAGTCAGCGGGCCAAGAATGAATACCAGCAGGCGATAGCTGACGTATTTCGTCGCGCTGCTCAAGCGATGCCCTCCGGCGGCCGCGTCATTGTCGTCGCCGGCGACCGACACGATCTATATCCGGACATCGCAACAATGGCTGGACTTACCACCGAGACTATTATTACAAGACACGTTAACCGGCGAACTGGCAGACGCTCGACGGACTTTTTTGAGTCTGTTTTCGTCTGGCGAAAGCCGTAACCAAACAATGGCTGATCAACAGCGGATGAAGGCCGCCATACAAAGCGTCATCAAGGCGCTGATGGATGGAGTCATGAACAAGGTTCTCGTCGAGGATCCATTTATCGAAGAGGACCACCACGCCAAGCGACCGCTCTACGCCGCCCTCGTCCCTGACGAAATCTTCAAGGGGTCTCACTTCGAACGACGGTTTGTCACGCCATTTGGAAGTGCCTGGGAGAAACTGGCCAAGGTCGCCGCCGAAGAAGGCCTTGGGCGCGGCACCCTCGGTCACACTATCAGAGGTAACGTCGGCGCTGAGCGTCTCAGGCGAATCCAAGAAGTGCTTGATTCTCTCGAACACGCTGCTAAAGGCGAAGCTAGAACGCGTCCCGATTGGGACAAGGAGCTGTCTTACATTTTGGCGGGCGAAGGCGAACCGCTGCCAGTCACGGTCATATGTGACGTTTTCGCCGAAGACACCAAGAACAACCTCACCTATGCATTCGAATTGAAGGCGCCCCTCCCTAACAGCGACCAGACAAAGGTGAGCAAAGAGAAGCTGCTCAAGCTTTATAGCATGGAACCGCGGCAAGTTACGGAGGCATATTACGCGCTGCCATACAACCCTTACGGAACACGGCAGGACTACGTATGGAGCTTCCCCGCCCGCTGGTTCAACATGAAGGAAGACGAGGCTGTTCTCATCGGCGATGAATTCTGGGAGAAAATCGGCGGACTAGGTACCTTCAAGGCATTCATCGACGCCGTCAATGAGATCGGCGAAGAGTACCGAGACCGCATTTACCGCGAGTATCTGGAAATCGAACCTCCAGAAGACGGCGGGATAAAACTCTAGAAATTTAGCCCGCCACATTGGTGATTAGCTGATAGCCTATCGTTGACCCCATGACCACCCCCATCGCCATCCTCGCCCCGTATGACAAGACCGGCCTCGAAGAGTTCGCGCTCGGCCTCGCCGAGATCGGCTTCGCCATCTACTCGACATCCGGCACGCAGAAGTACCTGGCGGAGAAATGCGGCCTGCCCGTCAGTTCAATCTCGTCGCTGACGGGGTTCCCGGAGATCCTGGACGGGCGCGTCAAGACGCTCCACCCGATGGTGCACGGCGGCATTCTCGCCCGCCGCGACAAGCCGGAGCACATGGACGAGATCGCCCGCTCGGAGATCCCGCCGATCGACCTGGTGTGCGTGAACCTCTACCCGTTCCGCGCCACCATCGGGCGCCTTGCCGCCATGCCGTCGCCTTCCGGCGGCGGCCCCGATATGGAGGCGCTCGAGAACATCGATATCGGCGGCCCGACGATGATCCGCGCGGCCGCCAAGAACCACCCGTGGGTGCTGCCTGTCGTGGACCCGGCGGACTACAGCGAGGTGCTGGACCTCCTGCGTGCCGGTGACGTGCCGGCAGAACGCCGCCGGTCGCTGGCGGCGAAGGCGTTCCAGCACGTTGCGGCGTACGACACGATGATCGCGCGGTACCTGCGCGAGAGCAGCCAGGAGTCGGAAGCCAGAAGCCAGGTGCTGTTTCCGGTGGAGCTGACGGTGGGGCTGGAGAAGGTGACGGAGACACGCTACGGCGAGAACCCGCACCAGCGCGGAGCCGTCTACCGCGACCCGACGCCTGGGCGAACTCCGGGCATCGCCGACGCCGAGCAACTGCACGGGATGGAGATGTCCTATCTCAACTACTTCGACGCCGACGCCGCGTGGAAGTGCGCGATCGACTTCGATCAGCCGGCGGTCGTGATCGTGAAGCACGCGACTCCGTGCGGCATCGCCTCGCACGCTGACGTGGCGGTCGCTTACGAGCGCGCCTACGCCGGTGACCAGATCTCGCCGTTCGGCGGGATCATCGCCGTCAACCGTGAGGTGACCTGGGACATGGTCGAGGCGATGAAGGGCAAGCGCTACGACATCATCGTTGCGCCGGGATACGAGGAACGCGCGCTGGAGCGGCTGCGCAAACGGCGCGACCTGCGGATCCTGCGGATGGACCGAGTAGTTGGCCAGGAGCCGGGAGTCTCGTTGGAATACCGGTCGATACTCGGCGGCATGCTGGTGCAGACGCCGGACGCGATGCGAGGTGAAGACCTGGAAGTCCGGGTGGTGACGAAGCGCGCGCCCACGGCCCACGAACTGGCCGAGCTGCGCTTCGCCTGGACGTGCGTGAAACACGTGAAATCGAACGGGATCGTGATCTCGAAGGACCGCGCGACGATCGGGATCGGGGCCGGTCAACCGAACCGGCTCTGGCCCACGCAGCAGGCGATCGAGCGCGCCGGGGACCGGATCAGCGGTGCGGTGATTGCCTCCGATGCGTTCTTTCCGTTTGCGAAGGGCGACGCGGTGGAGGACGCCTGCAAAGCGGGGATCACCGCGATCATTCAACCCGGCGGCGCCGCCAGGGACGAAGAGGCGGTGGAGGTCTGCGACCAGTACGGCGTGGCAATGGTGCTCACCGGGATTCGGGCGTTCCGGCATTAGCCCGAACGTGCCGCGAGGATTGCGACGGCTGCGGTATCAATTTAGGGTTTTTTCTGCTTGACCTACCCCACCGCCGGTGCTAGCGTACGCATTCGTAAATCGCTTCACAAAGTGCGGCGTTGCGCTGGAGATTGGACTCAAGAATGGGTGAGCTATCGATACTGTTCCGGCACGTTCCAGAGGGGTACGAGTTCGTCGGCGCAATGCTTACGATCCTGGGTTCACTGGTCATCATGGTGATCCTGGGCGCCTGGTGGCAGCGGTAGAGCGGGACGAGAGATGGCGGTCGTAGAGGAACCAGGAAGGCCACGTAACCTCCGGGAGCGCGTGCAGGCGGTCCAGGACAAGGTCTACGACGCGCTCTTCCACAACTACGTCTGGCAGTCGGTCTTCCGCTCTGGCTATCCGAACACCCCTCGTAACCAGATGCTGGTGGTGGCGACCAACGTCTTCCTGCACCTGCACCCCACGCGCATCCACCGCACCCACGTCAAAATCACCCACACGTACTGCCTGGGCGGCCTGACGTTCTTCATGTTCCTCATCCTGACCATCACCGGCGTGCTGCTGATGTTCTACTACGTGCCCGACGTGAACCGGGCGTACCAGGACATCGCCGCGCTGGAGACCAACGTGAAGTTCGGCATGCTGATGCGCAACATGCACCGCTGGACGGCGCACGCCATGGTCATCCTCGTGTTCCTGCACATGATGCGGGTCTTCTACACCGGCGCGTATAAGCCGCCGCGCGAATTCAACTGGGTTGTCGGCGTGATCCTGCTGATCCTGACGCTGGTGCTGAGCTTCACCGGCTACCTGCTGCCCTGGGACCAGCTCGCCTACTGGGCCGTAACGGTGGGACACGGCATCGGCGGGTCCGCGCCGTACTTCGGCGACGAGACCCAGCTGGTAGTCTTCGGCGGCTACACGATCAGCGACGCCACGCTCATCCGCTTCTACACCCTGCACGTCATCGCCCTCCCGCTGCTGGCGGCGGTTTTCATGGCCGTCCACTTCTGGCGGATCCGCCGTGACGGCGGCATGGCGAGGCCGCTCTAGGTAGCGCGACGTATGGCGATTGAGGCTAAGGCGCCGCCCGCAAGGACAAGGGAGCGGCCGCGACCGAAACGCGAGCGAGAAGAAGAGGTCCTGGTCTGGCCGGACCTCGTGTTCATCGAGTTCATCGCTGCCGTCCTCTTCACGCTCACCTTCCTGCTGCTTTCAACGCTGATCAACGCGCCGCTGCTGAACCGCGCGAACCCGGACCTGACGCCCAATCCGTCCAAGGCGCCCTGGTACTTCCTGAACCTTCAGGAACTCCTGCTCCACATGGACAAGGCATGGGCCGGCGTCCTGCTGCCGACCATCGCCCTCGCGTTCTTCGCGGTGATCCCGTACATCGACCGGAGCCGCGACGGCCAGGGCATCTGGTTTGGCACGAAGAACGCCGTCCGGCTAACCGTCGTCAGCACGATATACGCCCTGGTCGTTAGCGTTGGCCTGGTAATCTTCGACGCCGGTGACAGAGACCTCGTGCCCGGCAACGACGTCAGCGTTGAGGCACAGTGGTTCACCAGCTGGATACCGTCCTGCGAGGAGGGTGCCGGGCACCAGGGAACGCCGTGCCTGCGGGACGCCCCCGGCGAGCCCCACCAGGGCCTCCTGACCGTCAAGGACATCTCCAAGCGCATGGAGATGAGCATGCCCTGGCCCGACGATTTCCTGGGCGTTGACGACGGCCACCTGGACTGGCCGGGAGATCTTGACCACATACCCGTGCCCTTTAACGGCATCTGCGGCAACATCGGCAGCTTCCACTTATGGTGCGACATGCACCTGAACATCCCGGTGATCATGTCAGACCAGGTGATCCCGCTCTCGCTCATCGCCTTCTTCGCCGTGGCCATAATCTACGTACTATTCAGGATTGGCTGGCTGCGCACCCGTCGCGACCTGTTCATCGTGATGTTTACGGCCGTAATGGTGGCTTATCTCACCCTGTCCATGGTCGGGAGTTTCTTCCGCGGTCAGGCCCAGGCACTGGTCCCTCCATGGGATGTCAAGGTCGATCCCGGATAGGCCGCGAATTCGTATTTCTTCGAGGTGAATTGAGCATTGTCTGACTCGGAAACCACACAACCAGTCGCTGCGAGAGCGATTGCCGTCGATACGCCGGTCGCCAGGCCGGTAGGGAAGCGGGAGCTTATCACCCGCCGCATATTCATCCTCGGCGGGTTCTTCTCCGCGCTCGGGCTGGCGGTGGTCGGCCTTGCCGGGATCCCGCTGGACTTCGTCTGGCCGCGGAACGTGAAGGGCTTTGGCGGCCCGATCAACGTCACACCGGACCGGATCCCCGCGGAAGGCGGCGACCCGATCGTAATCCCGGAGGGCAAGTTCTTCATCACGAATCTAGCGCCTGGCAAGACCTCGCAGGGCATCGAAACGCCCGGTGGCGTCCTGGCCCTCTGGCGGAAGTGCCCGCACCTCGGCTGCTCCGTACCGTGGAACCCCACGTTCGAGTTCCAGGGCATCAAAGGATGGTTCCGCTGCCCCTGCCACAACTCCACGTACACAAAGGACGGAGGGGTGCTGGTGTTCGGCCCGGCGCCTCGTTCCCTGGACGTGTTCCCGCTGGAAGTGCAGCCGGATGGCGGGCTCATCGTGCAGACCGGCCGCCAGTTTGAGGGCAGCGGGAACCCGAACAACCCCGCCCGTGCCGTCCCGCTTGAGCCGGGTAACACTACGCCGGAGTTATAGGCAGGAGTAAGCAAGGAAGATGAACACCGCAAAGCAGGTCAACGTCATGATCGGCCTGCTCTTCGTCGCACTCATTGGGGGCCTGCTCTACTTCCTGTGGGACGACACGCGTGCCGAAGAGGCGACCGACAGGCAGATGCTCGAGGATGCGGAGCGTGGCGGGAAGCTGTACTCGCTGAATTGCCGTTCCTGCCACGGCCTCAAGGGCCTGGGGGCGGCAGAGCGCGCCGGGTTGCCGGGCCTGCCGCTCAACCTCGACGCCAACCGGTCCCCGGAGCTCTCCGGCGGAGCGCTGGAAGCGAAGCAGAAGCGCTTCCATGAGACGATCACCTGCGGTCGCATCGGGACGGTGATGCCCCCCTGGCTCACGGATAACGGCGGCGCGCTGAACTTCTACCAGATTGAGCAGCTGGTGACCTTGATCACCAGCGACTTCTCGCTGGAGGGCTGGGAGTATGCCATCGAGCAGGCGAACCACGGCGATGAGTTCCTTCCTGCGAAGCACCTGGCCGCGGCGGTTAGCGCGACCGATACAACGATCCGCCTCGACAGCATCGAAGGCATCAAGGCCAGCACGGAGGAGTCGCCTGTCCTGATCCGCCTGGGGGGCGAGAGTCTGGACGATGAGTACGAGATTCTGCGCGTTGTGGCTATCAGCGAGTTCGCGCACACCCTGCAGGTGGAGAGAGGACCTTCCGCGACCGGGACGAAGGCTATTGAGCACCCCGAGGGCACAGAGGTGTTCCAGGGCCCGATTGCCCCCGGTACGACAATCACGGGCGATCCCAAGGCGCTGGGCGACCCGCCGTGCGGCCAGCGGCCAGCGGCCCCGGCGTCGACGGCCGCGCCCGGCGAAGCGATCGCGCTGGCCGACGGCAGTGCGATCTCGATGGGCGACAGCTTCTTCGAACTGGACGGTGCGCAGAACCCCGCGTTGGCTCTGACCGCCGGGGCGACCGTAACCGTCAAGCTGACCAACGGCGGCAAGGCGATCCATAATCTCCGCGTAGCGGGGCCGGACGGCCAGTACAACACCGACGACGACATCGTCTCCGACCCCAACACGATCCCCGCCGGCGGTGAGGCGGAGATCGTCGTCAGCATCGCCACCGCCGGAACGTACAACTACCAGTGCGACTTCCACGCGGCGGATATGAAGGGTACGATCACGGTCCAGTAGGCCGATAGCGCCACCCGGCAAGCTATACTCGTAAACACGCGCGATGTTCAACCCGTTGATGAGATTGTCGCTGGCCGTTGCCCTCGCCCTCTTGCTGGCAGGATACGCATGCAGTGACGACGACGAAGGCGGGCCGACCCGCACACCGGGCGACGCCTCAATAGCCGGGCCGCGGCAGCAGCCGGCCCCGGCGCAGCCACTGGCGGCGCGGCCGGCGGAACCCACCGATGGCGCCTTCGAGATATCGGCTTCGGGCGGGAAGTTCGTTGGCAACTACTTGGCCACTCCCGTTGGCGAGGCGGTGATCATCCGCGTGACAAACGATGACACCGCGAAACACAACCTCCGCATTGCCGGCCTCGATGGACAGTTCGAGACAGAGGACGACGCGATCATCGAGCCGCCCGCGATCGAGCCCGGCGGCGTGGGCGAGTTGACGTTCGCGCCCCCCGTGGGCGGGTCGTACACGTTCCGCTGTGATTTTCATCCGAAGTCGATGGGCGGCCAGATCGACGTTGGTGAGCCGTAGGCTCTTGTTGACTGTCCCGCGACACGTCGGGTATATTCCGCGCTGGACTCCAGTGCGAGCCGACCGAAGACGAAGAGGAGAGTTCATTCTTGGCGAACCAGGTAGGGAAGCGATACCAGTGCACCAAGTGCGGCACTGAGATGATTGTGACAAAGGGTGGAGACGGCGCACTGGCCTGCTGCGGCGAAGCGATGCAGCAGAAGCAGTAAGCAGGGATTCCAGGGAGTGATTTCGAATGCCGAACCAACTGGGTAAGCGGTTTCAGTGCGAGAGCTGCGGGACGGAAGTCCTGTGCATCAAGGCCGGCGACGGTGGTGTGGAGTGCTGTGGTAAGTCGATGGAGTTGATGCAGCCGAAGGTTCTTCCCTCCGCAGACTAGGGGATAGCAGCCAACTATCAGAGGCCGCCGTGCGCGGCCTCTGCGCATTTCCGCGAGCTTGACGATTCACTCCCAACCCGGCAACCTTGTCGCATGTCCCGATACCGGCTAATCGCACTTGATCTTGACGGCACGCTTCTGAATTCAAGCCTGCGCGTGTCCGATACGAACGCCGAGGCATTGAAGCGCGCCATTGATGAAGGCGTACAGGTGGTGCTGGCGACATCCCGCTGGTTCGGGCTCGCCAAGCGCACGGCGGACCGGCTCGGCATCACTGCCCCGATCATCTGCTCCAACGGTGCGGAGGTCCGGGACCCGCAGGGCCGGGAGTTGCTGCACCTGACCCTGGACCCGGAAGGCGCGCGCGCAGTGGTGACGGCGGGTGACGACGAGAACTGGGAGATGTTCACGACGGTTGGCCCCGCGACCTACATGAAGATGCGGCCGGGAATCATCCCGGAGAAGCTGCCGGCGGGCCTTCGCATAGCCGACCGCCAGTCGGATCACCTTGATGAGTCAGCACCAACGTGCGTCCAGGTCTTCGGCAATGACGCTGTTGAAGCCGTGGCGGAACGGTTCGCGCCCAGGTACGGGGACAGGATCCGTTTTTCGTTCAACAGGCCGGTGGGGCTGCCGCACTACGTGGTGTTGACGCACCCTGCTGCCGACAAGGCGCGCGCCCTCGAAATCGTCTGCCAGGACCTCGGCGTGGCGCGTGAGGACGCGATCGCGATGGGGGACTCGGAGTCCGACCTCGCGATGCTCAGGTGGGCAGGCCTGGGCATCGCAATGCGGAACTCGCCCGATGAGGTGAAGAAGGAAGCGCTGCACGTCGCCCCGTCAAACGATGAAGACGGCGTGGCCTGGGCCGTTCTGCGGTTCCTGCTCTAATTCACAAAACCGTCACGATTGGCCGCTTGACGGGTTACCTAAAGCTATAGATAATTCTGTCAGCGGGCATAAGATTGTCTGATTAGAGAGACTTTACCGCATCCCTCCCTTGCCCGCCGGCTTCCGGCAACCCCCTCGCCGGGCGCCGGCACGCCCCTCAGTCGCCTTCCAGGCGCGCCCGGGCCTCGCGCTCCACGGTCCGGTAGACCTCTTGCAGGGGCAACCCTGACTCCTCCGCCAGCCGCCTGCATGCCTCGAACTCCGGCGCAATGCCTGGCCGCTCCCCGGGCAGTCGCTTGAGCTTGACCGCGGCTGGACCCAGGGACGATTCGAATTCAATGACCTCCCGTTCGGCTTCCCAGCGGTGGACCGGGCGAACGCGCACGCCGAGTGTTGATGTTTCGCGAAGCATCAGCCGGGCGATTGCCTCCTCTTGTGCTTCGGAGCAGATCGCCGAGAGCATTACTCCGGCGCGACCCTTCTTCATCTGCACGGGCGTCACCCAGGCGTCCGCGGCGCCGGCCTCCAGCAGTTTCTGCTGCGCGTAGGCCACAAGCTCCGGCGTCATGTCGTCGATGTTCGTCTCGATGAGAAGCATCGGCTGCGTGGGATTCTGTGCTGACGCCTCACCCAGGACCAGGCGCAGGACGTTCGGGCGCACACCGGGGTCGCGGGTGCCCGCGCCGTATCCGACGCCCCGGATGGTCATCGCGGGTCGCGAGAAGTCCGCGAGCGTAGTGACGATGGCCGCGCCTGTGGGTGTCACCAGTTCACCGGCTTCCTCCAACGGCCGCATCGGCGCACTTGCCGTGGCCAGGAGCGCCAGGGTGGCGGGTGCAGGCAGGGGCAGCTTCCCGTGTGGGCCACTCACCTCCCCGGACGAGAACGGTAGCGGCGAGCAGTACAGGGACTCCACGCCGAGCAGCCGCAGCCCCGCGACTGCGCCGGCCACGTCCACGATGGCATCCACGGCGCCGACGTCGTGGAGGTGGACAGCGCCGAGTTCTTCTCCGTGCACCTTCGCCTCGGCTTCCGCCAGCCGCCTGAAGATGGTGCCTGCCCGCTCCTTATCCGGCGGCGGCAGGCGTGATCCGGCGATGATTTCCAGGATGTCGTCCAGGCTGCGGGCGGGCTGCTCGTCCGCCACTTCCACGACGGCGTGGGTGGCAGCAATGCCGGCGCGCTTCACCTTGCCGGCTGAAAACGTGAAGCCGCCGATCGGGAGCGCGTGTAAGGCATCGTCCAGGTCACCGAACGGCAGGCCCGCGTCCAGGATTGCGCCGAGCAACATATCGCCGCTGACGCCGGAGAAGCAGTCCAGGTATCCGACGCGCACGTTATTCTCCGGCGCCTGTCCAGGTCTGACGGTTGATTACTGCCGCCAGGTAGCCTGCTCCGAAGCCGTTGTCGATGTTCACCACGCTCACGCCCGCCGCGCAGGCGTTCAGCATGGCCAGGAGCGGCGCCAGGCCCCGGAAGCTCGCTCCGTAGCCGACGCTCGTCGGCACCGCGATCACAGGGGCGGCAACCAGGCCCGCAACGACGCTGGGCAGCGCACCTTCCATTCCGGCCACCACCACCAGGGCGTTCGCGGCCCGGAGTCGTTCGTGCTTGTCCAGCAGCCGGTGGATCCCGGCGACGCCCACATCGTACATCCGGTCCACGGCCGACCCCATCAATTCCGCGGTCACGGCCGCCTCCTCCGCCACCGGCAGATCCGATGTACCGGCGCAGCAGACCGCGACGCCCGGGCGCTTGGGCCGGGGCGAGCGTTCCAGCGTGATGGCCCGGGCCTCCGATTCGTACTTCGCCTCCGGGAGCCGTTCGCGCACCAGGCGGTAGGCTTCGGGCGATGTTCGCGTCACCAGCACGCTCCCGGAACGTGCCGCGAGGCGCTCGGCTATCTCCGCGATCTGCTGGGGCGTCTTGCCCTGGCCGAGGACGACCTCCGGGAAGCCTGTGCGCAGGGCGCGGTGGTGGTCCAGGGACGCGAAGCCGATGTCCTCGTAAGGCAGGTGACTCAGGCGCTCCAGCGCCTCGTCGATCGAGACAGCCCCTGTCTGGATCGACTCCAGTACCTCGCGCAACCGTCGTTCGTCCATGATGCTCAGCCGTTCGATTCTAGCATCGCGGCCGTGTTCAGAAGGCGGCGAAGTAGACGAAGAAGAACGCCCCGGCCGCGATGCGGTACACGACGAACGGGAGGAAGCTGCGGGTTCGGATGAGGCGCATGAGGTAGGCGATGGATAGCCAGCCGACGACTGCGGACGTCAGGGCGCCCGCGATGATGATGTCGGTCTCGTCACGCAGGGTGCCGCTGGACGCCGCATCACCCAGCGTTAGCAGTGCGGCGCCACCTATCGCCGGGGTTGACAGGAGAAACGAGAAGCGAGCGGCGCTGCTCCGGTCCAGTCCCCGGAACAGCCCGGCGGAGATGGTGATACCAGAGCGGGATACCCCGGGGATAAGCGAGATCGCCTGGCTGGCGCCGATCGACACGGCGTCCACCCTGTCCGCGTCTTCGGCCGCCCGCCGCGGCCGGCCGAACCGCTCCGCCGCGAGCAGGACAACCCCGAAGACGATGAGCATCGCAGAGACCACCTCCGGAGACCGGATATGCTCCTCAAGCCAGTCGCCGGCCGCGACCCCAAGGATCGCTATCGGAACCGAGCCGATTACCACCAGGAACAGCAGGCGGGCGTCGGTTGCGTGCCCGCCGTGGGGCTCCCGGTCGCCTGTCAGCCAGGCAAGGCCCCCGCGCGCCATGGCCGTCCAGTCGCGCCAGAAGTAGGCGACGACGGCGATCGTCGTGCCGAGGTGCAGGGATACGTCGAACGTCAGGTTGTCGGTGAACTCCCAGCCGAAGAGCTCACGCACAAGGATCAGGTGTCCCGAAGACGAGATCGGCAGGAATTCCGTGAGCCCCTGGACGACGCCGAGGACTATCGCGCGGAGGATGTCTTCCATGAACGCTGTTCCGTAGCATATCCGGGCGGGCGGCACCGGTGCCATCGGCGGAGTATTGCGGCGAGGCTGACTCTAGTCAGGGTCGGGTAAAACTTGCGATTTCTGCTTGTCAGGCGCGTCAACTCGCTGCTATACTCCGCGCAAATACATATTGGTGGGAGGGTCATGGTGCAAGGAGTGAGTGGTTTCCCGAAGTGCCAGAAGTGCGACCTGGGGGATCTGGTCCCGCTGTCCGATTTTGGGAGCCAGGGCGCCGCTATCTACTACAAGGCCTGGGCGTGCACGAATCCCGAATGCGGGTTCAACATCAAGATCCGGAACGGCGATCTGTATATCGACGAACCGATCAGCAACGGGGCGATGCACACCCCGCGCCTCCGCAGCTAGCTCCGCTTCGAAGCCCCCGGAAGCCGGCCACGCCCGATTGCCGCTGCGCCAGCGCGACGCGGACCGCCGAATCCTTGCGTGGCTGGCGGCCTGCCGATAACATCCGACTGAGAGAAGCGCCACGGTGTGTCTCCTCCCTGCTCGCTTATGGCCAGGATCCAGACGCTACAACGGCAGCCGCTCAGCACCCCATCAGGCCCGATTGGGCTGATCGCGTCCCTCGCGAGCTTCTGGCGCCGCCGCGACCTGCTCTGGCACATGACCGTCCGGCATCTGCGCGGCCAGTACAAGCAGTCGATACTGGGATACGCCTGGGCGTTTGTTAACCCGCTGAGCCAGATGATCATCCTGAGCTTCGTCTTCTCCACGATCGTCAGGGTGCCGAGCGGCGACGTGCCTTTCCCCCTGTTCTTCTTCGTGGGATTGGTCCCCTGGATGTTCTTCGCCAACGCCCTCGCTTCCGGCACCGACAGCGTCGTCAACGCCTCCAGCCTCGTCACCAAGGTCTACTTCCCGCGAGAGGTGCTGCCCACGGCTGCGGTTCTGACGAAGCTGGTCGACCTCTTCTTTGGCATCGTGATCCTGGCTGCGCTCATGGTCTACTACGGCGACCCGCCGTCAGTCACGGCCTTCTGGTTCCCTCTCCTCTTCCTGGTCCAGCTTGTGTTCACCCTCGGCCTGACGCTTCCGCTGGCGGCGCTTAACCTCTATTTCCACGACGTGCGCTTTCTCGTCGGGGTCGCGCTTACGCTGTGGTTCTACCTCACGCCCATCATCTACCCGATCGATATCGTCCCGCACCGGTACCTCTGGGTGTTCGACATCAATCCCAATTCGCTCTTCATCAACGCGTACCGCCGCGTAATCCTGCATGGCGAGGCCCCAGAACCGGGGAAGATCCTGCTGGGGGCGGTGATCGCTATCGGTACATTCGTCATCGGCTACTACCTTTTCAAGAAGATGGAGAAAGGGTTCGCCGATAGTGTTTGATGCTCCTGAGGTTGAGTTCCGGAACGTGACGAAGCGCTTCGCGCTGGCGGAGGGGAAGACGCTCCGCGAGTTTGTCCCCGCGTTCCTGCGCGGCCGGGGCTTCACAAACGAGTTCTGCGCGCTGGAGGATGTCTCCTTCTCGATTGACCGGGGCGAGACCGTCGGCATCATCGGCCGCAACGGCAGCGGCAAGAGCACGGCGCTCAAACTGATCGCGGGCGTCATGGCGCCGTCATCAGGTACGGTACTCGTGGCGGGTCGCATATCGCCTCTCATCGAGCTTGGGGCCGGCTTTCACCCGGACCTGACCGGGCGGGAGAACGTAAACCTGAACGCCACCATCCTGGGTATGAGCGCAAGAGAGATTGCCGGGCAGTTCGACGCGATCGTCGACTTCGCCGAGCTCCACGATTTCATCGACACCCCGGTGAAGCGGTACTCCTCCGGCATGTACATGCGGCTCGGGTTCGCCGTCGCCGTCCACAGTTCGCCCGACATCCTCCTTGTGGACGAAGTGCTATCGGTCGGAGATGCGTTCTTCCAGGAGAAGTGCCTGGCGAAGATGCACGAGTTCAAGGAACAGGGCGTCACGATCGTTGTCGTGTCCCACAGCCCGGACCTGATCGCGAAGTTCTGCGACCGGGCGATCTGGCTGGACCATGGCCGTCTCCAGGCGGAAGGTCCTTCGAGATCAGTGGTGGAACAGTACAACCACATGCTGCCGCACCTCATCGAGGTCGTGTAGCCCGCCGCAGGGAGCGGGCATAACATATGGCCATGCC
>JBBISJ010000004.1:47041-133950 GCA_037441345.1 Chloroflexota bacterium
TCCTGCGTGTCCTGGGCTACCGCATCGGCGGGGTCGCCCTGGCGCCGATCGCCTTCTACGGAAACACGGTCGGTTTCATGACGCCCGCGGCGAGCGGCGAACTGCTGCGCCCGGCCCTTCTGGACCGCGCTTTTGGATTGCCGCTGAACCAGGGGGCCTCGGCAGTGCTCTTTGAGAGGCTCTATTCCATGGGCATATTCACGCTGTCGGGCGTCCTCGCGCTGTCACTTTCCGGCGCGCTCCCGGTGTGGGCCGCGGCACCTGTGGCGGCGCTGGCGTTATCCGGGATGTTCGGTCCACTGGTCCTTGTCCGCTGGTTCTCCATCCCCGTCGGCCGAATTCCGGGCGTGCTTCCAGGCTTTATCCAGCGAAGGCTCATCGGCCTGGACGAGGCAGGCGAGGCTTTCGAGCGGCTGTGGCGCTCTCCCCGCCTCGCGGTTGCGTTCGTCGTGCTCTCGCTGGCCACCTTTGGCATCATGCTGCTGCAGTTCTGGATTGTGGTGGAGAGCACCGGCGCGACGATAGGCTTGCAAGAGGCGTGGGTTGTCCTCGTGTTTTCGGGCATCGCCGGGATGGCGTCCGGGTTGCCGTTCGGCCTGGGTGCGGGCGACGCCGTGATGGTGTCGTTGTTGAGCGCGCATGGCGTGGATGTGAGCGAAGCGGGTGCGGTAGTGGTCCTGACGCGTGTGCTCATCAATCTGCCTACCGGACTCTTCGGCCTCGGCGCGTATATCCTGGCACTGCGCCAGGGTTCGCCACGGTCCAACAGCGATTCTCCCGCTGCCCCCGCGGGGCACCTGGCCACGGCCGGAGGTAACGAGGGGTGACCGTCCGCACCTGCGTCATCGGCGTTGGGAGGATGGGCGCGAATCACGTTCGCTGCCTGAGCGAAATGCCGGAGGCGGACCTCCTTGCCATCGCGGACGCCAACGGCGAGCGCGTAATGGAACTCGCGGACCGGTTCGGCTGCCGGTCATACGCGAACCACCAGGCGATGCTGATCGAGGAGAAACCGGACGCCGTGGTCATCGCCGTGCCAACGCCGGCCCACGCGGAAGTCGCCCTTGATTCGATAGCGCGCGGGTGCCACGTTCTGGTTGAGAAGCCGCTTGCGGATTCGCCTCATCATGCTCGCGAGATTATCGACGCCGCGCGCGAGCGTGGGTTGCGCCTCGCGGTGGGCCACGTCGAGCGGTTCAACCCCGCCGTCCGGAAACTGAGAGAGATCATTGACGACGGTGCGCTGGGGCGGGTGCTGTCAATCTCCGCACGCCGGGTAGGCCTCCCGTCGCCGCACTTCCATGAGACCAACGTTGTGGTCGACCTTGCCGTGCATGACCTGGACGTGATCCGCTATCTGCTCGGACAGCCGCTCCGGGTCCTGAGCTCGGTTGCGGGCCGCCTCACCGGGGGGCCCTCCGAAGACTACGCGGACATGCTGCTGCTGGCCGGGTCGGTGCCGTGCGTGATCCAGGTCAACTGGGTCACCCCCGTCAAGATCCGCACCCTGTCTGTCGTGGGTGACGCGGGCTACGCTGAACTCAACTACATCACCCAGACGATCGAGCTGTACCGACGCCAGGCGGTAGAATCCACCGCCTCCTACCTGGAGCTCGTTGCGCGCTACGGGGAGCCCGAGCGCACGACGATTGCGGGCGGCGGAGAAGAGCCGCTGAAGGCGGAACTGAAGTCATTCTTCCGCGCGATTGAAACCGGAGACGAGCCAGGGGCCAGCGGTGAGGATGGCCTGGCCGCTGTGGAGTTGGCGGAAGCCGTGCTAGACTGCGCCCGCTACGTTCATCCGCTATGAGGAGAGTTCTGGTAACCGGCGCCGGTGGCCCGGCGGCCACAAACTTCATTCGTAGCCTGAGACTCGCCCCCGAACCTTTTCGCATAGTCGGCACGGACGCCAACCCCATTCATCTCGCCCTCAGCCAGGCGGATGTCAACTACGAGCTCCCGCCGGTCAGGAATCCCGACTACATCACCCAGCTGAACCGCGTAATCGAGCGCGAGGAGGTTGATTTCGTTCACGCGCAGCCTGATGTTGAGGTGTACTTCCTCTCCGAGCACCGCGACGAAGTCAGTGCGCGGACCCTTCTCCCCGTGCACGAAACCATCCGGCTGTGCGCAGATAAACAGGCCTTAGCGGAACGCCTTGCTGCGGCAGCCATCCCTACCGGCGAAACGCGTGCCGTTGCGGAGGAGAAGGACCTCGCGGATGCCGTGGACGGGCTCCTGGCGTCTAACGACCGCGTATGGGTGCGCGCACGCCGCGGTGCCGGGAGCAGGGCAAGCCTGCCTGTCACGAGCCCGGAGCAGGCCATACTGTGGGCCCGCTACTGGGGTGCCAACGGCATAGCGATGAGCGATTTCATGGTCGCGGAGTTCCTCCCTGGCCGCGAGTTTGCGTTTCAGAGCATCTGGCAAGATGGCAAACTGGTCACATCGCAGGCACGAGAGCGAGTCGAGTACCTGTTCGGCTACCTGACGCCCAGCGGTCAAACGTCGTCGCCGGCTGTCGCGCGGACCGTGCACAGGCAAGACGTGAACGACATCGCGACGGCCGCCATACAGGCCGCAGACCCGGAAGCGACAGGCATCTTCTGCGTTGACTTGAAGGAGAATAAGAATGGTGTTCCCTGCGTCACGGAGATCAACGCCGGGCGATTCTTCACGACATCCATCTTCTTCTCCACGGCCGGTTGTAACATGCCCTACTACTACGTTAGGATGGCCTTCGGCCAGCCCCTCTCAGACTTGCCCCGGTGGAACGCACTGCCGGATGGGCTGTACTGGGTCAGACTGATGGACATGGGCGACAGACTGCTCCGCGAGGGTGAGTGGAACCTCAAGTCAGGTTGAAGGCGGCGCTTCTCGATTTCGATGGCACCCTGGTGGATCTGCCCATCGATTGGGAACGCCTGCGGCAGGACGTTAGCGGACTGTTCAGCCGGTTTGGGATTGGCGGCGCCGGTGGCCCGTTACATGCTTCCCTCTCGCGTGCTATGGAGAGCTTGAAGGCGCGGGGCGTATCTTCGTTCGATCGGGCCCGGCTGCGTCGTGATTTCAACCGGATCATGACTGCGGCGGAGATGGAGGCAGCGGCAGGGGCGACCGAAAGACCCGGCGCGCGCGATCTTCTTCAGAAGCTCGAGGATGGCGGTTGGGCAACGATCATTCAGACCAGCAACAGCGTGGACTGTGTGGATGCTGTTCTCCGGGGGCTCTCGCTTCCTAAACCCGGTGCCGTTGTCGGGCGGGAAACCACTCGATACCCAAAACCCCATCCGTCGGGCGTAAGGCGGGCCCTTGGCGCACTTGGGGTCTCGTCGCGCCACGCCGTGGTTATCGGAGACGGCGACTTCGATATCCAGCTGGGTCGGTCGATCGGCGCCCGGACGATTCGCATGCTCAAACCAGACGTGTCCCGGACCGGGGCATTGCAGGCGGATGTCGAGGTGAACTCCCTGAGCGAGGTCGCCGATATCCTGCTGGCGAATGACCAAGTCCTTCGGAAGGTGGTTACCTGGCCGTGAAACCAACCCTGACCGACGTGTCCCTGTTCGAGTACTACAACGTGAAGGCGGACTCTCTTGATGAGATCGCCGTCACGTACGAGCACCATAACCCGTACAAACGGTTCTTCTACCACGCTCGATACAGTGCCGTGCTCGAGGCACTATCTCCGCGTCCCGGCGAAAGAATTCTCGACATCGGGTGCGGCACGGGCTACTACGTTGCGGGCATCGCGGCTTCTGGTGCAACTGCTATTGGTGTCGATCTCGCGCCGAATTACGTGAAGCAGGCGGATCATTACGTTGCCGAGGCGTTGCAGGGACGCGGCGTCCACCATACGGCCGCGGCGGAAGCCAAGCACTTGCCATTCGCCGATTCATCTTTCGACCGGGTGCTCATGACCGAGGTACTCGAGCATCTCATTGACTATCCACGCGCCTTGACGGAAGTCAGCCGCGTGCTTAAGCCGGGAGGGTGCGCAGTCATTACCACGCCTTCCAAGTACTCACCTCTCAACTTGGCCTATCACTGGAAGGCTCACAGGCGTAGGTATGCTTTTCACGAACACATCGTGGAACTCACCCCTGGCAAGTTCGAAAGGGAAATGCGCCGGTACTTCGGCGATGTACGCCTCTTGTATGCCAACTTCCTCCTTCCGTACCCCGTCGACGTTCTCGCAGAAAAGGCGATCAACGCGCGGAGCGCTCGGATCCTCGCCTATATCGAGCGCACGTGGCGCGGACTCCCCCTGCTCCGGCGGGTTGGGTGGACGATGATCGGAGTTGGTCGAAAGCCGCGAGGGTAGTTGCCATGTACAAGGGTAAGCGCATTGGAGTGGTCATGCCTGCTTACAACGAAGAACGCCTCGTCGGCCAGACCCTGCGAACACTGCCGGATTTCGTCGACATAGTGGTGGTCATCGACGATTGCAGCCGGGATGCCACGGCTTCCCAGGTCGCGGAGGTGCAACAGGATGATCCGCGGGTGAAACTCCTTCGCAATGACGTGAACCAGGGTGTCGGCGCCTCCGTCGTCAAGGGCTACGGGGAGATGCTGTCGCAGGGGGTAGATATCGTGGCCGTTATGGCCTCGGATGCTCAGTGCGACCCGGCATATCTACACCTGCTCGTCGATGACGTGGCCGAGAACCGATGCGAAATGGCGAAGGGCAATCGTTTCATGTACGCGGCGGAGACCGAGGAGTCCATGCCCCGCTATCGACAAATCGGGAACATCATCCTGACGATCCTGACCAAGGCTGCCTCTGGATACTGGTCGATATTCGATTCGCAGAACGGCTACCTGGCGGTGTCCGCCGAAACACTCCGCCGCCTGAACCTCGGCCGGATCGCTCGCCGCTATGATCTCGAAAACAGCATGCTCATCAATCTGAACATCATCAACGCGCGGGTGACCGACGTCGCAATCCCCCCAATCTACGGCGAGGAAGTGTCCGGCATTCGCCTCTGGCGGGTCCTGCCGCGGATGATGCTCACCCTCCTTCGTGGCTTCTTCCAGCGCATGTACCGAAAGTACGTGCTGTACAACTTCCACCCCATTGCCTTGTTCCTGTTCTCCGGGCTTCTGCTGATGTTGTGGGGCGTCGTCTTCGGCTTCTGGGCGGCCGCCCAGTCGATCGGCGAGGACACGGCGTCCACCGGGACTGTGATGCTGTCCGTGCTGCCGTTTCTCATGGGCTTCCAGTTCGTGCTGTCGGCATTCGTCCTGGACATCCAGAACGAGCCCCGGTAAGCGCGGTCAGGGGTGCGCGCGGCTGCCCGTAAACGTCGTGACCGCTTCAACTACGGAGCGACGATCGGCCGCGGTCAGCCCGGGCCAAACCGGCAGCGACAGCACCTCGCGGGAGAGGGACTCGGCGACCGGCAGATTATCTCGGTAGCCGAGCTTGTCCTTGTAGAGCGGCTGCTGGTGCAGGGGCAGGGGGTAGTACACTGCGCTGCCGATGCCGCGGTCTGACAGGTGCGCCTGCAGCGCATCGCGCTGCGATGAGCGGATCGTGTACTGGTGGTACACGTGAAGCGCTGAGGGCGTCTCCGCCGGGGTAACGACACCGGTCAGCCGCGCACTGTAGTGGCGGGCGTTCGCCCGGCGACGCCTGGTGAATTCCGGCAATCGCCGAAGTTGCTCCCTGCCGATGGCCGCCGCGATGTCAGTCATCCGGTAGTTGTAGCCAAGTTCCGTGTGATGGTACGTGGCGGCGGCACCGTGCGCGCGCAGCAGGCGGCACCGCGCCGCCACGGCAGCATCGTTCGTTGTGATCATGCCGCCTTCTGAAGTGGTCATGTTCTTCGTCGGGTAAAAGGAGAAGCACCCCGTGCCGAAGCTGCCGACCCGGCGGCCCTCCCACTCAGCGCCGTGGGCCTGGCAGGCATCCTCGATTACGGCGAGTCGATGTCCCTGAGCGATCTCCATGATCGCTGTCATGTCCGCCGGGTTCCCGTAGAGGTGGACGGGGATGATAGCCCGGGTCCGGGGAGTGATCCTCTCCGCGATGAGGTTCGGGTCGATATTGAAGTCGTCCGGCCGCACATCGACGAACACCGGCCGGGCGCCTGTCATGAGCACGGCGTTCGCTGTGGCGATGAAGGTGAACGGTGAGGTGATTACCTCGTCGCCGGAACCGATCTCGTGGGCGAGCAGGGCGAGAAACAGGGCGGCGGTCCCGGAGTTCACGGCTACCGCTTCCCTGGTGCCGCACATCTCTGCGAACTCTCCCTCAAACGCCTCGACTTCGCGTCCCTGGGCGATCTGTCCGGAGCGCAGCACGGCCGCGACAGCGGCCCGCTCGCCACGACCAATCATCGGGCGGACAAGCGGGACGTTCACGGTTTTCCGCGATGCGGGCATCGCCCCGAGCGCCCGTAGCTGGTTGCGGGATTGGACACCGCGCCAGCGTAGCAAACCGCCTCAAGAGCGGACAAGCGCACCGTGCGAAGGGACAGGCCGCTGCCGGAAGAAAACCTGTAGCGGATTGATTTGGCAAAATCCGTAAATTGTCCGCCCGATGGCTGTAACATAAGCCGGTCAAACGCTGTCTCTGGCTACAGATGAAGCTAATTCGGGCCTCTGGATTTGCCGGAGTCTGCGTCGAGGTTGGATTGGTGAAACTGTGGCGCGCCCCCGCCATCGCCGTGCTGGCGTTCGCCCTTTTCGCCCTCCTCGGTACGCGGACAGAGCCCGCGCGCGCTCATCACCTCTGTCCCAACACGGGCAGTCCGCTTGGTGCATTTCCCTTCGATACGTACGAGGACGGGAACTACCGGACCACCTATGCGCGTACGTTCGAATTGGCCGGCCTGAACCAGCTGTTCCCGGACCTGCCCTCGTTTGCGCTGCCCCAGATGGAGACGGGGCTCCGCTCCGCGGGTTCCAGCCAGCTGCGTTCCCCGTACATCCCCCCTGCGCTCCTGAAGGCGATTGCCTGGATCGAGGCGGGCTGGGCCCAGGCCGATTACTCCGTACCCTATGGTGCTGTTGGGCCGGTGCTGGCGTCGCACGACTGCGGGTATGGCCTGATGCAGGTGACCACCGGGATGCAAAACGTGTCCGGTGTGCCCAACGTGGACCAGGCCATGATTGGCGGGCACTACGCTTTCAACATTGCACGCGGCGCCCGCATCCTGGTCGACAAGTGGAACCATATGCCGGAGTACCGCCCGATCGTTGGGTCCCGCGACCCGACTGTGATCGAACACTGGTACTTCGCCGTTTGGGCCTACAACGGCTTTGCGTTCAAGAACCACCCGCTTAACCCGTCGTTCAACCCGGCGCGCGCGCCGTACAGCTGCGGGCCGCTGAACGACGGCCTGGGCCACGACCGCACACAGTACCCATACCAGGAGCTCGTGTTTGGCTGCATGGCCCACCCGCCGGTCATCAACGGCGTGCCCTTGTGGACGCCCCAGGCGGTGCGGCTTCCTGATCTGAGCAACTCCACGTTCAGCGGCCCGCTTTCCCTGGCGAACTGGGACGCCTGCGCCTACAGCCTGCAGTGCGCCGCGATGGATATCCCGACACCCAGCCCCTACCACCGGGATGGCACAACGCTCAGCATCACGCGCAGTCAGGTGATCGGCTCGCCTTCGCTGGCCCTATCCAGGAGCAGCATCAGCCTCACGTCCGTCCCGCCCACCCTCAGCGCTACGACATCGCTGACAGTCTCGAACGCCGGGTCCGGCGTGCTCTCCTACCGCATCATTTCCAGCGCCAGCTGGCTGAGGCTCTCGCGGCACCAGGGCGTCGCCCTCGGGTCGGACCTCGGTGGAACGGCTTCCGTCACGCAGGTGACAGCGAACACGTCTGGCCTTGCGCCCGGCCGCCATACGGCACAGATCACCATCGACTCGCCGCTCACGGCCGGGGCGCCGAGGGTTGTGCCCGTGGTGGTAGACAACTACCCCAACGGGACGCTGCTAAAGGGGACGGGTCCAGCGGTGTACGTAATGAATGGCGGGCTGAGGCGGCACATCCCTAACGGGTTCACGTTCGCAGCGAACGGCTATGACTGGTCTCGCGTGATAAACGTCTCAGACAGCATGCTGGCGTCTGTGCCACTCGGGAATCCCCTGCGTGACGCAAAGGGTGATGGCAACCTCTACCGTGGCTCAGGTCCGGCCGTCTGGGTAACGCAGGGAGGAACCCGCCGCCTGATCGCAAGTGCCACGGTATTGAGCAACTGCGGCTACGGGTCGGACGCAATCCGGACCGTGTCCGATGCGGTGCTCAATTCGCTGGCCACGGGCCCTCTGCTTTCGGCGGCCCCCTGCCCGTTGCCGGCGCTACCGGACGGCGCATTGATACGTGGCTCAGGCGCTCCGGAGGTCTATGTGATCAGGGGTGGCTACAAGCGGCACATCCCCAACCTGCTCACCTTCAGCGGTCTCGGATTCCGCTGGGGCAACCTGGATGTTGTGCCGGCCTCCTTCGCCGCCCTTGTGCCGGCCGGGAACACGACTCTGGATCTCGAGACGACCGGAATCCTGTTGAAGGGCTCCGGCCCAGAGGTCTACGTGATGCAAGACGGCGCTCGCAGGCACATTGCAAACCTGGCCGTGATGACTTCATGCGGCTATGCCTGGGATGCCGTGTTCCGCGTGGACGACAGCGCCTTGAACAGTACACCGACAGGCGCGCAGCTCACCGGAACGCCATGCCCTGTCTTCGAGCCCCCCGAATGGGCGCTCCTCAAGGGGGAGGGGCCGGAGATCTTCGTTGCCCGTGGCGGCCTGAAGCGGCACATACCGAACGTGGCGACGTTCAACGGCCGCGGCTTCCGCTGGGGTGACGTCGATCTGGTGCCGCCACAGTACCTGTCGCAAATCGCCGCGGGTCATCCAGTGCTCGACGTGACGACTGATGGCCAGTTGATCAAGGCAGCGGCACCTGCCGTCTACGTGATGGACGGTGGCTCCAAGCGCGCCCTCTCGGCGCCGTCAGTCCTTCCAGCCTGTGGCTACACCTGGGACGCGATCAACCGGCTGCAAAACGAGATCTCCAGTATCCCCAGCGGCGCGCCCGTTAGCGGGGCGCCATGTCCGGTGTTCTCTGCCCCTGACGGCACGCTTGTAAAGGGTAGCGGCCCGGCCGTGTACGTGCTGGCCGGTGGCCAGCGCCGGGCGGTGGCGTCGCCGTCTGTGATGACGGCGTGCGGGTACCGCTGGGGCGACATCGACTCCGTGCCGGACTCGACCCTTGCCACGGCGCCCGAAGGGCCCCTGGTCACCGGCGCGCCCTGCCCATAAAGGGCGATCAGGCCCCGTCGCCGGCCAGCTAATTCGGCGCGCTATAATTCTCGTGGCACACGTGACGCGGGGATATACTGGCGTCAATGCACCACCGCGCGCCCGCAGGAGTACCCCGCAGGTGAGGGGGGCGCTGCGTTCCCTCGCACCCCCACCCGCTCACACCATCGCACTGGCGGCCCTGCTCCTGATCGGCCTGGCTCGCGGCGGTTACTGGGTGTTCACCACCGAAATCTGGAACCCCGTTGACGAGGCGCAGCACTACGCCTACGTTGAGTCGCTGGCGCGCGGTCACGGGATCCCGGTGGTCGGCGAGGACAAGGTGTCGCTCGATGTCCTGGGGATTGCGAAAGCGTCGCCAACGCTGCCGTTTCGATCCGCCCCGTACCAGGTTTCGGAGGACTACGACTGGGGAGTTTTTGGACAGCAGTATGAGGGCGGTGGCGTGCAGGGCCCCACTTACTACGCGATGCTTGTTCCCGCGTACTGGGCCGCCGCGCCGCTGAGCAACATCGCATCTGTCTATGCTCTCCGGTTGGCATCGCTATTGATCGTACTGACGGCGATACCCATCACGTGGCTGCTGGCCCGTGAGCTGTTCCCCCGGCAACCGGCGGTCTGGCTGGTTGCCCCCGCGATCCTCGTCATGATCCAGGGCTATAACGCTAATCCCGCATCGATCAGCAACGACGCGCTCGTCATTCCCTTGTCCGCCGCCGCGCTCATCCCGGTAGCGGGTGCGTGGCAGAAGTTGGGCCGGCGGCAGGCCGCGGTCGCAGGGGCGCTCTTCGGTTTGACCCTCCTCACCAAGATGTCGGCCGTACCGCTGGGGGTGATGACCGGTGGCGTCCTCTTGGCCGCGTTGGTGTCCAGGCGCAACACGCTCCGGGATGTCATCGAATGGGGAGTTATCTACAGCGGAGCGGCGCTGGCCGTTCTGGCACCATACTTCGCCTGGAACCTGGTGCACTACGGGTTCATCACCGCCAGCGAGGAAGTGAACGCAATCACAGGCTCGCTCCAGCCACGGATCCCCAGGACTCTAGAAGGCCTGCGGATGCACTTCGACACCGCGAACTCGGGGTTCTGGGACCTGCAGCCGAGAACCCTGGGGGCGGACAGTACCTACGTCAGGTACTTCAAGTGGGTAACCCTCATCGCCGTGGTTGTGGGCGCCGGGGCACTGGCGCTGCGGCGGAACTGGGCGGGTGCGGTGAAGCTCGGCTGGGTGGGAGTGGCCTTCCCCGTCACTTTCGTTACCCTGCTCGGGAGCAGCGTTCTCGTGTTCCAGGACAACGGCGGCGTGGTGGGTCGCCACGTCTACACGGCCTTGGTGCCGCTGGTCATCGCGCTTTCCGCGGGGCTAATAACGGCGCTGGGCCCACGGATTGGCGTCCTGGCCGCACTCTTGGTCATCGGCGGTGCGGCGATACATGAGCGGGAGATAAGCCATCACTACATTCAGTCGACGTACGCCGCGAGCGTACTGGACGGGAGACTCGCGCCGGTCGTGGAGCAACCGTGGAACGAAGGGTCCGCCGCCGCGTCGTTCGTGGACGTCTCGGTGGGTTGTTCGGCTGAGGCCGTTGGGATCGCCTTCGCCGAGCAGGCTCCTGGTGTCGTGGGAGTTTCCGGGTCTATCAACGGTGTTGCGAGTAGCCGAGGCCGGGATGGGTCGTATGAGGTCTACACGCTTCCGGCCAGCGCAACCGGTCCGTTCTCCGTTGCCACGGGGGGCCTACCCGTTTCGCGTTCCATCCTCGATCGGTCGGACGCACTGTCGCTCCGTGGCGAAACCGGCGATCCGGTGGCCCGGGTCTACTGTGAAGTCGGCGACCCGTTCGCCGGACGGTTCGAGCAAACGTGGGGGCCCGGCCATCCCGATTCGGTCGGCTACGGCGACGTGCGGGCGTGGCCTACAGGGTGGTACTGGGCAGGGTGGGGGATGGTCACTGCCGCGCTGCTGGGGATGGGGGTGCTCGGTCTCAGGGCTATCACAGGCATTCGGAGGGCGTCTGCCGAAGAGGTGCCACAGGTGGCCTCGGGCAGTGGGGCAGACCTCGCCTAGAAGTCGCTGGAGCCGCCCCCTGCCGGCGCTCAGATCTCCAGCGTTTCGACATACTGACGGATGCGCTCCGGCTCCTGTTTGAAGAGCGGGCGCAGCCGCTGGCGCACGTACTCGCGGTCGAAACGCATGCGGCTTCCGGCCAGCGCGGAGGCCGTTGCGGCGATCTCGCGGTATCGGCTCTCGCCGTAAAGGAGATACATCCGGTTGTACATGAATGCGAGGGTTTCGAGCCGACGAATGGGTGCGTAGGCGGTTGGGTCGAAGAAACCCTGTTCGCCGTGAGAGTAGTTGAACAGCCTCCAGTCGGTGACCTTACGGCGTCCCTGGACCCGTCTTCGCCTTCTGTAGTAGAACGGGAAGCTGACGGCAATATCCTTCAGTGCCAGCAGGCTTGCACCGCGGTGCGGCCCTCGGATGACGTTTCGGGCAAGGCCGAGGCACCGCCGGGCAGCGATCCGTAGCCACCGCCTTCCCTCGAAGTCTTTGATCACCGTCCGGACGAAGTTCCGCATGATCATCCGGTACTTGTAGCCGTAGTTGAGCTGCCTTGTCGACAGCGAGTGCGCGTGTTGCACCGTTGCGGTGGGACAGGTCAGGAACTTGTAGCCCAGCACCCCCGCGCGGAAGCACCAGTCCACGTCCTCGTAGTACATGAAGTACCGCTCGTCCAGCGGGCCTACCAGGCCGTCCCTCCACAACTCGCGCCGCATCAGGGTTGCCGCAAAACAGGCGCCGAACGTCTCTTCTACCCGGTCGTATTGCCCGATGTCGAGCTGTCCAATGCCCATGTTGTAGGCCTGCCCGAGAGGATCCACGAGGTTGCCGATTGCGTCGATGTAGCCTGCCGGCTCCTCCAGCATGATCTTGGGCGCAACGGCGGCGACATCTTCGCGGCCTTCGATGAGCGCGCGCATCTCTTCAACCGCGTTCAGCGCAAGGGCGGCGTCGTTGTTCACGAGCAGGACATATTCGCTCGTGACGGCGGCCACTCCCCGGTTGATGCCGCCCGCGAAACCGTAGTTCTTGTCCAGCTGCATGACATCGATCTCCGGGAACTCCGCCTTCGCCTGGGTCACGGCGTCCCGGTTATTCGGCGATCCATTGTCCACGAGGATCGTCTTTGTCGGGTACGTCTGTGCGGCAAGCGATGCGATGCACTTCCGGAGGACCGGATACTCGGCGCCGTAGTTCAGGACCACCGCCGTCACGTCGTCCCGGGCAGACTCCCGGTCGGCGACTGCAGCGCTGGTCTGCGGCGAACCCGTGACAGGCGCTTCCACTCCTGCGCCCACCGTCACTCGCACGGGCGCGAATTCTTTGATCGTTTCCTCGTATGCGTCCGTAGCCTTCGCCCAGGTGAAGTTGCCCGCCCAGGCGCGTGCGGCTTCGCCCATCGCCCGCCTTTGCGTGGCGTCGTGGGCCAGCCGCTGCGCCTCCGCGATCAACTGGGCGACATCCCCGGCAAGGACGCCTGTCTCACCGTCGCGGACGACCT
Source organism: Chloroflexota bacterium (assembly GCA_037441345.1). GTDB lineage: Bacteria > Chloroflexota > Dehalococcoidia > SM23-28-2 > RBG-16-64-32 > DATKKM01. The sequence goes on from JBBISJ010000004.1 coordinate 59,886, forward strand.
CCGGGTGCGCGCCTATCCGTAGCGCCACCGATGGCACCCCCTGGGCGGCAGCTTCGGCCAGCGGCAGATCGAAGCCCTCCCAGCGGCTGGCGGTCAGGTAGACGTCGGCGGCAGCGTGCAGAGATGCCATCTCCTCGTGCGGCACGTTCAACAGCGGGATCGCTCCTGTCGCACGGATTCGAGCCGCATCGGCGTCGCTGCCCGTACCGGCCATGACGACCCGGATGCCCGGCTCACTTCGCTGCCAGGCCGAGGAGGCTGCCATCAGGTCCGCTGTGCCCTTGTACGGCTGGCCTTCGGGGTTGAGCCGGCCCACGTAGAGCATCATCACCTGGTCGTCGCCGATCCCGAGGCGTGCCCGCATCGCTCCCCGCTCAACCTGGGATGCCGGCGCGTAGTGATCGGCGCCGTTGTGGATCACCCGCGCCCGGTCACCCAGACGCCGTGGCAGCAGGGATCGGATGTATTCCGAGACGGTGATGATGCCTGCCGCTCGCGGGAAGTATCGGTGCTGCTGCGTCCACTCAATGTACCGGAAGGCTGCGCGCTGCCGGAGCCGCATGCCCCGGGCGGAGGATACGCCGTGATCGACCACGACTGAGGGCGTCTGCAGCCGGGGTATCAGGCTGTAGAACGGGAACGACTCGATGAAGAGCAGGTCATGGTGGAAAGCGTCGATGTAACCGGCCCACCAGCGGGCAGCTGTCTGGTAACGTGTCGGCAGGCCGGATGCGCGCGTCGGGATCGTGCGCAGGCGGTAGTTGCCGGGGAGGGACTCGTCCGCCACGCTCGCGTACACGGTCACGTCATAGCCGCGGTCATTCAGACGCGAGGCCACCTGGTCGATCACCAGGTCCACGCCGAACCCGTGTAGCATCCGTTCACTCACAAAGGCGATGCTCCGAGTCACCGGCTACTTTCTCCGCAGAAGCCCCCGGATGGGGCTGCTGGCGAATCGCCCGAGCCGGTACGACATGGAGGACCGTAGCTCTTCAAGGTCCAGTCTCGCCCGCTCAATCTCGTATTGCTGCTCTGCTATCCTGGCATCCCTGTCCAGCACCGCCTTCTCGCGTTCAAGGATCGCAGCGCCAAGGTCCCGCGCCTCGTTCCTGGCCTCGAACAGCTGCTGCTCCGCGCGGAAGATCTGTTCGTGTAGGCCCGAAAGGTGGTCTCTCATTGCCTCTGCGTGGTTTTCGAGCGCCGTTAGCAGATGCTCCCAGGCCTCGTCACCGGATGCCGCCGCCGTCTGGCCCGCATCGTTCACGACTTGTGACCCGATGGTTGAGATCAGCGCCCCGTCGGCGCCGTCTCTGGAGATGACATATGCTCGCCGATAACAGTAGCCGTCAACATCGCGCTCGGAGAAGAGCAGGTTGTAGGTCCTGTCGAGCTCGCGCCGCACCTCGTCGGTGTCGGGCAATGCCGCCAGGTAATGCTGAAGTCCGTGCATGATCAGCCAGCGAGCGAGGTTGGCGGCCGGGATAACCGTGAAAGGGAACCCCCGCTCGGCCAGGGGCGTCTCGATCAACTCGCTCGCCGGGAGGCCCAGCTCCAGGTGCTCGTGCAGGAAGGGTTGCTGCCATCCGAGCGCCTTTCGTGTGAATACGTCAACCCGGTGTTCAGCCTGCACTACCGCCTCCTCGTAGACGGGGCCGCTGAGGATAACGAACCGGCTGGTTACGCGCAGCAACTCGTCGATGAACGCGGGCCTGAAATCAGGCGGCACATGTTCCAGCGTGTCGTGCGCGGTCACAATGTCGAACGCGCCGTCGCGGAACGGCAGCGCGGCGCCCGAGGACCGGACGTACTCGTCGAAGAGGAACTCCACGCTGGTCAGGGAGCCGGCCGGCGCCATGTCGGCCAGGACGATCCTGTCGTCCGGCAAGAGGTGCTTGAGTGGGCTGGAGTGGCCGCCGACGTCGAGGATGCAAAGGAGCGTGCCGCTCGGGCGCAGGAGACTGATGATTCGCCGGCTGAGGGCGTAACGCGAGTAGTGATCGAACGGCAGTAGCAGCAGTTCTGGACCGATCATCGACGTACTGCCTGGAGCCTTGCTTCTGGCCAGTTGGGCCCAACCTCCGAATCATTCGACCGCGCGTTGCCGGATGCGTGAATCGTATCAGTTGGGGGTTATCCGAACAACAAAAAGAGGTTGCCGGGCCGCCCTGTACGCGGTAACCTTTCGTCAAGCAGGTATCGCCCGCCTGCCACCTTCTTATATGGCCGCCGACCCCAGCGTTTCCATTGTCCTGCTGAACTGGAACGGCCTCTCTGAGACCCGCGAATGTCTCGAGAGCCTGCGTCATATCCACTACACCAACTTCCGCATCGTTCTTGTTGACAACGGGTCGAAGGAGGACGAGGCGTCAGTGCTTGAGTCCGAATTCGGTGACTTCATCGAGCTGATCCGCCTGCCGGAGAACCACGGTTTCGCCGGCGGGGCGAACATCGGAATGCAGCGGGCGATTGAGTCGGGTCCGGACTACGTGCTCCTGCTGAACAACGACACCGTTGTTGATCCTGAGTTCCTCACCGCCCTGATCAGAGCGGCACGCGAGATTCCTGACCTTGCGGCGGCCTGCCCGAAGACCTTTTTCTACGGCGATCCCCGGCTTGTCTACTCCACCGGTGGTTCCGCCAGCCTCTGGCGGGGCGCGGCGCGCCAGATCGGGCGGGGCGACAAGGACCACGGTCAGTTCGATGAGATCGCCCGGCGGGACTACGCAGACGGCGTCTGCATGCTCATCCCGGCGTCCGCCCTCAGGGCAGTAGGGATGCTGGACGAGCAGTACTTCGCTTACTGGGAAGAGACCGATTGGTGTATTCGCGCGCGGGAGAAGGGTCTGCACTGCTACTTCATCCCCCAGGCCCGCATCTGGCACAAGGCCTCCCGCTCGCGCGCGCCTGACTCACGCTTCCACTACCTCTACCGGCGCAACGCGCTGCTGTTTGTGCGCAAGCGCGGCAGCAGGCTGCAACTGGCGACGGCGCTTGCGATGCACATCCTGGTCTATGGCCCCGGCTACTTCCTGCGCCATCCCACCCGCATTGCCCGCGCTGCCGCGGAGGTGAAGGCCTTATTCTGGCACGCGCGCAACCAGCCGAACGAAAGGCCGTTACTGTAATCGTGCAGACCACGGCAACGACGACTCGCAAGATAGACGCACCCGCGTCCCGGGGCGGGGCGAATGGTGCGATCAAGGGCCTCGTCCTCAGCGGTGGCAAAGGCAGCCGGCTGCGACCCTTCACGTATACCAACGCAAAGCAACTGGTGCCCATCGCGAACAGACCTGTCCTGTTTTACACAATCGAGCAGCTTGTCGAGAGTGGCATCACGGACATCGGCATCATCGTCGGTGACACGGCGGACCAGGTGAAAGCGGCCGTGGGCGACGGGAGCCAGTTCGGCGCGAAAGTGACCTTCATCCAGCAGGACGTTCCCGGCGGAATCGCCCATGCGGTTGCGACCGCCCGGCCGTTTCTCGGGGACTCCCGCTTCGTGCTCTACCTCGGCGACAACTTCGTTATGGGTGGCATCAAGTCGTACGTCGAGAAGTTCAGCGGGTCGGATGGGGCATCGCAGATCCTCCTCCACCCCGTCGATAACCCGCAGTCCTTCGGCATCGCCGAGCTCATCGACGGAAAAGTCACCCGGATCGTCGAGAAGCCGGAGCACCCGGCCAGCGACCTCGCCGTCATCGGCATCTACATGTTCGATCCGGCCGTCCACGACGTGATCAGCACGCTCAAACCGTCAGGACGCGGCGAACTGGAGATAACGGACGCCATCCAGGGCCTGATCGACCGCGGCCTCCCGGTCGACGCGGAAGTCATGGACCGCTACTGGATCGACACCGGCAAGATGGACGACATCCTGGACGCCAACCGCAGGGTGCTCGGCACAATCCCGCACCGCTGTGACGGTGATGTCGACGAGAAGTCTCGCATCTACGAGCCTGTGCTCATCGAGAAGGGCGCCCGAGTCGTGAACAGCGTCCTGCGCGGCCCCATCATCATTGGCCGCGACGCGGAGATCGTCGACTCCTACATCGGTGAGAACACGTCCATCGACGCTCGTGTCGTCATCCGCGGCTGCCGCATCGAGGACTCCCTGATCATGGAAGACAGCCGCATCGAGCATCTGCACTGGCCTGTTGTCAAGAGCATGATCGGCCGGTTCGTCGAACTCCAGGGCGGGCACAACGCCGGCGGCAGCTACAGCCTCACGCTCGGAGACCACAGCCGGATCGAGATGCCCGATGGTTAGGGGAGCCGGCCTGTGAGCACATACCTGATCACCGGCGGCTGCGGGTTCATCGGCAGCAACTTCATCCTCCGCCTCTTGCGGGAGCACCCGGATGCGAAGGTGATCAACCTCGACAAACTCACCTACGCCGGCAATCCCGACAACCTGCGGGAAATCGAGAGCGACGAAGGCTACCGCTTCGTCCAGGGCGACGTTTGCGACCCCGGGGTGACAGCCGAACTCGCCTCGCGCGCCGATTACATTGTCCACTTCGCGGCGGAGAGCCACGTAGATCGCTCGTTAATGGAATCGGGCGATTTCATCCGCAGCGAGGTGCTGGGCACCGTGGTGATGCTGGAGGCGGCGCGGCAGAACCCCGGCCTCAAAAGATTCCTCCACATCTCGACGGACGAGGTGTACGGCGACGTCCCGGACGGCCAATTCTCCACCGAATCGGACCTGCTCCACCCCAGGAGCCCATACGCGGCGAGCAAAGCCGGTGCGGAGATGCAGGTGATCGCCTACGTCGAAACGTACGGCGTGCCGGTCGTTGTCGCCCGGCCAGCCAACAACGTCGGTCCCCGCCAGCACGTCGAGAAGTTCGTCCCCCTCTGCACCACCAACGCCCTCCAGGAGTTGCCGCTTCCCATCTACGGCGACGGCAGGCAGCAGCGCGACTGGCTCTTCGTCGAGGACAACTGCGAGGCGCTGGACCTGCTGCTGCACCAGGGTGAGACCGGCGAGGTCTACAACATCGGCGCGAAGAACCATCGCTACAACATCGACGTCGCCGAAACCATCCTGGAGCTGGTGGGCCGGCCAAAGAGCCTCATCCGGTTCGTCGCCGACCGGGCCGGCCATGACCGCCGGTACGGTGTGGACTACGACAAGGTGGCGAAGCTGGGATGGTCCCCGCGTCACGATTTCCGTAGCGGGATCGAGACCACCGTGCGCTGGTACCAGGAGAACCGCTGGTGGTGGGAGAAGGTGCGCGGCGCGGACTTCCAGGACTACTACGAGAAGCAGTACGGTGAGAGGCTGGCTACGGCGCGGCCCTATCCAGGAGCGAGCAAATGATCGACGGTGTGCAGATCAAGCAACTCAAGCCCCACGCTGACGAGCGCGGCTTCCTGATGGAGTTGCTGCGGGCAGACGACGAGATCTTCACGAAGTTCGGCCAGTGCTACGTCTCGCTCAACTATCCCGGCGTCATCCGCGCCTGGCACTACCACTTCAAACAAGAGGATCACTTCGTCGTTGTGAAGGGCATGTGCAAGGTCGGCCTGTACGACATGCGCGAAACCTCTCCAACGAAAGGGCAGGCAGAGGCGTACTACCTGGGCGAACACAACCCGATCATGGTGCGCATCCCGATCGGCGTCGCCCACGGCTACCGCACAGTTGGCACCGAGCCGTCCCTCCTGATCAACTTCCCGACGGAAACCTATAACCCCGCGGAACCCGACGAGCACCGCCTCCCGTGGGACGATCCGAGCATACCGTTCAACTGGGACATCGAATTCAAGTAGCGGCGCAGCGTGCTGCGCCTGAAGCGTGAACGATGCGAATACTGATAACCGGCGCAAACGGACAGCTCGGCCGGGCGCTCCAGGAAGCGCTCCCCGGCGATGTCGTGCTGCCGCTCTCCCACGATCAACTGGACATCACTGACCGCGGTGCCCTGGGGCAGGCGATCGCCGGGGCGCGTCCGGACGCCGTGATCCATGCTGCCGCCTGGACGGACACAGCCGCCTGCGAACGCGATCCCGCCCGCGCGCAACTCGTGAACGGCGCCGCCGCCGGATACGTGGCCGAGGCGTGCCGGGTCAACGGCGCGGTTATGGTGCAGATCAGCAGCAACGAGGTGTTTGACGGAGAGAAGGGCGCTCCTTACAACGAGGACGATCCCGTCAATCCGATCAACGAATACGGCCGCTCCAAGCTGGCGGGCGAGCGGGCCGTAGCCGCAGCGCTGCCCGAGCACCAGGTCGTCCGCACCAGCTGGCTCTACGGCCCCGGCCGCGTCAGCTTTCCGGAGAAGATCCTGGAGCGCGCCCGCGCCGACGGCCGCCTCCGCCTCGTCACCGACGAGATCGCGTCCCCCACCTGGACGGTGGACCTGGCGAAGGCGATTGGCACGCTCGTGAGGCGGCGAGAGTTCGGCATCTTCCACCTTGCAAACGCCGGAGAATGTTCCCGCAAGCAGTGGGCCGAGGAGGTCATCCGCCTCGCAGGCGTCGCCGTGCCCGTGGAGGAAACGACCCAGGCGGCGTTCAACCTGCCGTACCGCAAACCCGTCGTCTCAACCCTCGCCAACAACCGCGCCGCCGCGCTCGGCGTTACGATGCGACCTTGGCGCGAGGCGCTCGCGGAGCATATGCGCGTCACGGGCGCGCTCGCCGAGGAGGCCACGCGGGCATGAAGCGCGACGATCGCGACCGTATGGATCTGTCGCCTGCCTCGTCGCCACCGGCCGGGGCCAGGGACACGGGCGCACCACGGCGGAAGAAATACGATACTTACCGGGAAATGCGCGAAGACCTGGAGCTGGCGCCACCCGGCGTTCGCCCGCAGGAACCTGACGAAGAGGAGACGGTGCCCGAAGAGTACCCCGATATACCCCGAGCGATCGAAACCGGGCCGACTTCACCCCTGAAACGGTGGATGGACGTCAGCCTGGCGGGACTGGCGCTCAGCGTGCTCTGGCCTGTGCTCGTACTCACCGCGATCGCCGTCAAAGCGGAATCGCCGGGACCCATCATCATCCGCCAGCCCAGGGTGGGGCTCAAGGGAAGAGTCTTCAACTTCTACAAGTTCCGCACCATGCATCACAACCGCAAGAAAGATGACCTCCATGAGCGCTTGCCCACCGGCGATCTCACCAAGCGGCTCCTCAGCCCCCGCGGCCGCCCGCGCCACGCTACCAACATCGGCTGGGCGCTCCGCAAGACGACGGTGGACGAACTGCCGCAACTGCTCAATGTCGTGAAGGGCGACATGAGCCTGGTCGGGCCGCGGCCTGACATCCCAGAGATCGTCGCCGCCTGGCCGCCCCAGTTCCGCCAGCGCCACAACGTCAAGCCCGGCATGACCGGCCTCGCCCAGGTCAACGGCCGCTCCGACCTCACCCACTATGAGAAGGTGAAGTACGACCTCGTGTACGTCCGACGCCACCCGATTGCTCTCGACCTCAGAATCCTCATGAAGACGGTGAAGCTTGTCGCCAGCAAAAAGGGGGCGCGCTAGCAGTCCGGTCAGGTCCGGAAGGGGAAGGCCGGCAGACGGACGCCGTTTGCGTATCCTCTACCTGGCATCCCTGTTCCCGTACCCCGCCGATAGCGGCGCGTCCATCAAGACACATAGCCTCGTAGAGCACCTCCGCCACGGGCACGACCTGCGCCTCGTGACCTTCACGGACGCGCCGCTCGACCCCGGTCAGGAGAAGTGGGCCGTCGGTCTCGGCCTCCGCACGGTCCAGTTGTCACGGCCGCGCAGCGCCTGGCAACTGCTGCGGAGCTACCTGGCCCGCCTGCCCCTGAGCATCCACAGGAACAGCACCCCTCAGATGCGTGCCCTGGTTGAGGCGGAGGCCGCCGAGTTCAACCCTGACGTCGTGTTCGTGGACGGCTGGCTGATGGCGCAGTACGTGCCCCCGCAGGTCACCGCCCTGAAGGTGCTGCACGAGCACAACGCCGAATACCAGCTCTGGGAGCGCCAGGCGGCGCAGGAGACCGGCATCCGCGGGATCGCCGCCAGGCGGGAAGCCGGACGCGTCAGGCGCTACGAGGCGTCGGTCCTCCCCCGCTTCGACGCCGTATTCACCGTATCCCAGGAAGACCGGCGCGCCCTGCAGCAGATCGGCGGCGACCCCGGCCGAATTCGCGTCCTGCCCAACATCCCTTCTGAAGAACTTCTTGCCATGCCGTCGCCGTCGTTCGAAACGACCGAGCCGGTTGTCCTCTACTTCGGCACCCTCAGCTGGCATCCCAACATCGAAGGACTGGATCGCTACCTGACGTTCGGCCATAAGCAGATCATCAAGCGCGTTCCCGGCGCCTGCCTGGTCGTGGCCGGAAAGGGAGCCAGCCCGGAACTGGCGCGCCGCATCGAAGGCACTGCCAACACGGAGTTCGCCGGCGAAGTCGAAGACCCGGAGGAGCTGTACCGCCGCGCGCGCGTGGTCGTGGACGCCTCCCGGACCGGCGGCGGCACGAGGCTCAAGATCCTTAACGCCCTGGCCCGCGGTATCCCGGTCGTCGCCAGCAGCGAGGCCGCCCGCGGCCTGGACATCGTGGCGGGCGAGCACCTCATCGTGGCCCGCAACGAGCACATGCTCATCGACTCCGTCGCCAGTCTCCTCACGGACCCGGCGCGCTGGCGCGTGCTGAGCGAGAACGGCCGCGCCCTGATCCGCGCCCGCTACGTGCCGGAAGTCGCCTTCCGCGCGCTGGACGAGGTCCTGGCGCGCGCGCCGCACAGGGACTGATGCACGCCGAAACGGTGGAAGTCCTCGGCGTGCGCTTCCACGCGCTGGACCGCCGGCAGGCTGCCGCGGCCATCGTCGCCCTGGCGCGCTCAGAAGGCCGCTACTACGTGGTAAAGCCTTACTCGGAGTTCATGCCCCCGGCGCACCGTGATCAGGCGCTCCGGGGCATCCTGAACGGCGCTTCGCTCTGCCTGGCGGATGGCGCCGGCATCCTCTGGGCCGCGCACTACCTCTCGCTCCCGGGCGGGCGGTTGCGCGCCCTCCTGCAACTCCCCGGTTCGCTGCTTGGACTCCTCGCAAACAGCAAATCGCTCCGCCGCCCCCTGCCCCAGGCGATGCGCGGCGTCGACTTCACCTGGGACATGCTGGAAGCGCTGGCCGAAGCCGGCCTGTCTGTGTATCTCCTCGGCGGCACAACCGGGGAGGTGGAAGGCGCCGCCGCCCGCATCGCGGAGCGGCTCCCGGCCCCGCGCATCGCCGGTACACACGACGGCTACTTCCGCACGGATGGCCCGGAAAACGACGCCGTCGTCGAGATGATCAACGCCGCCATGCCGGACGTTCTCCTCGTCGCGATGGGCTTCCCCCGCCAGGAGAAATGGATCGCTGCCAACCTGCCCAGCCTCAACGTCCGCGTCGCCGTCGCCGAGGGCGGCTCCCTCTCCTTCATCTCCGGCGCAACGCCTCGCGCCCCGCGCTGGATGCGCCGCGCCGGCCTCGAATGGCTCTTCCGCCTCCTCCGCCAGCCCTCCCGCCTCCGCCGCCAGCTCGCCCTCCCGGCCTTCGTCTGGCTGGTAGCACGCGAACGGCTGGGCAGGCTCACGCCCCGACCCTCGACCCCTGACCCCTAACCCCGGCCCACACCCCAACCCGCTATCATTACCCCGATGAGCAAGGCACTGGCGCGCATCCCCCTGGACCGCCGCGTCCTCGTCGTGCGCGAGGAACGCATCGACCTGCGGCCGGAGATGTCCGCCGTCGTGTTTCCGGCGGCCGGCCTCGTCATCAGCGTCGCGCTCTTCGCCGCCGTCGCGCTGTTCGCCTCCAGCCTCTCCGTGACCGTGCTGGCGCTGCTCCTCTTTCCCGCGCTCATCATCGCCCCGTTCTCCGCCATGGGCCTGCTCTACTCGGTCATCGGCGCTTCCGTCGTCATCGAGAAGAAGAAGCAGTCGGTGCGCTTTCAGCAGGGCGTCCTGGGCCTTGGCATCGGCACGGTCGAACTCGTGCCTTTCTGGAAGGTCGACCGCATCGTCGTCGAGGACTTCCAGCTTGGCGAGACTCCCGCCGGGCCGCCGCCCCCGCTCGACCTGCGCGCCTGGGACATCATCCTCGTAAAGGCCAGCGGCAAGCGGCTGCCCATCGCCCAGGTGATGTCCGGCAACACCACGGGCCTCATCGACGAGGCCTGGAACCGCGCCCTGGACGCCGCCGACGCCATCGCCGGGATGTGCGGAAGCACCGTCGAGATCACCGCCGCCATCGAGGAAGAAGCGGAGGCCCAGCCAGAGACGGGCGCCGCCCCGGCCGATGTGCCGGGCGAGCGGGCACAGGAAGCGGGCGCGTGACCGGCGAGAGGCATCCGCACCCGCGCCGCGGCGGCATCGCGCTCCTCGGCACTGCGCGCGACCCGGATGAGGCGCAGCGCTGGCAGGACCGGCTGAACGACGCCGGCATCCACTCCATCGTCCGCGGCCACCGGCCTGAGGATTCGGGGGAAGCGCGGCCCACGTTCACCGGCGCCGACGTCTACGTCTCCGCCAGCTCCTTCTCCCGCGCCCGCGAAACCCTCGGCGCGGACCTGCCCCTGGAGCAGACGCCTGAGCCGGCGGGCGCTTTCCCGTGGCTCTGGCTTGCCATCGCGCCCGCCGTTGTCTTCGCCGTGGCATCGGCGGGGCTGCTGTTCATCCTGCTCCGCTAGATGTCGACAGTGTGGTAGCCAGTGTCCGTGCCGGAAGTGGTTGCAGACCGCTCAACACGGGGAGTGCAGAGGGGCGGGTCCCGGCGCCTGCCCTGAGCGAAGCCGAAGTGGCGGGGGCCTGGGGGTGTCCCCCAGTTCTATTTTCCCCAGGGGGAGGGGAGGGGGCGATCACTCAGCGCTCAGCGCCGCCACCACGAACGCCCGGTCCTCCGGGCGCATCGGGAGCCCCAGCGCTTGTTCCCGCGCCGCGTCGCTCATCTTCTTCCACGTCTTGCGCAGCACGTTCGCCATCGTCTCCTCCGCCAGGTCGGCGATGAGGTCGGTGAGCTGGGTCTCAAGGAAGACGAGGCACAGCGCGTCTTCCATCACCTGCACGTCGGGGTCCCGCCCCAGGCCGTGCTTGCGGATGATCTGCTGGACGCGTGCGACCGTGGCTTCGTCGTAGCCGCACTCCACGAGGATCTCGCCGGTCACCCGGGCGTGGAACTCGTGCAGGTCCGTCCGCCAGCGCAGATAGCCTTTGCGGCCCTCGGGATATGAAGAACGGGGGCTTTCCCAGCGCCGGATGTGATGCGCCCGCGCCGCCAGCAGCAACGCCTCGTCCGCGTCCGGGCGCAGGCGCCGCACCCACTCCGTCATCATCTCCGAGTGCGCCAGCTCTTTCGGGCGCGGCTCCCCGTTCACCACGAGCGTCGTCGGATCCGCCGCGTTCGCTTCGTCGATGCGCTGAATCGCCTGCTCGAACCTTCCTGCCATACCGTTGTCCCCCAATCCTTTACCCACGACCCTCAACCCTCGCCACTCACTATGCACCATCCACCGGCCACCAATCACTAACCACCCGTTGACAGGTGAGCGCCCTTGCGGGTACGTTCCTACCTGCGTGGAGGGAGGTTCTGCTATGGTCGCAGACCCAATCAAGGACTGGACAAACGACTACGACATCTTCGACGACTCCTACATCAAAGACCCGTTCCCGGTCTGGGACGAGATCCGCAGCCGCTGCCCCGTAGGCCACTCCGGGCGCTGGGGCGGCTCCTGGATGCCGACGAAGTACGCCGATCTCTTCGCCATCGCGCAGGACACCGAGCACTTCTCGTCGCGCGATATCCTGGTGGCGCCGGTCATACCTGCCGGCGGCGCAGACACGTCCGACGAGTTCTACGGTGTGCGCGCTCCCCCCATCAGCTCCGACCCGCCCGAGCACACCTGGGCGCGGCGCCTCCTGTTGCCGCCGTTCTCCATGAAGTCCGTCGCGAGGTTCGAGGACCTGACGCGCGGGCACTGCCGTAGCCTGATCGACGGTTTCATCGCCGAGGGCCGCGCCGACGGCGCCGCCGACTACGCCCAGCAGATACCGCCCTACGTCATCGCCACCATGCTCGGCGTCTCGACCGACATGACGGCGACGTTCACGAACTGGGTGCGCGACCTGCTCGAGCTCGGCCTCACCCGGCCGGAGCTGCGCGGCCCGGCCCGCATCGCGCTCCTCACCTTCCTCACGAAGGAGATCCAGGAGCGCAAGAAGGCGCCGAAAGACGACCTCATCAGCTACCTCCTCGCGCAGGAAGTCGACGGCCAGCCCGTACCGGACCTCCACGTCCTCGGCACCTGCCTGCTCGTTGTCATCGCCGGCATCGATACCACCTGGAGCTCCATCGGCTCCGCGCTCTGGCACCTCGCTCAGCACCCGGAGCACCGGCGCCGCATCATCGATGACCCCGACATCATCCAGGTCGCCGTCGAAGAGCTGATCCGCGCCTACTCGCCCGTCACGATGGCCCGCTACGTCGCGTCCGATGTGAACTACAACGGCTGCCCGATGAAAGAGGGCGACCGCGTCCTGATGAACTTCCCGGCCGCCAACCGCGACCCCGAGAAGTTCCCGGACGCCGACAAGGTCGTGATCGACCGCGCCCACAACCCGCATATCGCCTTCGGCGTCGGCATCCACCGCTGCGCCGGCTCCAACCTCGCCCGCATGGAAATGCGCGTCGCCATCGAGGAATGGCTGAAGCGCATCCCGGACTTCGAGCTGGAGGATCCGGCCGCCGTGACGTGGGCGGGCGGGCAGGTGCGCGGGCCGCGGTCGATGATGGTGCGCTGGGCGCGAGGAGGTAACTAGAACTTGAAGATCCACGTGGAAGAAGAGAAGTGCCAGGGGCACAACCGCTGCTTCGTCGTCGCCGCCGAGCTGTTCGAGCTTGACGACTACGGTTACGCGCACGAGACCCACGACGGCAACGTCCCGCCGGAACTCCAGGAGAAGGCGCGCCTCGCCGTCGCCAACTGCCCCGAGAACGCCATCATCGTAGTCGAGGAGTAGGGCTCCCGCCGGGGTCACGTGATTCGTCATTCCCGCGCAAGCGGGAATCCATGCCGATGGTCTGCCACACCCGTGGCAGCCGGGGCCCCAGCCCCGGCGGCCGTGCTTCTCCTCGCCACCTTGCTCCTGCTCGCCGCCGCCTGCGGTGACCACGGCCCGCCCGGCAGCGTCCAGGCCAACTGCAACCGGTACGCCCTCGATCACGCGGCTGCCGACTCCCCGGACGGCCTGATCCCGGGCGTCGTCTCGGTCGGCTTCATCAAGGGCACCACCGGCCCTGAGGCCGCGGCCTTCCTCAAGGAGACCGGCACCTCCTACTGGCTGCCCACGCCCTGGCGCGAGTTCGCCGTCGTCTGCACCCGCAAGGGCCACGAGGAGGCCTGGGCCGACCGCCTGAAGGAACACGACATCGTCGAATGGGCCCACCGCGAGGGCACCCGCCCGCTGGCCGGAAGCGATTAGTGAAGAGTGAAGTGTGAAGAGTGATGGATTCCGGCCCTTCGCCGGAATGACGGTTACCGATCGCTCCCAGCCATCGAACTGCTCATCACTCACCACTCACCACTCTTCGCCCTGTGATAACATCTACCTGCCAAACGCGATGGCTGCTCTCATGTCCCTGTGGTGATGCGTAACGCTCTGCGGCGGCTCTCCGCGCCCGGTTCACGGGACCTGTCCGCGCACACCAGCCCCCCGTCCCCCGCCGTGGATTCCCGCGTTCGCGGGAATGACGAGAATGACGGCGGTGACGACCGCCTGCGCGAGAAGTGCGGCGTCTTCGGGGTGTACGCCCCCGGCACCGACGTGGCCCGCATCACCTTCTACGGCATCTACGCCCTCCAGCACCGCGGCCAGGAGAGCGCCGGCATCGCCAGCGCCGACGGCGGCCGCATCCACGTCCGCACGGGCATGGGCCTCGTCTCCCAGGTCTTCGACGAGATGGACCTTGGCTACCTGCCCGGGCACATCGCCATCGGTCACACGCGCTACTCCACCACCGGCTCCAGCAGGCAGGAGAACGCCCAGCCGGTGTACGTCGAGGGCCCCAACGGCCCGATCGCCATCGCCCACAACGGCAACCTGATCAACGCCGAGGGGCTGCACGACGGCCTCGAGGACACCGGCGTGGACTTCCACGGCTCCACCGACACCGAGGTGGCGGCGCAACTGCTGGCGACCGCGCCCGGCGACGACTGGGTGGAGCGATGCGCCAACACGATGCGCCTGATGGCCGGCGCCTACTGCTTCGTCGCCCTGACGCCGGACTCACTGATCGCCATGCGCGACCCCTTCGGCGTGCGGCCCCTCTGCATCGGCCGCCTCGCCGGCGAGGGCTGGGTCGTCGCGTCCGAGACGTGCGCACTGGACCACCTGGGCGCCGAGTTCGTGCGCGAGGTGGAGCCGGGCGAGGTCGTCGTCATCGACGGCGATGGCCTGCACGCGACCCAGGCGGTCGAACGCCGCCGCGACGCGCTGTGCGTGTTCGAGTACATCTACTTCGCCCGCCCGGACAGCACGATCCGCGGCAAGCTCCTCCACCCGATGCGCATGAACATGGGCCGCGAGCTGGCCCGCCAGGCGCCGGTCGACGCGGACGTCGTGATCGGCGTGCCGGACTCGGCGACGGCGGCGGCGATCGGCTACGCTACCGAGTCGGGCATCCCGTACGTGGAGGGGCTCGTCAAGAACCGTTACGTCGGCCGTACGTTCATCAAGCCGGACCAGCGCCTTCGTGAGCAGGGCGTGCGCCTCAAGTTCAACCCCCTGAAGCAGGTGATCAACGGCAAGCGGCTCGTGGTGGTGGACGACTCGATCGTCCGCGGCACGACGACGCCGAAGGTCGTCGAGATGCTCCGCAACGCCGGCGCGGCGGAAGTGCACATGCGCATCTGCGCGCCGCCGATCATGCACCCCTGCCATTTCGGCATCGACATGGCCACCCAGTGGGAGCTGATCGCCTCCAGGCAGGAGGTGGAGCAGATCCGGCAGCACATCGGCGCCGACAGCCTCCACTACCTGACGCTCGAAGGCCTGATGCAGTCCGTCGAGCAGCCCGAGGGTAGCTTCTGCACCGCCTGCTTCAGCGGCGACTACCCGATGCCGGTGCAGCTCGAGTTCGACAAGCTCGTCTTTGAGCGCGCCGGCCGCGGCGGCAAGCGCGTCCCCGTCGGCGCCGCCTACGACTGGGAGGCGGACCACCGGTAGAAGAGTAGTGAGCGGCGAGTAATGAGTGGTGAAGTGGGGCTGGGACGCAACCTTAATGCCTCTGCCACGCTGGCTCGCCAGGACTAACAAGCGAGTCTTCAACCCGATAGAGATCCGCCGGGGCGTCCGGCCGGTCATCATCCACGTGGGCCGGTCCTCCGGCAAGACCTACCGGACCCCGCTCGACGCACATCCCCTCGCCAACGGCTACCTGTTCATCCCCATGTACGGCCCGCGCTCGGACTGGGTCAGGAACGTGCTCGCGGCGGGGGCGGCGCGCCTGCGGCTGAGCGGCGAGGAGATCGAGCTGGAGTCGCCGCGGCTGGTGAAGCAGCGTGACGCCTGGCCGCTGTTGCTCAGGCCAGGTAAACCCCACCGGGCATCTCGGGCGACTCCGAACTACTGCAGATGGACGTCCGGGAGCGGTGAGTGGCGAGTGGTGAGTGGTAGATTTCCGCGTCCGCGGGAATGACGGGACGAAACCCCTGTTCTAGCACCCCCGCCCGCAGTAACATATCCAACGTTCACTGGCCGATTGTTGAAGGAGGGTTCACAATGGCCCAGGCCCTGGTTAACGTTGCCGGCGTCGGCATCCCGGATTCCGAAGTCCAGGCTTTTGCATCGGCCCTGCGAGGCGGTGTGCTCACCCCGGGAGACGCGGGCTACGACGAAGCGCGCCGCGTCTTCAACGGGATGATCGACCGCAGGCCCGGGCTAATCGCCCGGCCGGCGAACACGGCGGATGTGCAGAAGGCTGTCAGGTTCGCCCGCGCACAAGACCTGCTCGTCTCTGTGAACGGCGGCGGTCATTCCGTGCAGGGCTATGGCATCTGCGACGGCGGCCTGATGATCGACCTGTCGATGATGAAGGCGATCACGGTCGATCCGCAGGCTCGCACGGCCGTCGCCGAGGGCGGCGTGAACTGGGGTGAGTTCGACGCTGCCACCCAGGAGCACGGCCTCGCTGTGACCGGCGGGCGCGTGCCGAGCACCGGAATCGCCGGGCTGACTCTCGGCAGCGGCTCCGGCTGGCTGGAGCGCAAGCTTGGCTACACGGTCGATAACATGATCGGCGCGGAGGTCGTGACCGCGGACGGGGAAGCGGTCAACGCGAGCAAGAACGAGAACGCCGACCTGTTCTGGGGGCTGCGCGGCGGCGGCGGCAACTTCGGCATCGTCACGAAGCTCACGTACCAGCTTCACCCCATCGGCCCGATCATCTACGGTGGCCAGTTCGCCTTCCCCCGCATCCCGGCCGTCGTGAAGGCCTATCGTGACTTCATCGAGCACGCCCCGGACGACGTCGGCGGCGCCGTAGCCCTGATCACCGCGCCTCACGAGGAGTTCGTGCCTCCGCCGGTGCGCGGGATGCCGGTAATGGGTATCGTTGCCTGCTACACCGGCAAGCCGGAGGACGGCCCGGCCGCCTACAAGCCGATCCTTGACCTCAACCCCGTCCTCAATATGACGGAGCCTATGCCGTACACGGCCCTTCAGCAGATGCTCGTGCCCGCGAACCCGCACGGCATGCGCAACTACTGGAAGGCCGGTTTCTACCCCGAGCTGCCGGACGCGGCGGTGGACGCGCTGATGCGGGCGGCCGCACAGCCGCCGTCCCCGCTGACCACGATCATCGTCCAGCCCCTCGGCGGCGCGGTACACCGCGTCCCCGACGATGCGACGGCGATGGGCTGGCGCGGCGCGAAGTGGGCGCTGCACATCCTGGGCATGTGGGAGGACGCGGCGGACGACGAGAAGAACATCGCCTGGGTGCGGGCGCTTGACGCGGCGATGAAGCCGTGGGCGCAGGAGGCGGCGTACCTGAACTACCTGATGGACGAAGGTGAGCAGCGCGTCAAGGACAGCTTCGGCGGCCACTACGGCCGCATGGTGCTGCTCAAGAACAAGTACGACCCGACTAACTTCTTCCGAATGAACCAGAACATCAAGCCGACGACGAACGGGACGTAGGCGGCGTAGGGGCGCATCAAGACGCGCCCCTGCGGTGAATTGTTGGCCGGCTTCCTCTACGCCCCCATGCCGACGACACGCTTCGTCGGGTAGCGGCGGACGGAGACGACGTGCCGGAACATCGCCGAAGTGAAGGCCTCGACGTAGGCGAGCTTGCGGGTGAGGTAGCTGTGCTGCTCCTTCGGGTCCAGGTACAGGTTGTAGAAGCGCGGGTAGGTGTAGCGCTGCGTCACGCCGGTGAAGCCGCCGGGGCCTGCAACGTCCGTTTCGTCGTCTGACGTGGAGGCGACCATGAACTTGTACTCGCCGGCGCGGACGGCGGATAGCGTCGTGCCGAGCCAGTAGTAGTGGAACTTGCGGGCCGACAGGCCATCCTCGTTCAGGAGGAAGCCGGTCTGGTCCACGCCGTCGATGTAGCGGTCGTTGGGCATCTTCTCGGTGGCTCCCGCAAGGGCAGCCGCCGTCGTGAAGAAGTCCGAGAAGTTGAACAGGCCATCGGTCTGGCGCCCGGGATCGATCATCCCCTTCCAGTAGAAGATCCCCGGCACCCGCACGCCGCCCTCCCACGTTGAGCCCTTGGCGCACCGGAACGGCGTGTAGGCGGCGTCCGGCCAGTTCTCCATGTGCGGCCCGTTGTCGGAGGAGATGAAGATCAGCGTGTTCTCCAGTTGCCCCGTCTCCTCCAGCGCCTTCACAAGGCGGCCGACGATGTCGTCGAGTTCGACCAGCGCGTCCTTGTACGGGTGTTTCGCCGGGGATGAGCCCAGAAAACGCTCGTGCGGGTAGTTGTCGAAGTGGGCGCCGCGCGTGTTGTGGTAGAGGAACCACGGCTTGTCGCCGCCGGCCATCCGCTTGATGAAATCGACCGAGTAGTCGCACCACTTGTCGTCCAGTTGCGATATGACCGGAAGCGTCACCTCCTCGACGTTCTCGGCCTCGCCGCCGCGCGTTGCGTGCACGAAGCACTTGTTGAACGGCTGGTTCTGCACCCATTCCGTGCGGGCCTTGTCGTATACGACCTCGGGGAAAAAATACGGGTCGCGCCACTCGGAGTACATGTCGGAGACGGAGAGGAAGCCGTAGAAGTCGTCGAAGCCGACGTTCTGGGGCTGCGACTCCACGTTCTCGCCCATGTGCCACTTGCCGGTCGCCTGCGTCACGTAGCCCGCGTCCGACAGCAGCTCGGCGATCGTCACCTCGTCCTGGAGGCCGCCGGCCTCGCCGTACATCGGCGGGCGGTGGAGGCCGTGGCGGATCGGCAGGCGGCCCGTCATGAGCGTGGCCCGCGACGGCGAGCAGGACGGTTCGGAGTAGCAGGAAGTGAGCTGCAGACCTTCGCGCGCCAGCCGGTCGATGTTTGGGGTGGGCGCGCCGACGGCGACGCCCCCGCCGTAGCAGCCGAAATCGCCCCAGCCGACGTCGTCCATGAGGACGACGAGGATATTCGGCTTGCGTCCGGTCTGCTTCTCGAACGCCTTCAGCTTCTTCTCGGCGGCTTTCGCCTGCTCCGGGAACTGGAATACGGGTTCACGGTGCTCGCCGGCGGGGACGGTGGGGCTGACGATGGGGTCGTGGGTCATGGGGCGGGGTACTCCTTCGGTGCAGTGCCGCCCATTCTAGCGTGTCGGCCGTCGTAGCTGCAGGCCTTCAGGCCTGCCCCCCTGTAGAGACGTCCCGCCGGGGCGCCTCTACGAGCCGCGCGGGCGGCCGCGGCCGCGCTGGGGAGGGGAGGCGATCTGCTGCTTGCCCCAGAAGTCGAAAGGCCCCATCAGCAGGATCGTGCTTATCTGCGGGTCCGTCAGCCGCGAACCGAGCCGGGCATCGAGATCGCGCACCGTCAGGTTGGTGGTGATCACGGTGGGCAGCGAAGCGTTGTAGCGGTGGTTGATGAGCTGGAACAGCTTCTCGTCCGCCCAGGGCGTGCCCGACTGCGCGCCCATATCGTCAAGGATCAGGAGCGGCACATTCCGCACCTGTTCGAACATGTCGTCGAACGCCCGAGGGTTGCCCGGACTGTACGCGGAGCGGAGGCGGTCCAGGAGGTCGGGCACGACGACGAACATCACCGCCTGCCCTGTCTCGCGGCGGTAGTTGCCAATGGCCGCCGCCAGCCGTGTCTTGCCGCGCCCGGTCTGCCCGGCGATCACCAGCCACTCTCGCGGGTCCTCCGCGAATTTCATCGCCGTGCGGTATGCCGCCTGGATGTCGCGCGCCTCGTCCGCGCCCGCAGCCAGGTACTGGGGGTCGAACGTCTTGAACGTCATGCTTCTGAGGAGCGGCAGGTCCAGGGAGTCCAGCCCGGCGAGAGTGTTGCCGGCGCCCCCTTCCAGGTAGTGGACGCGCGACAGGCCGACATCGGTGAGACGGCTCTGGATGCGCGAGTCGAAGGCGGTGAGGTCAAGGTTCGTGGTGACGACGGTCGGGAGCTGAGCGTTGTAGCGGTGGTTGATGAGCTGGAACAGCTTCTCCGCCACCCACGGCGTGGTGCTCTGCACGCCGAGGTCGTCGAGCAGCAGGACCGGCGCCGACTTCACCATCTCGAACAGCTCGTCGTAGCCGGCTTCGGCACCGGGCTGGTAGGCCGCGCGCAGATGGTCCAGCAGGTCCGGCACGACCATGAACAGCGCCGCCTGTCCGTTCTCGACGCAGCGGCCCGCGACCGCCGCCGCCAGGTGAGTCTTACCGCAGCCACTGGGGCCGGTGAGCACGAGCCAGCCTTCCGGGTGCTCGGCGAAGGCCGCCGCTGCGCGAGCCGCCGCCGCGAACGACTCCTGGTGCTGGGGATTCGAACTGCGGCCACGGGGGCTCAGGTTCTCGAACGTGAGCCGCGACAGAGGGCCGAGGTTGCTGTAGCGCAGGAGCCGCGCCTGCTTCTCGTCCTCCTGCTCGTTGCGGGTGCAGTCGCAGGGGAAGGCGCGTCCGAAGTCCGGGTGGCCGAGGCGTACGGCCTTGCGGACGAAGCCGGCGCCGCCGCAGCGGGGGCAGGCGTCGCTCCCGTCTTCGGCCGCCGGTTCAGCTTCGTCGCTGAGCAGGGACTCGCTGTTTGCCCTCTCGATAGCGTCTTGCAAGCCACTCTGCTTCAGGATCTCGTTCAGGCTCTTCATAAGCCGGCCCCTCCGTCTCCCAGCGTTCGAGAATCCGCCGGATGTACCGCCAGTTGCGCTTGTTCAGTTCCACCGCCTCCCTGAAGGCCGCTCCCACCCATTCCGCCGGGAATCGCTCCTCCGCCTCCTTCAGGTCTTCCGCGATCAGCGGGGTGATATTGCCCACGTTCTGCTCGTATAACGCGAAGATGTTGGGCGCGGTCTCCGCCGTCGCCGGGGGCGGCGCATCGGCGATCAGGGCGCCCTTCTCCGCCAGGCGCGCGAGGGCGTTCCGGTTGGCCGGCGTGTTCAGGACGTACATCTCCTCGCCGTCCCGCGCCGCCCGTACGAGGGTCCGCCGCTTGACGGCCAGGTTCAGGCCCTGCGCCAGCGCCTCGTGGTCTGCGCCGCCGCAAAGGTTGGACAGGGAGCGCAGCAGCCCGTGATCCGCTGCTAGCTCGCCGCGGGTCACGAAGCGCGGCCGGCGGCCCCGGTGCGGCGCGGCGGCGAAGAGTGTGTACAGCGTCGTGACGAGCTCTGCCGGGTCGGTGATCTCCGGCAGGACACGCGAGAAGAACAGGCCGGGGACCACGGTGGCCTCGCCGGAGTTCGGGAAGCCGTCGAAGGGACCCCCATCGTGCGGCGTCTCGCCCGGCGGCCGGGTGTGCAGCCGTGGCGTGGTTGGCCCGCTCATTCCTCCTCCTCCCATTCCTCCTGGCGTACGAGCAAGTCCTCGAAGCGGGCGATCCTGTCCTTGAACCGCAGGTGGATCGTGCCGGTGGGGCCGTTCCGGTGCTTCGCCACGATCACCTGGGTGATCCCCTGCGGGTACTCCCGGTGCCGATTGTCGCCTGCGTGCTCCTTCTCCCACTGCTCGCGGCTGATGTACTTGTCCTCGCGGTACAGGAACATCACTACGTCCGCGTCCTGCTCGATGCTGCCGGACTCTCGCAGGTCGCTCAGCATCGGGACGTTGTTCGCTCGCGATTCAGCGGCGCGGGAGAGCTGCGAGCAGGCGACGACGGGCACGTCGAGGTCACGCGCCAGTTGCTTCAGGGCGCGCGAGATGTAGCTCACCTCCTGGACGCGGTTCTCGTTGCGCAGACCGCTGCTCATGAGCTGGAGATAGTCGACGATGATCATGTCCAGGCCGCGCTCCAACTGCAGCCGTTTGGCCTTCGCGCGCATGTCGGACATGGTCAGCGTGGCGGAATCGTCGAAGTAGATGGGCAGGTCGCCGAGCACGCCAAGCGCCTGCACCAGCTTGCGCTCCTCGCGTTCGTTGTGGACGCCGAAGGTGAGGCGCGTGGAGTCCACCCCCGACTCTGTCGCGAGGAGCCGCTGCACCAGTTGCTCGGCGGCCATCTCCACCGAGAAGAAGGCGACAGCCGCGTTCTGGCGGGCGGCGGCGTTCCGCGCATAGTTAAGGACGAGCGAGGTCTTGCCCAGCGACGGCCGTGCCGCCACGATCACGAGGTCGCCGCGCTTGAGGCCGCCGAGGAGAGTGTCGAGGTCCATGAACCCGGTCGTCACAGCCCGGCTCTCCGCGGCGACGGCGCCGGCCCCGGCTTCCATAGACTCCAGGTAGCCGGCCAGCAACTCGCGGATATGCACGAAGTCGCGGACGGTGCCGGTCTGGCGGACCGACGCGATCAGTGCCTCGGCCTCGGACAGGACGCCGGTTACTTCGTCGGACGAGGCGCCGCTCTCGTGGGCGCGGCGGACAATGTGGCCGGCGGCGCTGATCAGGCGGCGGTAGATCGCGTCCGCCTGCACGATCGTTGCGTAGTGCTTGGCGGCGACGGAGGTGGGCAGGTTCGTGATCAGGCGGCTCAGGTAGGCGGGGCCGCCGGCGTCGTCAAGCTTGCCCCTGCGGGCAAGGTCGTGCGCGACGCTGATCTGGTTGATCGTCTCGCCCCGCTCGAACAGGGCCAGGCACGTCTCGTAGATCCAGCGGTTCTGTTCGCGGAAGAAATCGTCGGCCTTGAGGCTGGAGGTCAGCACCTCCAGCACCGCATCGGGGTCGATCAGGACGGAGGCGATAACCGCCTCTTCGGCCTCTATGTCGTGTGGCGGCAGTCTGTCTGCCCGTCCGGCTTCGACGACCATGCTTCTCCTGCTGAGACTGGAATTGATCGGTGATTAGATTCGGGCGAAGCGCTCCGGGATCGGGAGCCTGTCTCGCAGCCGCTTCGCGTCGCCCGGCCGGACGACCAACCTCCTGTAGTAAACCGCCCGCGCCCGCCCGGCGCACGCGGACTTTCGACAGATTTCGTGGACATCCAATGGCAAGTGGTGGATAAGGTGTGACTTCCTCTCAGAGACCAGTTTAGGGCCGGGATTCGCCGGTTCCGGCGGGCGAATGGCACGGGTGATGGAGTGGTGAGGGGTGAGTGGAGAGTGGCGAGGTGTAGGGGCCCAGCAACAGGGGGGTCGTGGCCGGACAAGCTCCGCAGAGACGCTGGTTCGTTGGTCAATCGGTGAGTTGCTGCGCCCCTACAGGCATCGTTCCGGGCAAATGAAGAGGCCGTCCCCGGTGAGGACGGCCTCGTTGCGTCAGCTGTGTTCGGGGCTACTCGCCCTCTTCGCTCACGTTGCCTTCGGCGTCAAGCTGCTCACTGTCGCCCTCCACGGGCCCCGCGGCCGGTTCATCGGGGACTGCCTCGATGGGGGTCTCCTCGGCCGGCGCGGGGGCTTCCTCGGCTTCTGGCGCAGGGGCCTCCGCCTCCGCCGCCGTCTCAACCACGCCGCCGATCGGCGTGACGTTGACCGTGACCGTCGCGATCACATTGCGCGTGAGCTTGACCGCCACCGGGAACGATCCCAGCTCGCGCAGGGGTTGCTTCAGGTCGACCTGGCGGTGCTCCAGCTCGATCTTCGTGCGCTCGGTGAGCATCTCGGCGATCTCGCGCGCGGTGACGGAGCCGAAGAGTTTCTCCTGTTCGCCGACACGCACTTCGACCGTCAGCTCCTGGCCATCAATCTTCGGGAGGAGCTTCTGGGCGTCCTCGTCCAGCTTCGCCTGCTTGCGCGCCTCCTTCGAGGCCTTCGCATTGGCGATCGTGATGTAGTGGTCGGTGGCCGGGGCGGCCAGCCTGCGGGGCAGCAGGAAGTTGCGCGCGAACCCGTCGGCCACGTTCTTCACGTCGCCCGTGCGCGCGGTGCCCTCGACTTCCTCCAGGAAGACAACTTTCATGGGTGGTTCTCCTTCGCGATAATACGCGGACCCAGTTTACGGGGGAATGTAGACAGGATACCGCAGGCGGGGGTTGGGGACAATTTGGCAGGAGCAATGGAACAACAGAGCATTAGAACAATTGAACAGATGAGCAATGGACAGATTGTTTGGAGGACCGAAGGGCCGCGCGCCCTCACTCGCTTGGGGCCAGACCCCAGGCCGCTGTGCCTTCGGCGCCGAGGGCGCGCGGCAGGCCGCCTTCGTAGGCGTCGCGCAGTTCGTCAAGGGTGGCGTCGACGGCGGCGCCGATGCGCAGGCGCTTCTCGGCGGTAACGCGCCCGATGTGCTGGACGGGCACGTTCAGCCCGCCGGTGATCTGGGCCAGGCGTTCGCGGTCCGGCGGCTTCACTGTGACGATGATGCGCGACTGGGTCTCGGCGAAGAGGGACGCAGTGGGCCGGGCGCCGAGGACGGCGCCGGACGCGTCCAGGCCCTTGCCGCCGGCGATGCACATCTCCGCCAGCGCCACGGCAAGGCCGCCGTCCGAGCAGTCGTGCGCGGCGGCCGCCACGCCCTGTCGGATTGCGGCCAGCACGGCGCGCTGGACACGTCCTTCGAGCTGCAGGTCGATCTCCAGCCTGCCGCCGATCAGGCCGTGCTCAGTCTTGATGTACTCGCTGCCGCCCAGCGCCTCCTGCTTCTGCTCGATGTGCGAACCGACAAGGAAGACTTCGTCGCCCTCGTCCCGCATGGCCATCCGGCAGTGCTGAGCGGCGTCTTCGAGGATGCCCAGCATGCCGATGACCGGCGTGGGATACACCGGCCGGTCGCCGGTCTCGTTGTAGAGGGAGACGTTGCCGGAGATGACCGGCGTGCCCAGCGCGTCGCAGGCGTCGGCGATGCCCTGGATGACGGCCTGCATCTGGAAGTAGACGTCCGGCCGCTCCGGGTTGCCGAAGTTCAGGCAGTCGGTGACAGCCACCGGCAAGGCGCCCGCGCAGACGACGTTGCGTGCTGCCTCCGCTACGGCGATGGCCCCGCCGCGGTAGGGGTCGATGTGGCAGTAGCGGCCGTTGCCGTCCGTGGCTACGGCGAAGCCGCGGTTCGCCTGCTTTATCCGCAAGACCGCCGCGTCCGAGCCGGCCTCGATCACGGTGTTGTTCAGCACGCTCTGGTCGTACTGGCGGTAGATCCAGCGCTTGCTCGCGATGTTCGGCGAGGCGAGGAGGCGCAGAAGTGCGCCGGTGGCGTTCGCGGCTTCGGGCAACGCCGAGAGGTCGAGCTGTTCCATCTCGAACAGTTCGCTCGCCGGCTCGCCTTCCCGCGTGTATTCGGGCGCCTCCACCAGTAGTTCCACCGGCAGCGTCGCAACCTCGCGTTCGCCGTCCACGATGTGCACGGTGCGGTCGTCCGTGACGTGGCCGATGATCGCCCACGGCACCTCCCAGCGCTCGAACAGCGCCGCCACGTCACTCTCATGCCCCCTGCGGACGATTACGATCATCCGCTCCTGCGATTCGGACAACATGACCTCGTACGGGGTCATCCCCTCTTCCCGGCGGGGCACTTTCGCCACGTCGATCACGATGCCGCTGCCGCCGCGGTTGGCGGACTCGATCGCCGCCGAGGTGAGCCCTGCGGCGCCGCAGTCCTGGACGCCGGTCACCCAGTCCGCGTGGTTCTGGGCCAGGTCCAGGCAGGCTTCCAGCAGCATCTTCTCCAGGAACGGGTTGCCCACCTGCACGGCCGGCCGCATCTCCTCGAAGCGCGCGCCGGGGTCTGTGCGCGAGGCCAGCCCGGACGCGCCGTGGATGCCGTCGCGCCCGGTGTCGCTGCCCGCGAGCATGATCAGGTTGCCGGCGCCTTCAGCCTTGGCCGTAACGAGGCTGCCGGACGGGGCCACGCCGACGCACATGGCGTTTACGAGCGGGTTCGTGGAGTAGGAGTCTTCGAAGTACACTTCGCCGCCGACCGTGGGAATCCCAAGGCAGTTCCCGTAGCCGCCGATGCCCGCGACCACGCCCTCGAAGAGGTAGCGGTTGTGCGTGCTATCGAGCGGCCCGAACCGCAGGGAGTCCAGCAGCGCGACGGGCCGCGCGCCCATCGCGAAGATGTCGCGGACGATGCCGCCTACGCCGGTGGCCGCGCCCTGGTACGGCTCGACGGCGGACGGGTGGTTGTGCGACTCGATCTTCATCACCACGCACATCCCGTCGCCGATATCGACAGCACCGGCGTTCTCCGCGCCGCGCTTCGTCAGGACGTACGCACCTTCGGCGGGCAGCAGGCGCAGGAGGGGCTTCGAGTTCTTGTAGCCGCAGTGCTCGGACCAGAGCGCCCCGAACAGCCCGAGTTCCACCTCGTTCGGCTCGCGGCCCAGCTTCTCGACGATCAGGTCGTACTCGGAGCGGGACAGCGCGATAGTGTCGAGGGCAGCCTGGTCTATGGTCATCAGCGGGCAGCTTCAGGATATGCGGTCAGCCCGCCGAGAACAATTTGCGGATCGTCTCATCCAAGCTTGAGGGCGCGCCTCTCCCCACACGAACACCGCAATTGACGCAGATCTCTGCTTCCCTCTTGATGATAGAGCGGCAACTGTGGCAGAAGATCTCGTCAACTTGCTTGGCTGGGGCAGTCCCTGAGGCCGGAACCACCGAACCCGTAGGAGGAAGGGTGGAAGGGTTCTCCTCGGGGGACAGGTTTCCCGGGGGCGCCACCCTCGCTGACCTCGCCCCGCAAGACGGGCAGAACGCTGCGTCTGGAGGGTTACTGGCACCGCAGTTGGAACAGAAGCTCATATCAGTTCCCCCCTCTGAAAGCCATGAGGGCTAACGCCCGTCGCCACGTTCCGGGGGCCACGCTATCCAACGAGCGTTTGTCTCTCCAGAAGCGCATGATCAAACGACACCACGGTTACTTCACCGCCACGGCTCGCTACCTAGTAGGTTGCGTACCAGTCCTCGTTCTTGGTAGCCGTGTCCACGATGGCCCATATCCAGATGCCAGTCCAGACAAAGAATCCAATGAGCCAGCCTATCCCCAGTGTCAATAGTCCAAAAATGAAGAAGCCGATACTTAGGCCTAAGCTTACCCAGAACTTCACAGCATCTTCGCGGTATGTGTAGAGCCATGTCCAGTAACTTAGGAACACGGCCAGAAGTATCGAAGCAACCTTGCTCTTGCTCCCGCCTCCGCCCGAAGGTGACCCCCGTCTTACGCGAACACCGCAGTGGATACAGATATCTGCTTCCTTCTTGATCACTGAACCGCAACTCTGACAGAATATCTCGTCGACTTGCTTGGCCGGCGGAGTGGGGGCCCGAGGCACAGCGGGGGCGGCCGTGGTGACGCCTTGGATGTTCGCGGCAGGTGGAGCACCCTCTGCAGGCACTGAGCCTGATGTCGCCTTGCCGCAACTCGAACAGAACGCAGCTTCGTCAGGGTTGCTAATACCACAGTTGGCGCAAAAGCTCATGACGTGGTCGCCTCCATTATTTCTCTAGGGCTGATTATGGCCGCGATGACTCCAATGTCAATAGTTAGGCGTGCCAATTGAACTGTGGGGGACATTTCCTGCTCTGGATGGACCTATTCAGCCGGAATGGGCGACTTATCTGCCTAAACGCGTCACCAAAACTCGAACCGGACGTCTTCCCCAAACGGCAGGAAGGTTATTGGCCCTGCGGGCGAATACGTCAGGCTCTGGGGATCGTCATCACTGTCGAGTTTGAACACGACCGTAAGTCTGACTTGTTCGCCCTTGCTCAGGAGCGCGTCATCCATCAAGCGCGCCGCGAGTACGCGACGGGGGTCATGGTCCTCACCAGAAGTGTCTTCAAGTTGGAATGCGGTCTCGTCCACAAAGGTGATCAGGCTGTCATCGTTGGTGATCTGCAACTCGAAGGCGACGAGGCGCTCGCCGCGGCCTGCCTCCGCGTACGGAGTCTCGAACGGGTCCAGGGCGCGTTCAAGCACAACAACCGTCCCTTCCAGGTCCACGGCCCGCGTCTCCCTGCCCGCGAGCGCGCCGACGTATGACACATCCACGGTCTCCGTATCTCGGGACAGACTGAACAGGAGGAAAAGGTAGAGAGCCGTGATAGCGACGGCCCCGATGGCCCCAAAGACGGCGGACAGAGCAATCGCCCGGCCGGAGCCCGGTTTCGCATCAGCGCGCTTGCTGTAGGGAGGGAACTCATCCCGCAGGAGCTGGGAGTACGCGCCCACTCTCAGGGCCCAGCGCTGAAGGCCCACGTTGAAGTTGAAGAACGTCCGCGGATACCGCCCCGTGAACAGAATCGCGAACCAAGACAGGAACCCGAAGAAGAAGCCAGCGATGGAGAGCAGCGTAAGAACGAACTGGTGCGGGATCACCAGCAGCCACTTCACGAAGATCCACCACCGGCTCAGGCGTTCCGGGTACTCTACGTCGTACTCCACCGGGTAGCGCCCTGCCTCCAGCGAAAACGGTGGATACTCGTCCCGGAAGAGGTACGTGTACGCCGTCACGTTCGCGCCCCAGCGGTTGATTCCAACCACCAGGTTGAACAGACCCCGTGGGTAGCGCCGCGTGAACAGGATCGCGAAGAACGCGACGACCGAGACAGCCGCAGTTGCATAGCCGAGCGCGATGACTATCAGGAAGTGCGGAACAGCGAGCAGCCATTTTACGAAGATCAGAAGCCGCGATAGCTTCTCGGGATAGGGCACGTCGTAGCGCACGGGATAACTGCCCGGAGCAGCCACCGGGAAGGCTCCCGGCGGCGTCACTCGGAAGCCGCAGGCGGTGCAGAAACGGTGGGACGCTTCCAGAGCGGCCCCGCACTGGTCGCAGAACCTCTGCCTAACGGTGGCTCCGGCAGCCGCGGACAGGTCGTTGCCGCAGGTGGAGCAGTAACGATCCTGGGGCCGGACAGGGCTCCCACATTTACTGCAACGGCCCTCGGCCGGCGGAACGGGCCCCGCCTCGAAGATCACTGGCTCTTCTCTAAGCCCGCACCGCCGCCGGACGCGCTTCCGCAGCCGGTTCCTCCGGCTCCTCTTCCCACGTCAGCGCCAGGTCTTCGCCTGTCAAACGGACCTTCGTGTGATTGGCTTCCGGCTTCCAGCGGAAACACGGCAATCAGTGCGCAGACATCCAAACTCCGCTCACCCTTCGAGTTCCCTCAGGACGAGCGGAGCAACGCATTCACCCTTCCCAGTCGCCTTTCACTCTTCACTCTTCACAATTCACTCTTGCTTTCTCAGGCCCGCACCGCCGCCCATTCCGCCACCGACCGCCAGATCAGCAGCCCGTCCTCGCCCCCCAGCAGCGGCTCGCAGGCCCGCTCCGGGTGGGGCATCATCCCCAGCACGTTACCCCGCTCATTCACGATGCCTGCGATGTTGCGTTCGCTGCCGTTCGGGTTCGATTCGGGCGTCGCGTCGCCCACCTCGTCGCAGTACCGGAAGACCACACGGTTCCCGGCCTCCAGGCGGTCAAGCGTCTCGGCGTCGGCGAAGTAGCGGCCTTCGCCATGCGAGACCGGGACGCGGATCACGTCTCCGCGCTGACAGAGGCTGGTCCACGGCGTCTCCGCATTCTCCACGCGCAGGTTCACCCACTGGCAGCGGTACTGCAGCGACTCGTTGCGCATCAGCGCGCCCGGGAGAAGGTGCGACTCGCACAGTACCTGGAAGCCGTTGCAGATGCCGATCACCGGCGTTCCGGCCTCCGCGTCGCGCATTACGGTCTCCATTACCGGCGAGAAGCGGGCGATGGCGCCCGTCCGCAGGTAATCTCCGTACGAAAACCCTCCCGGCAGTACGATCGCGTCGTATTTCGAGAGGTCGGTCTCCCGGTGCCACACCAGGTCCGCCGCGTGGCCGGCCTTCTGGAGCGAATACTGCGAGTCGTGGTCGCTCCACGTGCCGGGGAAGACGATGACGGCGAAACGCACTTACGCTTGGGCCTTCGCGGGCGCCGGCGGCTTGTACCGCCGCCCGCGCTCCGGGCGCGCCCGCTGCTTCACGAACTCGAACACCGGCACCCCGTAGCCGCACGTCGTCTCGGTGCTCTCAACCGCGATATCGATGACCTGGCGCACCGGCAGTTCGATGTCGTCGGCCGGCGCCCCGAGCAGCAGGTCGCGCAGCGACGACTCCTCCACCGGGGTGACGGTGGCATGGCCGAACAGGCGCACGATCGCCGCGTCCCCGGCGGTCATCGACATCACCATCACCGTCACCGGGCCGCCCGCCTGCGCGTGATGCGCCGTCCGGTTGCCGCTGCCGGTGTAGTCCAGGTACGCGACCCGGTTCGGCCCAACAACGTGCAACGGAGTCCCGCCCTTCGGTGAAAGGTTGACCGGCCCCTGGCCTGCGGCGCCCGGGCTCATGTCAGGCGCGACGCTTGCCACGAAGAATACCGGCGAATTTCGGATCAGGTCGGCCTGCTCTTCGGTGATGTGATCGAACGAAGTGCCCATCTAGCGCCTACTCTATCATCCCTCGACTGAACGGTACGCTTTGGCATGGCAGCAACAACGGTGGCAATAGTGTTCCAGAATTGTCCTTCTAGCGAAAAACACGAATCTCCAAAACGAACTTCGGGTGCCACTACTCCATGCGGTACGCCAGGTACTCGCGGCGCCCGGCGAACGCCAACCGCTCCGCCAGCCGCGCTGAGCCTTCGTGGGCCGCGTCCCAGCACGGCTCCAGCCCGTTGTCCAGGCAATACTCGATCAGCGCCGCGCCCGTGACCAGCGCCAGCCCCCGCCGCTGGTAGTCTTCGCGAGTCTCGATCTCGAACTCCACGGAGTGGGAGCTGACCGTGTAAGACGAGCAGCCGGCGACAAACTCCCGCGAACCGCGCTCCCTCACGCCGAACCCAACGCCGCGCTCGATGAAGTCGTCCGGCGTCCGGAAGTTGCTCACGAACGAAGGATTGAGCGAGGCGAACGCCTTCGCTGAGTCTGCAGTCACCCGTTCCAGGATCAGCCCCTCTGCCAACGCCGCCTTCATCGCAGCAAGGCTTCGCCTGTCCCAATAAGGCGGGGACCGAAAGGCGAAGCGCTCGTACGGCTGCATCGGGCGGCCGCTCGCCCACAGGAGGTCCGCCCAGGAGTCCGGAGCCACGAGGTGGTCGCCGGCGGGCACTGCGTCGAGGGCAGCCGGCGCGGCCGCCGCGCCGGGGTCTCCTGCGATGAGATGAAAGTCGGCGACGAGGACGTGCGCGACGCGCGGGTGCGACGCGTTGTCGGCGTGCACCTGGCCGGTCGCGCCCTCCAGCGCGGAGTCGATGATGCCGTGCAGGCCGGGGAAGTCGGCGAACAGTGGGCGGAGGATTTCATGGGGTGCGGAAACGAGAGGAGCGAAGGTCATCGCTATTACCTTACGTTAGTCCGATGATGATAGCTCGACCGGTACCCGCCGTTACGGTAAATTGAAACCGCAGCCCCCGGCATTCCCAGTGAGGAGTACCCAATGAGCTTTCTCGCACAGTCCGACCCGCAGGTCGCCGATATCATCCGCCGCGAGCAGGACCGCCAGCGCCTCGGCCTTGAGCTGATCGCGTCCGAGAACTACACCAGCGCAGCCGTCCTCGAGGCGATGGGCTCCGTGCTCACGAACAAATACGCAGAGGGCTACCCGGGCAAGCGGTACTACGGCGGCTGCCAGGTCGTCGACGAGGCAGAGACGCTGGCGCAGGAACGGGCGAAAGAGCTCTTCGGGGCGGAACACGCCAACGTCCAGTCCAACTCCGGCGCCGAGGCGAACCTCGCGACCTACTTCGCGCTGATCGAGTACGGCGACACGGCAATGGGCATGAACCTGGCCCAGGGCGGGCACCTGACCCACGGCCGCGAAGTGAACTTCTCCGGCAAGTTCTACAACTTCATCCCTTACAGCGTGGAGCGTGAATCGGAGCGCATCGACTATGACGAGATGGCGCGCCTCGCCCGCGAGCACAAGCCGAAGATCATCGTCGCGGGCGCCACCGCCTATCCTAGGATCATCGACTTCGCCCGCTTCCGCGAGATTGCTGACGAGGTGGGAGCCATCCTGATGACAGACATGGCGCACATCGCGGGCCTGGTCGCTGCCGGCGTCCACCCGTCTCCGGTGCCCTACTCTCACGTCGTCACCTCGACAGCACACAAGACCCTTCGCGGCCCCCGCAGCGGCTTCATCCTCAGTGAAGGCGGCGAGACCGGGCAGAAGATCGACAAGACCGTCTTCCCGGGCGTCCAGGGCGGCCCCCACATGCACATCATCGCCGCCAAGGCCGTCTGTTTCGGCGAGGCGCTGCGACCCGAGTTCAAGCACTACGCGCAGCAGATCGTCGACAACGCGAAGACGCTCGGCGAGGCGCTGCAGTCGCACGGGTTCCGCCTCGTCTCCGGCGGCACCGACAATCACCTGATGCTCGTCGACGTCGGCCAGAAAGGTCTCAGCGGCCGCGACACCGAGCGCCTCTGCGACAGGGTCGGCATCACTGTCAACCGCAACACCATCCCGTACGACGAACGGCCGCCTCTCCAGGGCAGCGGCGTCCGCATCGGCACGCCGGCGCTCACGACGCGGGGCATGGGGCCCGAAGAGATGCGGACCGTGGCGCGCTTCATCGCCACCGCTATTGACAACCGAGAAGACGATGCGGCGCTGGCGCGCCTGCGGGCCGAAGTCGAGGAGTTCGCGGGTGCGTTCCCGGTTCCCGGAATCACGGACCGCGAACGCGTAACGGCGGCTTGATGTAGCGACGATCCGCCGGTAGAGACGACCCGCCTGGTCGTCTCTACAAAGGGCGCAAGGTTGAGTGACAGCATCGTCTTGTTCGCCGCAAGGCGCCGTGCTACAATCCACACTTGTCCCGCGAGGCCAACGGCCCCGGGAGTGCAGTTACGTCCAGAGAGGTCCCGTGCGAGATTACGAACTTGTCCTTGTAGTTAGCCCTGATGCCGGGGATGAAGGTTTCCCGGCAGCCGTTGAGAGAGTAAACAGCTTCATCACCGAGCGTGGCGGTCAGATCAAGAATTCGGACCAGTGGGGGCGCCGCCGGCTCGCCTATCCTATCCGGCGCTTCCAGGATGGTTACTACGCCGTCACCCATTTCAGTGCCGAACCCGCCGTACTCAAACCCCTGAATGCAAGCCTGGAGCTTGCGGAAGACGTCCTCCG
The DNA here is from genome assembly GCA_037441345.1 of Chloroflexota bacterium. GTDB lineage: Bacteria > Chloroflexota > Dehalococcoidia > SM23-28-2 > RBG-16-64-32 > DATKKM01. The sequence continues at coordinate 92,458 of JBBISJ010000004.1, forward strand.
GCACCTGGTCGTGAGGATGGATGAACTCCCGGTTCCCACGCCAGTAGCTGCCGCTTCGGCGCCCGCAGATGTGGCCGAGGATGCGCAGCAGGAAGGTGAGTAGACGATGGCTGGTCTGAACAAGGTGATGATCATCGGTAACCTGGGGGCCGACCCGGAGATGAAATACATGTCGGATGGCACCGCCATGACGACGTTCCGAGTTGCCGTGAGCCGCAACTACACGAACCACGCTGGAGAACGGCGCGAGGAGACCGAGTGGTTCCGGGTCGTCGCCTGGCGCAAGACGGCGGAGATCTGCAGCCAGTACCTCCAGAAGGGCAGCAAGGTGTACGTCGAAGGTCGCCTGCAGACCCGGTCGTGGGACACACCCGAGGGTGAGAAGCGCTACATGACGGAAGTCGTCGCCGATACCGTGCAGTTCCTCGACCGCGCCGGCCAGGGGGCCCTGGGTGATGAGCGCGAGCCGTCTTATGCAAATGGCGGCGTACTGGACAGCTTCGACCGCGCACCGGCCGGGTCCATGGAACCTGAAGAAATCCCATTCGAGTAGGACATATGGAAACTAACGAGCAAACACCGGTCCAGGCTCCGAGCGAGAGCGGAGAATCGCTCCGCCCGCGCCGCGTTGCCGCGGCCGAAACCTCCGGGGAAGAGAGGCCGCGCATGAGGCGCGGCGGACGCAGAAGGCGCGTCTGCATCATGTGCGCCGAGCACATGAAGGCCGTGGACTACAAGAACGTCGGGTTCCTGCGCAGGTTCATCTCAGACCGGGCGCGCATCGAGACCCGGCGGCGCACCAGCGCCTGCGCCAAACACCAGCGCGCCCTTGCCCGCGCGATCAAGCGCGCACGCCACGTCGCTCTGCTCCCGTACACCCCCGAACACATCCGGAGCAGCCAGGGACGCTAGCGCCGGTAACCGGCGGCACGCCCCGGCTGTTATCACAGGCAGGGAAGGCTCAGACGATGTCCAGGCAAAGGAAGATACCCACACCTTCATGGGAGCGCCACGGCGGCGCTATCGATACCAGCCGCGCGCGTATCTACGCGACGATCGGAGTTGTCTTGCTCGTCGTGGCAGCCCTGGGCTTCATCGGCTTCGGCTATCTGAGCGACTGGATCGAAGATCAGCAGCGGCCAGGTTCGACCGCAATCAAGGTCGACGACCGCAACTACACCGTGAGGGATTTCACGGAACGGGCGAAGCTGTACGTGAAGCAGAACGGCGGCAACGGCCAGGCGGCTCTGGTGATCCCGACGCTTTCGACCACGATTGTGGAAGAGTCCATCCTTCTGAAGAGTGCATCGGAGAAGGGCGTGGAGGCCACGGACGACGAGGTGAAGGCAGAGATGGCGAAGCTGCTGGGCATCACGGCAGATGACGCCAACTTCGAGTCCGTCCTCAAGTCAGAGCTCGATGCTGCCGGTCTCTCACGTGAAGAGTACGTCGACATGGCGAAGGGGAACGTCCTCCGCGAAAAGCTGAAGACGAAGTTCCAGGAAGAGCTGCCGGAGACGGCGGATTCGGTGCACTACCTGGTTATCCAGGTGCGGGAGCAGGCGCTGGCCGAGGACCTGCAGGCTCAGATCGAGGCTGGCGCAGACTTTGGAGAACTGGCGAAGGCCAACTCGATCGACACGCAAACAAGCAACAAGGGCGGGGACGCCGGCTGGGTGCCACGCGACGTCCTGCCGAAGGCGCAGGAGGACGTGGTGTTCAGCCTGGAGGCGGGAGAGGTCAGCGTCTATCCGGGCGAGGGCTCGGTCTATATCTTCAAGCTCGTCGAGAAGGATGCTGCGCACGCGATCGAGGAGACTCAGAAGCCCGTCCTGGCCCAGGCAGACTACAACAAGTGGCTGCTGGATAAGAAGGATGCGGCCAAAGTGGTCAACGAGCTCGACTTCTCCACCGGCGACGCAGAGAAGATCAAGTACGTGGTGGAGAACGCCAACCTCACGGTCGGCCTTTAGCCTCTTACCATGACCGAGCGCTCCAGCGTCGGCATCGTGCTCCTCGGCCTCGGCATCGTCGGCGGCGGGGTAGCCCGGGCGCTGATGGAGCGCGCACAGACATACTCGCAGCGCGTGGGCGTACCGCTGGAGCTCCGCAAGGTACTCGTCCGGGACCGCTTCAAGGAGCGCAGCGTCCAGCTGGACCAGGCGCTGATCACCACCGATCCCGGCGAGGCCCTGGGTACCGAGTGCGACATCGTCGTGGAGGTGATGGGCGGCGAGAACCCCGCCCGGGAGTTCATCCAGCGTAGCGTGGAAAGCGGCCGCTACGTGGTCACCGCGAACAAGGAAGTAATGGCGAAATACGGCCCTGAACTGCTATCTACAGCGTCGAGCGCAGGCGTGGACATCCTGTACGAAGCGGCAGTCGGCGGCGGCATACCAATTATCTCCCCGCTCAAGCGTGACCTTTCGGCGAACGAAATCAGCAGCCTCCGCGCGATAATCAACGGGACAACGAACTACATCCTCACGCAGATGAGCAGCGATGAGGTGACTTTCCGGGTCGCCCTGCAGGAGGCCCAGAAGCTCGGCTACGCCGAATCCGACCCAACGAATGATATCGAGGCGCACGACGCGGCGTACAAGCTGGCGATCCTTGCCAGCCTCGCCTTCCACACGACCGTCCGCCCGGACGATGTCTACCGCGAGGGCATCACGCGGCTGAGCCCGCGCGATTTCCGATACGCCGCCGAACTGGGATACGCCATCAAGCTGCTGGCGATCGCCCGGCGCGACACGTCCGGCATTGAAGCCCGGGTCGTGCCCACGCTCGTCCCCACGGGGCTACTGCTGTCGCGCGTCAGCGGCGTGCTGAACGCGGTGCAGATAGAAGGCGACCTGACCGGCCGCGTCCTCTTTCAGGGCGCCGGCGCCGGTGCGGGGCCCACGACGTCCGCAATCATGGGAGACGTACTTGACGCCGCGCGCTACATCGCGCTCGGCAGCCGTCCGTTCCCGTGGCGTTCGGGCCCGGCGATGGCCGTGGTTCCCGTGTCCGACCTGATAAGCCGCTACTACGTGCGACTGGAAGCGGCGGACCGCCCTGGCGTGCTGGCGGTTGTGGCGAAGACGTTCGGCGACAACGGCGTCTCGATCGCCTCGGTCATCCAGAAGGAAACCGACGAAGCGGCGCAGACCGCGGAGCTTGTCGTGATGACCCACGCGGCCCGCGAATCCGCCATCCAGGCCAGCCTGCAGCAACTGGAGAACTTGCCAGAGGTGACACAGGTGGGCAACATGCTCAGGGTGGAGGACTAGCGTGGTGACGAAGCCCAGCAGACAGGCGCCGCCCGCCAGCGAAACCGGCGCGGAATGGTTCGAGAGCGAGCTTCGCGAGACGAGGGCGCGGCTCCACAAGGTGGAGAGCGAGATCGCCCAGTCGATGAAGCAGACATACACGCTCGACGCTGACCTCCGAAAACTCATGGAGTCGCTGAATGTGTCCGGCTCCGTCGAGACGGCGGTGCAGAACTTCCGGGAGGAGATCCGGCAGGTCAAGGACGCGCTGAGCCGCGTGCAGGACCGGCAGGCGGGTATCACCGCCCGCATGGAGCAGATCCAGAACCAGCGCCAGGCCGAGCTGGGGCGAGACCGACAGGACCTCGGCGTCGCTCTCCGGCAGGTAGAGGCGATGGCGAAGGTCATAGAAGGCTACGACGGCCGCGTCAAGCTTCTCGAGGATGTCGTCCGGCAGGTGGAGGAGGAGATCGCCGGGAACCGCGCCAGCAAGCAGGCGATCGAGCGGACGATCGACGAGGTGAACACCAGGTCCGGCCACATGCACGACGCCACGCTCCGGCTGGAGCAGGAATCCAGCCGTGCCGCGGCGTCGATCGACAAGCTCGAGAAGGCTTCCGAAAGCCAGACCGACCGCATGACGCTGTTCCTCGATCAACTCCGCCGCGTCCTTGAGCGCCTGGACAAGCTTGAGTCGCTCAACGAATTCCGGGACCACGCGCTGGAGGCGCTGCAGAAGGCCGCGTACGAGCGGGAGCAGCTCGTCCAGCGCGTCGGGATCGCGGAACGCCTCGCGAACGACATCGCCGACCGCGCCGATGAGATGGCCCAGACGCTGGCGCGAGTCGACCAGAAATCACAGCAGAACACCAGCGAAGTCCTGTTCATGGCCCAGCAGGTGCAGGACCTGACGGAGCAGACGAAAGCGAACCTCAAGAAGGTGTACCAGCTCCTCCTCCGCCAGCGCCGCCGCGCTTCAGAGGCGATGAACCAGGAGATCAAGGAACTGACCCACGGTGAACTCCACGCCGGCGACTAGACTTCCGTCATCCCCGCGGAAGCGGGAATCCATGTCCGATGTCCGCTGACCACCACGCCAATCGCGGCGTCCTCCACCACTACGGCGACCGCCTGCCCCTGACCGAAAAGACCCCGCTCATCTCCCTCGGCGAGGGCGACACGCCCCTCGTCAGGTCGCGCCGCCTGGTTAAGCGCGTGGGCTGCAAGGATCTCTACTTCAAGCTGGAGATGTGCAACCCGTCCGGCTCCTTCAAGGACCGCGGCATGGTCGTCGCCGTCGCCAAGGCCGCCGAATCCGGCGCTGCCAAGGTGCTGTGCGCCTCGACGGGGAACACCAGCGCTTCCGCCGCCGCCTATGCCGCGCACTGCAGCCTCGACGCCTACGTGCTCGTCCCCCACGGCCGCATCGCTCAGGGCAAGCTCGCGCAGGCGGTCGCCCACGGCGCGAAGATCCTCGCCGTCCGCGGCAACTTCGACCAGGCGCTCAGCGTCGCCCGCCAGATCAGCGAGAAGCACCCTGTCGCCCTCGTCAACTCCGTCAATCCGCACCGCATCGAGGGCCAGAAGACCGCCGCCTTCGAGATCATCGACGTCCTCGGCGATGCCCCCGACCTGCTCTTCCTTCCGGTGGGGAACGCGGGCAACATCACCGCATACTGGCGCGGATTCGTCGAGTACTACCAGGCAGAGATAGCCACGAAGAAGCCCCGCATGATGGGGTGGCAGGCCGCCGGCGCGGCGCCTATCGTCCTCGGCCACCCCGTCGAGGACCCGCAGACCGTGGCTTCCGCCATCCGCATCGGCAACCCGGCTTCCTGGCGCTTCGCCGAAGCGGCCCGCGACGAGTCCGGGGGCGCCATCGGTTCCGTCACGGATGACGAGATCCTGGAAGCGTACCGGCTGCTGGCGCAGGAGGAAGGCATCTTCTGTGAACCGGCCTCCGCGGCTTCGCTGGCAGGCCTGTTTAAGCACTCGGCACCCGGCACTCAGCACTCAGCACTCAGCGATCAGACCATCGTCTGCATCATCACGGGCCACGGCCTCAAGGACCCGGACACCGCCCTCACGATCAAGGCGGAGACAACCGAGGTAGATGCGGACCTGCGGGCGGTAGAAGCCGCGATGGGGTTGTAGGCCGCCGCAGTTGTGACGATCAGTCACTGCCGTGTCAGATGAGCAGAGATCATCGAGGCTGTTGACCGGCGATTAGACGGACGACTAATTCAGCCACTTGGCGGACGGTTGCGACCTCATCCCAAGTCACGTCAACAGGCTCATCTAGGTCATATTCCTCGGCTATCAGCAGTGAGAGCTTAAGCGTATCGAGCGAATCCATGCCCAAGGAATAGCCGTGTCCCAAGTCGATTAGGTTGTCGTCGGCTCCGATCTCAGAGACGTCGATTCCTACAATCCCGGCGACAAGACCCTTCAGTTGGAGGAGAAGTACGTCAACCCATGCCGCGCTGGTCGTGATTTCCATCAGTTGCTCTCCCGTGGGTCAAACGCTCTTGTATGTGCAAGATATCCATGAAGCGGTCACGGTGCTCGATCCAACGCTGACGTTTGAGTGCCATCCGGTGGAGACCCCAGTACCTGTCGTCGCGCCAGTAGTGGTCGGGTTGGTATCCAACCTCCTCAAAGCCGAGCGCAGTTGCCAGCTCTTAGGAGCGGCCCCGCGTAGTCATACACCTCGGTGTACACCATGCGTATCGGGAACATACGGAACACCGCGTCCAGCCCCAGCGGGATCGCTTCGCCCCCGTGGCCACGGTAACGAAACGACTTCTCAACGTGGGCGCCGACAAACATCCACCCATCCCATGGATTAACGTGATAACCAAGGACGAAACCGATAGGGGCGCCCAATTGATTGTCGCGGACAAGGAGAAGCGTCGACACCGGTAGCAAGCGGTCCAGTTCACCAACAAACTCCTCGTACGTCGCAATCCGTCTGTTGAAATTCAGGAGGTTCGCTTCCAGAAGTGACCGCCACCGGAACAGGGCCGGATAGTCGCCGCTGCTAGCCGGCCGCAACGACACCCAAGTGCCAGCTACTGTCGTGGAGCTCTCCAAGGGTCCGGTTGATCCCCTGGTCGACCATCCGGCGGCACCACCGGAAGTCACACGGGTGTCGACGGGCCTAGTCACCGCCTACGTCATTCCTGACCGGGGGTGAGATAACGACAACTACCGCATCGGGAGGCACGCCGAGTGCCGCTATTCTACCTACTGCCCAGGCGCGAGACGCGTCATCCTCGAAGGCAAGCTCGACGCGGTTGTTCAGTTCGTCAATGTCCGAGTAGACGAACCGGACCCAATCCGGGTGGGGGAATATTGCCCCTTCGATTTCTTCGTACGAGGCATGCAGTTCTTGATAGTCGAAGGTGGCTGGCAGGACTTGGAGCGGGGCGCTCCGAAGCTCCTCGCCGGCCCCTGCTAGTAGCTTAACTATGGCTGCTCGCACTCCCTCAGCATCAATGTTTCGATCACTCGAATGGATGTTCAGCGTTCCAGACGGGTCGTCGAAGGAGTATCCCGCGAAACCAGGGTATTCCTTCGACAAATCCGCGAGCACGCGGTTTGGGTCAATCGCATCGGAAGATGCGGATCCGGCCGTAGACGACGGCTCGGATCCCGATGCCGATTCACGCGCCAACTCCCCGGTGGCGTCACACGCCGCCGCCATCGCGAGCCAAGCCACCGCAGCGACAACCTGGAAGCCCGGTTTCGTCATCGGCCTCCACCCCCTCCGCCTTGAACTACGATGTCGAGAGGGCCCAGTTCTTGCTGCCACTGCATGTATTGTATGTCGCTAAAATACCCGCCCGAGCCCCAGTGTATGCCCGCGAGCACCACGTTGTTGTTGGGTTGCGGGTAGTAGACGGGACCCCCGCTATCGCCGCCCGCCCGGCCATAGTCTGCCCTGTGCTGATACAGTTGGTAAACGGAGGTTTCTGGATTCCAGATGTTGATGTTCGTGTTGGTGATGACGCCGGCGGTACGACCGCTGGTTTGCCCGATCTTCTGAATCGCGTGCCCAACGGGGAAAGTCCCCACCGAGGATATGCTGTACATTTGCCCATTCCAGGTTGCCCCATTCCCTGCGAACTCTGGGTAGGCAAGCCAACCATGGGAGGACCCTATCGAACCGTCCAATCGAACCCAAACAGTGTCTGAGAATCTGCAATCGTAGCTGCCAGGGCACACGCCCCCTCGGAACGTCGGTGGATCCACCGCCTCCACACCGATCCGACCGCTGATGTAAGGCTGGTGAAAGCTGTCGCCATCGACGAGCCCGACTGTCTCCGTGCAGTGGGCCGCGGTAACGAACCCGCTGACCCCGCTTCGCCTGGCGATGAATCCAAGAGTACAGGTGCCGCCATCCGGGTCACCGCCCCCGGGTGGCTGCGACTCAATCGCGATGCCGCCCAGAACCGGACGGATGGGATCATCTAGGTCGTCATTTTCGGCGGCGGCCGCAATCTCAAACTCAATTGCCTCCGCTGGAACGCCGAGTTCCCCTGCGCGCGCCAGTACCAGCTTACGCGCAACCTCAATCTCGATGCCGATCTCAACTCTGTTCTTTCCTTCTTGATTGTCTATGTAGACAACACCTGGCAGTGGCAGAACCTCCGTTGTCAGGCGGTCTTGCCAGGCCTGCAACTGTGCAAACCCATATTGCCCTTGCAGGATATCTACTTTCCCGAGATCGAAGGATGGATAGTCCTTCAAGTGGGTAGACAAGCTCGCCTTAACTGCGTCAGTCGACCGCTCTGGGTCGATGAGAAACACTTGCAGACGGTCGGGTTTGGCCGGGTTTATGAAGAACCCGCCGAATCCCGGGACATCGCGCGCCACGGCGCGCTGGGTCGCGTCCGGCGTTCCACTGACCTCCGGATCGAACTCGACAGGTCCCTTGTTCGGTCCATTGGGATCACCACCCGGCGTTTGCACCGAGGCTGGCCTGGTGGAGAACCAGAACGAACTCGCGATTCCCAGTGCGGCAGTGAGGGCGAGCTTAGCCAGCGTCTTAACCACAGCGCGACACCCCCTGTCAAATTATCAGCTGGATTCTGCCGCCCCCAAGAAAAACTTGTCAATAGCGCCAAACGATGGCGCCGCTGACCTCGCCGCGGTGGAAGCGGCGATGGGGCTTTAGGCCCTAACCAGCCCGCCCGTCCGCGTCCTTAACCACCATCCCGTCTTTCAACACAAGCCGCACCCGCGACGCGTCCGCCAGCACCTCCGGGTCTGCCAGCGGGTCGCGGTCGAAGGCCACGAGGTCTGCGCGCTTGCCGGGCTCGACGGTGCCAATGTCGTCCGCAAGCCCGAAGAGCTCGGCGTTCGTCCGCGTTGCGGAGACGATCGCCTCCATCGGCGAGAGGATGCGCGCTTTCAGCACGAGTTCGCGCGCTTTGAGGTTCATCGCTGCGCCCAAGAGGTCTGAGCCGGAGCCGATCCGTACCCCTGCTGCCTTCGCGATCCGCACCGCTCGCTCGCCGGCCTTGTGCACCATCGCCAGCTTCTCCTCCTGGAACTTCGAGAAGCCCAGCGCCGGGCCGGCGGCCGCCAGGATGTCGTACGTGATGAGCGTGGGCACGAGGAACGATCCCGCCTTCGCCATCGCCGCCGCCGTCTCCTCGTCCAGCAGGTTCCCGTGCTCGATCGAGCGCACCCCGGCCTCGACGCACTGGCGGATGCTGCGCGGGTGATAAGCGTGCGCCAGGACGTACGTGCCGTGGGCGGCTGCCGACTCGACGGCCGCGCGCAGTTCGTCGACCGTGAATTGGACGCCCTCGATCGGATCGGCCGGCGAGGCCACGCCGCCCGAGGCCATCACTTTGATCTGCGACGCGCCCCGCCGCAGTTCCTCGCGCGTCGCCCGCCGCACCGCGTCCGGCCCGTCCGCGAGCACGTACCCGGCGAACATCCCGGCGATCGGCTCCACGGGATGCTCCGACTGGTGCGGCGAGCGCCAGTCGCCGTGACCGCCGGTCTGGGAGAGGAAGGCGCCGCTGGTCAGGAGCCGTGGCCCGCGCACCAGGCCCTTCTCGATCGCCCGCGTCCAGGCCGGGTCCAGGGCGCCCGCGTCGCGCACCGTGGTGAAGCCCTGGTCCAGCGTCTCGCTCATGAACGAGGAAACGCGGGCGAACCAGTCTACCCAGGGCTGCGTCGGCGCTCCGTTTGGCTCGGTCAGCGCGAAGTGGACGTGCGCATCGGTCAGCCCCGGCAGGAGATAACAGTCCGCGAGGTCGATCACAGTGGCGTCGGAGTTGGCGGGCGTGCTGGACGCGGTTCCGACGCGAGTAATGCGGCCGTCCGCGACCTCGACGGCAGCGCCCGGGCGGGGCTCGGCGCCCGTGCCGTCGATGAGTATCGCGTTGTGGAATGTCAGGTTGGCCATGGCGAGGCCAACGCTAGCACATGGGCCGCAAGCCCGCTATGGATTCCCGATTTCGCGGGAATGACGAAGGCGAGGCTCAGGTCAGCGGTCTGTTGCTTGCGAGCTTGCCGGTTTACGGGTCTTGCCCAATAGACCCAGGGCGTCCTTTACGTTAAAGTCAGATTCTGCCGGCCCCCGTGGGCAGGACCCTGGGCTGAGCGAAGGAGAATCATGGGAAACAAGGTTTACGTCATCGGCGTCGGCATGACCAAGTTCGAGAAGCCCGGCTCAAAGGCCTGGGACTACCCGGATATGGCGAAGGAGGCGGGCGAAAAGGCCCTCAAGGACGCCGGCATTCCCTACGGCGAGGTGGAGCAGGCCGTCGTTGGCTACGTCTACGGCGAGTCCACCTGCGGGCAGCGCGCCGTCTACCAGCTGGGTCTCACCGGCATCCCCGTCTACAACGTCAACAACAACTGCTCCACCGGCTCCACCGCCCTCTTCCTGGCCAGGCAACTGATTGAGGGTGGCCTCTCCGAATGCGTCCTTGCGCTCGGCTTCGAGAAGATGCAGAAGGGGTCGCTCGGCGCCACCTTCACGGACCGCATCAACCCCATGGACCAGCACCTGAACGCGATGATCCAGCTCCGGGGCTTCGAGCCGCACCCGCCGGCGGCGCAGCTCTTCGGGAACGCCGGCCGCGAGCACATGGAGAAGTACGGCTCCACGCCGCTGCATTTCGCCAAGATCGGCTACAAGAACCACAAGCACTCCGTGAACAACCCGTACTCCCAGTTCCAGGACGAGTACACGCTCGACCAGATCCTTGAAGCGCCGATGGTCCACGACCCGCTGACGAAGCTCCAGTGTTGCCCGACCTCGGACGGGTCCGGCGCGGCCGTCCTCGCCAGCGAGGCGTTCGTCAAGAAGCACAATCTCCAGGGCCAGGCGATCGAAATCCTGGCCCAGGAGATGGTTACGGACATGCAAGACACGTTCGACAGCAAGTCTTCGATCAAGCTTATCGGCAGCGAGATGTCCCGAGTCGCCGCTCAGCGCGTCTACGAGCACACGGGCATCGGCCCGGACCAGGTAGACGTGGTCGAGTTGCACGACTGCTTCTCCGCCAACGAGATGATCACCTACGAGGCGCTTGGCCTCGCACCCGAGGGGCAGGCCCACAAGCTCGTCGACGAGGACGCTTTCACGTACGGCGGCAAGGTCGTGGTCAACCCGTCCGGCGGGCTTATCTCCAAGGGCCACCCGCTCGGCGCCACCGGCCTCGCCCAGTGCTCGGAACTCACCTGGCAGCTGCGGGGCAAGGCGGACAAGCGCCAGGTCAAGGACGCGAAGATCGCCCTCCAGCACAACATCGGGCTCGGCGGTGCCGTCGTCGTCACGATGTACCGCAAGGGCTTCCCCGAGACTTAGAAGCCGATCTCTTCCCACGTCTGGCCCGCGTCCGTCGTGGCGTAGACGTTTTGCGACTGAACGCAGTTGTCCTTGAAGGTCAGACAGTCATTGGTCTGTACGAGCGCCCAGCCAACTTCCGCCGACACGAAATCCACATCCACTACCCCCGCTGGCAGGCCGTTTGGGGAAGTGGTTGACCATTTCGCTCCGGCATCCGCACTGGAGTGAATCTTGCTGCCATTCACTTCCACCACGACCACTGTCTGGCCATCAACCACATCCGACGGCACCCCTGCCCCAATGCTGACGGACTGATCGATCGTTGCACTACCTGTGAGTTCCCAGGACTGGCCCCCGTCGGTGGAAATGAGGACCCCCACTGAAGGGCTATCGGAGACGAAAGACACCGGAATGACGAGTGTTGACGGTGCGTAATACGCCGGTGAGCCGTACACGGGGTAGGCCGATGCCAGTGCCGACGGCAGCGGGGGCCGCTCACGTTTCCAGGAGACGCCGCCGTCGGCGGTGATGAAGAGCTGATCTCCCGCCGGACCCCCGGCAGCGACGCCATCGTCTTTGCTGGCGAACGAAACGGGTGCCGCGATTGGAATTGACAGCTTCTCCCAGGTCTGGCCACCGTCTGAGGTGCGGAACAATTGGCCCGCGCTGAAGTTTGAACTGGTCACACCGACCAGTACGGCCCATCCATGACTGTCGTCAAGGAACGTCAGATATCCGGCCAGGGACAGGTTGTCTCCGTCCGCGCCTGCTGAATTGACTGGCGTCGTTTGCCACGTTGTGCCGCCATCCTCGGTACGAGCAACTACAAACTGAACATCCGTTCCGGCTCCCGCTCCGGCAGCCGCCAGAACCCATCCCTGGTGGGGGTTAAGGAACCGCACCGTGGAGATGGTGTCCACCGCAACCTTATCGGGCGTTATGGTCTTCCAGGAGTCGCCGCCGTTCGTTGTGATGCGCAGCTCCTGGGTCGTCAGGATCCATCCCTCCGACTCCGAAAGTAACCCCATCGAGCGAACATCGCCTGCGGCGCTGACCTGCTTTCCGTCTGGTTCCGACGCCCCACAACCCGTGAGCGCAATGGCCAGCATAGCTGCCATCACTGCGACGAATAGAGCGGGCGCTGTTACCGCCGCGACATCACGGGTGCGTGCTTTCGGTGCCACTCTCAGCATACGTTCACTCCACCGTGCAGGCAGTGTCGGTTCCGCCGTGACCGTTCGGCGTAACAAGGCCCTTCGCGCAATCGTTGTCAACCAGAAGGGATACGCCCCCATACGTTTCAATGTGGTTCTCTACGAAAGGGTACTTCTGATACTGGTGGAGCCGCTGATCGCCCGACCAGTATCCGTTGTTGAGGCAGGCCAGGCCCCACACGTCCGGATCCTGGTTCCAGTCTGCGAGCCAGACGTCGTCCGGAACATATTGAATCCCAACCCAATCGGTCGCGTTGCAAGGACTCCCGTACACGCCACACTTATGGGTCAACACTGTACGGAGCTCATAACACCATCCGCTGAGGAACGACTTCACAGAGTCCCTGCAGGTCGCGCTACCCGAGTAGGCCTCGATGTCGTAGTAGAATATCTTGCGGCCGTAGATTGCCAGGCTCGATGCGGCCGAAGCTGCGCCCAAGGCCTCGGCCTTGCCCTGATTGAACGCGGTTGTCGTGTTCGTGCTGATGAAATCGCTTATGTCGGATGCCTGTGTACAGACGGCTTGCGGCCCAACCCATGTCAGGTAGAAGTCCCACCCGTAGCCGTTCACGGTGCTGATCCAGCTACTCGTAAGGTTTGGCTGTGAACACGCGCGCTCCGATCCCCCTATGTATATTCCCACATCGTAGTACGGGGAGTCGTGCCACCAGGTGCTCATTTGGCCCGCAGTTGGGGCCGCGCATACGTCAAACCCCTTCAGTTTCGAGACGCCGTAGCAAACGCCCCCGGGGCTGCAGATCGCAGCGTCGGCAGTGCGCGGCGCCGATTCAGGTACAAGAAGCAGAGCCGCCGCCAGCACCAGCAGCGCGACAGTCGCCCACGCCGGGACGCATCGCAGCAGCGTGACCCCGAGAGAGTAGCAGTGCGCTGCCCCACCGGACTTGATGGCCCGGTTCGGCCAGAGGGCGTTAGAAGAGCCGTCAGAGGAAGTTTGCACCGTGTTCCCCCGGAAGCGCGGTCATTCTCCCCCCCACCAGGCATTTTGTCAAGTGGCCTTGCTCCTAGGCTGGGCAGGCCGTGGAAAACCGTTGTGGATAACGTGTCCGCTTACATAGAATGAGCGCCGGGGTGGGAGCAGCACCTGCGGTGGACGCCCCTCCGCCGTAACGCCCCGTCAATTGCCGCGTCCCGTCCTGAAAGCACTGTGCAACCGATGTCTGACGCCGCCCCGAGTAACGACGTCCGGTCCGCCGGGTTAGGGACCGGCGGCCTGCCGTACATCCCGGCAATCGACGGCCTGCGCGCCCTCGCGATCGCCGCCGTCGTTCTCTACCACGCCGGATTTGGCTGGATGGGCGGCGGATTTCTGGGCGTCGAGGTCTTCTTCGTGATCAGCGGCTACCTCGTCACCAACATGCTGATCTCCGGCCGGGCCGCACCAGGCGGCCTGAGCCTCGCCGGCTTCTGGCAGCGCCGTGCCCGCCGTCTCCTCGCTGCGGTCGTCGTGCTTGTGGCCGGCGTGCTCGCGTACTGCGTGGCGTTCCTGCCCGGCGAGGTCGCGGGCCTCCGGGGAGACGCGGCGGCCGCTCTTGGGTACGCCAGCAACTGGTACTTGATCTTCGAGAACCAGTCATACTTCGAGTCCCTCGGCCGTCCGTCGATGCTGCAGCACCTCTGGTCCCTGGCAATCGAGGAGCAGTTTTACATCGCCTGGCCCATCGCCTTCGCGCTCGTCTTCGGACGCCTGCGCCGCTGGGCCGCGGTGCCGCTCATTCTTGGCCTGGCGGTGGCGTCTGCCGTGCTGATGGCCGTCATGTACGAGCCCTTGACCGACCCGTCCCGCATCTACTACGGCGCCGATACGCGCGCCTCGGGGCTGCTCATCGGCGCGGCGCTCGCGTTCGTCTGGAACCCGGGCCGGCTGTCAGCAGCCCGCAATGTGGCGCTGCGTCTGAGCGCGGACGCGCTGGGACTGGCGGCGATCGGGGCGCTGGTGGGGCTGTGCGTCGTCCTGTCCAGCTTCGACCCCTTCCTTTACAGGGGAGGGTTCGCGCTCACGGCCGTCCTGACAGCCGTGCTCATCTCCGCCGCGGTCCACCCGGGTACGTTCGTCCTGGGGCGCGTACTGGGCTTTCGCCCTCTGGTCTGGATAGGGTTGCGCTCTTACAGCATCTACCTCTGGCACTGGCCGGTCTTCATGCTGACCCGGCCGGGCGTCGATGTGAGTCTCGACGGGTTCGTCTTGTTCGCGCTCAGGCTCGTTGTCAGCCTCGCTCTGGCCGAGGTCTCTTACCGGCTGGTGGAGACGCCGGTCCGCCGAGGCCTGCTCGGCCGCTGGTGGAGTTCGTTGCGGCAGCGAGCCCGTTCGCCGCTGTCGATCGGGTTTGCCCGGCCGCTGACTGCATCGGCGGGGGCGCTCGCCGGTGTGGCTGCTCTCGCCGCCGTGGTTGCCGAGGCAGAGCCGCCGCCGCCGCCGCCTTCGCTGGCGGTGGGCGAGGTGCGCGTCGTCTCATGGTCTGATGTCGGCGCGGACGAGCGGGCGGATTACAGGAGGGCGCATGTCACGGCGTCGCCGGTGCCGCCGACAGCGTCGCCCGTGCCGCTTACGGCGACGCCGGTCGCGCCCACGCCGACGATCACCGTCGCCGTCCCCGCAGTCACGCCGGTTCCCTACGTGCCACCGCCACCGCCGCCGCCCCTGGGAATTGCGGCGCCGCGTGTGCTCGCGGTCGGCGAATCCGTCATGCTCGGCGCCGCGCCGGGCCTCCTGCAGGTGATTCCGAACCTGGAGATTGATGCCGCCGTCTCCAGGCAGGCCGACAAGGACCTCGAGGTGTTGCGGGCGCGCCGCGACGCCGGGACGCTCGGCGACATCGTCATTCTGCATATCGGCAACAACGGTGTGATTACCGAAGCGCAGTTCCGGGAGGCGATGGAGATATTATCCGGGGTGCCGCGCGTCGTCTGGGTGAACTTGAAGCTGCCGGACCGCTACTGGGAAGGTCCCAACAACGACCTGCTGGCGCGGCAGGTGCCGCTGTACTCCAATGCGACGCTGATCGACTGGCACGCCGCCGGCTATGCGCGGCCCGATGTCTTCATCGAAGACCGCATCCACCTGAACCCCCTGGGTTACCCGTACTACGCCGGACTCATCGTCCCGTACACGCAGTAGCCGCGCTCAGTTCCCGAAGTCCCAGCCCAGGCCGGAGTGGTAGCGCTTCAGGATGTTCTTCGCGATGAGGATCTTGTGCACCTCATCCGGACCGTCCGCCAGCCGCAGCACGCGGGCGCCCTCGTACATCGCGTATAGCGGCAGGTCGCCGGAAACGCCCGCCGCGCCCCAGACCTGGATCGCGCGGTCGACGACGCGGTGGTAAGCCGCGGGCACGAAGATCTTGATCGCCGAGATGTCCGTGCGCGGGTCCACCATGCTCTCCATCTTCTCCGCGCAGTGGATCGTCATCAGGCGCGCCGCCTGGATATCGATGTAGGAATCCGCGATGAACCCCTGGATGAACTGCTTGGTCTCCAGCAGCCCGCCGTGCACCTCCCGCGTCATGGACCGCTCCACCATGAGGTCGAACGCCCGCCACATCTGGCCGACCGAGTTCATGCAGTGGAACACGCGTCCCGCGCCCAGCCGGTCCTGGGCGGCCCGGTGACCGGTTCCCGTCGCGCCCAGCTGGTTCGTCACCGGCACGCGGACATCCTCGTAGATGATCTCGCAGTGGTCGCTATCGCGTCCCCAGACCGGCACGCCGCGGATGATATTCACGCCGGGCGTGTCGCGCGGCACGATGATCTGCGTCATCTTGCCGTTGGCCTCGGCCGGGCCCTGCGGGTCTTCCGTCCGGCACATGACGATGAAGAAATGCGCGCGCTTGCCGTTTGACGTGAACCACTT
Source organism: Chloroflexota bacterium (assembly GCA_037441345.1). Taxonomy (GTDB): domain Bacteria; phylum Chloroflexota; class Dehalococcoidia; order SM23-28-2; family RBG-16-64-32; genus DATKKM01. The sequence goes on from JBBISJ010000004.1 coordinate 108,610, forward strand.
GTGGCCGTTGATCACCCACTCGTCGCCGTCGCGCCGCGCCGTCGTCTGGATTGCTCGCGGGTCGGAACCGGGCTGGTCCGGTTCGGTCATCGAGAAGCCGGACTCCATGCCGTCCTCGATCATCGGGATCAGCCACTTCCTCTTCTGCTCCTCTGTCCCGTACTTGGCGAGGATCGTCTGGTTGCCGGAGTTCGGGGCAACGACGCCGAAGAGCGACGCTGCGCCGACGGCGTAGGCAAGGACCTCGTTCATGTAGGCGTGCTCCATGAAGCTGAGGCCGGCGCCGCCGTATTCCTCGGGCAGGTGCGGCGCCCATATCCCCGCCTGCTTCACCTTCGCCTTGATCTCCTCGCGCTTGTCTTTCGCCGCACGGCGGTCGCTCTCGGTGACACGCCCGTCGCTCTCCCAGGCCCAGAGCATGTTCTCGTTGGGCAGGATCTCCTTGTTCACGATCTGGGCCGTCAGGGAGCGGATCTCGTTCACGCGCTCCGGCACATTCGGAATCGGCTGTACGTTCATCTTCATGGGGCAATCTCCTTCTTGCGCCGCGAACACGGCTGACAGGTAATCATCTACCAGTCTGACGCCGATTCCACAAGTGCCGGGACGCCTGAAGGCCATTTGGCCCTTCCTCCCAATCCGGTTGCCCGTAAGATTGAAGGAGATGTTGGCGGAGGTCCAGAGAAGCTAGATGCCGCAACGGCCGGCGCGCAAGACCGCGAGGCGGTCGCCGCCGCTGCGTCCGTATTTCATCGGCGCCCTCGTCGCCGTTCTCGCCGTGGGAGCGGTGTTGATCATCGGCGCTCTCACCCGGGACAGCGGCCCTTCGCCGACCGCCGAAATCCGCGTCCCCACACCGCGTCCGACCGGCATCCCCCGGGAGGGTCACACGTACGGCGATCCCCATGCCGCTGTCGTACTGGAGGAGTACCTGGACTTCCAGTGCCCGGTCTGCCTCGGGGCCGAGCGTCAGCTCTTGCCCCGTATCGAGGAGCTGTTCATCGCGACCGGCACCGCCCGGCTGGAGACGCGGCCGATCGCCATCCTCGGCGACGAGTCCGTCCAGGCGGCGGCCGCCGCCGAGTGCGCTGACGACCAGGGAGAGTTCTGGGCGTACCACGACATCCTCTTCGCGAACTGGGCGGGCGAGAACGAAGGCGCGTTCAAGGACTCCCGCCTGAAAGAGATGGCGCTGAAGATCGGCCTCGATGCCGCCGCGTTCAATTCCTGCCTGGACTCCGGCAAGTACGTGGAGCAGGTCAAACAGGTGACAGAGGCCGCCCGGGCAATCGAGGGGTTCCACGGCACGCCAACGTTCTTCGTGAACGGCGAGAAGGTCTCGAACACGGCAGGCGACATTACCGCCGCGATCGAAGCCGCCGCGGGACAGTAGCTTGGGCCAGGCAAGGCTGTGGGGGCTGCTGGCCCTCCTGGCCGTTGCGGGGATCGGGACGTCCGCGTACCTGACCTACAGCCATTACGCCGATAATCCCACCGTCTGCGCCGGCATCGGCTCCTGCGAGTTCGTCCAGAACAGCAAGTACTCCGAGATGGCGGGCGTGCCCGTCGCTCTCATGGGCCTCCTGTATTTCATCGCGACGCTGGGTCTGTGCGGCGTCCGGCTACTCCGCGGCGTTACGGTTGATCAGTGGGCCCGCCCGGTTGCCTTCACGATGGGGGTCGGCAGTTCCCTCTTTGTCATCTACCTCACCTGCGTCGAGCTCTTCGTGATCGACGCTATCTGCGTCTGGTGCGTCGCGACGGCGTCGATTACGATCGCCTGCCTCGCTGTGGTCGTCTGGATGATCGTATCCGCAGAACGGGAAGAGGCGCTGGATGATTGAGCACGCGGAGACACGCGCGATCGCGGAGGAGATGCTCGCCGCCCTCGATGCCGTCGCGCTGGTCGACCTGCCGACGGAGCGCTACCCCGGCATCGATTTCGCCGCCGCCTACCGCGTGGCCGCCGCGGAAACCCGCCTCCGCTCCGAACGGGGGGAACAGCCCGCCGGACGCAAGATCGGTTACACGAACCGCAATATCTGGGCCCAGTACAACGTGCACCAGCCGATCTGGGGACACATGTACGCGCACACGATCGACTTCGCCTCCGGCAACGCCGCTGGAGTGCCGCTCGCCGGCATGGTCGCGCCGCGAGTCGAGCCGGAGATTGCGTTCAAGCTGCGGTCGACTGTGCCGGCCGGATGCTCGGACCCGGCCGAAGTCCTGAGGTCTGTTGAGTGGATGGCGCGGGCGTTCGAGATCGTCGACTGCCACTACCTGGACTGGAAGTTCACGGGCCCCGACTCCGTGATCGACTTCGGCCACCACGCTGCGCTCGTCGTCGGCGAGCCGGCCGCGATCCGGGAGGACGACATTCCGTGGCTTGTCACCGCGCTCCAGGACTGCGGGGTAACCCTCCTGCGCGATGGGGCTCTCGTTGATCGCGGCGCGGGTTCGAACGCGCTCGATCACCCCGCGCTGGCCCTCGCCCTCCTCGCGGACGTCATCGCGTCGCAGCCCGAGGCGGCGCCGCTCGCGGTGGGCGAGATCGTCACCACGGGCACGCTGACCGCCGCCATGCCGGTCCTGCCGGGCGAGACGTGGCGCACCGATACAGAAGGACTCGCGCTCCCGCCGCTGACCATCCGGTTTGAGTGACGCCCGTCAGGCGGCCGGGAGGACGTGGATGCGGTCCGGCCGGACGTGCATCTCGATCTGCTTGTTCGCGTCCAGCCGCAGCCGGTAGTACGTGTACTCCGGCAGGTCGATCTCCAGGTCGAACCGGTTGGGCGAACTGTCGAGTTTCACGTAGAGGCGCCGCGCCTCCGTCATCAACGTCTCGTCCACGATCTCGCCGCTCAGGTGGTTCCGCTTCTCCGGGAACTCGGCGTCGTCCTCGCGGCGGATCATGACGTGGGTGGACCGGATGCACATCTCCACGGCCCCGCCCGGCGTGTGCCTCGTTTCGCCGTCCGCGAACAGCGTTTGCCCGTTCCATTCGATCGCGGTCAGCCCGTCCCCGGCGCCGGTGACAGTGCCACGCAGTATGTTGCGTATCCCAACCAATTCCGCCACTTTTCGCGTCGCCGGCCGCGTGTACACGTCGTCGCGCGTTCCCTGCTGGAGCACGCTCCCTTCATCGATGACGACGATCCAGTCACCGAGGGCGAACGCATCGATGAGGTCGTGTGTCACCGTGATCATCGCCGTCCCGGATGCGGACTGCAGGCGCGAAAGGTCGGCCCGCAGTCCGGCCCGCAGGGGCGCGTCGATAGCGGCGAACGGCTCGTCCAGCAAGAGCACCAGCGGGTCGACCGCAAGCGCCCTCGCCAGGGCCACCCGTTGTTGCTGGCCGCCGGAGAGCCGGCGCGGGCGCTGCGACTCGAGCCCCGCCAGCCCTACGAGCTCCAGCATCGCCTTCAGCTTGCCCTCCCGCTCGGCCGTCGACATCGCGCCGAGCCCGTAGAGGACGTTCTGCGTCACGGTCATGTGTGGAAACAGGCCGTAGCCCTGCGGGACGTAGCCCGCCCGCCGCTTGTTCGGCGCCAGCCGGACCCCGGCCGCCGTATCCTCCATGACCTGCCCCGCGATCTCGATTCGGCAGGCGTCCGGCCGGAAAATCCCGGCGATTGCCCTCAGGGTCAGGCTCTTGCCCGCCCCTGATGGGCCAAACAGGACGATGCGGTTCGCAGTGGCGCCGAAGCGCACATCCAGCGTGAATGACCGGAACCGCCGCCGCACATCCACCTGGACCGGCGCGCCCTGCCCCCCCCGCTCCGGAGCCTCCTCGCGTGTCGCCTCCTGGCTCACCTCAGCGCCTCCCGAACAGCCCCGCAGCGTATGTGAAGGCGAAGAGGCTCAGGGCGCTCATCCCGATGAGCAGGAGCGCTGTTGCGTTCGCCCGGTCTGTATCGCCGGCCTGCACCGCGTCGTACACGGCCACGGACAGCGTCCGTGTCCTGCCGGGGATGTTGCCGGCGACCATGATCGTCGCGCCGAACTCGCCGACCGCCCGCGCGAACGCCAGCGCGATGCCGGCGATGATGCCGCGCATCGCCAGCGGCGCCGTCACGGTCCGGAATACGGCGAGGCGCGAACGCCCGAGCGTCGAGGCGACCCGCTCCAGCTCCGGGTCCACCTGCTCGAACGCCGTCTGGGCAGTGCGGATGAGAAGCGGCGCAGCCAGGATCGAAGCGGCAATGGCGGCTCCCGCCCACGTGAACACCAGCCGGATGCCCAGGTCATCGTTCAGGAAGCGGCCCATCGCACTGCTCTGTCCCAGCCCGCGCAGCAGGTAGTAGCCGACCACCGTCGGTGGCAGCACGAGTGGCAGCGTCACGGCAGCTTCGATCAGCCCGCGCCCGGGGAACCGCCTGCGCGCCAGCACCCAGGCCAGCGGCAGGCCGTACGCCATGCACAGCGCCGTGGACAGCACCGCCACCTGGAGGGTGATGCGCAGGTCGTCGAAGTCAATCATTCGTCTGGCGCCTCGAATCCGTACTTCGCCAGCACCTCCCGGCCTTCCCCGCCGGCGATGAAGTCGATGAACTCCACCGCCAGGTCTTTGTGCGCGCTCCGGGAAAGCACGGCCGCCGCCTGGCGCAGGGGGTGGTGCAGGCTGTCATCGATGAGAGTGTAGCGGAGGCTGCCCTGCGCCTGCACCGCCAGTGACAGCGGGATGATCCCCGCGTCCGCGTCGCCGGTCTCGACGAACTGCGCCGCCTGCGACGCGTTCTCGCCCATCACGAGCCTGTCCTGCACCGCCTCCCAGAGCCCCGCCGACTCCAGCGCCTCCTTCGCCGCGACTCCATACGGCGCGTGCTCCGGGTTCGCGATCGACAGCCGCTTCACCTCCGGCCCGGCGACGCTGCTAAAATCGGCCGGGTCGAGGGACGAGCCGGCCGGGACCGCCAGCACGATTCGGCCCACGGCATACAGACGTTTGCTGCCCGCGACCACGAGGCCTTTCCCTTCCAGGCTGTCGATGTAGCCCTCGTTTGCTGAAGCGAAAACGTCGGCGGGCAGCCCCGCCTCGATCTGCGCCGCGAACTTACCCGACGAGCCGAACGTCAGCACCAGTTCGCAGCCGCACTGCTCCTCGAACGGTCCGCGCAGCTCCTCGAAGGCGTACTGGAGGTCGGCGGCTGCCGCGACGCTCACCTCCGGTCGCCCGGAGTTGCCTCCGCTGCATGCCGCGAGCAGGCCCAGGCACACGCCGATCAGCGCAAGGGCAGGCAAACGCATGTGTCGATGGTCGTTTGTGTGCGCAGGCCCGTCAATCCGGCCCGGCCTGACCGGGTGGGGGCGCATGCCTGCGCGCGGGAACGTCCACCCGCTCGAACGCTCTTGCCTGACCTCGGCTATCATTGGCAGACACGGGGCAATGGAGAGCGGCATGTCGGAGGGGTTCGAGCGACTGGAAGAACTGCTGGCAACGATGACGAAGGAGGGACAGGCACGATGAGTGCACGTGCGGAACAACTCGCCGCAGCCTTCGAGCAGTCGGCCCGCGACCTGCTCGCCGCCGTGAAGGCGAGCACGCCGGAGCAATGGGCCGCCCCTGTGAGCGACGGCGAATGGACGCAGGGTTTCTCCGCCTACCATGCCGCCGCCGGAATCGGCCTCATCGCACAACGAGTCAAGGAGGTCGCCGGCGGTAAGCCGTTCGAGAAGATGACCTGGGACGAGATCAACGCGGTGAACGCGGCCCAGGCGGAGGAGCACAGCGGCCGCACAGCGGCGGAGACGATCGAACTGGTCAACTCCTCGCTGCCGAACGCGGCCGGGATCATCCGATCTCTGAGCGACGAGCAACTCGATCGCAAGGTGCGCCTCATGGACGGCATGCCGGAGGTCAGCGTCGAGATGATGGTCCAGCTGGCGCTCGTCGGCCACATGGCCGCGCACCTTGCGAGCATCACCGGCGCACGCTGAGCGGACGGAGGAAGTCGATGAAGCAAGATATCACACCCTGCCTCTGGTTCGACGGCCAGGCGGAAGAAGCGGCTGGCTTCTACACGACGCTGTTTCCGGACTCGAAGATCACCGCCGTCACCCACTATGGAAAGGCGGGGCCCCTGCCGGAGGGTACCGTCCTCACCGTGACGTTTCAGCTCGGGGACCGGGAGTTCATGGCCCTGAACGGCGGCCCGGAGTTCCAGTTCAGCGAGGCGGTGTCCTTCGTCGTCCCCTGCGAAACCCAGGAGGAGATCGACAGGTACTGGTCTGCGCTCTCGGAAGGCGGCGAGATCCAGGAGTGTGGCTGGCTCAAGGACCGGTTCGGCCTGTCGTGGCAGATCGTGCCGTCCTCGCTGGACGGGATGATAAGCGACCCCGATCCAGCGAAATCCGAGCGGGTAATGCAGGCGCTGCTGCAGATGAAGAAGCTCGACATGGCGCTGTTGGAACAGGCGTACAGGGGATCGCCATGAGAGAGGCGCCCGGGGACACGGACGCGTACCTGGCCGCGCTGCCCGCGCCGCAGCGCACCGCCCTCGAGAAAGTGCGTGCCACGATCAAGGCCGCCGCTCCGGATGCCGTCGAGACGATCGCCTACGCAATGCCAGCGTTCAAGTACAAGGGCCGCCCGCTGGCCTACTTCGCCGCCTTCAAGGACCACTGCAGCTTCTTTCCGGCCTCGGGCGCTGTCATCGAGGCCTGTGCCGCGGACCTCGCCGGCTACCGGACCTCGAAGGGCACTATCCAGTTCCCGGCATCGAAGCCGCTCCCCGTATCGCTGGTGAAGAAGCTCGTCATGACCCGCATGGCGGAGATCGAGGCGCGCAAGAGGTAGTAGAATCTCGCCCGTGATACCGCTGATGGACTTCGGCCGCACGGGCCATCGCAGCAGCCGGATCATCTTCGGCGCCGCCGCCTTCTGGAAGGCGACTCCGGAAGACGAAGCGCGCGCGCTGGCGCTCCTCCTTGACCACGGCATCAACCACATTGACGTCGCGGCGAGCTACGGGGAAGGCGAGGACCATGTCGGCGCCTGGATGGAGCGGCACCGCGACCGCTTCTTCCTGGCCACGAAGACGGCGGAACGGGGCTATGACGGCGCCCGGGCGGAGCTGCAGCGTTCGCTCGAACGGCTGCAGGTCGATTCGCTGGACCTCTGGCAACTCCACAACCTCGTCGATCCGGGCGAATGGGAACAGGCGATGGGGCCAGGTGGCGCGCTCGAAGCCGCCGTGGAGGCGCGCGAACGTGGCCTCGTCCGCTTCATCGGTGTCACCGGCCACGGTACGACCGTCGCCGCTATGCACCTCCGCAGCCTGGAGCGTTTCCCCTTTGACTCCGTCCTCCTGCCCCTTAACTACACGATGATGCAGAACCCGGCCTACGCCGCCGATTTCAACGCACTGACTCAGACGTGCCGCGAACGTGGCATCGCCATGCAGACCATCAAGAGCCTCGCCGTCGGCATGTGGGGCGGCGCGGAGCGCACAACCACCACCTGGTACGAGGCGCTCACCCGGCAGCCGGACGTAGATCTCGCCGTTCACTGGGTCCTCGGCCACGGGCAGGTCTTCCTCAACACGTCGTCGGACCTCCGCCTCCTTGCCCGCATCGTCGATGCCGCCGAGCGCTACGTATCGCCACCGGCGGACGCGGACATGAAAGCGCTCGTCTCGCGCGCCGCTATGACCCCGCTGTTCGTCTAGTCGGGCACCTTGGCGCCGCAACTCTACCCGCCGGTTGAACCGCACGCTAGCGGCCTGCTCGAGGTTGGCCACGGCAACCAGGTTTACTGGGAGACTTGTGGCAACCCCGGCGGCGAACCTGCGCTCGTCCTGCACGGTGGTCCCGGCTCCGGTTGCACCCCGTGGCAACGTCGCCTGTTCGACCCATCGCGCTACCGCGTCACCCTCTTCGATCAACGGAACTGCGGCCGGAGTACGCCGCACGCCGCCGGGCCGGACATCGACCTCTCGCACAACACCACCCATTATCTCCTTGCTGACATCGAAGCTCTTCGGCAGCGCCTAGGCATCGAGCGCTGGCTCGTTGTCGGTGGGTCCTGGGGTAGTACTCTCGCACTGGCCTACGCCGAGGCCAACCCGGACCGTGTGGTGGGCCTCGTCCTCTTCGGCGTCACCACCGGCCGCCACTCCGAGTTTGACCACCTCTTCCGCGGCGGCCTCGCTGGTGCCTTCCCGTCGCAGTGGCGGCGCCTCCGCGACGCGCTCCCCTCCCCCGAACTCGACCGGGACATCCCGGCCGCCTACAACCAGCTCCTCCTCCACCCGGATCCCGCCGTCCACGCCCGCGCGGCGCACGAATGGTGCCTCTGGGAGTCCGCCACCCCGGACTGGCCGCCGTCCAAAACCCTGGCGCCGCGCTTCGAGGATCCGGCATACGCCCTGGCCTTCGCGCGCATCGTGACCCACTACGTCATGAACAACGCCTGGCTGGAAGACGGCATCCTCCTCCGCAACGCCGGCAGGCTGGCCGACATTCCCGGCATCCTCGTCAACGGTCGCCGCGACGTCCAGTCGCCCCTCGCTAACGCCGAGGCCCTGCAGCAGGTCTGGCCCCGCGCCGAACTTATCGCCGTCGAAGAAGCCGGTCACAACGCCACGAACGCCGTCATCACTGCCGAACTCGTCCGAGCCACCGCCCGGCTATCAAGCCTGTAGGGGCGAACGGCGTTCGCCCAAACCCGGTCCGCTCGTTACCCGCGTCCTAGAACGCCCCCTGCGCCACCAGCCACTCCCAGAACGCCTCCGGCGCCGACATGGTGCTCAGCCGCCCCTGCCGCACCAGCGCCCAGTCGTCGAACAGGTGCGACTCTTTTATCTCACGCAGCGTCACCGGTTTCTTCGCGTGCTGAACGTACTGGAAGTCCGCCACCCACGACCGCTCGTCGTTCGGATCTGGCCGCGGGTCCGAGACCACCTTCGCCAGCCCCACCACGGCCTTGTCGTCCTGCGAGTGATAGATGATCACCGTGTCCCCCGGCCTCATCGCCTTGATGAAGTTGACCGCCGTCGGATTCCTTACCCCGTCCCACTCTGTCGTCCCGTCCCGCTTGAGGTCATCAATCGAGTACGTCTCCGGGTCGGTCTTCGCAAGAAAATACGCCATGTCTCACCACGTCCTTCCAGTGCGCGCTACGGACCGCGGGCCGCTGAGGGGCCCGTCATCAGCGCGGCGCAGCGATTCGCAGGTCATCAATCGTTAATTCAATTCGTAGTACCACCGGCTCGTTGGTTGGCTCCACCCCCTGTGGGCGCACGTCGCCTTCTCCGTAATCGACCCACGGGTCGTTGCTGAGCAACGTGAGGCTGAGCCCCCCATCATCGATGAATCGCGCTAGGTAGACATTCCAGGAGAACCCCGTCGAAGCGGTCTGTCCGGCGGCACGCACCGAGTAGCGCCCGCCGATCGCCAGCGTGCCACCAGTGCGAATCTCTCGCCGGTCGCAGTGGCCCGTGTCCCCAACGGCCACTTCGTTCGCCTCCCCCTGGCCTAACTCCAGGCCCCACAACGTGCACGTGAACGGTGAGGCGCTAACCGTCCCGCGCTCGTTCGGCAGGTCCAGCACCGTGATCTCGGCCGCGACCTCCATCGTCGCCGCATACTCGTTGGTCACGCCGCGCAGGGAAAGCGGGCGCTGGTAGTCTGCCTCCAGGTCGACGGAAGACAGCTCCAGGTCTTGCAGGCCGAACAGCCAGTGGACGGTCACAACACCCGCCTCGTCAGTCAGCACCAGCGTCACGTGGTAGTCCTGCCCTGCGCACAAGTCCTCGATCAGGAGGTCGTGTGTCGTGGCAAACTCTGCCGAGGACGCGTCCGTGCCACCCGGGCACCCACTCCCGTGGAAGTTCTCAGTCACCGCCCGCGCCCGGACCGGCCGGTCGGTTTCGAACGTGACGCGCAGGGCATCAACGCGGTTCCTGTCTGCCTCTGCGCGTGCATCCCCCACCCGGGCATACGGGGGAGGCCCCTCGTCCACAAGTGGAGCGAATCCTTCGGCCGGACCCAGCACCCACTCCAGCACGCCACTGCGCGGCCCGTCGTACCGTTCCACCTCCACGATCACCCAGCCAGGGGTGACGGTCTCATCTTCTGGATCGCACTCCCAGAAACCACTGCCACAGATACTGGCGACCTCCTCGTACGCGGGTATAGGCACGAAGTAAGGCAACGTGTACTCGATTTCGCAGACTGCTATTGGGCACTTCTCGGTCATGGTGCGCACCGCGAAGTCCGCTTCGTAGCGCTCTCCCTCTCTCCGCCCGAAAGTGACGTGGATCGTTATTTCGTCCGGGACGCTAGCACCTCCGCTGTCGCAAAGCTCTATCTCGGGCTCCGCATGCCAGTCCACGACTCCCCCGGCGGGAGAGTCCAGGAACTCGCCTGGCACATACTGCGGACCGCCTTCGCAGCCCTCGGCTGCCACACGGATCGACCGCTCGGGGATAACGCCCTCGATGCCGATGACCTGAGAGATCCGCATACGGTAGCGCATGCGGTCCGGTACGACGACCGAATACGATTGTCGCTCGACTGCCTCGTGCTCCCCGAATTCCTCTGAGTACCACCACAGGCACGCGACGTACTCGCGCCCTTCCTCCAGGTCAACGTTCCACACGAAGCGGTGCGTGTAAGACTCGTCGTACGGCGAGGCGGCGCGCTCGCCTGGGTCGACAAATGACGCCTCGCCTTCAGCGAAGCCGCGTGGCAGTGCCGCGTCGTCCGTCTCGGCGGCCGCGCACTCGCCGCCCCCCTCCACACCGACCACGGCGAGTGCTACGCCTTTCCCCGTCTGTATGTTGCGCGATGGCGCCTCGACGTGTAACGTCGTCTGGCCGCGCCCCTCGATTACGACGGGTGGCCGCCCACCGGCCACACTCAGGAACACCACCGCCGTATCCTCGCTGCCGAAGATGTCGGTGCCGCTCAACCGCACCCAGTATTCGCCCTTGGGGGAACCCTGTAGTCGGGCGCAATGCCGGGGACTATCCGGGGAGCCCGCCGGGGGCGCTTCGCCCCAACGGAGGAAGTAGGCGCGCCAGCGGTTCTCTTGCTCCCGTGTTGCGGCGACCGTTACCAGTGCCGACTCCACACTCTCATCGCCAATGGCGACCGGATATGCGATAGATACCTCCGCCGGTGTGTTTGTAAACACCTCCACGAACGCGTCGGCGCCGCCCCTCCCGGATCCATCGCAGGGCACGTATCGTGGGGAAGCGCGGATTGCGAGCGGCGGCGGTATGGGGGCCTCGCCGCCGATGGTGCCGGCCTCACCCTCGGGGCAGTTATCCTCACCCGCGGTGCACGGGTCCTCGAACCCCATTGGGACGTCCAGTACGGGCAGGTCGCCTGTGTCCTCGCCGATGGGCACACCACCGTCCCCGGGTATCTGTGTTGTCAACGCGACATCAGTGAACGGCCTGCTTGCGGCCACGTGGGTGGGGCCAAACAATCCGGTGTCCTGCAATTGCACGGTGTCTTCCGGCTCGCCGGGTCCGCCCGTCGGGCCGGTGGCGATGGCAGAAGCGGCGGCAGCGTCGGCGGGCTGGAGCAGTGGCAGGGCCGGCCCAGGCTCAGGCGCGACCCAACGGCGAGAATCCTCCAGCGCGTCACTGGCGACTGCTGCCACAAGGAACGCGGCTGCGGCTGCGGCGCCTGTGAGGAGCAACAGTGGGGCTTGTCGGATCATCAAGGGCAGTTCCTCACGTTGACCGTAGTGGTCTGCGTGGTCGAATTGCCCAGAAAGTCCCGCGCCTTCACGGTCAGCACGATGTCACGGGTCTGGGAGACGATGAAAGATAGATCGGTGCTGTAGGAAGTTCCGGCGCCGGCGGTCAGCTTTTCGGCGCCGCTGACCGCCTCGTAGGCCCACGAGACCGTGACATCTTTAACTCCGGACGGGTCGGATACGTTCACGCTTACCGTCGTGATCCTGGGCCACGCTGGTGAGCACGACGACCCGTCCGTGTCTTCCCGTATGCTGGCGGGATCCGCTGCCAGGCCGGTCATCGCCGGTCCCGACGTATCGGGAACGGGCGTGGGGGTGGGTTGTGGCGTGCCTGGCGGTGTCTGAGTCGGGCTCGCCGCCGCCGTGATGGCTGGCGTAGTGGCGGTCGACACAGGAGCCGGCGAAGCGGTATCCGTAGCGCCGTGGGTCGCCGGCGGTTTCGCTGTTGCGCTGGGCGCCGCCCTGGGCGTTTTGCACCGGGAACTGGCGACCGGCAGGTCATCGAACGATTCGTCGGGCACGACCAGCTCGGCCTGGAGCCACACGCGCGCGTCCAGGTTGAACGGGTCGCGAACCTGGAGCCACTCGCCGGAGCCATCAACGCCGGTGGCGAAGACGCGGTCACCGCGGTGCAGCGTGCCGGTGGGCTGCTCTCCCGGGCAGGCGTAGATCGCGACGGTGGCAGGGCCTGGGCGCCGGGACTCGTCGCCGGCCAGGTCCACCCACCCTGCGGCGCCCGCGATCCCGCCGGCGACAGCGCCGACTACGGCTGCGGCGGCCAGGGCCGCCGCCTTGAGGCCGGGCCGCTTGCCACGTCCGGCCGGGTCAGCGGACATCGCGGGTCAGTGCTTCTGGCCGCTTTCGCGCCATATTGCCCGCAAAAGCGCCACTCCCGGACGGCGCAAAGGGATAAGTCATGTCTTGCTTCCGGTTCGCTAGTGCCCTGAGTATCGCACACCCGGTCAAGTTGATCGGCGCCATGTCTCACCACGTCCTTCCAGTGCGCGCCATACGGTTACCATCCTAACCGCACTCAATTATCGCGCACCGCCTCTACAGGCCGAACTCCGACATCATGACGGGCCGGCCTTCTTCGATCGAGCGGTGCGCGGCAAGCCCCATCGCCACCGCTACCAGGCCATCCCGGGCTGAGACAGCAGGGGGAGTTTCTTCACGAATCGCCTGCTGGAAGGCCAGGTGCTGGTAGTACGAGGCACCGTGGTGGTAGCCCGCGGCGGCCGCGTCCTCCGGGATCGTGACGTCGACTGTCTCGAGGGTGCGGGAAGCCCGCCTGCCGGTGATGACGACGCCCCGCGGCATCAGGCACTCCACCTTCCCGGCGTCGCCCGTCGCCGCCAGTTCCTGCGCGTTCGCTGACGCTTCCGCGAACATGCACAGGTCGTGCATCGCCCGGGCGCCGTTGTCAAAGTCGACCGTCACCAGCGCGTTGTCCAGGATGTCGGGGCGCTCACCGCCGTATTCTTCGTCAAGGTGGTTCACGTCCATTCCCCCGGATGCAAACACGCGGACTGGCTCGGCGTGGAGGACATGGCGCATCAGGTCGAAGTGATGACAGCTTTTCTCGACCAGCGTGCCGCCGGTATTGCGGTTGAAGCGATTCCAGTCGCCGACCTTCTTCAGGAACGGAAAGCGGTGCTCGCGGATCGATAGCATGCGCACGTCTCCCGCGGCGCCGCTGTGCACCTCCTGGACAAAGCGCGTGACCGGTGGCGAGTAGCGATACTCCATACCGACCCAGAAGATCGCGGGATAGCGCTCAGCTGCCTTGGCGACCCACAGACTATCCTCGAGAGTGGTACAGAGGGGCTTCTCGCACAGTATGTGCGTGCGTGTCTGGAGGACATCCTTCAGCACGCCGGCGTGCGTGTGGTTCGGGGTTGCGACGATGACGGCGTCGACCGGCGCAGCGCGCAACATCTCGCGGTAGTCGGCGAAGGCGAGGGCGCCGGCGCCGGCGGCGGTCACGGCTGCGGACAGTGATGGTGGGTGGGGATCGGCCACCGCGGCCACCGTCGCGCCCGGAATAATGTTGATATTGATGATGTGCTCAAGACCCATCATCCCGGTGCCGATGACGCCGTAGCGGATAGGTTCGCCCATTCAGTGTCGCCCGAGGCCCCAGTCTACTCCCAGGTCGCGGCCGTCCGCATCTGTTCGGCCCTGGAAGCGGAACCATCTTGACAGGCTATGACGCTGCGCGTAGTCTCGTGGCCAATTCAGGGGTGCATAGCCAGAAAGGGGGCTTCAGTGCATATACCTTCTGCCTTGCGAGGGGCCCGGATTCACCTCCCGCTCTCCCTCGTGATTGTTGCGGTCATCGCGCTCCTCACGGTTGTCGCGTGGCCCGCACAGCCTTCAGACGCGGGGCCGACTTCCCCGACGACCGCGATCGTCTCGCTGGGAGACAGCTTCATTTCGGGAGAGGCCGGCCGCTGGAACGGCAACAGCCTCAACATGTTCGGCACGCGCGACGGCACGGACCGCGCCGCGCGCTGCACGCTCGGCATCTTTTGCTCCTACGACGCCACGCGCGTGTACGGCTCGTCGTACAGCAACGGATGCCACCGTTCTGACGTGGCCACTATCAAGAGCGCCGGTATATCCGTCAACGAGAAGATCAACCTGGCGTGCTCCGGCGCGCGGTCGGTCAACATCTGGCGCGCTTCCCAGGGCGGACAGAGCTTCAAGGGTGAGGCGCCGCAGGCCGATCAGCTACTGACGGTGGCGCAGCAGAAGAACGTAAAGCTGGTGGTGCTCACGATCTCCGCGAACGATGTCGGGTTCGCTGATCACGTCATCGACTGCACGGTGAACTGGATCCTCGGACTCGGCACGTGCAACGCGACCGAGCAGGCGGAGATTGTGGCCCAGATGCCGGCCGCCCAGGCGGGTCTGCGAAAATCGATCGACGAGATCCGCGCTGTCATGGCCGCCGCCGGATACAGCCCGTCGCAATGGAAGTTCGTCGTCGCCGGCTACTCGTCGCCCGTGCCCGCGGCAGCAGATGTCCGCTACTCCGGCAGTGACCGCTGGTGGACCGGCGGCTGTCCGTTCTACGACGCGGACTTCGACTGGGCGAAGAACGTCGCCACGCCGTACATCGTCGACAGCATGCGCGCTGTGGCCGCCGAAAAGGGCGTGCAGTTCCTGGATGTCCGGAACGCCCTGAACGGCCACGAGTCCTGCCACCGGAACTCATCACTCGTGACATCGAGCGGGCCGAACTCGGTGGTCCATGAGTGGGTGCGCTGGGTTAACACCGGCTGCTGCCAGGGCGACGCCCAGGAGTCGATGCACCCCAACGCCTTCGGGCAGAGGGCTATCGGCAAGTGCGTGGCGTTGATCTACTCCAAGCCGAGCGGCAACTGGAGTTGCAACAACACCCCGGGCGGGAACTACACGCAAATGTCACTGGTGTCGATACCGTAGTCTCTGCACGGAATAGACCGAGTAAACCGCGAGCCCGGCGCTTCACGCGCCGGGCTCGATTCTTCGCCCCTGAAAACGTAGCCGCGCTCTGTTTGTCCTGCACGGGGTCTTCCAGCGCCCCTGCCAGCCTGTCGTGGGCGTCGTGCCCGAAGCTCACCTACGGAAGCACCCGGCCGATCGATTGCGGAAGCCACCAGTTGGCACTGCCCATGAGGCGCATCGCCGCCGGTACGAGGACGAGGCCGATAAGCGTCGAGTCCAGGGCGATGGCGATGGCCACCGCCTGGGCGATCTGGGCGAGCCTGGATCCTGGCGCGCCGGACTGGCTCCGCTCGTACGGGACGTGGACGTGAACGTCGATCGCGCGCGGCACCGATTATGCGACCTTTTCCCTGCGCTCGATCCGCTTCAGGACTTCGCTGGGTGGGATGGTGACGTCGGCTGTCATGAGGATCAGGGGACCGTCTGTGTCCGGCGCCAGGTCCGCTACGGGGTCGAATTCCGAGGGCTGTAGTCGGAGGCGCGCCTGACCGATCTCCAGCTCATTCGGGACGACCTGGAGTTGCGTCTTCGTGATCTCTTCGAATTCGATTCCACCGGCCGGGTCGGGGATCAGCCTGTAATTGTTGCACTAGTACTGCACAGTTAATTAAGGGGACTTGCACAATATATGCAAAAGGTATAGTTTGGCACCATGAGGTACTCAGTCAAGGCAGCCGCACGAGCCACCGGGGTCACGGAGAGCGCGCTGCGCACATGGGAGCGCCGGTACGGAGTGCCCCGGCCGAGCCGGTCGTCAACAGGACGCCGACTATACGACGATTCAGACCTGGACCTTATCCGGCGTATGGCTGCTCTCACCGGGGCTGGATTACCAGCGTCTGAGGCAGCCAGCGCCGTGCTGGCCGGGTCAGCGCCGGCACCGCCGCCTCCGGAAGCGGAGCCGGACCCGTTGATCGATCGTGTGGTAGGGGCGGCGATGGCGCATGACGAGAGGTGTGTCGTCGAGCTGTTGCGAGAGGCTGTGCACAGACTCGGGTGGCCCGATGCCATAGAAGCGGTCTACTTCGGCGCTCTGCGAGAAATCGGGGGCAGGTGGCGCAACAATCGTGTGCCGAGCGCTACCGAGCATTTCCTCACCGAGATCGTGCGCCGTGAGATCTGCCGGGAGATTGCGGAGCAAGAACCCCCGGTCGAAGGACGAGCCGTGGTCCTCGCCTGTCCTCAGGACGAGCGGCACGACGTTGGACTCCTGTCGCTGTCATTCCTGCTGCGCATGCGCGGTGTGCGGGTTTGCTACCTGGGTGCGGACGTCCCAACGGAAGACCTGATCGATGTCCTCGTGAGCGAGTCCGTCGCCGCGGTTTGTATAGCGGCGACGCTCGACTCCAGCCGGGCATCCGCTACGCGAGCGGTGCGCCAGATTGTGGCGTCCAGACTTGACCGGGCCGTCTTCGTAGGAGGTCCGGCGTTCGCCCATGGTGAAGTTGACGGTTTCGTGCCTGGGATCATGCTGCCGGGTGGGATCGGTGCCGCGGCGAGCATGATAGAGGACCGAATCAAGAAGGAGGCCAAATGATACTCGTCGCGGGTGGAACAGGCTTCGTCGGGGCCGCGGTCACACGGGAGCTGGCCCGCAGGGGACATGGTGTCGCGGTCATGTCGCGAAACCCGGCGTCGGCCGCGAACCGTTTTCCGGGAATGGATGTCACGTTCCGGAAGGGCGATGTCACCATACCAGGATCACTGGCTGCTGCATTGGAAGGCGTGGAGGCGGTGGTCGGCTGCCAGCAGTTCCCTAACTCTCCGATAGAAAACCCAGGGAAAGAGTTCACATTCGAGATTGTCGATGCGAGGGGAACCGAGAACCTGGTGGCAGCAGCCAGAGAGGCCGGGGTCGGACGCTTCGTCTATCTGAGCGGGGCGGGCGCCGCGCCGGAAGGTCGCCACTGGTTCAGGGCCAAGTGGAGGGCCGAGACGGCAGTACGCAATAGCGGTATCACGTACACGATACTCCGGCCGTCCTGGGTCTACGGGCCGGAAGACAACGCGTTGAACCGTTTTGTCCGCATGGCGCGGTTCCTGCCGTTCGTACCCCAGATCGGCGCCATCGACAGGCAGCGAATGCAGCCGGTCTTCGTCGAGGACGTCGCCGTGGTCGTCGCGGACTGCCTCGGGAGCGACGCTGCTGCGAACCGGGTATTCGAGCTCGGAGGTCCCGAGGTGCTTTCTATGAAAGAGGTGGTGTCGACCGCGCTCGAGGTGTCGGGAAGGAAACGGCCGATCCTGGCGGCGCCCGCAGGCTTCATGAAGCTCCTGGCAGGAGTGCTGCAGTTCGCGCCGGGCCGCCCTTTGACGCCGGACGCCGTCGACTTCATCACGGCCGACGCCGTTGCCGATCCGGTCGAACTCCAGCAAGCGATCGGCTTCAAGCCAACTCCGCTCCGCGAAGGACTGGAGACCTACCTGGGGAGGCGGCGGTGAAGGTCCTCCTCACAGGCGCCTCGGATACAGGAGAGGTTACTATGGGCTGTGCACATATGTTTCACCTAGATGACGTGAGTCGCGTATAATTTCGCTCACATCACATTAGTCGACTTTAGAATCGAGTCCCTTCGCACGGACTCGAGGGGGAATCCGGTGAAAAGGACGTGCCGTGTGAAATAGCCACGAGGCTTGCCCTCGTCGAGGGCGCCCGATCGGATGATCTGCCTGGTTGGGCCCACTACTACATATCCGTTGGTGCAACGGTAGCCACCACCCACTGTGATCGATCCCGCCTGGTAGTCGCCATCGCCTCACCCACGCGCGCGTACGCTGCGGTCTTCGTTGCACTTGGCGCCATCGTCGCGAAGGAACAACAAAGGGGACTTACCGCGGCCTCATTTGAACACTTCGAAGCGCTATCTTCTCTGCCTCCCGGAACTCAAGTGACGGTTCGTGAGGGCACGCGACAGGTGCTACCGCCTGTAATAGATAGGCGCACCTCCTACTGCAATGAAGAAACGGAAACACGAGGATTCCAGGCACGGTTTCGACCGCGACACTCTCAAGCTAGTCGACGATCTGATTGGCAGCTGGAGCAACTGGGATCAGCACCGCGACTATTACCTGACGGTTCTAGCCCCGAGCATCGTCCGCTCCCAGCAGGCCACCCCCCTTCTCAGCGAGGAGGAGCGCCTTATCGTCGCCCGGTTATGGGAGCGGTTGCCACGTTCGGCCTGGCAACGTCTACCCGAGATCCTGGCCGAACGCTACGAGGAAAGGTTCCGGGAGCGAGAAGCTGCCGCCGAGCAGAATCGCCTGAGCGAGGCCGAAAGGCGCGCGGCTGCAGAACGGGCGCGCGCGCTGGACCTGGAACGCCAGGAGCAAGAGCGCCAGCGCCTGACGCGGAAAGAGCGGCTGGCGGCCGAGGTGGCCGCGCGCCTTCATAACGACTTCCTCTCGGTCGATGAGTACGTCGCCCGGCACAGGGATTCCGACGCGATGACGCCGGAGGAGCTCAGCGAGCAAAAGGCGCAGTTCGTGCAGCACTGGGTTGCAGGGCACCTCAAGGAAAGAGTTGACACCGAGCAGGCGGCCGCGATCGCCTCGACAACCGGCGACGTTGAAGTCGTGGCGCGCGCCGGAAGCGGGAAGACGAGGACGCTGGTGACGCGAGCGTTGTTCCTACTCATGCACTGCCGCGTCTCGCCAGGGGAGATGCTACTGCTCGCCTTCAACAGGAAGGCCGCCGAGGAGATCAGGGAACGGCTCAGGGGCGCGATTCCGGGAGACCTTCCGCACGTAATGACTTTCCACGCCCTGGCGCACGCCATCGTTCACCCCGAGGAGGAACTGGTGGCGGACCGTGCCGGCACCGGCGACATGGGCCTGAGCAGAGAGATCCAGGCGGTGATCGACGAGCATATCCGCTCACCTGAGTACTCGCAATCGATCAGGGACCTGATGATGTCCTACTTCCGCGACGACTGGGAGAGGATCGAGGAAGGCCGGTTCAACCGGACGATCAAGGAGTTCTTGAAGCACCGGCGGGCTCTGCCTCGCGAGACGCTGCGCGGTGAATTTGTGCGCTCGTACGGAGAGCGGCTGATCGCCAACGCCCTGTTCGAACATGCGGTTGATTATGCGTACGAGCGGAACTTCCGGTGGCGAGGGGTCAACTATCGGCCGGACTTCACGATCATGACGGACCGGCGGGCCGGGGTCGTGATCGAGTATTTCGGTCTTGAAGGCGACCCGGACTACGATGAGATGTCCGAGAGAAAGCGCCAGTTCTGGGCCGGACAGGCCGATTGGACCTTCCTCGAATTCGCTCCCGACGACATCACGCGGGTTGGACCCGCGTCCTTCGTCAGGGGTCTGCTGGCCAGGCTTCAGGCGGCGGGGGTTCCCGCTAGGCGCCGGTCAGAGGAGGAGATCTGGCAGCTGATCGGCGTCCGGGCGGTGGACAGCTTCTCGCGCGCCATGAGCAACTTCGTCGGGCGCTGCCGGAAAGCCAACCTCGCTCCGGCCGAACTCGAGGCGCGAGCCCAAAGACACGCACCGATCTCGCACGCCGAGGAGCTCTTCGTCCGGTGCGGGACGTCTGTGTACCGCAGTTACCTGGAACGTCTGGCAAAGGAGAACAAGGAGGACTTCGACGGGTTGATGTGGCGTGCTACCGCCGCAGTGAGGCGGGGCGAGACTCGCTTCACCAGGGACGGGGGCCGGGAGCAGGGAGACCTGGCGAGGCTCCGGTTCGTCATGATCGACGAGTTCCAGGACTTCTCGGCGTCGTTCTTCGAGTTGACATCCGCGATTCGGGAGCAGGCCCCGGATGCGCGGTTCTTCTGCGTCGGAGACGACTGGCAGGCCATCAACGGCTTCGCCGGGTCGGACATCCGCTTCTTCGAGGGCTTCGAGAGCTACTTCAGGGGCGGCTCGCGCAGGCACATCCGCACCAACCACCGCTCGGCGCGGGCAATCGTCGAGGCGGGCAATGCGGTTATGCGCGGGCGAGGCGTTGAAGCGGCGGCAGCGCGGCCGGACGGCGGCGACGTGATGGTCTGCCGGCTGGACGAGTTCGCGCCCTCCGCTCTCGAGGCCGAGGTGCACGACGGGGATGAGATCACGCCGTCCGTGTTGCGGCTGATCTGGCACTTCCTCCAGTCCCATGACCGTGTGAGCCTGCTGAGCCGCCGGAACGGATCGCCGTGGTATTTCAGGAACCCGAACCGCAACGACCTGCAGACCTTCGAGCGCCACGTGCACTCCTTTCTTCCCGAGGAATACCGGCGCCGCGTGGTCGTCTCGACGGTACATGGGTACAAGGGACTTGAGTCGGAAGCGGTCATCGTCCTGGACGCGGTGGACCGGAGCTACCCGCTCATCCACCCGCACTGGATCTTCCTTCGCATCTTCGGCGACACCGTCGAGGGGATCATCGACGAGGAGCGCCGGCTGTTCTACGTCGCGACGACCAGGGCCCGCGACGGTCCTTGCCTTGATCACCGAGTCGAGGCGAGAAAGCCAGTTCCTCGAGAGCATCGGGGCGCTAAAGGGAGTAGGAGAACTCGACTGGAACGACGTCACGCCGCTCCCCACGCTGGGTAGCGATCGCCTCGAGATCCGGGTGTTCGATGCGTACGACGTGAGGGACGAGTTGAAGCGTCTGGGCTACCGCTGGAACGCCGGCGGGAACTGCTGGCAGAAGGCAGAGTTCGCCGAGGGGTTCTCGTTCGAGGTTTTGGCGCGCCAGCGGTGGGCACGGAAAGGGGTCAGGATCGAGGTCTATTCGGGGGACGGCAAGTTGTTGCACCGGAAGGCCGCCACGAAGAGAACGTATCCGCCGCAAGGACAGGTCAGGACACCGAGACCCCGGCGATGAATGCCGGGGGTGGCCTTGCGTGCCCCGCAAAGAGCCGTTACGGCGATGGCCCTGCCAGCCAGTGGATCAGCCTTGTCAGGAGCTGGCCGACGGTGACGTGGAACTGTAGTTCGGCGATCCCGATGAGGACGGTGTGGACGATGAGTAATACCAGACCGCCCATATCACCTCCCCATCACCAGGAGCTTCAGGACGATAAGCGCGGCGATGGCTCCGGTCACTGCCGCGGCACCGGGCGAGAACGTGTTGAGCACGAGCGCCGCCAGGGCGAGGACCAGTGAAAGTATTAACTCGGTTGGTAGAAGTGTTCCGTTCATGATCTGTCTCCAGGCAAGCCCGTCGCCGGGAAAGTAGAGAGACACTACTACAACGACAGGACCTCCTCAAGACGGTCAATTGGCATCACACCGGATCGGATGCCATCGGCCCGGTCAACGGAGCCGGGGAGGCCGGCGCTGCCGCTCCGGCGGTGTCCAGTGGTACAGACGGCCCTGGGCCGGTAACGGTGGTGACGTGATTGACCGATTGCTGACCGTCGGGAGGCCCTCGGCGTTCGCGATCACCGGAGCCCTCCCCGGGCCGAGACCCTCCTTGAATCGCGCTATCCTTTGCTCGGCACGCCGACGGTCCACTCGCGGCATCTCCGCCGTCCGCAGCTCAACAATCGCACCGGAGTCCGCTAGCTGCAGCCAGAACCGCCGGTCGGGGAGCCCATGGAGCGCCTCTCTGTTCTGCCGGGCCTCTTCCGAGGCCGAGAAGTACTTGTAGTTGAAGCCGATGGGAAGGGGCACCTTCCCGATCTTGATCCATGCCATCTCCCGCTCCTTGACCCGGTCGCCACGGATCGGAAACATCTCGCGGGTCATCAGCTCCGCGTCATCGTAGCTGACGCGAAAGCAGGCCCGGATCCTGGCGTTCCCCATGATCGCCTCGCGCAGCTCCGCATCGAGCTGGGCGAGGTTCTGGTGCGCCATCACCATCGACAGTCCGTAACCGCGCGCCTCGGCGAGAAGCTCGGGCAGGGTGCTCGTCTGGTAGTTCTGGAACTCGTCGATGTAGCAGTAGAAGCGGTGGCGCCGCTCGGGCGGCCAGATGGAGATCCGGCTTTCCGCTGCAAGCTGAAGCTTGGCCATCAGGAACCCGCCCAGGAGCCGGCTGGACTCCTCCCCCAACCGGCTCTTGGCGAGGTTCACAAGCAGTATCCCGTCGCCCCGGTCCATCACCTTGCGGAAGTTCACCGTGCCGCCCCGCCGGCCCATCATCTGCCGGATCGACGGATCGTCGAGGAAGCTGCCGATCCTTGTCAGCACCGGCGCGACCCACTGCTGCCTCAAGGCGGGGGCGTCCGGGAATTCGTGCAGCCAGAAGCTGATCAGCGTGGGATCCTGTGTCCGCGTCAGGAGGCGCATTCGCATGTCCTCATCCGAGAGGACTCGCGGCATGTCTGCGAGGGTCAGCCCGGCCTCCATCAGGAGATGAATGGTGCGCCGCAGCAAGAGGTCCATGCGTGGCGCCCTCGTGTCGCTGAGTCCCCAGATGCGCCGGAAGATGCTGAAAACTCCTGCCTTTGACGGGAAGGTGTGGTGCCGTCGCTCACCTCGAGGGGATCGGAGCTCGCCGAGTGATCGGGGTCGGACGGGTCGATGAGGACGAGCCGTTCGGCGAGCCCCGGCCACCAGCGCTCGTCGATATCGCTCAGGGCGGCCAGGATGTCGAAGATCAAATCCCCCTTCGGGTCGATGGCGGCCAAGCCACGGCCGGCGACGATATCCTGCAGGATCCAGTCGACGTACATCTTTGACTTGCCGACGCCGCTGCCGCCCAGGCAGTACGAGTGCACGGCGCGCGAGCGCTCGGGAATCGGGAACTGCAGGGAAGGGTCCCGCGGATCGGTGCCCGCGAAGAGGAGGTTGCCGCGTGGGTCCTGGCTCATGGTCACCTCACCGCCGGCAGGCGCCTGGCGCCACGCGTCACCGGCAAGGCGGCGACCGGGAGGAGCGCCTCGCGGGTTGCGGTCCCGCCGACCTTCCAGATGGGATCGCAGAGCGGGTCCGATCGGTCGAGGGTCTCCTGCTCCGTGAACCAGAAGAGGCTCCGTCCGCCCTCGGCCTCGGTCCACCTCTTGAGACGTTCTACGCGTTCCCGGGGGTTGCGGCCCGACACCACGAAGAGGACGCGCAGGCTGTCATCCCTATAGCGCCGGCGGTAGGCGCCGCTCGTCATCCACTCCCCGTAGCCGCAGACCTTCTCGCGGATCCGTTTCTCCTCGACGGTTCCCCTGTCCAGCTCAAGCGCGAATGAATAGCGGTCGCCGCCGTCGTCGATGGTGAATTGACCGTCTGGAATCACCAGGAGTGCGGCGCGGGAACCGGCAGTTGCGGGGAGACGCTGGCGGGTCAGCGTCCGCCGCAGTTCGCGCTCGTCCGTCCAGGTCAATGTCCAGCCCTGCCCGTCGCACGCCTCGATCACGCTGATCCAGACGTCGTTGCAGTCCCGCAGAAGCGCGAGGAAGAACGAGTCCTTGTCGTTGTCCTGCCTTCGCCAGTCGACGTTCCTGACACCTGTCCCATCCGCAAGGGCGAGCACGTGAGCGCCGCGGCGATCGAGGCAGTAGAGGGCTCGCGCTGACCCGGATGGCGGCGCCGATGGGACCAGGACCCGGTCCAGGTAGCGGTGGTGGTAGAGGAGGGTCAGCCGCCGTTTGCAGGCCGAAGCCGAGCGCGGGCCGAACCGCAACCGCTGGACCTGTTCACGGTCAAGATACCGCATTCGGAGTACGTCTCTGAGGATGTCCATGTCACGGTCGGTGAGAACAAACTGGGGTGGTTTGTCAGTACGCTTGCATCTGGGGAGGCGAACTTGAGATCGAGGGGATATTGGGTTGACTGTCGGCAGGTTGCTGATCCAGGGACAGGTTAGGAGGAAGAGATGGGTTTGAATAAGTGATGGATTGGCAAGAGGGCAGTGAGAGGCGCCGGGCCGCTCAAGCCAGATATGCAGATGCCTTCGGGCTCTGGCTTTCGAAAGCCATATCCTTAGCCAGAGGCCAGGCCAGGGTACAAGGGTCACGCCGGACGGGGTCATCTGGTGTTTCGCCGGTTTGAAACGACCCGCAGGCGAGGAGGGGCGGCAACGCGATCCTGAGCCTTCTGCCCGCGCCTCGGCGTGACGCTCATGTTGTCCATCGGCGAGAACGAAGCGGTAACGCAGGGCCACCTCGGCTCCGGCCATGTGGACGTAGTGGTTCACCATCGTCAGTGTCGTGTGTCCAAGGATCCGCTGGAGGGTGAAGACGTCACCGCCGTTGACGAGAAACATCGTGGCGAAGGTGTGGCGGAGGAGATGGGCGTGAAGACGGGGCACCTCGGTCCGTCGCCCCAGCCTCTGCAGCATTGATTTGAGGGCGTCGAAGCTCATCGGCCTGCCGTCCTGGTCAAGGAAGAAGGTGTCGACGGACGGGCTCGCGGGCTCCGGCCGGAAGATCTGCCTGTACTGGACGAACGCCTTAGTCACGCGGCTCCCGATCGGGACCAGGCGCTCCTTGTTGCCCTTGCCCACCACCCGGAGGATCCCCTCCTCGAGGTCGACGTCCCGGTCCTTGAGGGTGAGGATCTCCGAGGCCCTGAGGCCGCAGTCCAGGAGCGCCATGACTATCGCGTGATCGCGTGAACCACCGGCCGTCCTCGGGTTCAGGCTGCCCAGGATCCGGGCGATCTCCTCCTTGCTGAGGACGTCAACCATCTTCTTCTGCACCCGCGGCACCTTCATCTCCTGGAGCCGGTGCGTGTCGGTGTAGCCCTCCTGCTTGAGCCAGTTGAAGAAGGCGCGCAGGGCGCGCGCAGTACTGTTGATGGAGTGGGACGAGAGGTGGCGTTCCTGCGTCGGCGTGTTCGGGTTCTGGGCGTGGACCTGGGTCCGCCCCTGCCGGCGAGAAAGCGAACGAACAGCTCAATGCTCTGGTCATACCAGCGGACCGTCGCCGGGCTCTTGCCTTCGGCGCGGTTGGAGACCCGGAAGTAGGCCGCAAGCTGTTCGATCGTTACGTCCCCGGCGCGCATCTCTTGATAGCCCTTGCTGTTCTTCATGATCGGCCTCCTTGCCGGGTGCTGTCAGGTGACAACACGTCACGAAAAACGACCCGCTGCGTTCGTGAAATTCGCGCGCGGCCTGAAAGCAGGCCGCGGGTCGTTTTTGCGTCGCCGGTGCCGATCGGGCGGCCTGGGGGAGGCCGCCAAAAGGGCCTGAAAGGCCCGATTTCGTATCTGGAGGAGGCCAGATTCAGGGAGTTGGGGAGTTGATCTGGCGCCCCCGG
>JBBISJ010000005.1:0-6795 GCA_037441345.1 Chloroflexota bacterium
CGCTGGAACAGGCAACGGACACCGTGACGGCTGCCGTATTGCCGTCTGAGAAGTCCTTGAGGACGATGAACGGATTCGTGATCAGGGTATTGGTGATGGTGCAGGAGCCGGCGGGGGGTAAGAGGGCGGCGGCGCAGGTGCCTGAGGAGGAGTAGCCCGAGGGGATGGGGGACTCCGAGGCGGTACAGGTGGGGTTGCCCGTAAACCCTGTGATGGTGAAGGTGAATGGCGAGCCATCGCTGACACTTGCCGACGCCGGGGCTGCCGTTCCCGAGGCGCACGACACGGAAACGGTCACCGGGGTTGCTACGTCCGGAATGAAGTCCTTGCTCACAGTGAAAGGTGCTGAATTCAGCGTGTTAGTGATGATGCAGCTGGCCGTGCCGCCATTGGTTACCGGCAAACCGGCGCAGCCGGTCTGGCTCGCGGTGTACCCACCGGGCACGGCCTCCGTTGCGGTGCAGGTAGCCCCCGTGGTGAAGCCGGTGATGGTGAAGTTGGCGGGGTCGGCCTCAGAGGCGGTCGGGTCGTCGTTGGCGACAGAGCCGGATGTGCAGGTGACGCCAACGGTCACGTTCGCCGTGTTGTTGTCCGAGAAGTCCTTCAGGACAACAACCTGCGCAGAGTTCTGGTTATTGGTGACGGTGCAGGAACCGGTCAGCAGGGCAGCCGAGCAATTGCCCGTTGACGAATAGCCGTTTGGGATCGGCGATTCGGTGGCCGTGCAGGTTGGGTTGCCGGTGTATCCCGTGATGGTGAACGTGGCCGGGGTGGCCTCCGAGGCGCTGGCGGAAGCGGGAGAGACGGACCCGGACGCGCATGACAGCGAGACCGTTACGTTTGCCCCGTTGTTCGGTACGAAGTCCTTGCTGACCGTGAAGGTTGCTGTTGGCGTGATAATAGATGGGGGTGTGCAGCTGCCGGAGCCGTAGGCGTTCGCGGGCTTGGTTGTCGTTGCAACTTCGTACGAGTTGTCCATGTTCCTGCCGGCCCCTGCTCCAACGGTGGAGTGCTTGCCGGTTGCCGGCGGCAATTTGTCGCTGTGGATGTCGTAGATCACAACGCATACGCTTGTCGGCGCTGTGGCCAGCGTGTGCGTGTCAGGGCCATACGTCCCCGACGTCGCGCAGGGGAACTGGTAGCTCACCATGTTGACCGGGTGCATGGTGTTTGTCGCGCTAGTGCCGTCGAGCGCCCCGGTTCCCGGGGCAACGGGGTTCGTTCCGTTGATGAATAGGGCGAATCCAGCAGCCTTATTGCTGTTCGGGCATGATGGCCACGTCCACGAGCCGGAGACGGTGAGTTGCCCCGTGCCCGTGTTGTAGCTCGCCGTTACAGAGGTCGGTAGACCGGTATCGTCGTAGAACGTCGTGCTCGCCAGCACCGTCGTGTGTCCGCTATCGGTGTGGTCGAAGACCTCGACCAGGTAGTTGCCGGCACCGTAGCCGTTCAGTTGGTAGAAGTAGACAAACGCCCCGGTGGAATCGGTAGTGACACTGTCAAACCCGGGAGTGCCGTTCCCGGCCCCTGTGTAAACGCCACCGTCTGGTGCGGTGACAACCACATCGAGAGCCTGGGTTCCCAGGAACCCCGATCCCATGATCGTGACCAGACCGTAAGGCCCGTAGTCCGGCTTGTCCGTTACGACCGTGGGAGTACCCGTGCCGTTAACGAGGCTAATGCCGGCGAACAGCCCGGCGACTACGAGGATGCCGACAAGCGCGAAGATGAACCCGCGGCGTCGGTCGCGTGTTGGCGTCTGCGGGTTCGTACTCGTCATGCGCTCCCTCACCCCGGGGGAGGCGCCGACGCGTTCAGGCTATGATTGCCCGCATAGCGCAGCCCAGCATATGCGACAGCATACGCCGCACCCCCAAAGTTGGTGCCATTGTCCGCCGTCCCATAAATGTTGTCAAGTGGTTAAGGGTGTTACGCTAACAAAAAGTACCGAAACAACACTATGCGCTGGCGGTATCTGACCTCCTCTATGCTCCATCTCTTTCGTGCGTCCATGAAGCTCACAATCTTGGCGGTTCTCGTCCTGGCCTGCGCGGCGTGCGCTTCGGGCGGCGAGAATCCCCCAGACGGGACGCCCATCCGTTCGATCGCCGTGGGATCCAAGCCATGGGCGGTCGCCGTAGACGCCGAACGGCGCCTCCTTTACGCGGGCAACGAGTTCGACAACACCGTCTCCGTCGTTGACCTTGAGACGGCGAAGGCGATCGCGACGGTTCCATCCGGGACGGGTCCCGTGGCGATTGCGGTCAATTCAGCAACCGGCCTGGCATACGTGGCGAACGCCTTCAGTGACGAGGTGACCGTGCTGGATGGCGCGGAGGTCGCGGCCACGATCGCCGTCGGCGTTCAGCCGTGGGACATCGCCGTCGACGCCGCGGCAAACCGCATCTACATCGCCAACTCAGGCGATGACACTGTGTCAGTGATCGATGGCGCCTCGAATCAAGAGTTGGGCACGGTCGAGGGCCTCCACGAACCCTGGGGACTCGCCGTCGCAGATGAGGGCGGGACCCTGTACGTGGCAAACGCCGCGACGGACGAGGTGGTCACTGTCGATACGGAAAAACGGGAGGTGATTGCTTCGATTGCGGTTGGCGAACGGCCACGCGGTCTGGCGCTGGATGAGGCTGGCCAACGGCTCTACGTAGTCAACAGTGAAGACGCGGCCCTCTCTGTCATCTCGATTCCAGATTGGGCGGTTATCGAGACGGTCGCAGTGGGCCTTGCCCCGCTTGCCGTTGCCCTGAACCCGGTGAGGCAGCAGGCTTACGTGGTGAACTCGCTGAACGACAGCATGACTGTGATCGACACCGTCGCCAATCAGGCTATCGCCACCGTGCCTTCTGGAGGCAAACCGTGGGATGTGACGGTCTCTCCTGATGGTGCGGCCATATACGTCGCGGCCTCAGCCAGCGGCGAGATCAGGATCTTTGGTGTGGACGAGCTGATTGCCGGGCCGTCGCCCTAACCTGCCGCGAAGCGGTCGAGGTCGTGTGCCACGGTAATCTTGCCGCCGAAGATCCGGTCCAGTCCGGCCGTGAATTCGGGCACCTGCTCGTCCACGATTGACGGGAGAAGGTGCGAAAGAACGAGGTGCTTGACCCCTGCCTTCTGGGCGATCTCCGCTCCGTCCTCCACCGATGCGTGATAGCTGTGTGCGTCGTTCAGCAGCGCCGCCTGCGCCTCGTTCCCGATCGACCGCAGCCTCTGCTCAACCTGCTCCATCATCCGCTTGTTCATTGAGTCGCAGACGAGGATGTCGGCGTGCTGCGAACCGTTGAGCAGCCCCGGGCACGCGTTTGTGTCGCCTGAGATCACGATGGATGCACCGTTTCGTTCGAAACGGAAGCCGTAAGCGGGCATCACCGGCCGGTGATCGACATGGAACGCCTTCACCGTGATGTCCGCGATACGGGCAACCTCAGCCGGCTCCTCGCTGGCAGTGATCTCGGTAACCTCGGCAGCCGGGCCGATCGCCGGCAACTTGTCTCCGTGGTGTGCCAGCCGGTACTGAGTGTCCGCCTCGAGTGCCTGCTGGTAGCCGGCCACCATCCTCGCCGTCCCAACCGGACCGTAAACGGGTACCGGCACACTGCGGCCGCCGACCCACCCCATCACCAGGAAATCGGCGAAGTCCGTGGTGTGATCGGAGTGGAGGTGCGTCACGAACACGGCGTCGATCCGCTGGGGCGTGATGCCCGACTGGAACAGCCTGAGCGTCGATCCCCAGCCCGGGTCGACCAGGATGTTTACACCTCCGCCGGAGATCACCTGCGAAGGCCCAAACCGATGGGGTTGGTGAACAGGGCTTGCGCTCCCCAGGATCGTCAGCTCAAGCTCGGCCACTGCGCACTCCTGTCTCGGTGCAGGCAACGACTGTCGTTCTCTCGAGGCCGCCTTCTCTGTGTTCGTGGCTCTTCATGTACTCGGGGTTAGACACCATCTCCAGGAATGCCTTCCGGGACGGGTACTCGACGAGTACGACAGAGTCCCAGTCCTGCGCCGGATCGCCGATCAGGACCTGCTCTGCCCGGCCCTGCCAGAGGATGCGCCCGCCGCGTTCCTCGATCATGCGCACCGCGTCGTCCCCGTATCTGCGATAGGCGCTTGCGCCTGACCCTGCCCCGTCATCTGAGCGCTGTTTGAACTTCAGCAGGTTCAACATGACGACCGGACGGTCATCGGCCGCGGCTGCGAGCTGCGCAAACTGTTCCGCGTTGGGTCTGATGTCGCTCACTGCTCGAGGCATCCTCCGTCTTCCTCGTCAGTCCACCGGGGTCTGCTTCATCCAGGCGACCACCACGCCTGCGAGTTCCTCGCCGCGGTCCTCCTGGAGGAAGTGCCCTCCTCCGGCGATTGTCGTGTGCGGCTGCCCCTGGGTTCCAGGGACCATCGCCTGGAAAGCACGGTCTCCGCCGCGCGTGATCGGGTCCGAGTCGCCGAATGCGCAGAGGAACGGCTTCTTCCATTCGCGCAGTACCTCCCAGGCCCGCTTGTTCGCGGGCACCGCGGGGTCATCCTCCGCGATCGGCACGAGGATCGGGAACTGGCGTGCACCCTCCTTGAAGGCGTCGTCGGGGAAAGGCGCCCGATAGGCGTTCTTGACCTCCTCTGAAAGTTCCGTGGTGCATCCGCTGTCCACTATCCAGCCCGCATCGAAGTCCGGAATGCGCTGTGAGTACTCTCGCCATCGCATGAACGCCTCGCCAGCCGGTCGGTCGCCCGTTGGGAGGAACGTGTTCGCGGCAACGACCCGGGAGAACCGCTCCGGATGCTCGGCGACAAGCCTGAGGCCGATGAGACCGCCCCAGTCCTGGCAGACCAGCGTTGCCCGGCGCAGGTCGATCGCCTCAATGAACGATGCCATCCAGTCCACGTGACGCTGGTAGGTGTACTCCGTCCGCGGAGTTGGCTTGTCTGAGCGGCCGAAGCCGACCAGGTCCGGGGCGACGGCGCGGAACCCGGAGTTGACGATGACCGGGATCATCTTGCGGTACAGGTAGCACCACGAAGGCTCACCGTGCATGAGGAGAAGGGGCTCGGCGTCTGCCGGGCCCTCATCCAGGTAGTGCACCCGCAGGGTTCCGCCATCCCCGGACGGGACATCGACGTACCGCGGCTCGAAGTCGAAGCCAGGCAGGCCCTGGAATCGCTCGTCCGGGGTCCTCAATACTTCCATCATTCCTCCTTTTGAAGCAGCGCACGAATTGTGCGCGACATAACTCTCTTCGCGGAATCGAGCGAGAGATGTTCGTGGGTGCGCAGTGTCTCCCATGTATACCATTCGGTGGCGGCGTGAAGCGCGCTGGTGATCTCCCAACGTGCCCGCTGGCTCATGCGGTCCAATTCAGGCGCGAATGCGCGCTCAACCTGGTCGCGCGCCCATTGCCGTGCCCAGGCGAGGCGCGCTGCGATCTCAGCCGAGAAGGGTTCTTGCAACAGCGCCGCGCGCCTGACCGGCGTGATCGCTTCGAGAGTCGCCGCCCGCGCTTCGACGAACGCGTCTATGCGTGCCGCAAGCGACCCTTCGACGGGTACTTCGCCGGCGGCCGCGGTAACGCGCGCAATCTGCAGGTCAGCTGCTGCCGCGAAGAGAGATTCGAGGTCGGAGAAATGCTGAAAGACCGAACGCAGCGACACGCCAGCGCGATCAGATACATGCCTGGCGGTGGGCCGCAAATTGCCTTCGCCGATCAGATCGAGGATTGCGACGACGACGGCGCTGCGGGTTCGCGCTGCGCGGGCCGAGCGGCCGTCTATGGCGACGGGCAGGTGCGTCATGAGCGGATGATACGCTTATTGCATTAACGATGCAACAACATTCCGGGCTTGTCTTGCCCGGGTGTCATAATTAGAGATAGCGGGCGGTCGTTGTGCGCCGGTTCGCCGCCGATGAGGAGGCGTAAATGGCAAACTGGGAATACAAGATCGCCTATGTGGACTTTCGGGGGAGGATCTCCTCCGAGGGTGTCGAGTTCATCCGGCAGCCGGGTGAACACCGCACCGCCTTCGTTCGCCGTTACCTGGACGGTCTCGGCGGCGAGGGCTGGGACATCGCGGCCGTTCATCCGCTGCTCCGAATGGAGACGAGCTACTTTGTCCTGAAGCGGCAGGCGCAGGCTGCGGCCGGGAAGAAGGTTAGCGCGTCGAAGACAGAGAGTTAGGGTAGGTTAGCCGGTAGGCGGCTGACGGCGCCCGGACCGCCCGCTCGATAGTGGCTGTCTGTGGACTGACGCGGCCCAGGGGCGTGCGAAGCGAAGTCTTCTTACGCCTTTTCCGTAACCCTGTACTCCAGCCGCTTGCCAATGGCGAGCCGGATCTGCGCATCCAGGCCAGGCAGCGCCGAGAACAACAGCGTGATCGGCGCCATCAGGAACCACTGCGCGTACTGCACGGGGTAAAGCCAGATCGGCCATTCCCGCGGCCTCGGCGGGCGCATCATCGTGTCGATTCCGATCATCAGCATGAGGGCGCCGCCGCAAGGCGCCAGCAGCCAGTGGTCAACCACAGGCATCCATGACGGCAGGTCCGTCAGGCCGAGAGAGACCAGCGCAAACGGAATCGCTCGGCCCGCGGTGATCAAGAACCACTGTGAAGACCAGAGGACGTGGGTCTCCATGAGTGACCACAGCCGCCGGAAACGCTGGAACAGCGGGATCTCCGGGTGGTCGAAAAACTGGCAGACGGCGTACGGGATGTCGGTGCAGCCCCAGGCGTGTCGCCGTTTCTGGTCGTAGTAGTTGGCGAAGGTCTTGACGTAGCTGCGTGCCCGGATCC